>JAQWBP010000017.1:0-23095 GCA_028706315.1 Syntrophomonadaceae bacterium
GCGTGATTCATATAAAATCTGCGTTAATCTGCGTCTATTAATAAGGAATTCAACGAGGATATATCATCATTCAAAATTGACCAGGGGAGTTATTGAAATTGGCTAGTAAAGATAAACGTAAAATGGGCATGTATATTCATGTGCCTTTTTGTATTAAGAAGTGTGGGTATTGTGACTTTTTTTCAGTTCCGATAGTTTCATCCGATATGCTGGAAAGGTATACAGCTTGTGCAGTAGCAGAAATTAAGCAGCAGAGAGCCGAGTTACCTGATGTTGAAATTGCTACTATTTATATAGGCGGGGGAACTCCGAGTCTTTTAACTGGTAGTCAGTTAGAACAAATTATTCAGAGTGTGCAGCAGGAATTTATGGTAAAAGGCGACGTAGAAATTACTATCGAGGCTAATCCTGCCACCCTGGATAAAACGAAAATATTAGATATTATTAATGCAGGTGTAAACCGTATTTCACTAGGGGTGCAAAGCTTTTCAGATGATGATTTAAAGGTGCTTACCAGGATTCACAGTGCCAGAAAGGCCCTTGATGTAATTGAATTTATGCATGCCAGCAGGTTGAAAAACTTTAATATTGATTTAATTTATGGTGTACCTGGGCAATCTATAGATAGATGGATGGAAAGTCTTAAAACAGCAGTAGAGTGTAAACCTGAGCATATATCAACTTATCTATTACAGTTGGAAGATAATACCCCTATGGGCACTAGTGTTGCCAGTGGAAAGGTTTTCTTACTTAATGAAGATACTGAATATCTTATGTATAATCGGACCATAGATTTTTTACGAGAAAATGGATTCGAACATTATGAAATATCAAATTTTTGCCGCCCGGGATTTGCCTGTAGACATAACTTGATTTACTGGCAGGCAGAAGAATACATTGGCATTGGCCCCGGTGCAGTAAGTTTCGTTAATAGATGCCGCTTTGTCAATGAACCTCTGATAAAAGAATATTTGGTCAGTATTGAGGCAGGAAGAGAACGGCCAATTAAGGTGCTGGAAAAAATGTCACGGGCAGATTTAGCCTCTGATGCTATAATCTTAGGCTTACGTTTATGCCAGGGAATAGATTTAGAACATTTTAAAAATAGGTTTAATATAGATATAATTAAGCAGTACGGTAGGAATATTGCTCCTTGTTTGGAAAGAGGACTGCTGGAATGCGAAAATGGCCATCTTAAACTGACTAAAGAGGGATATTTTCTCTCTAATGAAGTTCTTTGCCGGTTTATCACCTGATATGAGAACTTGACAAAGGGTTATACAGGTGATATTTTTTAATAAACGCTCATTAGCACTCAATAAAAGAGAGTGCTAACAGGTGGTGATAAATGATGCTTGATGAAAGAAAGAAGAATATTCTTGAGTCGGTAATTAAAGATTATGTTGAAACTGCGGAACCGGTAGGATCAAGGGCGGTTGTAAAAAAACACAAATTGAAAATAAGTGCAGCAACAGTGCGTAATGAAATGGCCGACCTGGAGGAAATGGGGTATCTTGAACAACCCCATACTTCTGCTGGGCGGATACCGTCTGAAAGTGGTTTTCGTTATTATGTTGACTGTATGATGGAAAAAGAGCGTTTGTGTAACGAGGAAATTGATCTTTTATATACGATAATTCAAGATAATATTCAAGAATGGGATAAAGTAATCCACCATATAGGGAATTTTCTGTCCGGAGTTACTAACTATGCTTCGTTTATTGTAGTTCCATCAGTTAAATCAAGCGATTTCAAGTTTTTGCAGGTTATACCTATTGAGCAGGGCAAGGCATTGCTCATACTAGTAACTGATATAGGTATTATTATGCATCGTAAGATTGATATTCCGGAGTCTATTGTGCCTGAAGATTTATATATTATAGGCAAACTTTTTAATCAGGCCTTTCAGGGCAAGAAACTGGAGCAAATTAACCGGACTGATTTGCAACTTATTAGAGATAATTTAAAAAAACGGCGGCAAGTTATCGATACAGCCCTGGATACCATAGATGGTCTGGTGGGAAACTATGACGAGGAACAAGTTATTATCAGTGGAGCCCTGAATATATTAAATCAGCCTGAATTTAAGGACCTCGATAAATTAAAACGTATATTAACGCTACTTGAAGAAGATGTACTTCTAAAAAATGTAATTCCGGAGCCTGAAGGACACGAAGTTGACATTACTATAGGAAAAGAAAATATAGCCGAAGATATTAAAGAAATGAGCGTTGTAATTGCTGGCTATAAAAGTTTTGGTGAGATGGGAAAGATAGGAGTAATAGGGCCAGTGCGCATGGAGTACTGGAAGGCTGCAGGTTCGGTTGAATCTGTACGCAGTATAATAGAAGATTTATTCAAGCTTAGATGATAAAGGCTTAAGGAGGCATCGATGGCAGACAACTCCCTTTCCGCGAATACACCAGCGGATGATAAACTCCAGGCATTACTTAATAATACCGAAGCAGCAAGGGCAATATCCCGTGCGGTAGAGGGAACTATTGGTCCAAGAGGCCTTGATATTATGATGGTTGACCGGTTTGGTGATGTAGTTATCACTAATGATGGTGTAACAGTTTTAAAATTAATGGAGGCTAACCATCCTGCCGCGCGTTTAATAATAAATGCAGCCCGGGCCCAGCAAGCTGAAGTAGGTGATGGCACTACTACAGCGACGATTATTGCCGGGGCATTGGTAGCAGAGGGCTCTGCCCAGATCCTAAAAGGTGTACCAGTTATACGGGTTTTAGACGGTATTCAGATTGGTATTAATGCGGCTATTAAATTTATTAAAGAACGAACCAGGCAATTAAGCTCTATTGAGGATAAGCTGCTTTTTGATACAGCTGCTATTGCTGGCAGGGGACATCAGGACCTTGCCCATCTGGTAATTGAAGGTGCTCAGTTAATTGGAATGGCGCAAATGCAAAATCCTGATTATAAATTTGCTGATTCCATAGTTGCCAGGGAACTAGCTTCAAATCAAGTTTTTAATGGAGTTATTATTAATAGAGAACCTCTTAATATAGAAATGCCCAATTATATTGAACAGTCTAACATACTTGTTATCGATGATGCTTTGAGACCTGAAGATATTGACCATGAGGCGATGAGAACTGAACATGGCTTTCAGTACTACTTAAAGGCCCGGGAAATATATGAAAGAAATCTCCTTAAAATATGTGACATAGGAGTTAATGTGGTCATCGCAGACCGGGGCATAGATGATATAGCTGAGGAGATATTTACCGAGGCAGGAATAATGGCGATTCAGAAGGTATCGTCACGTGAGATTGAAAAATTATGTCGGCATACCGGAGCGAAAAAATTAAAAAGAAATAGTCTTAACCGGGATGCAGGGTTGCTTAAGACTTATCTGGGTAAAGCAGATAAGATTAAAGTTGACGAAAAGCTGGAACACACCTCAATTTATGGTGGTAAAGGGGAAAGCCATGCGGTACTGATAATAGGTGCAGCGACAGAAGAAGTCGTTGATGAAAGAGAAAGAGTAGCACGAGATGCTGCCTCTGCTGTTCAGGCCGCTTTACAGGGGGGAATAATCCCTGGAGGTGGTGCTACAGAAGTTTGGGTAGGATCTCAGCTTGATAAATTAGCCAGACAGCAAGAAGGAATGTTATCCTTCGGGGTGTTATGTGTCAGGGAAGCTTTAATTAGGCCATTTTCATGTATGGTTGCTAATGCCGGATTTAACCCCCTGGAAAAGATAGGGGATGTGGCGGCAGCACAACGCAGAGAACAACTAGATTTAATCTCCATTAACTGTGAAAATGGAAAATTAATCGACGTGTTTGAAAATGGTATAGTTGACCCTGCTCTGGTTAAAATACAGGCAGTAAAGGCTGCCGGTGAAGTAGCTACTGCTATTTTAAGGATTAATACCATAATTAAAATGGCAGATACCAAAGGAGCCAGCAATAATACAATGGAATAGGGGTGAGAAATGTTGAATAACATAGAAAACCATGACGATGAAGAAAAACTTGCAGTGAATCAATCTGAGTTAGACCCTACCGCAGCTAAAGATGGCGGGAGTGAAATAAAAGATAGTAGTAAAGAGATTGATAAGCTCGATGATTTAAAGGAACAACTCAAAAAGGAACAAGAAGAATCTAAGAAAAATCACGAACTTTATCTGCGTGCCCTTGCTGAGGCTGAAAATACGAGAAAGCGAGCAGCAAGAGAACGTGAAGACTACATAAAATATGCTGCGCTGCCTTTTATAAAAAAAATGCTCCCAGTCATAGATGACCTGGATAGGGCTGTTAGTATGTCAGAAGCTAGTAATGATTATGATGCCCTTAATAAAGGTGTAGAGTTGATAACTAAAAGATTACATGCAGTCTTGGACAATGAGGGGGTCGAACTAATTCCTGCTTTAGGAGAACCTTTCGATCCGCAGTATCACCAGCCTTTATTAGTGGAAGAAAACAGCGAATATGCAGAAAATACAGTTATTGAAGAACTAGAAAAAGGATATAAAATGCATGACAGGGTAATACGCCCCAGTCTGGTTAAGGTAAGCAAATAAGACCAGGGCTTTAACATATTATTCTATTTATTTTGGAGGTGTTAATGATGGGCAAAATTGTAGGTATAGATTTAGGTACTACAAATTCTTGTATAGCGGTAATGGAAGGTAGTGAAGCCAAAGTTATTACTAGTGCCGAAGGGGAGCGCACCATTCCTTCAGTAGTTGGGTTTTCTAAATCCAATGAAAAAATGGTAGGTAGGGTGGCTAAAAGGCAGGCTGTTACTAATCCCGAAAGGACCATAACCTCAATCAAAAGAAAGATGGGGACTGATTATAAAGTAGATATAGACGGAAAAGCTTACACTCCCCAGGAGATATCAGCTTTTATTTTACAAAAACTCAAAGCTGATGCTGAGGCTTATCTCGGCGAAAAAGTTACTCAGGCAGTAATCACTACGCCTGCATATTTTACAGATTCACAGCGGCAGGCTACCAAGGATGCAGGGAAAATTGCCGGTCTGGAAGTATTAAGAATTATTAATGAACCGACTGCAGCAGCACTTGCTTATGGTCTGGATAGAGAAGAAAACCAGGTAATTCTTGTTTTTGACCTCGGTGGAGGTACGTTTGACGTATCTATCCTGGAAATTGGCGATGGTGTTTTCGAAGTTAAAGCTACTAGTGGAAATAACCGCCTGGGCGGTGATGATTTTGATGATAAGATCATTGCCTGGCTAGTTAACGAGTTTAAAAATGAAAACGGTGTTGATTTAAAAAACGATAAAATGGCCATGCATCGCTTAAAAGAAGCTGCCGAAAAAGCTAAGCATGAATTATCCAGCGTGTTAACAACAGATATAAATATTCCTTATATAACTGCTACTAATGCAGGTCCCCTACATCTGGAAAGAACATTAACCAGAGCAAAATTTGAAGATATGACTGCTGAACTGGTAGAAAGAACTATGGGGCCAACTCGCCAGGCCTTAAAAGATTCAGGGTTAAAAGCTGAAGAGATAGATAAAGTAATAATGGTGGGCGGTTCTACCAGGATACCAGCTGTTCAGGAGGCTATTAAGAAATTTATCGGGAAAGAACCTTTTAAGGGCATTAACCCTGATGAAGTAGTGGCAATAGGTGCAGCCATCCAGGGTGGGGTTCTGGCAGGAGAAGTTCATGATGTAGTCCTGCTTGATGTTACTCCACTTTCTCTGGGTATAGAGACCCTGGGAGGCGTATTTACCAGAATTATTGAGAAAAATGCTACTATTCCTACAGCCAAGAGCCAGGTCTTTACTACTGCAGCTGATAATCAACCTTCGGTAGACATTCACGTTCTACAGGGTGAGAGGAAAATGGCCGGTGATAATGTTACTCTGGGTAGATTCCAGCTTACCGGGATACCTCCTGCTCCCCGTGGTATACCACAAATCGAAGTTAAGTTTGATATCGACGTCAATGGTATAGTAAATGTTACAGCTAAGGATTTGGCCAGCAATAAAGAACAGAAAATAACTATAACATCTTCTAGCGGGCTAAGTGATGAGGAAATCGAAAATATGGTTAAAAACGCTGAGCAGTATGCTGCCGAAGATGAGGAAAGATTTAAGAAAGTCGAAGCCAAAAACACAGCTGATAGTCTGATTTACCAGGCGGATAAGACCTTAAAGGATTTTGCTGATAAGATTGATGATGAAGAAAAAAGCAAAATTGAGTCAGCTCGAGATGATTTAAAGCAGGTCATGGAAAGTGATAACGTTGACGAAATAAATAGTAAGATAGAGGCATTAACTCAGGAGATACATGCAGTTGCCGCCAAAATGTATGAAAATACTAATCAGCAGGAAGGCTCCGCAGGTCCGGAGGAAAATGATGTATATGATGCCGAGTATAAAGTATCCGATGATAAGGATAATGATAAGTAATCGTTAATCAAAAAGAGATATAATTATACGGGAGACCGTACCAGGTCAAGACTCTAAGCAGAGGTAATTAACCTGGGGGGTGCAAGGGCCCGGAAGCTGTATTGTTTCCGGGTTTACCCTGTTTTTAGGAAGGTGGGGAAAAATGTCCACAAAACGAGATTATTATGAAGTACTAGGTGTTTCCAGGGATGCTGCACCGGAGGAAATCAAGAAAGCATACCGGAAACTGGCCAGAAAGTACCATCCTGACGTAAACCGGGATGACGAAAATGCTGCTGAAAAGTTTAAGGAACTTTCTGATGCTTATGAAATACTAAGCGATAGCCAGAAAAGGTCTGCTTATGATCAATTTGGGCATGATGCCTTTGACCCAACCAGAAATGCTGGAGCAGGTGGCTTTGGAGGTTCTGACTTTGGCGACTTCGGTATGGGTGGAGGCTTTAATGATATATTTGATATGTTCTTCGGAAGTGGAACTACTTCGGGGCGCCGGAGAAGAACAGGCCCGCAGCGTGGTGCTGACCGAGAAATTCATTTAGAGATAAATTTTGAGGATGCCATATTTGGGTTGGAAAAAGATATTGAAATTGCTCGGGAAGAAAAGTGTGATAAATGTAACGGCAATGGTGCCGAACCAGGCACTAAGATAAGCACCTGCCCTAACTGCCAGGGAACTGGTCAGGTACGCGCTGTCCAGAATACCCCGTTTGGCCGTTTTGAGACCGTCAGACCGTGTAATAAATGTAATGGTGAGGGTAAAGTAGTCGAAAAACCATGTTCAGCCTGTAGAGGTGCTGGGCAGGTAAGAAAGAAACGGAAAATTAGTGTCAGGGTACCAGCCGGCATTGATACTGGTTCCCGCTTAAGAGTACAAGGCGAAGGCGAAACAGGTCTACGCGGAGGACCAGCAGGAGATTTATATATAACGATAATTGTAAAGTCGCATCCTCGATTTAAACGAGATGGATACACCTTGATAACTAATCTGGATATCAATTTTGTGCAGGCAGCCATTGGTATCCAAGTTGAAATACCATTATTAGGTGGGATAAATCATACTTTAAATATTCCTGAAGGGACCCAACCCGGCGATATACTAACCGTAAGTGGTAAAGGAGTACCTCATTTGCATAGTCATCGTAGCGGTGATCTTAAAGTAATAATTAATGTCAAAATACCGACCAAGCTTTCTAAAAGGCAGAAGGAATTACTGATGGATTTTTACGAGGACGGTGATGACGAAAAATCTCGCAAGGGATGGTTTGGCAAATTTAAGGATGCGATGGGATAGAAGGTAAGAAAATGAATTGGAAAGAAATAAGTGTTTTAACCGGGGAGATATGTGTTGAGGCGATAGCAGATATATTTAATAAGCTGGGTTCAGGGGGAGTTATTATTGAAGATCCTCAAGCAGCCGGAAGGTATGACAAGAAAGATATCTGGTTTGCAGATTCAGTAGCTCCTGATGTTCTGGACTATAAATTTGTTATTGTAAAAGCTTATTTTCCGGAGGATACTAATATCTTAGATGAGTTAAAATCACATCTCGAATCAGTCCAGCAAACTTTTAATATGACATGTAAAGTCATTATTAATGAAGTTAAAAATGAGGACTGGGAGGAGTCATGGAAGGAATATTACCACACCTTTAAAATAGGACGTCTGGTTATTAAGCCTTCATGGGAAGATTATCAGTTACAAGCATCAGAGGTACTTATTGAAATTGATCCTGGTATGGCTTTTGGTACAGGTATACATGCCTCAACTCGTTTCTGCTTAAAGTTTATCGATCAATATATTAAAGGCGGCGAGAAGATTATTGACGCCGGATGTGGTTCGGGAATACTTTCTATTGGGGCAGCCAGGCTTGGTGCAGCACGTATTACAGCTATGGATGTAGATGATGTAGCGGTAAAAATTGCTCGTGAGAATATAAAACTTAACCAGTTGGAAAATATAATCGAAGTAAGAACAGGTGATATAACTGAGAAAATAGAACATCTACAAGCAGATATTATTCTTGCTAACATTACCGCCGACATAATAAATTTACTAATTCCTGGGGCAGCAAAAGTTCTTGCTCCCGGGGGTTATTTCTTTGGTTCCGGAATAATTGACAGCTGCTGGCCAGGAGTAAAGAAACAGTTAGAGGAAAATGGTTTTGAGATAGAGAGAATTTTAAAAGATACCGATTGGATAGGGGTTGCAGCTCGGAAGATATAAATGAGCCCAAAAGAGGACTTGGTAGTCAAGGATATACTGTCCGGTTTTATATTGACATACCTCACGGTTGCTCATTAAAATACATTAACGGGGTGGTGCGAGAGGAGTGAGATCTATGCACCGCTTTTTTGTTTCTGCGGATAATATCACCGCAACAATTGTCAGGATTGACAGCGAACAATCACGTCATATTGAAAAGGTACTGCGTCTTAAGCCGGGAGATACCATTATACTTTTTGACGGATCAGGGGCAGAATACCAGGCCAGAATATTAGGTAAAGATGAAAGCAACTTGTTATTAGCTGAGATTGCCTCAACTGCTCAAAAGGATAATGAGCCCGGGGTAAAATTATCACTGGTGCAAGGAATAGCCCGGGGTGAAAAAATGGATACTATAATCCAAAAAGCAGTTGAAGTAGGAGTTAGTACTATCTATCCCTTGCAGTGTGAACGCGCAGTTGTGCAGTTAAAAGGGGAAAAGGCCCAAAAGAAAGTTAATCGCTGGCAAGTTATTGCCAGAGAGGCTTGTAAGCAATGCCGCCGCAATATCATACCAGAGGTAAAACCGGTAATTAGTTTTTATGATTTACTTAGAGTGATAAATACAACACCGGCGATAATGTTATATGAAAATGAGCAGAAACTCAGGTTAAAAAAGGTTCTGGATACTAACCGGGACAACATTATTAGCCAGGGTTTATATTTAATTGTTGGACCGGAAGGGGGATTTAGCCCCAGAGAAGTAGAAACAGCCCAGGAAAGTGGATGCTTAACTGCCGGTCTTGGTCCCCGTATTTTAAGAACTGAAACAGCCGGCATAGTAGCCTCCAGCCTGGTCTTATATGAATTTAACGATCTGGGTTAAGTTACTATATAACCAATACTTTTGTTGAGTTGTTAAAAAAGATCTGCGTGGATCATAAAAATCAGCGAAAATCAGTGTCTATAAAAAGGCTACATATTAGATTCTTTTGTGATATTTTCTACCCGTGCTTGATAGAAAGGAAAGTTTGGATTGAAGAAGGTTGCTTTTCATACTCTGGGCTGTAAAGTAAATCAGGTGGAAACAGAACAGCTGAAAGAGGAGTTTAATAATAGGGGTTATTCAATAGTAGATTTTAATGAAGAGGCAGATATCTATGTTATTAATACTTGTACGGTTACTCATGTTAGTGATCGTAAGTCGAGGGCAGTAATTCGCAGGGCAGCAAGGAAAAATCCTGATGCTTTAGTTATTGCTGCCGGGTGTCTGGCTCAGGTTGATGCAGAACAACTAGCTGCGATAAAAGGAGTTAACCTGGTTGTTGGTAACCAGGATAAAGATAAGATTGTTGACCTTATAGAAAACTATGATAATGACACTGCTAAAAAAACCAAAATAATTGCTGAAGCCATAGATAGAAATAAAAAACTCGTACCAGTCATGTATTCGCAAAAACACCGCAGAACTCGGGCTTTTGTAAAAATTCAGGATGGCTGTGAAAGTTTCTGTTCTTATTGTATTGTGCCTTTTAGTCGGGGACCAATAAGAAGTAAACTACCAGATGATGTGGTTAAAGAAATTAATCAGCTAATATTACTAGGTTATCGCGAAATTGTTTTAACCGGAATTCATACGGGTTTTTACGGGAAAGATCTAGATAACTGGAATCTAATTAAGCTTTTAAAGTATATTTTCAGTCTGGTTAAAGGGGATTACAGGATACGACTTAGTTCAGTTGAACCGTTGGAGATTACCGAGGAACTTATAGATTTAATGGTTGAGGACAGAAAATTATGTCGACACCTGCATATACCATTGCAAAGTGGTAGTAATAAGATATTAAAGGCTATGAACCGGCGGTACAACAGGGAATATTACTATGATTTAATAACGTCAATAGCTAAAAAAATTCCGGGGATTGCCTTTGCTGCCGATGTTATGGTAGGCTTTCCTCTGGAAGAAGATGAAGATTTTCAGGATACCTTCGATCTCCTGAATGAGTTGCCGATTTTCGATTTACATGTTTTCAAATATTCACCCAGGCCGGGAACAAAAGCAGCATTATATCGCCCGGTTGTAAGTGAACGGCAAAAACACGAAAGAAGTGACAAACTTCTGCAGCTTGCCGCAGAAAAACATGAGCATTTTATTAAGGGAATGCTGGGACGGGAATTCCTAGTTTTGATAGAGAGAAACTTGGGGTTGGATATTTATACCGGATTGACTGATAATTATATTGAGGTTCAATGTACCTCTGACCAGGATATCACCGGGACCTTTACCAGGATTTCAATCAATAAAGTAGAGAATAGCAATGTTATAGGAAAATTAATTCAGTGCAACAGCTAAAATATTGTATTAACTATCATCTCTTTAATCGTACTAATGAAAGGGGCAGGTGCACATGGGATCTATGGATATTGGGAAAAAGCTACAAATAGCTCGTGAAGAGGCCGGGTTGAGCCAAGAACAGCTGGCAAATCTTTTAGGATGTGCACAATCTACTTTATCAAATTATGAAAAAGGTAAGCGTCGCCTGTACTTAACTCAGCTGGAGCAAATTGCCGAGGCACTTGGCAAACCAATAGATTATTTTGTGAAAAGAACAACTCCTACAAGGTGTTTTACTCAGATAACTAATGCATTAAGTGACGAACCGGAGTTATTACAAATTTTAAACAGCCTCTATGAGTTAACTCAGGAACAACGTCGTTCAGTAATAGATTATATTTACTGGCAGAAGACTAGAACCCAGTAGTTTCACTTTGTGATATAAAAGTTTTGCTTTTTATAGCCTGGAAAAACAAATTTCAGGTTTTAAAACTAACTTTGTAACCAAAATTCCGGTATTATTAGGTGATTCAGATTTATCTTCATGATAATATTTGATAAGATTAATAAAAGTAGCTACTTAATCAACTAAAACATATATAATAGGGTTGCAGGTTGGTAGAGGAGGTGACAAGTTGACTAAATCGGATTGTATTTTTTGCAAAATTGGTGCAAAAGAGATACCATCGAGTATAATATACGAAGATGAGCAAGTTATGGCTTTTAAAGATATAAATCCATCAGCCCCCGTACACATACTAATTATTCCCAAAAAACATATTGCATCATTTAACGATGTTACTGAAGATGATGAAAAACTTCTTGGTCATATACAATTTATCGCCTCACGCCTGGCGGCCGATATGGGAGTAGCTGAACAGGGCTACCGTCTGGTAAGTAATTGCGGCAAATGGGGTGGTCAGGATGTTTTACATCTGCATTATCATTTGCTGGGTGGTAGAGAATTGAACTGGCCCCCCGGCTAATCTTGACTGCAGGCCTTAATAAATAGTAAAATGTAATGGCATTTAATCCGCCTGGTCATATGAGGGGAGGGAAATAATGAGCGAAGTAAAAGTAGGTAAAAATGAATCCCTGGATAGTGCTCTTAAGCGTTTTAAGCGCTCCTGTCAGAAGTCAGGGGTTATGCAAGATATTAGAAAACATGAGCATTACGAGAAACCTAGCATTCGGAAAAAGAAAAAATCCGAAGCTGCCAGGAAGAAGAAAAAATTCTAAGGAGGATATAAAGTGTCCCTAACAGAGCAACTGCTGGCAGATATGAAGGAAGCCATGAAACAACGTGAAGCGGGTAAAGTCAGACTTTCCACCATTAGAATGGTCAGGGCGGCACAAAAAAAAGCTGAGATAGATAAAGGCAGAGAAATGACTGATGAAGAAATGATTGACATTATTAACCGCGAAGTAAAAAAACGCCAAGATGCCCTTCCTGATTATGAAAAGGCTAACCGGCCCGAAAGTGTTAAGCAGTTGCATGAAGAAATTAATATTCTCCAGGGATACCTCCCAGAACCATTAAGTACTGAAACAATTTCAGTATTAATTAAAGAAACAATTGAGGAATTAGGAGCTAATAGACCTCAGGATATGGGCAAGGTGATGAAAACTGTAATGCCCAGGTTAAAGGGGCGTGCAGATGGTAAACTCGTAAACCAGCTCGTCAAAGAGATGCTCCAGTAAACAAAAAGCCTGGTAGGCGTTAGCTTACCAGGCTTTTTAACCATCATAGTAAATATTTAGGCATGTAAACAGATTGACTTAAGGGTTTTTTGCAGGGGGAATTTCTCATATTTTTAGTCAAAGGGGTGCAGAATATGAGTTTTATGAATAAAGGCTCACGCAATAAAAGACAAAAAAGGGCAGTTTATATAGTAGTAGTTGTAGTTCTGATATCATTTGTCGTCAGTATTGTTGCTGTATCATTTTACTAAAAAAATAATTAAGTAAATAATAGGCTGTTGTCAACAGCATAAATAAAATGAAATGCCTCCGGGTTTATCCCGGAGGCATTTCATTTCTGGTCATACAGGGAAGGTTAAGCAAGAATTTAGTTACATTGCGGGGCATATATTTATTTATGACTAGTTTATCCCGAGGTTCAAGATATACCTGCCCCGGGTAATTTATGTCAGGATGGAGGTTTAATATGGATAAACACAAGGAAACGATTAGTAAAGCGGTAGCCGATTTCTTAGAGATACCTAAAGATCTGGTGCTCGATTTACCGAAAATTACTGTAATCGGGCGTAACGAACTTTATATTGAAAATCATCGCGGAATAATTGAATACAATACGGAACTCCTGCGGATAAACCTCAGTCGCGGCTTTCTGGAGATTGAAGGCAAGGAATTGGAAATAAAGGCATTAACGCCAGAAGAAATGAGCATTTACGGAGAGATTTTTTCTTTGAAATATCTAGATTAAAATGGAGGGGAATATGGCGAATAAACTTTTCGATCAGGTGGGTGGAATTATTACGGTCCGGTTAAAAGGGAAGGATCAGGAGAAAGTAATTAACATGGCTATGATCAGGGGGATTTACATATGGGATATAAAAAAAACTGGTGATAGTATGTCTCTTAAGGTTAGAAATAGTGGGTATAAGGCTCTACAAAATATAGCCGAAGAAAATGGCTATATTATCGAGATTACTGATAAACAAGGATTTCCTGTTTTTAAGCATGTGCTAAAAAGGCGGATGGGTTTTATTGGGGGATCTTTAGTTTTTGTTATAGCTTTATATTTTATGTCTTCATTTATCTGGTTTATTGAGGTTAGCGGTAACGAGAAAATTGATGCACCTCGTATTATGCTCTCAGCTGCCCGGCACGGTATTTATAAAGGGGCTGCGAAATGGAATTTTAGCCGCAGTAGTGTTGAGGAAGCTATGTTACGGGATATGAGTCAGTTATCCTATGTAAGAGTTGATATCACGGGGGTTAAAGCCAGAATTGAAGTAGTGGAAAAGATCTTTCCTAAAGAGGAGATTACCGGACCATGCCATATAGTGGCAGCTAAAGAGGGCATTATAGACCAGATCCTGGTTTTTGAGGGGCAGGCCAATGTTAAAGAAGGTGATGTAGTCGCTAGGGGCGATATACTTATATCAGGGGTAGTTTTCCCGGAAAAAAATCCTTATATTTTTGAGGAGACAGAGGAAGAGCCCGAACCATATACCGTAAGGGCGAGAGGCGAAGTAAAGGCTAGTGTTTGCTATGAAGGGTATGGTGAATGTCCACTGCGCTCTGAAAAGATGATTTTAAGCGGTAGAGAGCTAAAAAAGGTCTACCTCGAAACCCCCTGGAGGAATTTGGTGCTAAAAGGGCGTCGGGAAAATAGTTTTCCTTTTTCCCGGGAGGAGACTAGCAGACGAATCCTTAAAACACCACTGGGGGAATTTGGGTTTTATAAAATATGTATCCAGGAGGAGATTAAAGATGAAATTACTTATTCGGAAAAGGAAGCGATAAAAATCGCCAGAGATAAAGCTATGAAGACACTGGCAAGAAAGATAGACAAATCAGTTAAAGTATGTAATTCTAAAATTGATATACTTTCTTCTCCGAGTGATCCTATTTTGAGAATAAAAGTAAGCGTTGAGACCATCGAAAACATAGATATGGCAGAGCCTATTAATGCAGGTAAAAATAGTAATTAAAGATTAGCATGTGCTATAATAACGAAGATATCATGTAATGAATTAGGAGGACTGTTTTTTTGGCAGAAAAAGAAACAAAAATAGCTATAGATGATAATCAACAAGCAGCTATTCTTTTTGGTACAGGGGACGAAAACTTTCGGTATATACAAAGTATTTGTCAGGCTGATATCTTTGCCCGCGGAGCAGATGTTTATATCCGGGGCGCAGAAGAAGATGTTAATAAAGCAGTTGATTTGCTAGATAGTTTATTAGATTTTGTTGCCAACGAGGCGCAGCTAAATATAAATGATATAAATTATGTTAATAATTTGCTGGCGAAGGGAGATAAGGCTAAACACCTGGAGATAGTTTCCGGAACTATTATTACCACCGCCAGGGGTAAAAACATAAAGTCTAAAACTCTCGGTCAGAAGAAATATATTCAAGCCATACTAAGAGATGATGTAGTTTTTGGGATTGGTCCTGCTGGGACAGGAAAGACTTATCTTGCTGTAGTAATGGCTGTACGTGCTCTCCGGAATAAGGAAGCAGAACGTATAATACTAGTAAGGCCAGCTGTAGAGGCGGGAGAAAAACTAGGGTTTTTGCCTGGTGATCTTATTGAGAAAGTTAATCCTTATTTAAGGCCTCTTTATGATGGGCTTTTTGATATCCTGGGTGTAGATGTAACTCAGCGTTATATGGAGAAAAACATTATTGAAATTGCCCCACTGGCATATATGCGGGGGCGCACGTTAAATGATGCCTTTATAATTCTTGATGAAGCGCAGAATACGACTCCTCAGCAAATGAAGATGTTCTTGACCAGGCTGGGGTTTGGCTCTCAGGCAGTTATAACTGGTGATATTACTCAGGTTGATCTGCCTAAAGATGAATATTCGGGCTTAATAGAAATTCAAAAGATACTGGGAAAAGTAAAAGGAGTTTCTTTTGAATATCTTACTAAAGATGATATTGTCAGGCATCCATTGGTGCAGAAGATTATTGATGCTTATGAGGTTTATGAAACTTATGAAATTGCCGAAAAGGTAAACTTACCCGGTTGATGGGGTATTTTAGCCCTCATATACCGCCTGGACAGTGCACAAAACTAGCGGTATAGATAATTATTTAATCCTGTTTAAGGAGCGTTTTTATGAGGATTTTAAATATCCTGCAATATTTATGGAATCAGGTGGCAAAGTTTTTTAAAAACTCTACCACTCAGAAGGTGCTGGGTGTATTCATATTTTTTACCATAACTATTTTAATTTTATTCAGCAATTTTAACCCTAATCAGGTAATGCTGCGACCAGACGAAGTTGCCCAGCGCAATATACAATCTAATATCAACGTGGTAATAATTGATGAAAAGCAAACTGATGAACTCAAAAGACAGGCAGTTAGTAAAGTCCAGAAGGTTTACCAGCAGGACAATTTTGCTCGTGTCAATACCGAAGATGATATTAACGATTTTTACACTCGTATTGACGAGATAATAGGTTTAGAAGAGGAACAAGATACCCAGATTGAAAAGCTACTTTTAAGTATAAAAAATCCGGAAAGAAAAATCAGTTCAAATTTTAACGAAAAACAACTGGCTAAATATGTAGTAAATGCTACTCCAGAAGATCTGGAGCAGATGAGACAGACATCTATTAGTGTCGTCCGGGGAATAATGAATAAGCCGATTACGGAAGAAGCTCTGGAAGAGGTGCTTATCCAGGTACAAACCGAAACTGATTCCCTGGAGTATTCTGCCCAGGCTAAGGAAATAATGAAACTGGTAGCTGTTAATGCAGTAAGGCCTAACCTGATATTTAATAAAGAAGCTACAGACAAAGCTATTAAAGAGGCAATGGATGATGTGCAACCGGTACAGAAAACTATAAAAGCGGGAGAGATAATTGTTCGTGAAGGTGATCGAGTTACGGAAACTCAGATTTCTACCCTGGAACAACTGGGCATCCAGCGGACTAAAAGTTATCCGTTAACTCTGGCTGGAACAGCGCTTTTTGTCTTATTGACATTCTGGCTAGTTATTGAATTCCTGCGCCGTTATTATAAACATGTTTATGAAACGGACAGGTTGATGTTATTAATTGGGCTTATTTTTCTATTGATTCTTTTGCTAACCAGGTTCTTAACAATTATTAAGATCGGCGATCAGCCTGAGATTCACCGAATGTTAGGTTATCTGGCACCTGTTGCGGCAGGTTCAATGCTTATTGCCATATTACTTGATAATCGGCTGGCTTACTTTTTGACCATGATTATGGCACTTTATGTAGGGTTGCTAAGTGACGGCAATCAGTTGTTTTTTGCCATAACAGCATTTGTCGGGGGGTCAGTAGGAGTATTTCAGGTTTACCGTTTGAACCAGACTTCTGATCTGGCCAGATCAGGTTTATATGTAGCTCTGGCCAATATAGCCAGTATCATAACTCTCACTCTTATTGAGGGAAATATTAATCTTACGGTTTTATCTGTTGGTATGATTCTTGGTGCAGTCAATGGTATTCTTTCCGCAGTTCTTATGATAGGTGCGCTTCCATATCTGGAAACTACTTTTTCGATAACTAGCATGATAAAACTGCTGGAATTATCAAATCCTAATCATGAACTCCTAAAGAGAGAATTACTGGAAGCACCCGGAACTTATCATCATAGCCTTATGGTAGGAAATCTGGCTGAGGCTTCAGCTGAATCAATCGGTGCTAACCCGTTGCTGGTACGAGTTGGAGCGTACTATCACGATATAGGTAAAGTTAAAAGGCCGGAATATTTTGTTGAAAACCAGCGTGGATTTGAAAATCCACATGAAAAAATAGCACCAGCCCTAAGCGCTTTAATTATTACTTCACATGTAAAAGAAGGAGTAGAGCTGGCCCGGGAAGCTCACCTTCCACAGGTAATAATAGATTTTATTGAACAGCATCATGGAACAGGCCTGGCCAAGTATTTTTATAGCAGAGCTCTGGAGGAAGACCGTGAAGGGATCATAAGCGAGGAAAGTTTTCGCTATGAGGGACCAAAACCACAAAGCAAAGAGGTGGCACTAGTTATGCTGGCAGATTCCGTTGAAGCTGCAGTACGCTCACTGGACGCCCCTACCCAGACAAAGATTGAAAGTATGGTCAGAAAGATAATACGTGATAAACTTAATGACGGCCAGCTAGAGTTATGTGATCTGACTTTTAAAGACCTGGATACAATTGCCAGATCCTTTTGTAAAATTCTTGAAGGTATTTACCATAAGCGTATAGAATATCCCGAAACTATTGTAAAAGAGTTTGAAAAAAGGAGAGAAAACGATGGAAACTATGATAATCAACCAGCAGAGCACGATTAATTATACTAAAGACATGCAAAAGGTAATACTTGATGTTGTTAATGCTAGCGCTAAAATAATGCGATTAGCCGAGAATACAGAAATTAGCATTATGATAGTGGATAATAGCTATATCCAGGAATTAAATTACCTTTATCGTGGGCAAAATAAATCTACAGATGTTCTCTCCTTTGCTATGAATGAATTGACTGAAGAAGAGCCAGATTTCGATTTCTCTGGAGAAATTAATGTACTTGGTGATATTGTGGTTTCTTTGGAACAGGCTTCCATTCAGAGGACGGAATACGGTCACAGTCTGGAAAGAGAGTTAGGTTATCTAATAGCCCACGGAATGTTGCATCTGCTCGGCTATGACCACGAGAATGAGGAAGAGCGTGCAGTAATGCGCAATCTGGAAGAGAAAATTATGAGTCTGGTAAAACTGGAAAGGTAATCTGATAATGGGTAAGGGAAAACTGACTGCAAGCTTTTCCTGCGCATGGGCAGGAATATTTTATGTTTTTTCCCGTGAACGAAATATGAAAATACACTTGTTGGCTGCAACCCTGGCAGTATTAGCAGGATTCCTTCTGGAAATCAACCGTATAGAGTGGGGGATGCTGTTATTAACTATATTTTTTGTCCTGGTTGCCGAAACTATTAATACGGCCATTGAGAAAACGGTTGACCTTATTACTAGTACTTTTCATCCGCTGGCCGGGCTGGCTAAAAATATAGCCGCCGGAGCTGTTTTGCTTAGTGCCATAAATGCTGTTATAATGGCTTTTATAATTTTTGGACACTATTTATGGCGATTTTAAAAGAGTGATTCTGATAGGGCCAGAACTATTTACCCCAAGGTTTACCAGGTTTTTGGAGTCGGAGAGGTTTTATAAGTAATGCGGAGGGTTATTCATGAATATAAGAGAACTGGTGGCTATGGCCAGGAAGGCACAAGAAAGTTCTTATAGTCCGTATTCAAATTTCAAGGTGGGAGCAGCCCTTAAGGTCAGCAATGGTAAAGTTTATACTGGCACTAATATTGAAAATAGCTCTTATGGCTTAACTATATGCGCTGAGCGAGTGGCAGCTTTTAAAGCTATTAGCGATGGTGAAACAAAATTTAAGTATATTGTGATAACAGGAAACGGAAAGGGATATATCTACCCGTGTGGGGCATGTTTGCAGGTACTAGCGGAATTTTCTGATGATTTACAAGTGATTATTACTGATGAAAATAATAATTATAAAGCATTAGGTTTACATGACTTGCTTCCGCGGGCGTTTAAAACAGGTCAGTAATGATCGTAAAAAGCATAATAATTCTTTTATAAGAATCTAATAAAGGGTAGTAGGAAATTGAGATTATTTATTAATAATTGATTATAATTAGAGTGCTTTTAAAATGTGCTTTACAGCAAGCAACAACCCGAAACAATTACGTATTTACGGAGGAATAATAGTGAAGTCAGGATTTGTAAGCATAGTAGGTAGACCAAACGTGGGTAAATCCACCTTAATGAATAAAGTTATTGGCGAGAAAATAGCTATTGTCTCAGAAAAACCACAAACAACTAGAACCCGGATCCAGGGTATTTATACTTGTGATGAGGGGCAGGTTATTTTTATCGATACCCCGGGAATTCACAAGCCTAAGCATCTGCTGGGTGAATATATGGTAAAAGTATCAACCCGGAGCCTGGAAGAAGTTGATATTATATATTTTATGACTGATGTAACCCGGCCTTTTGGCGGTGGAGAAAAGTTTATTCTTAACGAGTTAAAAGATGTTAGCGTACCTATTTTCCTCCTAGTCAATAAAATTGATCTGGCCGCAGGCGAAGACCACGTCAAAAACTTTATCCATGCCTTTGAAAGCTATATGACTTTTGCAGAAGTTATTCCGATTTCTGCCACTGAAGGTATGAATATTGATCAGCTATTAAGTAAGACATTTGCCTATTTGCCAGAAGGACCACTATATTATCCGGCAGATGACCTGACTGATCAACCAATATCGTTTATTATCCAGGAGTTAATTAGAGAAAAAGCTCTATTGTTAACCCGGGATGAAGTGCCGCACTCGCTAGCCGTTGAGGTTGAGGAACTAAAGACCAAGTCAGGGGAGAAAGTATATTGCCGGGCCGTTATTTATACAGAAAGGGATTCCCAAAAAGGTATAATCATCGGAAGAAATGGTAGTATGCTTAAAAATATAGGCGAACAATCTCGTAAGGATATAGAAAAACTGATTGACTCACCTGTTTATTTAGATTTATGGGTTAAGGTTAAGAAAAACTGGCGTGATAATGAAACAAACTTAAACCAGCTGGGCTACAGATTGTAGAAAAGCCAGGCAAGTTTTACAGGAGAAAATTATGATTGCTTCATATTTAGATAGTACTAATTTAAAACCAGAAGCCACAGGAAAAGATATAGAGCTTTTATGTAAACAGGCAATTCAATATAAAATGGCCGCTGTCTGTATTAATCCTTATCGAATTACAGCAGCCAGGGATATACTAAAGGGTACTAGTGTAAATATTTCTACAGTGATTGGTTTCCCTCTAGGTGCAGATGGTCTTCGTTCGAAACTTAATACGTCTCTAGAGTCTTTGAAAAACGGCGCTAATGAACTAGATATGGTTATAAATATAGGCGCATTAAAAGAACGCGATTATAAAGCGGTAGAAAATGAAATAGCTAGTATTCTTCTGCTTAAAAAAGATTTCAACTTTATCCTTAAAGTGATAGTTGAGACTGCCTTAATAGGGGAAAAGGAGTTAGAAGAGGTTACTCTTCTCGTTAATAATAGCCAGGCTGATTATATCAAGACTTCTACCGGCTTTGCCAGTCGGGGAGCAAGCCTTAAAGATATTGAAATTATTAAAGCTCATAAAAGCGATAGATTGAAAATTAAGGCTAGTGGCGGGATTAGGAAACTAGATTTCGCACTCCAGCTTATTAATGCGGGGGTGGAGAGGATAGGGAGTAGTAATGCTGCCAAACTAGTTGAGGAGTTCAGGCAACGGGGAGGGCTATAAAGGAGATAGCCCTTTTTTATGTCAAGAAAAACAGTTTATTTACTAATCATTTTATTTGCTTTTGTTACTTCTATTATGGTAAACAATCCATCATTTAGACCACCCGGGTATAATTGGCTCCTCAATTTATATGCTGCACAAGTTTCGGGTTCTGGTATAAATATTGTTTACAATCCGGGTATTCGTAAAATAGAGACCCCGCTTCAGTCTATACAGGCAAAGGCGGTTCTTCCAGATGATAGCCTCGGTTACAAAGAACGGCTGAAGCAGTTGCTAAAAGAAGATTGTAGTGCTTTAGTTGAATGTTCGGCTTTAGATACCTGGCATACGACCAGGGATGGCCAAGACTACTTAATGAAAATCAGGTCACAGGCCTACCGGGTGGTCGTTTTAGACGGAGGACATCACCTGCCCACACTAGGCCTGGCTCCAGATATACTAATAATTCCCCGGATCCATGGATATGCTGCCCATTCTTATATGCTTGACGGAATAAAAATTGATAAGATATTAGAAATGGTGAAGAAAGCTCAGGTACCTGCAGTTATCGTAACTGTACCGCGCTGGGCACTAGTCAAAAACGAGCAATGTTTGATTAATATTACTGAGCAAGTTCTTAGTTCTCTCCAGTATAATCACGACTTACCTGACCCAAGCTTTTCACCTGTGGCTAAACTACGTATCAGTAAATACGGCAGGTCAGTCTTTACCTATATAGATCGTGAATATGCAGGGGACCTGCCACTTTTCCTACAGCAGATTGAGACGTTGGGGATCCAGGATGTTGATCGCATTTACTTAGCTTTTAACTTTAAGTATACCAGCCTATCAGAAGCTGAGGAGTATCGTTTTAAAGTACAGACCAGGCTCAAAAGATCAGTAGAAATAGTTAATCAACCGGTAAAGGTTACTAATGCTTTTTGGAGTGGAGAATAATGTACTATCGTACCCGTGCCATCATTTTAAAAAACCGGGATTTCAAAGAAACAGATAAGCTGGTTACAATCTTTTCGGAAAGCGAAGGTAAAGTAAGTGCTGTTGCCAAAGGAATAAAAAAGCCGAAAAGCAGTCTGCGCGTTTGTGTGCAACCTTTTTGTCATTCTTCCTTATTTTTAAGTCGGGGCAAAGGACTCGATCTAATTACTCAGGGAAAAATTATAGATTTTTACGGTAATACCAGGAATGATATAAACTCCATTCTTCATGTGGTATATATGATGGAGCTTTTGGACAAAACTCTTATTGATAGGGTGCCAGTTCCAGGGTTGTATGGGACAACTTTAAAAGTACTAGCTTATATAAATGAAATTGGATTTAATCCACTCATCATAAGGTATTTCGAAATGAGGCTTTTAACCATTCTGGGGTATAAACCGGTACTTAACCGGTGTGTTTTCTGTGGTCAGACTACGGGTTTGGCAGGGTTTAACCTGGCCGAAGGTGGTATAGTTTGTAATAAATGTTCCCCAGGGGCACAAAGCAATTTTCCCCTGTTCGGAGAGTCTCTCGCTTTAGCCAGACTCCTGACTGGAGCTAACTTGAGAACCTTATCCCGGGTTACAGCATCTGCTCCTGCGCTTAAGCAGCTAGAGATATTTATGGAGAAATTCCTGGAATACCACCTGGAAAGAAGATTTAACTTAAAAAATATAATGCGCATACTGAAGAAAAATATTATTATTTAACCAGCATTTTCAATCTTTAATTTTTAATTATGAATTTTGGTGGAAATGCCATGGCATTTCTCTTTATTCCATTATTTGGACGCAGATTAACGTAGATTTAATATGATTTTCGCTGATTTTTTTCTAATAATTAAAAAAGAGATAATCAGTGTAAATCATAGTAATCAGCGAAAATCAGTGTCTATTTAAAAAGGTCTGCGGCGATCTGCGTCAAAAAATCAATCAGCGTTAATCATAAAAATCAGCGCAAATCTGCGTCTAATAAATTCAGCAAAATAAAATTCAAAAAGAAGGGAAAATTAAAATAGATAGTAGAAAAGTCTTTAATTGACACTAGTTAGTGCGGTTGGTAAAATTATTATGGGTAATATCAATATATATGAATATTTTTAGGAGAAATGATGAAGGAAAGTAGTAAG
>JAQWBP010000017.1:23195-45586 GCA_028706315.1 Syntrophomonadaceae bacterium
GGGAAAATTAAAATAGATAGTAGAAAAGTCTTTAATTGACACTAGTTAGTGCGGTTGGTAAAATTATTATGGGTAATATCAATATATATGAATATTTTTAGGAGAAATGATGAAGGAAAGTAGTAAGGAAGTGCTTGCTTTTACAGAGAGCCGGATTTGGTGGAAAACGGTAAAGAGGACTTCCCGAAGGCGTTCTGGAGTTGGCAGGAGGAAAACCGTTTAGGTTAGTAAAGCCTGAATTTAGTTGAGGTGGGCTTTAGGCCAATCAGGGTGGAACCGCGGGTAAACCCGTCCCTGTTCAAGGGATGGGTTTTTCTATTATTAGATATATAGTCATAGTTATGAAGGAGGTTTTTTACAATATGAATTTTCAGGAAATTATCCTGAAGCTGCAAAATTACTGGGGGAGACAGGGGTGTATTATCCTCCAGCCGTACGATATTGAAAAAGGTGCAGGAACTATGAATCCGGCAACCTTTTTAAAGGCTCTGGGGCCTGAACCTTGGAATGTTGCTTATGTTGAACCATCACGCAGGCCGACAGATGGCAGGTATGGTGAAAACCCTAATCGTCTGCAGCATTATTATCAGTACCAAGTTATTTTAAAACCTTCTCCAGATAATGTTATTGACCTTTATATTAATAGCCTTAAAGAACTAGGTCTTGACATGGATAAACATGATATAAGGCTGGTAGAAGACAATTGGGAATCTCCAACACTGGGAGCATGGGGCCTGGGCTGGGAAGTTTGGCTGGATGGAATGGAAATAACCCAGTTTACATATTTTCAGCAGTGTGGCGGTTTTGATTGTTTCCCAGTCTGTGCTGAAATAACGTATGGTTTAGAAAGAATTGCTATGTATATACAAGATAAAGAAAGCGTATTTGATATAGAATGGGTTAATGGGGTGAGCTATGCTGATGTTCACCATCAGGGCGAAGTTGATTACTCCCATTATAATTTTGAAATTGCTGATATTGAAATGCTAACTACCATGTTTAATATGTGTGAAAAAGAGGCATTACAAGCTGTGGGTAGGCATCTGCCACAGCCTGCTTATGATTATGTACTAAAATGTTCGCATTGTTTCAATCTCCTTGATGCTCGGGGGGCGATAAGTGTAACTGAGCGTACCAGTTATATGGGTAGAGTACGTCATTTAGCACGGGTAGTAGCAGTAGAATATTTGGAACAGCGCAAAAGACTCGAATATCCCCTGCTAAAAGATGAACAACTACGCAAAAGTATCCTTACTGATGAGGAGGTTGCTAGATAATGTCGCGTAATATGTTGCTGGAAATAGGTGTGGAAGAATTACCTTCAAGTTATGTACCGAGAGCCATAACGGATATAAAGAATATGGCGGGAAATAAGCTGGCAGAAACCAGATTACAATATAGTGATTTAAAAGTATACGGTACTCCCAGACGTTTAACTCTGGTTATTACCAATTTGGCTGAGCGGCAGAAAGATGCTGTGATTGCCAACAAGGGTCCTAAGAAAGCTATTGCTTTTGATAGTGAGGGCAATCCTGGTAAACCTGGTCTGGGGTTTGCCAGGGGGCAGGGAGTTGATTTTACCGACCTGGAAATTAGAGAAATTGATGGTATTGAATATGTGTTTGCAATTAAAAAAGAGGAAGGTATTGCTACTAGCGATTTACTACCCGGGATATTAGTAGACATTATCAATTCACTAGGGTTCCCTAAATCAATGCGCTGGGGTTACTACCATACCCGTTTTGCTCGTCCGGTAAGATGGCTTCTGGCTTTATATGGAGACGAGAAAATAGAAATAAGTTTAGAAAATGTAAAAAGTTCGGTTTACACTTATGGACACAGGTTCTTGTCCTCAGGGCCTCTTGAAATTAAGGATAGTCAAAGCTATTTCCAGGTTCTCAAAGATAATTATGTTATTCTGGATCAGGACGAGAGAAAACAAATGCTGCGTGAACAAATAGATAAAGTGGCTACACTAGCTGGTGGAAAGCCGGCTGAAGATGAGGCACTACTAGATGAAATAACTTATCTGGTTGAATATCCTACTGCATTTTACGGAGAGTTTTCTCCCTCCTATCTGGATGTTCCTCCAGAGGTTTTGACCACGACCATGATTGAGCACCAGAGATACTTCCCGGTTTTTGATGACCAGAATAAGTTATTACCGGGTTTCATTGGAGTACGAAATGGTACTGATTTTAGCCTGAATGTAGTAAAAGCAGGAAACGAAAGAGTTTTAAAAGCCCGACTGGAAGATGCACTATTCTTTTGGAACGAAGATACCAAAAAACCTCTAGATACGATGGTTGATAAATTAAAAAATGTTTTGTTCCACGAACGTCTGGGAAACCTCATGGAAAAAGTGGAAAGGTTGCATGAAACCGCTTTGTTTATTGGTAAAGAAAGTGGTTTAAGTGATAAAGTTAAACTCAGCAGAGCTACATACCTTTGTAAGGCTGACCTGGTCAGCAATATGGTCTACGAGTTTACGGAATTACAAGGAGTTATCGGAAGATATTATGCCATCGAAAGTGGTGAAGAAAAGGAGGTATGTGAGGCAATATATGAACATTACTTGCCCAGATTTGCCGGGGATAACTTACCTGCAACAGAAACAGGCATAGTCCTGAGTCTGGCAGATAAGATTGATAACCTGGTAGGGTGTTTTGCTATCGGTATCCGGCCCACAGGGTCACAAGATCCCTATGCCTTGCGCCGGCAGGCTATGGGGATAGTTAATATCATTTTGGACACTAGTTTACAGATTGATTTGAAGAGTGTCCTTACCGTAGCTTATGACAATTTTGCGGGAATAAAACTTGATAACGAACGCGACAGCACTGTAATTGAAGTGCTTGATTTCATCTTCCAGAGGATGCGGGGCATTCTCTTAGAAAAAGGAATATCATATGATGTATTTGATGCGG
This sequence comes from Syntrophomonadaceae bacterium, assembly GCA_028706315.1. Lineage (GTDB taxonomy): Bacteria > Bacillota > Syntrophomonadia > Syntrophomonadales > Syntrophomonadaceae > STF2-222. Next base: position 26,123 of record JAQWBP010000017.1, read on the forward strand.
TACTGGCTAAGCCCTCGGGTGATCTACAAGATATTGTAAGTCGTATAGATGCAGTACGGCAATTTAAAGCAGATGATAAATTTGAGGATTTTATGGTAGTTTTTAATCGTGCTAATAATTTATCAAAAAAATGGCTGAAGGATGATATTAATCCAAAGCTGCTGTCTGATGCAAGTGAAATAAAACTTTATGAGAGTTTTATTGAGATTAAAGGTGAGGTTAAGAGAGCCGTAGAACTACGCGAATACTTGCAGGCTCTGGACATTATAGCCGGTTTAAGAACCCAGCTGGATAATTTCTTTAGTGCGGTAATGGTAATGGTAGATGATGAGGCGTTAAAAGCTACCCGTCTGGGTCTCCTCAAATCTATTACCAGCTTAAGTAATCCGATTGCCGATTTTAGTAAGCTGGTACAATGATATACATCTTAAACAGGATTTTTTTATCCAATATAGTATATATAATTAGTATAATAATACCCAAAAAGTATAGCATATTGGGTGGTGAATATGATCGAATTAAATGAGAGACAAGAAAAAATCCTGAAAATTGTCAAAAAGAGCGGTCCCATAACCGGGGAAAAAATAGCTGAACTATTAACAGTAACCAGGGCTGCGTTGAGACCAGACCTGGCAGTTTTAACCATGTCAGGATATTTAGATGCTAAGCCTAGAGTAGGCTATACTTTTAAAACTGAGGTAGTTGATAATCAGATAAAAAAGATTCTCAATCGGTACCGGGTAAAAGATGTGCAATCATTACCGATAATATTGAAAGAAAATTGCAGCATATATGATGCCATAGTTACTCTATTTATTGAAGATACAGGCAGTATTTTTATTGTAGATGCGGATAATTTCCTGACCGGTATAGTTTCCAGAAAAGATTTCCTAAAAACTACTCTTGGGCAGGGTGAGATTCACAAAGTTCCAGTAAGTGTAATAATGACCCGTATGCCTAACATTGTAACTGCTACTATGGAGGAGACTGTCGTTGAGGCAGTAAAAAAGATAGTTGAGCATGAGATTGATAGTCTTCCTGTAGTAAAATGTTACATAAAAGAGGAGGGGGAAGAAAGGCTGGAAGTAGTAGGCAAAATAACTAAAACCAATATAGCCAGGCTATTTCTTGATCTGGCAGGTAAAAAGACTGAGGGGGTTTAATTATCTATGAATCATTTACCCGGAGTGTTCATAGTTTCTGATTCTATAGGAGAAACAGCCGAAATAGTAGTTCGTGCTGCAGCAAGTCAATTTAATTCTGGTACTATGGAACTGAGGCGGGTTCCTAATATTTCCGATACAGAGATTCTAGACGAGATAGTCCACCAGGCGGCAGAAAATAAATTTCTTATCGCTTATACTCTGGTAATCGCAGGACTGGCTGACCACTTAAAAGCTGAAGCCAGTAAACATGGAGTTATCTGTGTTGACGTTCTGGGTCCGTTCATAGATGCCTTAAAAAGCGTAAGCGGAATAGAGCCCAGAAGGGAACCAGGATTGCTAAGAAAGGTTGATGAGATGTATTACCGAAGAGTAGAGGCGGTTGAGTTTGCTGTCCGCTATGATGATGGGAAAGATCCCCGGGGTATAGGTCTTGCCGACATAGTGCTGGTGGGCGTATCCAGGACTTCTAAAACACCTCTATCAATGTACCTAGCACATAAACGTATTAAAGTCGCTAATGTACCTCTAGTTCCAGAAGTTAAACCTCCGCGTGAGCTGTTTGAGGCTGAAAGAGGAAAAGTTATCGGGCTAACCATAAAACCTGAACAATTAACCCACATACGTACCGAAAGATTGAAAACTCTCGGGTTAAAGGGGCAGGCCAGTTATGCCAATCCGGGGCGTATTTTGGAAGAACTCGAGTTTGCCGATGATCTAATGAAAAAGCTCGGTTGTCCGGTAATAGATGTAACTAATAAAGCTGTAGAAGAGACAGCCAGCAAGATATTGGAGATTTACTATAGGAGGTTAAGCAATGTCTGAAAAATATGTATATCTATTTGAAGAGGGCAATACCCAGATGCGATCTCTTCTAGGGGGTAAAGGTGCAAATCTTGCGGAGATGACCCGGATTGGATTACCTGTTCCGGCGGGATTTACAATTACTACCGAAGCTTGTAATACATATCTGGTTTCGGGTAAAGATTTTCTTGAAGGAATGATGGCAGAAACATTTGCTGCACTCCGAGGTCTGGAAGAAAAGACGGGTAAGCATTTTGGTGATCAACAAAATCCCTTACTAGTTTCGGTAAGATCTGGAGCAGCAATCTCTATGCCGGGAATGATGGATACCATATTAAACCTGGGACTTAATGATGAATCAGTCATGGGCCTGGCGAGCCTTACCGGTGATGAAAGATTTGCCTATGATTGCTACCGTCGTTTTATCCAGATGTTCAGTAATGTAGTGCTAGAGATAGAACATGCCTTATTTGAAGAAATAGTAGAAAAATATAAGCGTAAATTAAGGCTGATATTTGATTATGAGATTCCTGCTAGCGAACTAAAGGAAATCATTATCGAGTATAAAGAAATAGTTAAGCAAGAAAAAGATTTCGATTTTCCCCAGGATGTCAAGGAACAGCTAATTATGGCCGTAAGAGCAGTATTTGATTCCTGGAATAACCAGAGAGCTATAATTTATCGGCGTTTAAATAAGATAGATGATAATCTGGGTACCGCTGTTAATGTACAGTGTATGGCTTTTGGAAACATGGGACAAGGCTCAGGAACTGGGGTTGCGTTTACCAGAAATCCGTCTACAGGTGAAAACCTTCTTTATGGAGAATTCCTGATTAATGCCCAGGGAGAAGATGTAGTGGCAGGAATAAGGACCCCGATGCCAATATCAAAGCTAAAAGAAGAATTACCGGGAGTATATGACCAGTTTATCGATACCTGCTTGAAACTTGAAAACCATTATCGCGATATGCAGGATATAGAATTTACCGTAGAAAAAGGCAACCTTTACATGTTACAGACCAGGAGTGGTAAGCGTACTGCCAGGGCCTCAGTTAAAATTGCTGTAGATATGGTTAATGAAGGTCTTATCACCATCGAAGAAGCATTGATGCGGGTAGATGCTGAACAACTCAACCAGCTGCTGCACTGGCAGATTGATACAAGTTTAGACCTTGAGGCTATTGCAGTTGGCCTGCCAGCATCACCAGGTGCCGCTTGTGGTAAAGTAGTCTTCGATGCCGATACTGCAGAAAAGCTGGGTGAGATTGGTGAGAAAGTAGTCCTGGTCAGAAATGAAACTACCCCTGATGATATTCACGGTATTGTTCATGCCCAAGGGGTACTTACTTCTCGTGGAGGCATGACTTCCCATGCAGCAGTTGTAGCCCGGGGAATGGGTAAACCATGTGTATGTGGCTGTGAAACGGTAAAAATAGATGCTGGTCTTGGGGAGTTTAGAGTTAATGGTTTTGTAGTTAAAAAAGGTGATATTATTACGCTGGATGGGGCTACTGGCAATGTAATGCTGGGTGAAGTTCCTATGATTGAGCCGGTCTTATCTGATGAATTCGAGACGCTTTTGACCTGGGCCAATGATATTAAAAAACTGGCAGTAAGAGCTAATGCGGATACTCCTCAGGATGCTGCCAAAGCGAGAGCGTTTGGAGCTGAGGGAATCGGTTTATGCAGAACTGAACATATGTTTATGGCAGCGGAGCGTTTACCTGCTGTTCAGCAAATGATACTGGCCGAAGATGTTGACCAGCGTCAGATTGCTTTAGAAAAACTCCTGCCCTTTCAACGCGGCGATTTTTACGGAATCTTAAAGGCGATGGCACCAAAACCGGTAACTATTCGTTTATTAGATCCACCTTTACACGAATTCTTGCCGAATAGAGAAACACTACTCTTGGAAATTGCCGAGCTTAAGCACAAAGGAGTAAAAGGTAACCAATTATTTGAAAAAGAAGAACTTTTAAAGAAAATTCGCACTCTTTCCGAAGCTAATCCTATGCTGGGACACCGGGGATGCCGGTTAGGTATCACTTACCCTGAAATATATCGTATGCAGGTAAGAGCCATTTTCGAAGCTATGATTATGCTGAAAAAAGAAGGTATCGATACTTGCACTGAAATAGAAATACCCCTAGTTATTGATCTAGCTGAGTTTGAGATTTTAAAAAGAGAAATCATGGATGTATACGAAAATGTTAAATCGGAAAATAGCACCGAGTTTGACTTCGTCCTCGGTACTATGCTGGAACTACCAAGAGCCTGTGTAGTTGCAGATGAAATAGCTGCTGAAGCTGAATTCTTCTCCTTTGGTACTAATGATTTAACCCAAACTACTCTGGGATTTAGCCGGGATGATGCAGAAGGAAAGTTTATACCAGTTTATATTAATAAGAAGATTATGCAAGATAATCCGTTTGCGGTATTAGATCGTAAAGGGGTAGGCAGTTTGATGCGTATGGCAGTCGAGAAAGCCCGGGGCATACGAAGTGATATACTCCTTGGTATTTGTGGAGAACATGGCGGAGAACCAAGTTCTATAGAGTTTTGTCATATCCTGGGCCTGGATTATGTAAGTTGTTCACCATATAGAATACCTGCGGCTAGACTTGCTGCTGCCCAGGCCAAAATAGCTAATAGCTGATAATTTAAGTTTAGGTATAATATATAAAATTAATTATAGGGAGCTCCTGAAAGTCTATCTGCCAGGAGCTTTTTATCGCTATAATATTATTTATGAAAAGGAATTGTTTTAAATAGTTCCTACATCTAATATAGATTATTAATCTATACGTTTCAATTCATTAAAATTAGTATCTCAATTGGGCTGGTCTCCTTCTCAGTGGAAAAGTTAAAATAAAATTGCTTTATAAAAGTAATAAAAAGGGAGTGATTTTTGCCAGTGAAAAACAAGTTCTATTTAACAACAGTTGCAGTTATATTCATTACTACATTTTTTCTTGCTGGAGTAATAACTTCACCCCAGCAAGCCCAGGCTGCTTATGGAGATCAGCTGATAAAGTGGGGCTCAAAAAGGCAGAACGTTAGTATTTTCCAAAGTGATTTGACTAACCTTGGCTTTAATACATATGGGACTGAAGGTATCTTTGGCTTTAATTCTTTTAATGATGTTTCTAATTTCCAGAAAGTATCCGGGATAAAAGCTGACGGAATTGCTGGACCTATGACTAAAACAACGCTTACCGGTAAGGAAAGTGGAGGTATAACCCACCAGGTACAGTGGGGTGATTCCCTGAACAAACTTGCGGCAAAATATAGTACTACGGTAAGTAGTATAATGAAAGCTAATTATCTTAATCATCATACGATTTATGTAGGGGAAATACTTATTATACCAGCAACTACGAGCGTTACTAAACATACTGTGCCCGGCAGTGATGATAGTGCAGATATTGCCGATGGTGATTGTAGTGACACAGCAACAAATAAATGATGTAGTGGTTACTAAAATTAGAGGCTCTGTACAAAGACCTCTGGATATCCCAGGGGTCTTTTCCATATTATAGGCATACTGCGGAGTAATTATAGACGCTGATTATCGCTGATCGCTATGATTTACGCAGATTTTTTTATAAACTATTGAAAAATAATGTAAAAAGATCAGCGATAATCATAATAATCAGGGAAAATCTGCGTCTATTTTATAGCGCATTCGCTGTAATTTGCGCTATAAAATTACGATTAATGAATAATGGATGAAAATAAATTATATTTTAAATAAAGGATTCATGACTTAATCTGTAGTATAAGAATATATGGAGGTGGAAAGGGAAATGGCAAAAACACTTATTGTGGCAATAAATGGTAGCCCTAGAGCTGATGGTAATACAGCGTTTTTATTACTGCAGGCTATAAATCAATGTATTCAAATGGGAGCCGCTACGGAAATTATACATTGCCAAAGTATCCTTAAAGACCAAAAAACTCCATATTGCATGGCTTGCACTTCGCCCTGTACGGGTAAGTGCTATAAAGATAAAGAGTTGGCTAAGGCGTATGAAATTTTATCCAGAGCCGATGGCATAATAGCAGGTAGTCCGGTATATTTTGGGACAGTTTCTGCACAGCTAAAATCTTTCTGGGACAAGAGTCGTAAATTAAGAGCTGAAAAAAAATTATTAAATGTTGTAGGCGGAGCATTAGCATGTGGAGGCTCCAGATTTGGTGGACAGGAGACTACCTTACGTGCTATACATGATATGTTTTTAGTTCAGGGAATGATTATTGTTGGTGATGGGTATCATGAAAATGATTGCGGTCATATGGGTGTAGCAGCTCAGAGACCTGCAGACGGAGATGCTAATGCTATTGAGAGGAACCGTATACTTACTAAAAGAATTATTCAGGTAGCTGAAGCAACCCGGGCATTAAGGACACGATGAAATGATTTGTGGATCATATGTAACTATGTAATCATTAAATCCTTTAGCCCTTGGCTGAGGATTTTTTTTTGAAAAAGAATTTAGTCCTGGCGCTATAGATTAAGATGATGAGGCTGAGGTGAAAATATGACAATTCGTAAGGAAATTGAACAAAGAGAAAAGTTGTTCCTTAACCCTTATGCTACTCTGGCGGTCAATTCAGCGGGAAGGGCAAAGCCGGAAGAATCTGATCCGATCCGTACATGTTTTATGATAGATCGTGACCGAGTAGTGCACTCAAAATCTTTTCGTCGTCTAAAGCATAAAACCCAGGTTTTTATAGCTCCTCCGGGGGATCACTACCGGAGTAGGTTAACTCATACACTGGAAGTAAGCCAGATTGCTCGGACTATAGGGGCAGGTTTAAATCTTAACTTGGATTTAATTGAGGCAATAGCTCTTGCGCATGATGTAGGTCATACTCCGTTTGCTCATGCAGGCGAACAAATTCTCGATAACTTACTAAGTACCGGGTTTCAACATAACGAGAATAGTATCAGGGTTTTAACCCGCATAGAACAACATAAGGGTAGTAATGGTCTTAATTTGAGTAAAGAAGTTCTTGATGGGGTATTGCATCATAGTGGTTATGGTGAAGATGTCCAACAGGCATCAACTCTGGAAGGGCAGGTTATTCGCCTGAGCGATAAAATAGCTTACGTTCAGCATGATATAGATGACTCAATCAGAGCAGGGTTACTAAAGCTAGGAGATATTCCGCAAAAATACCTGGATATATTAGGCTCTACTCACAGTAAACGCATAGCTACTCTAGTTAAAGATACTATATATAATACGCGGAATATGATGCAAAATAATAATGAACCGATAATTGAACCATCTCAGGATATTAATAACGCGCTTAAGGGACTACGGGAGTTTATGTTTGAAACAATTTATAAAGGTTCGGTTTGCCAGGCAGAGCGCAGCAGGGCAACGTTTATTTTAGAACACTTGTTTAGTTATTATACAGAACACCCGGAGAAAATGAGCCCTCTCTATTGCCAGATAGCAGATGAAGAAGGGCTTGAAAGAGCAGTCGCTGACTATATCTCAGGAATGAGTGATGACTACTGTATATCGCTTTTTAAAGATATTTATATACCCCAGTCCCTGGTTCCTGATGCACTTAAAATATTAGGCCGATAAGTAATATAAAGTAGCCTAAATAAAAAATTTAGACAAATTTCGATACTTTAGGCAGGATTTTTATTGAAAAAATAGAATAGTAGGTGAAGTAATGGCAAGATACTATGATGAACAGGTAGTCCAGGAAATTCAGGACCGCCTTGATATAGTTGATATAGTATCAGAGACAGTTAACCTGAGTAGAAAAGGGAATAGGTACTGGGGACTATGCCCATTCCACCAGGAAAAAACGCCATCTTTCAGTGTTACTCCTGATAAAAATATGTTTTATTGTTTTGGCTGTCATGCTGGTGGAGATATATTTTCATTTGTAATGAAGCGTGATGGCCTTGATTTTAAAGAAGCATTGGAATTGCTGGCTGCTAGGGCTGGAATAGAGCTTATCGATGCTAATCGAAACAACAAGCAGGTTGACCGAAGGAAAAAAGTAATTGAGGTTAATACTGCTGCAGCTAAATTCTATCACCAGTACTTAGTCAAAAATAATTACAGCACTGCTCTTAATTATTTAAAGGAAAGAGGAGTTAAGACTGAAACTATAGAGGAGTTTAATTTAGGCTATGCACCGGATAGCTGGACAATGCTGCAGGAATACTTATTTAAAAAAGGTTATTCACAGGAATTCATGAAACTATCTGGTTTAATAAAGCGTAGTGATAGACAGAATAGTTTTTTTGATTTATTACGGAATCGTATAATATTCCCTATTCATAGTTCGCGAGGTGACATAATTGGGTTTGGCGGCAGAGTTATGGGAGATAGCCTGCCCAAATATCTTAATACACCTGAAACAGAGATATACTCTAAAAGAAAGAACCTCTATGGACTCTTTCAGGCCCGGGACACGATTCGTTTAATGAACGAGGTTATTTTGGTGGAAGGGTATATGGATTGTATAAAGCTGCACCAGGGTGATATTAAAAACTGTGTGGCATCGCTGGGTACCGCCTTTACCTCGGAACAGGCCTTATTATTACAGCGCTATACAGAAAAGGTTGTAATACTCTATGATGGCGATGAGGCCGGGCAACGGGAGACAGTAAGAGCTATTGATATCATGGCTCAATACGGATTGAAAATTGATGTGGTAACATTACCAGGTGGTAAAGATCCCGATGACTGCATGGAAACATATGGAAAAGAGGAGTTTCTAAAATATATCCAGAATAATAAGATAAGTTACATAGAATTCAAGATTAATAGATATATTAATGCTGAAAAAGTACTTAATTTGGAATCTAAAAGCAAAATAATAACCTGGCTAAAAAAAGACATCAATAAGCTGGGAAGTGAAATTGAAAAAGATTATTTTATTAAATTACTCGCTCGCAAATTAAGGCTGGAAGAAAATGTTGTTTACCGGGAGTTTGCTACTGGAATAAATAGTATAAAAGGGAATAAAAGTAGAACAAATAGGGATAATATAAGATACGGTAATTATAGTATAGAAGAGAAAATATTGGCAGCAATGCTTTTCAGTGAAGATATTTTTTTAAAAATAAAGAACAGTATTGGCGTACAGTTCTTCTCCAAGCAGGAATACAGGGAGCTAATAGAGATATACCAACAAATGGAAGGAACTGATACATTAAAGTTGGGAAAAATGCAAAAGGCAGCGGGCGAAAGGGGAATCGATGCGGTGCTGGCGAGGATAATGGTAGTAAATGAAGATACACCGCTTCAGCAGATAGAAATAGAGAGATTTATTAAACGGGTAAAAAAGCTGAGGGAGGAAGCTAACTGGCAGAAAATATACCGCAGCTTGGATAAACTACAAGAAGAAGGTAATTTTATAAATTTATTGAATTTTATTCTCAATCTCGATACATTTAACCATACCCAGGAAGGGGGGATAAAATGAAACTGGACAGAAAACTGGCAGAAACCATAAGTGCCCTTGCTGAAAAAGGGAAAAAGAAAAAAAGTTTAACCTATGATGAAATTATAGAGGATTTACATGCTTTTAATCTGGAGCCAGATTATATTGATGATATTCTCGAACATTTTCAATCACTGGGAATAAATGTCAAAAATGACAATGAGATAGATGCTGAGAGTGAAGATGATAGTGAAAAAGATAGTGGAAAAGATAGTGGAAAAGAAGGAGTTGAAAATGAGAATGTGGCTGTACCTCAAGGAATAGAAATAGATGACCCGGTTCGCATGTATCTAAAGGAGATAGGCAGAGTATCTTTGTTGACAGCAGATCAGGAAGTCGATCTTGCACAAAGAATAGAAAATGGAGAAGAAGAAGCTAAAAGACAACTAGTTGAGGCTAACCTGAGACTAGTTGTAAGCATTGCCAAGCGTTATGTAGGTAGAGGTATGTTGTTTCTTGACCTGATCCAGGAAGGTAATCTAGGTCTTATGAAGGCAGTCGAAAAATTTGACTACCGTAAAGGCTATAAATTCAGCACGTATGCAACCTGGTGGATTAGACAGGCGATAACTAGAGCAATAGCAGATCAGGCTCGTACTATCAGAATTCCTGTCCATATGGTTGAAACGATAAATAAGCTATCCCGGGTGCAGAGAAGCTTACTGCAAATTTTGGGCAGAGAGCCTACTCCGCATGAAGTAGCTGAGGAAATGGATATTCCGGTAGAGAGAGTAATTGAAATAATGAAAGTCGCACAGGAACCAGTTTCACTCGAGACCCCTATTGGGGAAGAAGATGACAGTCATCTGGGTGATTTTATCACTGATGAAGATGCCGAGTCACCAGAGGAATCAGCTTCTTTCGTACTGCTGCGTGAACATCTGGATGGGATACTAAATACCTTGACCGAAAGAGAAGAAAAGGTTTTAAGGCTGAGGTTTGGACTTGATGACGGTAGGCCGAGAACCCTTGAAGAAGTAGGGCAGGAATTTGGAGTAACCAGAGAGAGGATCAGGCAGATAGAGGCTAAAGCCTTGCGTAAGCTTAGACACCCGTCTCGCAGTAAGAAGCTTAAAGACTATATTGAATAAGAAATTCACCAAATATTTTGCTTGTCGTATTGACAAGCTGGTGCAGGCGAGATATAATAGTCTTCGTTGAGGCGCTCCTCGATAGCTCAACGGTAGAGCATCCGGCTGTTAACCGGAGGGTTGTAGGTTCGAATCCTACTCGGGGAGCCAGTGTAAGACACAGCGGTAACCTCAAAAAAGTTACCGCTTTTTACTTGAACCTTGCAATGAAACTTTGCAAACATATGCAGGGTCTGGATAGAAGTAAAAGTTTGTAGCATCGATTGCAGGAAATTTCGAAGAATTAGAATTAGTTCTTGACCTTTAGCAGATTTTTTATTATACTAACTCTTGCGGAGTTTCATAGCATCGGGGCCTATAGCTCAGTTGGTAGAGCTACCGGCTCATAACCGGTTGGTCCCAGGTTCGAGTCCTGGTAGGCCCACCATCAGAATGGCCCCTTGGTCAAGCGGTTAAGACACCGCCCTTTCACGGCGGTAACAGGGGTTCGAGTCCCCTAGGGGTCACCATTTCGGGCGATTAGCTCAGTTGGGAGAGCACCTGCCTTACAAGCAGGGGGTCGGCAGTTCGAGCCTGTCATCGCCCACCATTATGAATACTTAAAAACCTCGAGTAATCGAGGTTTTTTGTATATCTACTTATCTAGCACATCGCAACAATGCACCCTTGGGCCGGAACCCATCAATACCTGTATAAATTAGGAAATATTACATTAACTTACAAGATATATATTCATGAAGATTAAAATTGAAAAGACAGGTTAAAAAATGATATGCTCCCCTCAAAGTAGATAGGAAATAAAAATAAAACCTACTACGGAAAGGGGAGCATATCACAAATATCCTGTCTTTTTAAGACTTTATTATTCAACTTTAAGTTTATTGGACTCAAATACCTTTTTTAGTTCGTCAATAAGAAAATGGCGGTTTACGTATTTTGAAGGGTTAAAGCTTATTGCCTTCGCATTTCTCAGTTGCAGTGTAAATGCTGGTTCCTGCCAGAAATTTGACTTAGCATATTGCACCGAGCGTATACTATTATACGAAATGCTAGTAGTTTCACCTGCCTTGGTAAAAACGAGTGCATCCTTTGTTATTTCGAGGCGGGTACCTACATGTTTCTTCCCGGTTATATTAGTTACTATTGCGGCTATAAAGGCTAACAGAGCAGTGATAAAAGAGAAAAAAATATGGGATGTTAAGAACCCAACAAGTCCCAGGGTTATTAGCAGCAATAATAAAAGCAGGGTACGACGATACCAAGAAGCTTCTGTGATGTAAAAGCGCTGTTCTTGAGTGAGATCTTCGATTATTTCCACGAATTATCTTCCTTTCTTTAGTTCATTTAAATGCGTTTTTCTTAAAAAGCCTTGAAAAACCTCCTAAGTATTTAATACAGCATAGACTATATTTTATTATAAGTAAATTTCCAGTGTAAAGAAATACGTTTCCGCTTGAATGCATCACTAAAAAAAGTCTCCGAGGTGATTGCAGCTAGGGACTGGGGTTAAAGAACGGACCGATTATGAGAGTTTAAAAGTCTAGTCTTCTAAAGTAACTGCATCTAATTCAAGCCGTATTATTATCCATTTTTCACCCGTATAGCCTGCACTAACCTGATAGAGGTAGAGATCACCCGGGTAGTAACAATTCTCATAGAAACGCTTAAGCAGGATAGAATCGCTGCCAGTTTTGTGGCAGGTGATTTTACTAATATCATCTGCGGATAAGATGGGCATTCCGTCACTTGGCAGTATTACGAGCCTTTTTAGATTAGTATCCCAGTAAGTATATGTGTCCACAATACTTACAGCAAGCTCTTCTGACCATCCGTTGGTTAGGTAATTTATGGCCTCCTGACGATTGGTGGCATGGACAGGAAGACACAAGTTATCTTTAAGTTCGTAATCATTAAAAAATGATGAATAAATCCGGAAACTATTTATTACATCGTTTAGTACACCTGCCTGGATATCCACCGGCGCAAGGTTTTCCTCAGGAGTAGCTGCTGCAATAGGAAAACCTATAACAAAAGCTAATATTACTAAAGATGTAAATAAAAAAGTAATGTATTTAACCAAGCTACCTATTCCTCCAGTCAATGTGGTAGCTTTCATTATAATTAAATGGTAAAAAAATACAATAATAAAATGTAGAATGGATTAAAAAAAGTTCGCCATAAAATGCAAAAGAAGTGATGAAAGCCTGAAAATATATATAAAAAAAGACTGTGAATGCAATTCAATTCACAGTCTTTTAAGTCTACATCTACACTTCGTGGAAACTTATTCCTAGCAAGCCTGGTCCGGTATGCACCCCCAGAGCTGGACTTATATCAGATGTTATCAACTCTTTAATATTAGGAAGTTTACGCAGTCTTTCAACTAGTTTTTCAAACTCTAGGCCGGTTCCTCCGCTGAGAACGGCAAGGTTTATCTGTTTATCTTTAACAACCTGCTCCACTATTTCAACTAGTTTATCGATAGATTTCTTACGGCCCCGTACTTTGCAGAAAATTGAGTAGGCTCCATCCTGCTCAACAGAGATAATCGGTTTAAAGTGCAAAAATTCACCTATCATGCAGGCTACCCGGCCGATTCTACCTCCACGCCGCAAGTACTCAAGCGTTTCCAGGATATAATAAACACGTACCTGGGGCTGCAAGTTTTGTAGCCTTTCTACTACCTTGTCAAAAGTAATTCCATCAGCAAGGTTGCGGGCAGCATCAAGAACTAACCAGCCTGTACCCATGGTAAGTGTTTTACTATCGATAACTTTTATTTTCATTTCCTTAAAATCGCGGGCAACTAGTTGAACTGCCTGGTAGGTTCCCGACAGTTGGCTGGAAATGTGAATAGCCAGCAGGTGAGTAAATCCTTCATTTTGAATTTTTAGCAACATATCTTTTATTTCTGTTAGCGAAGGTACGGATGTCTTTGGAATTTCCGCGGGCATTCGCCGGTAGACTTCTTCCGGTTCAATATCGACCCTGTCTGAATATTCTTCCTCAGGATAAATAATTTTAGCCGGTAAGCATTTTATATTGAATTTATTTAAAAACTCACGGGGCATATCACACATGCTATCAACCAAAAGAGCTACTTTTTCTCCCATTTGCTCCACCTCCACTCAGGATAATCTTATTTTAGGCTATTTGCACCGATTGTGCAAAGGTTATTCAGTATATTCTTGACATTTTAGTGGAGAATTATTAAAATCAATATGTAAAGTATTTACCCTTTACACGAGGAGAACAGATATGTTAGAGAAGATTGATCATGTGATAATGCTAAAAGACTTTTACGCACCGCTGTTGACAGAAAAACAGCAGCAGGTGATAAATCTATATTATGAAAATGATTGGTCATTATCGGAGATAGCTGATAGTATGAAAATTACCCGGCAGGCGGTCTACGATATTTTAAAAAGAGCAGAAACAGCTCTGGATGATTATGAAAATAGGCTGGGCCTGGTAGAAAAATTTCTTTTTACGCGTAAACAGTTAAATCAGGTCTATAAGCTTTTAAGCTCGGAAACGGATAAGGCGGCCATAGATGCAGCAGTTAGCATTTTGCGCGAGATATCAGAAACTGTTTAAGGAAAAGGAGAGGTATTGTGGCTTTTGAAGGTTTATCAGACAGGCTGCAGGATATATTCAAGAAACTAAAAGGCAAGGGTAAAATTGGTGAAGAAGATGTAAAAGTAGCCATGAGGGAAGTTCGCCTGGCTCTCCTGGAGGCGGATGTCAACTACAAGGTGGTTAAAGATTTTACCGGACGTGTCCGCGAGCGGGCAGTTGGGCAGGAAGTCCTTCAAAGCTTAACCCCAGGTCAGCATATAATTAAAATTGTGCATGATGAAATGACTAATTTAATGGGGGGCTCAGAAAGTAAACTAAATCTTTCCTCTCGGACTCCAGTTGTTTTTATGGCGGTTGGCTTGCAAGGTGCTGGCAAAACTACTACTGTGGCTAAGCTGGGTAAGAAATTAATCAAGCAGGGCAGAAGACCATTAATGGTCGCATGTGATGTATACCGGCCCGCAGCAGTTAAGCAGTTGCAGGTACTGGGAGAACAGACTAGCATACCAGTTTTTTCTATGGGACAGGGTAATCCGGTAGATATTGCCCGAGCATCAATCGAACATGCGAAAAGTACTAATCGTGATATCATAATTCTTGATACAGCAGGTCGGCTGCATGTTAATGAAGAGTTAATGGATGAACTTAAAAATATAAAATTAGTCGCTAATCCTGATGAAATCTTGCTGGTTGTAGATGCTATGACTGGTCAGGATGCGGTTAATGTTGCTGAAAGTTTTAATGACCAGCTAGGTCTTACTGGAGTAGTCCTAACTAAGCTGGATGGAGATACCCGGGGAGGAGCAGCGCTCTCAGTAAAAGCAGTAACCGGATGCCCGATTAAGTTTGTGGGTATGGGCGAGAAACTTGATTCCCTGGAAACATTTTATCCGGATAGAATGGCTTCCCGGATACTGGGAATGGGCGATGTCCTCAGTTTGGTAGAAAAAGCCCAGGCTAACTTTGACCAGGAAAAGGCTAAGGAAATGCAAAGGAAAATCCGACAGCAAGAATTCACCCTGGAGGATTTTTTGGACCAGATGCAGCAGGTCAAGTCTATGGGGCCGCTGGAAGATTTGCTGGGTATGATACCGGGGATGGGTAATAAGCTTAAAGGTTTACAAGGTGAATTTGATGAAAAAGAAGTTCTGCATATTGAAGCCATAATTAAGTCTATGACCCCGGCGGAAAGACGGGACCCTGTTATTATAAATGGTAGCCGTAAGAAACGAATCGCTCGGGGAAGTGGCGCCAGGGTACAAGATGTTAACCGTTTGTTAAAACAATTTGAAGACTCCAAGAAGTTAATGAAACAATTTGCGGATATGAGCGGTGGCAAAAAAGGCAAACGTGGTTCTATGCCGCCGGTTAAATTCCCTTTTTGATAGTTGTGAGTAGATAGTTCTTATTAGCTTACTATCAACTATAAAATAAAAAATGGTACACGGTAGGAGGTGATTACATGGCAACAACAATCAGGTTAAAAAGAATGGGCGCGAAGAAAAGGGCCTTTTACAGACTAGTAGTAGCAGATACCAGGTCACCTAGAGATGGCAAATTTATTGAAGAAATAGGTTTTTATGATCCGACCACTGAACCTGCCACTATTAAAATTGACGAAGAGAAGGCTATGAAATGGCTGACAAGTGGAGCCAAGCCGTCTGATACAGCAAAGTCACTTTTTAAAAAGCAGGGTATTATGGCCAGATTTGCAGAAGGTCGCAAGTAGTTGTATCCATGCAGGGGGTGAGTTTTAAAATGAAGGAACTAGTACAGTATATAGCCAGACTTCTGGTTGATAACCCCGATGAAGTAAATGTTACAGAAATCGAGGGCGAAAGGTCGATAATTATTGAGCTCAGAGTTGCTCCCGATGATATGGGAAAGGTAATTGGCAAACAGGGCAAGATAGCTAAATCTATTCGCACTCTGACTAAAGCGGCAGCAGCTAAAGAAGGAAAAAGGGTAGTAGTTGAAATACTTAGATAGGGCTAAATCATTAGCCCTTTCAGTATTTTATACGGATAGATACCTTATATGGCAGGTGAGAAAATGAATAAAGAGCACGTCACTATTGGGAAAATCAGAGGAACCCACGGGATCAGAGGTCTGGTTAAGGTTTCACCTCTGACCGAATTTCCCCAGCGATTTAAAAATATGCATTATGTAATGCTTAATAGAAATGGAGATATTGGCAGTTTTGATATAGAATCTGTTCAGCCTTATAAAGATGTTTATTTAATGAAGTTTAAGGGGATAGATTCAAGTGAGACGGCAGCAGAATATAGGAATGCGCTTTTGCAAATAGATGAAAGTGATGTTTATCCACTGCCGGAAGGATACTATTACCATTTCCAGTTAGAGGGTCTATCCGTATATGATACAGAAAAAGGTTTATTGGGTACCATAAAGATGATTATCGAAACCGGGGCTAATGATGTGTATGTTATAGCCTCTGATAAATATGGAGAAATCCTTATCCCGGCCATAAAAGAAGTTATTCTCGCAGTTGATCTGGAACAACAAATGATGCAGGTAAAACTCTTGCCTGGCTTAATCGAAGAAAAATAACTCTTAAAAAGGGTCGGGCAATTTTTAGGGATTATATTGCGCGGAGGCTAGTATGCAGATAGATATATTAACTCTGTTTCCCGACATGTTTTTATCACCATTTGATGAAAGTATAATTAAAAGAGCTCGGGATCGAGGACTAGTTGCCATCAATACTATTAACATTAGAGATTTTGCCTGTGATAAACACATGCAGGTTGATGACACCCCCTACGGGGGTGGAGCTGGTATGGTGATGAAAGCTGATGTTCTTGGAGCAGCAATTGAAAATACCCGTTCGAATGACTCCTGGGTAGTTTATATGTCGCCTCAGGGAAAACCGCTTAATCAGGCGAAAGTTGAAAACCTGGCCGGACGCAGTCACCTGACAGTATTATGTGGTCACTACGAAGGTGTCGATGAGAGGGTAATAGATTTAGTAGATGAGGAGATATCTATAGGAGATTACATATTAACCGGCGGTGAAATCCCGGCCATGGTACTGGTAGATGCTGTTGTACGCCTTATACCTGGAGTGCTCGGAGATGAACAATCTCCAGTGGAAGAATCTTTTTCTCACCAGTTACTAGAATATCCTCATTACACCCGTCCTAGAATCTATAAAGAAAAGGAAGTACCAGAAGTATTACTTTCCGGACATCACGAAAAGATCAGGTTATGGAGAAAGAAACAAAGCCTGGTTAGAACCTTATTAAAACGTCCGGAATTATTACTAGCAAAAAATTTAGATAAAGAAGAAAAAAAATTATTGGCAGAAATCTTGTTTGACAGGGAGTAGATGAAGTGAGGAAATCCAGGGTTTACATAGGGCTATTACATTATCCGATGTACAATAAACGTAAAGATATTATAACAACTTCAGTTACAAATCTGGACCTGCATGATATTTCCCGGGTTGCCAGGACATATGATGTTGATGGATTTTATGTCGTTCACCCTTCGGAAAACCAGCATAAATTAATTAAAGAGATAGTCTCTTACTGGCAAGAAGGTTATGGTGGGGAATATAATCCTGATCGTAAGGAAGCATTTGCACGGCTCATGGTAGTTAATAATCTGGAGGAAGTTATTAAAAATATTACCGATGAAACAGGAAGCGATGTTTGCTTAGTAGCAACAGATGCACACGATTTACCAGAGGCTACTTCTTACAAACAATTAAAGGAACGAATTTTTCAGGAAGATAAGAATTTTTTAATATTATTTGGTACCGGCTGGGGTATGCAGAAGGAATTAGTAGAAAAGTGTGATTATATTCTGGAACCGGTGAGAGCAGTTAGTAATTATAATCACCTTTCAGTACGCAGTGCAGTATCAATTATTCTGGACAGGTTACTAGGTGAATTCTGGTTTAAAGTGAAGTAAAATCTTGAGATTAAGATAATACTGTGCTATAATTCATTTGTTCTATTTGAATAAAGGTGGTCCGCTGCATTATTTGTAAAATGTATGAACATCTTCTGGAAGGAGGTCGGAATAGTGCAAGACATAATTAAATCGATTGAAGAAGAATATTATAAAAAAGATATACCAGATTTTGGCCCTGGTGACACAATTAAAGTACATGTTAAAGTAGTTGAAGGAACTAGAGAAAGAATACAGATTTTCGAAGGTACGGTTCTAAGAGTTAGAGGTGGAGGATTATCCAAGACTTTTACCGTCAGAAGGATATCTTATGGTGTAGCTGTTGAAAGAACATTCCCACTTCATTCACCTAAAATTGCTAGGATTGAAGTTACTAGAAAAGGTAAAGTCCGCCGGGCACGGTTATTCTATCTGCGTTCCTTAACTGGTAAAAAGGCTAGAGTTAAGGAAAAAGGCAGATTCTAATAAAAAGAAATTGATTAAAATAGGAGAATACCTTAAGGGTATTCTCTTTTTTAACTTAGATTTAATTAAACCTTTTGGAGGGATCAGGTAGTTGAGTATTAACTGGTTTCCGGGTCATATGGTTAAGGCCCGTAGGGAAATTGAAGAAAATATTAAGCTGGTTGACATTGCAGTTATACTGCTAGATGCCAGAGCGCCATTCTCCTGCCGTAATATGGAATTGGAGAAAATTGCCCGGCGCAAAACAGTAATCTATATTTTAAACAAAACTGACCTGGCCTTCTCAGCAGCTACTAGAGAGTACAAAAGGCGGTTTAAAAATGAGGGATATACTGCTGCAGGGATTGATTCTATAAGTGGTAAAGGTTCCAAAGAAGTACTGCAAGTAATCCAGAATGCTTATCAGCCACATGCTGAGGAAATGCTGCGGAAAGGGAGAAGAGTCAGGCCTGCGCGGATAATGGTTATGGGAGTTCCTAATATCGGCAAGTCTACATTTTTAAATTGTCTGGTGGGACAGAAAATAGCTAAAACTGGTGCCAAGCCGGGTATTACTAGAGGGAAACAATGGATAAGGGTAAAAGACGATATAGAGTTTATGGATACTCCGGGACTAATGTGGCCCAAAATTGGCGATGAAGAACAGGGGCTAAAACTGGCCCTGTTAAATATTGTTGGGGAAAACGCTTACCAGGACTACGATGTTGCTCTTTATCTGATTAAGGTATTAATAGATAAGTCACTACCTGTGCTTCAGGAAAAGTTTAAACTAAAGGATTTGGAAAAGCCTTTGGAGGCAATACTCGCTGATATATCACGCCATCGGGGGCACCTTCTTAAAGGAGGAGAGCCAGACCTGGAAACGACCTCAAAAGTACTTTTACAGGAGTTTCGCAATGGCAAGTTAGGCCGAATAAGCCTGGATTAATTTAATAAAAGCTAAT
>JAQWBP010000050.1 GCA_028706315.1 Syntrophomonadaceae bacterium
ACTCAGCTATTCAGGCGCAGACTAATCGAAATGTCAGCAGCTATGATTGGAACTGTCCCGGTTTATGATGCACTCTGTTATTATGATGACAAAAAACTGGGAGATATATCGGCTGCTGAATTCCTCAAGGTGGTTGAAATGCATGCTCGGGATGGGGTTGATTTCATGACTGTGCATTCTGGAATTAATCGTAAAACGGCAGAGCGTTTCAGGAATAATCCCCGGCTGACTAATATCGTGTCCCGTGGAGGATCGCTAATCTATGCATGGATGCAAATGACTCAAAATGAAAATCCATTTTATGAGTATTTTGATGAGCTGGTAGATATTTGCCGGGAATATGATGTTACACTTAGCCTGGGAGATGCCTGCCGCCCTGGTTCGATTGTAGATTCTACTGATGCCTGTCAGATTGAGGAGCTTATTACCCTGGGGGAACTAACTAAAAGGGCCTGGAAAAAAGATGTACAGGTGATAATTGAAGGTCCGGGACATATGGCTATTAATGAAATTGCCGCCAATATGCTGTTGGAGAAAAAATTATGTCATGGCGCTCCCTTTTATGTACTGGGGCCAGTTGTTACCGATATTGCTCCCGGGTATGATCATATAACAGCTGCTATCGGTGGTGCTATTGCAGCTGCGAACGGAGCTGATTTCCTCTGTTATGTCACCCCGGCAGAGCACCTGAGATTACCTACTTATGAAGATATGAAAGAAGGAATTATTGCTACCAAGATTGCTGCCCATGCGGCTGATATTGCTAAAGGAGTTTCTGGTGCCAGGGAATGGGATAATAAAATGAGTGAGGCCAGGAGAATGATGGACTGGGATAAAATGTTTACACTGGCTATAGATCCAGAGAAAGCAAAACGTTATAGGGCGGAATCAATGCCCCAGGACCAGAAAAGCTGCACTATGTGCGGGAAAATGTGTGCAGTCAAAACTATGAACCAGGTATTGGCAGATAATGAAACTATGCTGTAATCTAAGCCAGCATTTACCTACGATCTTATAAGTTTTGTGATAATTAAGGCGAAGCTCAGACACGCTATGTGCCTGAGCTTCTTATTAAGGATTATGAAGGAAGAAATGAAAGTAGCCTTTATTAGTTAAGTTAAAACTACTTAGATAGTTTTAACATGATTTATATCTAGATTTATTTTTACGACGGATAGGAGCTATAGCATCTATTTTTAACTCGGGTGCTAAAGCTATTTTCCGGGCAGTTTCAACTTGGTCTTCAGTTACCAGCAGCGATATGCCGCATGAAGTACTAGCTTCACGGGGAGTAGGAGCAATCGTACACTTTATTCCTGAATCTTTAAAATGCTTGTATGCTCGTAAACCCTCCTGATGATTAGAAAACAAAAAATAGTAATCATATACTTCCGGTTCAGTCATTATATATACCTATTTTTGCAGCATTTCCAGGAATGCTTCTACTCGGGTACGCATTTGTTCAAAATCCTGCTCACTGTAATCTGTTTCCAAATGCATAATCGGAATATCAGCCTTCTTTAAGGCCTGCTGCACCAGATGGCTTTCAGTTGAATATAGTCCACAGAATTGCAGGTTGCAGTCAATGACGCCATCTACTTTATAATCTTTTGCCAGGCGCAAAATGTCTTCTATTCTGCCCGGATTAGGGGTAAAGCATGCACAGTTAGTTTTCATATAGCGATCAGCCAGTGCACTTATCTGTTCATCAATGGTGGTGCCAGTTTCGTCTACCAGATTTTCAAAATAACGTACACCAGTACATAATTCTTCAACTACTACCGCAGCTCCCAGTGATTCTATGCAATGATGAAGTTTCCAGTTGGGAATTGCCATAGGAGTACCTGTAATTAGAATCCGAGGGGCATCAGCAGGGAATACACCTTCGCCGGCAGCTATACGCTCGTCTAATTCATCACAGAGTTTATTAACCTGGTCAGTAAATCTAGTTGGGTCATCATAAAATGCAATCTGAGTAATTACTAAAGTATCTTTACCACTTATAGGCACAGGAAAATTTTTCCGGGTAGCATAGAGCCGTGCCAGGGCTTTACGTTTGTTATTTATAACTTTAATTTGTTCTCCTAGTGTTGCAGCAGTAACTTCTTTTCCAGTAGTTTCTTCGACTACTTTTAATAATGTTTTAATTTCATCTTCCCATGCTTTAATATCTTTAGGCCGTTTCATTTGGGGAAGATCCATAACATGTACAGGCACTTCCTGGTTTAAAATTTCCCAGGCTTTTTTCTTACCATCACAAGTAGTTTCTCCTATATACATATCAGCAATTTTGAAGAAAGGACATGTCCCATCTAGCCGTGCGCCAACCGAAGCTTTTATTAGAGGGCACGTATTGGCAGGCAACACCTTTTCTCCGCCTGGTACCCAGAACTGTGATCCTCCGCATAACCCGGTGGCAATACCGCCGGCAGCGAAAATAACTTCATCAGGTACGTATACACAAAAAGTGCCGAAAACCTTGCCCCCCTTTTTCTGGTGTTCTACTAATTCAGACGGGCGTACTCCATGAATTTCTGAAACTACAAAATTAAAGTAATCCATCCCTTCCGGGCGGTTTTCCTGGGATAAATAAACATCCCCGAAAGCTTCCGGAAGTACTTCACATAATAAATCATGTTTTTCCAGGTCCATCCCCAGGTCATTCCACATCTGACGGTAATCAGCCATGCATTATCCTCTCCTTTAAATAAAGTCATGCTTATGAAATTTCCGAGTAATTAATCCAAGCTACGATAACTTTTAATTATACAATAGATAACTTATTTTCAACTAATATAATACTATACTTTCCTATAAAAAAGTACAGTAATTAAATGGGAAAACATCGGGATATATAATTAACTTATATCGCAGTTGGTAAACAAGGCCAATAAATTACCTAAGTATAAAAATTTTACAGGTGGCAATAACTATAGAAAACAAGTAAAAGCGGGAGTTATTTCCAGTACAATGGGAGTAAATCGATTTGAATAATTGTCTAATAATAGATGTATTAATAGTGCTGTTTAAAATTGTAGTTATCATAGATATTAAAAGATTTAATAGATACCTTTAATAAAACAATAAAGGCTCCTGCTGTCAGGGATATTTATGCGTCTGGCAGGGAGCCTCATTATCATTATTTTAATTTAGTTAGGTAAAAATTATAACCAAGGATAATAACTAGTATAACAATATCTTTATATAGAATTGTAGTCATGAATGAGTTAACTGTCAATGGTTTAATTTAATTTTAGATAAAAATTCACCTTAGAAAGGAGAACTGGGGGTGCTTAAATCATCGCTGCATAAGCTGCCTGAGAGATTCTTAAAATATTAATGAATAAATAGGAGGTTTATCCGAAAAATAAGAAAAAGCTATGAAACGATTAGGAGCTGATAAATTGGATATCAATAGAGCAAAAGAAATTGTAGAATCATTAGGAGTTATCGAGGTACTTTATCAGGGAGCACCAGTATGGATAGAGGGGTTGGAAGGCGATTCGGCTAAAGTAAGGTATCTTGACAGCTACGATCATATGAGTGTATCAGTTGGGGAACTGGTAGAAAACAAGTAATCTAAAATGGACACAGACTTACGCAGACTATTATGACTAACACAGCCTTGGGGCTATCCTTAAACGAAAAGATTAATAATAAGGTCTGCGTAAGTCAAAATAGTTGCGGTGGTCTGCGTTAAAAAAAGTAGTTTATCTACTCATCTAAAAGTTAGTAACTATTCAGGAAATTCTGCAAAAGTTGGTGGCCTGCCTCGGAAAGAATTGATTCGGGATGGAATTGCACTCCTTCCAGTGGCAGCTCTTTGTGGCGCAGGCCCATAATCTCTCCTTCAGGGGTGCGGGCGGTAATTTCCAGGGTAGCAGGAAAATCTTTGGTATCGACAACCAGAGAATGATAACGCACTACTTTTAAAGGATTAGGCAGGTTAGAAAATACTCCCCGGTTATCGTGAATAACCGGCGAAGTTTTTCCATGCATTTGCCGCCAGTTAATAACAATTTCCCCACCAAACACTTGAGCTATAGCCTGGTGCCCCAGGCAGATGCCCAGGATAGGTATTTTCCCGGCAAAATGTTCGATGATATCGAGACTAATCCCGGCATCATTAGGAGTAGAAGGCCCGGGGGAAATACAGATATAATCGGGTTTTAAAACGGTTATTTCTTCAATAGTTATTTTGTCATTGCGCTTTACTATTACCTTTTGCCCGAGTTCCTCGAAATATTGGACCAGATTATAAGTAAATGAATCGTAATTATCTATCATTAATATCATAAGAATTACCTCCAGTAGTATTTGCCAGATTAACCGATAAAAAGTTATAATGCAATTAGAGAACACAAGATATGTTATAACAAAAAACGTTATTTATTACAATGGACGCTAATAGCTGGGATGCGAACCAGTGCATATTTCTTATGCGCTGGTTTTTTTTATGGGAAACTTCAAATCATCGGAGGCGATAAGATAATGTTTTGCCGGTTATTAAAAGGAACTACAGATATATGGAATATCTACCGGGTCATGAGCAATAAGTCTTATCCAGGTTTTTTGCTGGATAGCAGCATGGTGGATGAAAATCTGGGCAGGTATTCTTTTGCTGGATGGAGACCTGAGGCAATTCTTAGAAGCAAAGGTAATCATATCGAGTATAAAGAAAATGATAAGTGGACTAATTGGGAGGGGGATCCTTTAAAAGCACTGGAAGAGGTGAGGAAAAAACACGGGAAGAAGATGGACGCGATATCGGAGTGCCCTTTCCCATTTAGCGGTGGACTAGTCGGATACATTTCTTATGATATGAAAAAGAATATCGAGATACTTAAGAAGCAGTGTCAGGATGATCTGGATATGTATGAGCAATACTGGGGCTTGTATGATAGTTTTGTAGTAGCAGATCACTTTGAGGAGAAAGTATGGGTTGTAGCTTATGCTAAGGACAAAGCTATAGAAATGGAGAAAGAAATTTACCAGGTTTTACGTAGCCGAAATCAATCGCCAAAGATAGATGCCTCCTGGCAGATCGGAGAGGTAAGGGCAAATTTTACCCGCCAGGACTACCTTGAGGCCATTAAGAAGGTTAAAGAGCACATCCGCAGAGGGGATATTTACCAGGCTAATTTAACCCAGAGGTTTAGCTTTGAGTTTGCGGGAAGTAGTCACAAGTTTTATGATGTTTTAAGAAAGATAAGCCCGGGATATTTCGGCGCTTTTCTTCATTTTGATGAGTATGATATTTTATCTATTTCACCGGAACGCTATATAAAGATAACAGGCAGTGATATTGAAACCAGGCCTATAAAAGGCACCCGGGCCCGGGGTAGGAACAGGGATGAGGATAGGCTGCTGGCCAGTGAACTGCAGAAAAGTGAAAAAGATCAGGCGGAACTATTAATGATTGTCGACCTGGAAAGGAATGATCTGGGCAGGATATGCCAGGCGGGCAGTATTAAGGTTAAGGATTTATTTAACATTACCAGCTATGCTACCGTTTTTCACCTGGATGCGGTTGTTAGTGGCAAGTTACGTGCTGATATAGGGATAGATGAAATCCTACGCCAGACTTTTCCTGGAGGTTCAATAACAGGTGCCCCGAAGATAATGGCGATGAATATTATTGAAGAACTGGAGCCTACAGCGCGGGGGGTATATACGGGCTCAATAGGTTATATTAATTGGCAGGGTGATTGTGACTTAAGTATTGCTATCAGGACCGCAGTTATGAAGGATAACTATTGCTACTATCAGGCCGGGGGTGGACTTATATCTGATTCAGACCCGGAAGCAGAGTACGAAGAAACTTTGGACAAAGCAAGAGCTCTGTTCATGGCTAGAGAGGAAGTGTTGAGATTTGCAGATTATTAATAACTCTAAAGTAAACGGAGTAGAATGGCAAGAGACTATCGGCAGCCCGGCTTTTCGCTATGGGCAAGGTTTTTTTACTACTACTCGCATAATAAATTATGTTCCTCTGTGGCTTAACGAACATATGAAAAGGCTTAACGATTCACTAGATGATTTCTCTATGGGGAATCTGGATGAAAGAGAGCTGGCGGTAGCTGCTACCAGGTGGCCCTGTGAAAATGCAATAAAAGATGGTTTCCTACGCATTATGGTCTGGGCCCAGGGGGAAGAAGTCCAGGTTTTTATCAATGGAGGAAAACTTAATAATACTACCAAAGGACCAGCCGAATTAACCTTGGCACCATATTCCCGCCATAGTTTAAACCCCCTGCTGGGCTATAAGAGTTTTAATTATTGGTTGAATAACCTGGCTTATAGTGATGCGGTAAAAGACGGCTATTATGATGCTATTTTCCTGAATGAAAGTGGAGATGTTTGTGAAACCAGCCGTTGTAATATCTTCTGGGCCAGAGGTGAAGTTTTATATACCCCCGAACCAGAGTGTGGGCTCTTAAAAGGTATTGGCCGGGATAAAATATCTGACTTGGCATCTAAGCTTGGAATTAAAGTTATACAGGGAAGATTTCATACTGGAGACTTAGAGCAGGCTGATGAAGTATTCCTGACTAACAGTGTACGCGGAATAATTAGTATTTCCTCTTTGCAAAAGGGGCATTTTTATAATCCAGAAGGACTCGTAATTAAAAAACTTACCCGGGCTTACGATATGCTAATCAAAGAATATTTGCAAACTTTTGAAAACGTATAGAAACGAATTCTTTTTCTGGTTACCCCCATAGCAAAACGTGTAGAGGGGAATTCATTCCCCGATTTCTCCACGGCAAACGTGTAAATGGGAATTCATTCCCCGGTTTCTCCTTACAAAATCAACGATAAAAAGGTCTGAAAATTAGGAGAATAGACGTTAAAAGGGATATAATGGATGGTAATAATAAAATAATTAACCGGGGTGAAAATAGATGAAAAAAGTTTACGCTGGGGTAGAAATTGAGGTTCTCCAGGGTGATATTACAAAGCAGGAAGACCTGGTTGCCATCGTTAATGCTGCTAATTCGGGATTAAGGGGCGGTGGTGGTGTAGACGGTGCCATCCACCGGGCGGCGGGTCCTCAGTTAAAAGAAGAGAGTGGAGCACTTGCACCGATAAGTGCAGGGGATGCAGTAATAACCGGGGCATATAATTTACCTAATAAGTATGTTATTCATTGTGTGGGACCAGTTTACCGGCCGGATAGACCTGTGGCAGATCTGTTGGCCAATTGTTATCGGAATGCTCTTAAACTGGCAGAAAGGAATAAGATAGAGTCTATTGGCTTTCCGGCGATTTCTACTGGAGTATACGGTTATCCCATGGATGAAGCAGCTGAAGTAATGTTTAAGACATTTCAGGAAGTGATCCCCGGGTTACAGTCGGTGAAAAAGATCCGAGTAATTCTTTTTGATAAGCGTGCCTGGGCAATACATTTGAATATGTGGCAGGGGGATGTCAGGTTGTGAGAAAACTCAAAAGCCTGCCTTCGATACTACCTTGTCTTGCTCCATTTGCTCAAACATTGCCAGGGTTGTTTTGCTATAATATATAAATGATTGCGCTTTTTACTTTTATTAAGAAGGGACAAGGAGACATTGCCTTTTAATTCCTATGAATTTATCTTTGCGTTTCTCCCTCTGACCGTAGTGGTCTATTTTCTATTAAATAAACAGGGTTGGAATACTGCTGGGAAGGTATGGCTAGCGGCCAGTTCCTTGCTCTTTTATGGCTGTTTCAGCATTTATTACCTGCCTCTCATACTGGGTTCCATCCTGGTCAACTACCTTTTTGCCTATGCTCTCAGCCGGGGAATTCTTGAACCCAGGAAAAGCCGATTGCTGTTTATTCTGGGTTTGGTATTTAACATTGGCTTCCTGGGATATTTCAAATACGCCAACTTCCTGATTAACAACCTGAACTACTTTCTGAGCCGTGATATAGCATTTTTGCAAATCGCCCTACCGGTGGCCATCAGCTTTTTTACCTTCGTGCAGATTGCTTATCTGGTAGATATTTATCGGGGCGAGACCCGGCAGAAACATCTGCTGGACTATCTGCTTTTTGTCAGCTTTTTTCCCTATCTGCTTTCCGGTCCCATAGTACGCCACAACGAGCTGGCCGGACAGTATGATGACCCTGCCCTAAAGACCCCGGATTACCGCAATATTGCGACCGGTATTTTTCTGTTTAGCCTGGGCTTGTTTAAAAAAATAGTTATTGCTGATACCCTGGCGGTCTGGGCTAATTTTGGTTTTGACACTGCTGCAAGCCTTACCCTGATAGAAGGCTGGGTGGTCTCCCTCTCTTACACCCTGCAACTTTATTTCGACTTCAGTGGTTATACCGACATGGCCCTGGGGGTGGCTCTGTTATTTAACCTAAAACTGCCCATAAACTTTAACTCTCCCTACAAGGCAGTCAGCATTCAGGACTTCTGGAGGCGCTGGCATATTAGTCTGAGCCGTTTTCTGAGAGATTATGTCTATATACCCTTGGGTGGCAGCCGGGTCGGTGATTTTAAACTTTACCGCAATCTCCTCCTTACTTTATTGATTGGTGGATTGTGGCACGGAGCTGCCTGGACCTTTGTCTTTTGGGGATTTTTACACGGAATGGCTTTGGCAGTCTGCCGTATCTGGCAGAAACTAAACATTCGTATGAATAAGGTCCTGGCCTGGCTGATAACCTTTAACTTCATAAATATAGCCTGGGTTTTTTTTCGAGCACATAGCTGGTCCGACGCCATCAAGGTGCTCAAGGCCATGTTGGGTTTAAACGGGACAAATCTACCCGAGTCACTAACAGGTGCCCTTGGTTTTCTGGCTAAATACAATGTTAGCTTCGGCGGGTTCCTGATGGAAGATTTCCTGCACCAGGCTGTGCCAATTTTGCTCATCTGCCTGTTTCTGGTTATATTCCCCAAAAACTCCATGGAACTAAAACATAACTTCAAACCATCGCCAGTTACCGCTGTAATTATAGCAACTCTGGCAGTCACCGCTATCCTCAGTATGACACGGGTTAGCGAGTTTATTTATGTCAATTTTTAAAATATATGTTTAGCAGGTTACAAAAATTGGGCCAATAAATAATTCATGCGGAGCGAACAGATTTACATTGCTCTTAAAATTAAATTCCACCCCGTAGGGGCAAACCCACTATAAGTTCAGCTAGAAAAGTTGATCGGTGTCTATTTTTCTAACAAATCGGCATTAAATTTACTAATGATGGCAGGAGTTTTCACGATGAATATCTATAAAAAATGGATAATTGCAACCTTAAGCCTTATATTACTACCCCTTTTGACCATTGCCGGATTCAATTTTTACATTGACCCGCTATGGAATTTTAATCACGCTCATCGTTATAACCAGATTCAAATGTCCTTTAATGAGAGGCAGCAGAAAACTAATCTCATTACCTTCGGCAGTCACGACTATAATGCCCTTATCTTGGGCAGCAGCAGGGTCACCTATATAAGCCAATATGACTTCTCTGGACTGAAGGCTTTCAACTATGCCTTAAACAACATGCTGCTCAGTGAATACAATCATTACATTAACTACGCAAAACAGCAGGTCGGCCATGATTTTGACTGCATAGTAATCGGTCTCGATTTTTTTGCCACCAATAAAAACCTGGAGCTACCCAGCCATTTTGAACTACCCTCCTATTACTTCGGACAGTCACAGCAACTGGCTTATCGCTATAAGACCCTGCTGTCAACTGATGTGCTAAAATACGCTCGTAAGAATTATGAAGCCTCTCATGAAGGGCTGCCTCGCAGTTATGCCTATAACCGGGCCAATGTTAAAACCCTGGTGGCCCCTAATCCAGAGGACAGACAGTGGCTGATTAATAAAAACCTCAAGTGGTACGGTGAAAAGATATATGGACCCACTTACCAGTACGACAGTGTAAAACCGGTATTACAGGCTCTAAAAAAGGCCAATCCCCATACTCGGTTTATCATATTCACTACCCCCAGCTCCGATCTCCTATTCCGAGTGCTTATTAAGCAGGGGCGCTTTGGTGACTATGAGCGCTGGATTCGCGATTGTGTGGAGGCCAACGGTGAAGTGTACAACTTTATGTATCCTAATTCCATAACTAGCGACCTCAATAACTATTACGATGCCAGCCATTTCTATCCACAGATAGGAACCTTTATAGCTCATCGGGTTATCGGTCATGAGGATAAGAATATACCTCAGGATTTTGGTGTACGAGTAACGGCCCGGAACCTTGACCAACATCTGCAAGAGGTTGCCCGCCAGGTAGGAGTGGAATAGCTGATACAGCAAACAACCTCTTACATCCGATCGAACCGCTTACTTTAAGTGGGTAGTTGTGCCCTGCAGGCATAGGGGGGGAGAAAAATAATTTTATTTATTAAAATCGGGAGCAAATTCATCCAGGGAATCTTTTAAAAGAGTTACCGTATAAGCCATTGAAGGACCGCCTCCAAAAGCTACTGCGACCATGGCAGCATCGAGTATTTCTTCTCGGGTAGCGCCGGCTTCCAGTGCTTTATAAACATGGAATACTATACAGTATTCGCAGCGGTTATAAGCACCTATAGCTACGCTTATCAGTTCTTTAGTTTTAGTGTCTAATGCTGCGGCTTTGTAAGTTGTCTCTAGCAGGCCGCTAAAAGCTCGTACATTTGCACCATTAGTCTTGGCGAGATCCTTTAAACCACCGGTAAAGGCATTAAGCATTTCTCTAGGATTTCCACTTGCCATAAAAATTCCTCCTATTTATAAATTAACAAAATTATTCTATCGTAAAAAAGCCCATATTTACAAATAAACATTATTTTATACTTCGACTATTATTTATTATGTGGAAATTAAAGTTATTCAGCTGTGTTAATATGTAAATCGAACCTAATCTCAACCGCCCGTATTATGGGGTAAAATTAAATTTGGTAAAAGAGCCGTACATGCAGATAAAAGGGAAAAAATGCAAGGAAAAGCCTGCCGACAAAAAGATGGTATAATTTTAGATAAGCATGCAATATATATAGAGCAACTTTAATCTTGATTATATAATCCAAATTTTTCTATTACGAAAGAGGAGTAAAAAAATGAGAATAGGCATTGATATAGATAATACTATAACTCATACTCGTGAATTAATTTATGATTACGGTGTCAAGTTTAACGAGGAGAATAATATCCCAGCTACTTGTATTTCTGACGGTTATAAAATTGAAGATATCTTTAACTGGGATGATAAATTAGCTGCTGCCTTTATGGATAAATATCTGATTAATATCTACGAAAATGTGCAACCAAAAACTGGAGCCCTGGATGTATTAAGTTATTTGCAGCGCAATCATGAGGTTTTTTTAGTAACAGCCCGCAATAAATACCACCCCTATATTGAACAAACTACTCTGAAGTGGCTGGAAAAGTACGAAATACAGTATGATGAGCTAATTATGAACACTACGACTAATATGCATCACTGCAGTAAACTTGATACATGTATGGAAAAAAAGCTGGATTTGATGATAGAAGATCATCATGATATAAGTTTGGAGATTAGCCAGCAGCTCCCGGTTATAATGTTTGATTATCCCTATAATGCGCATGTTAAGGCCCCTAATATTTTCCGGGTAAAAAACTGGCTGGAGGCAAAAACGATTATTGATAAGCTGGCCAAAACCAGGTCAGCTTAACTTACCCCTTTTCACTTATAATCACACCTTTTACGGGGAATTTGATAGCACTTTGCATATCAAATTCCCTCTTCTATAAGCTCTTCCTATTTGTTATCTAACTTT
>JAQWBP010000090.1 GCA_028706315.1 Syntrophomonadaceae bacterium
CAGTGGAGGATATGAAAAAGATATTATTTGACCGTTATTATAAAGGTAATCTACGTATTTATACTAAGGAAAATATTAAACTTTGTGTTAGTTTACTTATTAAGCGGGTACAGGAATGCTTGTAATGTACTGGCGCTGCTTGACACCAATTTATCAATGCTATATAAGCCAGGATAGAGAACTGCTTATGATGCGGCATGGAGTTTCGAGCGGGGAAGGGATTGCTGGGAGTAGTTTAGGATGTAAGCGTGATTAATAGAGTGGGGTTAAGGTAAATTAATTTCCGGTCAAAAAACTGGCAGAGGAATTAGCGGGAACATATGTTCTATTTTTCATCATACTGTGTTAGAATGTTAGAAAATAACAGAGGGTATTTTTTAAAAGGAGGAGGCAGTGTGATGGAAAAATTAAGAATAGAATTAATTAGAGATAAGGTTATAGGTTTAAGGCCAGTTTATACCGAGCGGGGGAATGCTACGGAGGTATTATTATCTGATGGAGAGGTAAAGCTGGATTATCGGGGCATTAAAACTGTTAAGGCTGCCTTAGCGAGGAATTATGCCGTTGATTTACAGGCGCAGAGGAAAGCCATTGAAAGGGAGTTTAACCGTAAGGCGGTAGTACCTTTTTATCTGGAAGATAGAGTTTTTATACCTTTGAAAATGCGCCAGGCTTTAACGGAAAATGATTTGGTTTATGGATTTGTTGATGTAAGTTATGTAACCGATATAAGGGAAGAGGATAAAAGAAGGTGCCGGGTATTTTTATGTAATGGTATGAGTATAGAGGTGTTAAGTAGTATTAATACAGCTCTGAATAGTAAGCATATAGGTAATAAAGTATCTGCAGGTTTACAGGTAAAGGTACAGGATGATACGGCTGAAAAGCAGGTAGCCAGGTCAGTTTATAAGCTGGTGCGCAGCTTTAGTGAGATTTTAAATCGCTTAGAGAGAATAGAGGAACAGATAGCTGAGGATGGCGGGAAGTATTGAGAGTAGCATGAATAGCTAGTTCAAGAGTCGTCCTTTGGCTAGCAAACATTGAAAATTTAGGACAAATTTGCTATGATTGCCCAAAATACTGCGGGAGAGGGGCAATTTTTTTGTGAGCACATAACCAAAAAGAACGTCCCCCTGTTTGGTTTGAAATCAATCAGTAAGAATGATACAATATTGACATAATAATGGCTAAAAGAGGTGAGCGGTATGAGTGGTCAAGAGAATATTATTACGAACATAAAGCCTTCAACAGCAATTCGTCATGATTATAATTCTTTTTCGAAGTTGTGTCACGAAACCCAGACTCCAGTTGTTGTGACCAAGAATGGCGAAGCCGATCTAGTGGTGATGAGCCATGAAGCTTATCAAAAGATGATATCCAGGCAGAGGTTAGGCCGAATGTTGTCAGAGGTTGACCGTGAAATAGCTGCAGGTAAACCTATGCGGGATTTTGAGGAAACCTTTAAAACGATAAAAAAGAGGATAGAAAATGAGTAAGAAAATTGTGTTATCGGAAATGGCCTATTACGATATTGACAGCATTTTTTCTTACATCTCTCAAGATAGTAAACAGGCAGCTGAAACTTTACGAGTGAACATTTATGAAGGTATCAGGAAACTATCAGATTTTCCGGAGATGGGGGCAGTTATTCCTGAAGAAGATGCACCTGGTGCACAACGTGGATACAGGCGTATTGTAGTGACGCCGTACAGTATATTTTATAGAGTAGTGGAGGATCGTATTATAATTGCTAGGGTGCTCCATGGAAGACAGAATTGGATTCAATCAATATTTGATTTTCAAAAAAGGCTTTGATGGGGTGTGTCAAGTTTTTTGTGTAAACCCCAGTTGCTACCTCAATCATTAATCAATATGCCCTTCTAGACGATCTGCAAAATATATGGATAACTGGGATAAAATAGCTGACCAACCCCTGATCCTGGTAGTCCATTTTTTCATTTTTTAATTCTAGAGCTTAAGAAACATAACTGGCGTGACTATATCAAAAGTAATAATCCCGCAGCAGCAGCACTGCTGAGTAAAATGGATTACAAGGAAAAAGAACGGGTTCAGGTTAAGGCAAAAACATTTCCTCCGTTACTTATAACTGTGAGAAGGGGGAGCTTTATTACCATGAGATAGCTGCCTTTTATGATCGTGCTTTAAAAGCTGCCCAGCAAGCTTACGACAGTATTCGCCAGATGAGCGAAAGAGGGGTTGCG
The DNA here is from genome assembly GCA_028706315.1 of Syntrophomonadaceae bacterium. Lineage (GTDB taxonomy): Bacteria > Bacillota > Syntrophomonadia > Syntrophomonadales > Syntrophomonadaceae > STF2-222. Next base: position 2,223 of record JAQWBP010000090.1, read on the forward strand.
GTGGAGGATATGAAAAAGATATTATTTGACCGTTATTATAAAGGTAATCTATGTATTTATACTAAGGAAAATATTAAACTTTGTGTTAGTTTACTTATTAAGCGGGTACAGGAATGCTTGTAATGCACTGGCATTACAGCCTGCAGTCACATCGGGAGTTACTTGAGTGCAACCTCATTTATAAATAATTGCGCTAGCACTGCCTGCATTTTTAAAATTAAAGCAGGACAATGATTATTAAGGCTGTTAAGTGTAAAATTTGGTCTACAAAAGTATAACAAAGATTTCGTTTGTTAATCGAGCCATCGTTTTTTACGATGTAACACTTCCAATAGTCAATAATGAAGTGACTTAGTAAGAGTACAACAACTTTCCATAAGGCAAAATGGGGGTTCATAAACGTATACAAAAAGACGGCAACAACTATGGCATATACTGCACTATGTATGCCTAGATAAAATAAACTATGTCGTTTAGCATCTTTAAGCCGCCAGCTAAATAAGCCGTCACCTAATAGATGGGCAATAAATAAATAGAAATATTCAAGCATATTATTATCCAATCATTATTTTTCGATAAAAA
>JAQWBP010000018.1 GCA_028706315.1 Syntrophomonadaceae bacterium
CGCCATCGGGGGCACCTTCTTAAAGGAGGAGAGCCAGACCTGGAAACGACCTCAAAAGTACTTTTACAGGAGTTTCGCAATGGCAAGTTAGGCCGAATAAGCCTGGATTAATTTAATAAAAGCTAATAAACTGGCAGTAAGGAACTTGATAAATGCCTGCTGCCGTTTTTTGTGCCCTAATATGTCTATAACTTATAATTAAAGCATTTATTGCTCTTGTATTACTGCGATCCCCACGGTTTCGTATGTTATAATAAATATAATTTTCCCATTGAGGTAATTATCTGGCACAGGAAGCTATTATATCAAACCCGAAAACATACGAGGAAGTGCTGCCAAATGACTCATCAACCCTTAACCCCGGCGCTGGAGGACTATATGGAGATTATCTACCAGCTGACAGAGGAAAATGGTACAGCTAAAATAAGTGATATAGCCCGGCGGATGGACATAGCCAAGCCTAGTGTAACCCAGGCTATTACAGCCTTGCGCCGAGAAGGCATGGTTTACCAGGAGCGCTATGGACCAGTATTACTAACTCTTAAGGGGGAAAAGAGAGCCCGGGAGGTGTGGTACCGGCACAGGGTAATCAGGAGCTTTCTTAGTGAAATATTAAAGGTTACTCCAGCAACAGCTGATCGGGATGCTTGTTTGATGGAGCATATTATTAGTCCCGAAACCTTTACCCAAATAGAAAAATGCTTACAAAAAAAACCTGATGAGAATACGAGCCCGACCGAAAAAAATCAGATAACGCTGGCAGAACTACTACCAGGACAAAAAGCTCGTATATTAAAGATTATAGGAAAGGAATCTTGGGCTAGGCAGCGATTGATGGAAATGGGGCTTGTTTCAGGAGCTGAGTTGAAAGTAGAACGTTTTGCTCCTTTGGGGGATCCTATAGAGATTAGTCTTCAGGGACAATATCTTAGTCTACGACGGGAGGAAGCATCTATGTTGTTAGTTGATCTGATAAAATAATTGCCTTTCTACTGTTTATCAGTATTTTTAGCCTTAAACTATTGACAGCAGAAAACCATAGATATACACTAAAAATGATAATGATTATCAATTTGAATCCTGGACGGGATTTTTTATTTACTTAAAATGTTAGGCTAAACTAACAAATATATTTACTATCGCGAATGTAACGGTGTAGATATTTTTTTTGTCCGTATAGTTAGGCATCGCTAACATTAAAATAGGAGGAGACTTGTATGGAAAAGTTGGTTGTAGGAATAATTCTGACTTTGGCAGTAATTTTTCTATTTAACCGGATACGTAAATTAGTTAAAGACCCAAACTATAAACCTTGTAGTGGCAATTGCAGTCAATGCGAGACTTACAAGGAACTGCAGATAGGAGAAAAAACTATCGCGAAAGAGAAAGAAGACTAACAATCATCGCACATAAGGCAAGAGGCTAGTTTTACGGCAAATTCTTTTTTGAGACTATGCAGGAGGTGTTATAAGTGGTGAAGACATTAATTGAACTTAAACCTGGAGAGAAGGCCCGGGTTAAAAGAGTTACTGCGCAGGGAACAATTAGGCGCCGTATAGTTGACATGGGATTAGTGCCGGGCACAGAAATAGAAATGGAGCGGTATGCTCCTCTAGGTGACCCGGTAGAGCTCAAACTGAACGATTATCATCTTTCTCTGCGCAAGGCAGAGGCAGACACTATAATCTTAGAATCACTGGAGGAGATATAACGTGGACAGGAAGAAACTTACAATTGCACTAACTGGTAACCCGAACTCGGGCAAGACTACTATTTTTAATAATCTCACCGGAGCTTGTCAGCATGTAGGTAACTATCCCGGAGTAACTGTGGAACGGAAGGAAGGCCGACTAAAATTTAAAGATTATGAAATAAAGGTTATCGATTTGCCTGGGACTTATAGTTTAACTGCTTATTCACCCGATGAGGTTGTAGCTAGAAATGTTATCATCGAAGAAAAACCAAATCTGGTAGTTAACATAGTTGATGGTACTAATTTGGAACGTAATCTTTATCTGACCATGCAGCTTAAAGAGTTGGACATCCCTATGGTACTAGCGGTAAACATGGCAGATATGGCAGAAGCTAATGGACAAAGAATAGATTATCCACTGTTGGCAGAACTACTGGGGATGCCGGTAGTTCGTACCATAGGAACCCGAAATGAAGGAACGGACGAGCTATTAACTAAGGTTATCGATGTAACGGAAAAAGGCTTAGTAAGGACGAACAAACAGGTCAATTATGCTGTGGAGGTAGAAGATGCGATAAGCCGTCTTAAAGGATTCCTGCCGGAAGCTAAAGGTAACGGGATACAAATGGCTGCAGGTGCTGAAAGCATATCAACTTCAGATATTAACTATCCTGCGCGCTGGTTAGCGATAAAACTCTTAGAGGCTGATTCTGAGATTATTAAAAAGGTTAAGACTATGCCTTATGGGGGTCCTTTATTAAAAGAAGCTGCGCTTTGTCGGGAAGATATTAGGGGGAAACTGGGAGAAGACTCGGAATTAGCTATCGTTGATGGACGTTATGCTTACATTCGCGGAGCTACCCGGGAGGCTATTAGTATTAATAAAATCGATCGAGTATCTCTTACGGAAAAAATAGACTGTGTACTTTTAAACCGGGTGTTAGGAATACCTATATTCCTGGGAACAATGTGGCTTTTATTTCAGTTAACATTTACACTGGGAGCACCTATTATGGAATGGATAGAGGCTGGCTTCGGGGTTCTGGGAGAATGGGTCGGGGCCAATCTAAATGACGGCTTACTGAAGTCGCTGGTTGTTGATGGAATGATTGGCGGGGTAGGAGGAGTAATCGTTTTCATGCCTAATATTCTGTTACTGTTTCTGGGTATTGCTTTTCTGGAGGGTACTGGCTATATGGCCAGGGCAGCCTTTGTGATGGATGAAGTTATGCATAAAGTAGGTCTTCATGGTAAATCATTTGTACCCATGTTAATTGGATTCGGATGTACTGTTCCGGCAGTTATGGCTACACGTACGCTTGAAAACCCTAAAGATAGGCTGGTAACTATGCTGGTAACTCCTTTAATGAGTTGTGGAGCACGCTTGCCGATATATACTTTGTTGATTGGGGCCTTCTTCGCTCCGCAGGTAGCAGGTAATATTCTATTTTCTTTGTATCTTATTGGCATAATATTGGCTCTTATTATGGCTAAGGTTTTTCGTACCTGGTTATTGCCGGGTGAGTCTGAACCCTTTGTAATGGAACTGCCTAGTTATCGTTTACCCACTATAAAAGCTATATTATTACATATGTGGGAAAGAACCTGGTTATATCTTAAAAAGGCCGGAACTATCATTCTGGCAGCTTCTATCGTTATGTGGGCTTTATTTACCTTCCCTATGGTTGATCAATATGGTAATGAATTTTCTAGTTCTGAACAACAGGTGGAACAGAGCTATGCAGGCAGAATCGGTCATGCTATAGAGCCGGTTTTAAGTCCCATAGGTTTTGACTGGAAAACCGGGACGGCTCTGATGGCGGGTTTAGCTGCTAAGGAAATAGTAGTAGCTACCATGGGAACTCTTTATAGTATAGAAGATGAAGAGGCTCTGGAGGAGAAAGAGACAGCTACTGTAAAAACTTTTGCCGAGAGAGCCCGTGAACAATCAGGTTATACACCTTTTACCGCCTATATTTTAATGTTGTTTTGTTTAATATATGTTCCGTGTTTAGCTACTATTGCCGTGATTAAACGTGAAACTAACGGTTGGAAGTGGCCGCTGTTTACTATCGGCTATACTGTGCTCTTAGCCTGGGTAGTCTGTTTCATAGTATACCAGGGCGGCGTGTTGCTTGGATTCCAGGTTTAATTCGTAAACCTTTTTCTTTTTTTATTATCCCCCTTGTTTATTACGACAAGGGGGATATTTTTTATACTCTTAATAAGAGTAGGTTGGGAATAAATTATTAAAATAGGCAGTTATTTGGATATATTTTCCGATTTTGCTTTCTGTCTTGTTGCTCCAATATTCGGGCATAACAGCAATTAATAAATAAGTATAAATAATATTTTGTATAAATTAATAATAAAAAAGCAGGATTATTATCAAGACCATAGAATATGTATTAGGTATGATAATTATAAATCAAAAGTATATATTAAAGTTATACTTGTTGATTCATTAAGGGAGGTTATCTAATTGGATAGTCGTAAGTGGTTTATTCTATTAACAGGTCTGGCAGTTGGGGCTATAGCTGCTATACTTGTTAAGCTGGGTAATCCAGCAAATATGGGCTTTTGTATTGCCTGTTTTGAGAGGGATATTGCCGGGGCAATAGGATTGCACCGGGCGGGAATAGTACAGTACATGCGTCCCGAAATTATTGGCCTTATTCTTGGAGCTATGCTTACTTCCATGTTTGCTGGTGAATTTAAGACTCGTGGCGGGTCGGCCACCTTTGTTCGTTTTATTATGGGTGTTTTTATGATGATTGGTGCCCTGGTTTTCCTGGGCTGCCCACTGCGTGACATTTTGAGAATGGCCGGGGGCGATTTTAACGCCGTAGTAGCCCTCATAGGCTTTATATGCGGAGTTGGTGCCGGTGTATTTTTCTTAAAAAAGGGCTTTAACCTGGGTAGAGCTGAATTCAGTCATTCCAATGCTGGCGGTTATTTATTACCGATAATTTTTGTCTTTTTTCTGTTCCTGCTCATAAAAGGAACCGTATTTAATCCTGACGCAGGAGGCCCTTTATTTTTCAGTACTGAAGGCCCAGGATCAATGGCAGCCCCACTGGGGATAGCACTTCTAGCCGGTCTTGTGGTCGGTTTCCTGGCTCAGCGTACCCGTCTATGCCTGAGCGGCGGAATTAGAGATTTTATCTTAATCAAAGACAATTATTTATTATTAGGCTTTATTGGCATATTTATTGGTGCTTTAATTCTAAATATAATTTTTGGTTTCTTCAAACCTGGTTTTGCTGATCAACCAGTAGCTCATACTATGCAGGTATGGAATTTCCTTGGCTTATTCCTAGTTGGCTTAACTGCCACATTGCTAGGGGGATGCCCACTCCGCCAGTTAATCTTATCAGGCGAAGGCGATATGGATGCTGCATCAGTTGTTGCAGGTATGACAGTCGGTGCAGCCTTCTGTCATAACTTTATGTTGGCAGGAAGCCCTGCCGGGGTAGGTATTTATGGCCAAATCGCCTGTGTAGTAGGTATTATATTAATGGGCTGGATTGGTTGGAGCTTTAGAGAGGATTAGGAGGTATTACCAATATGGAAAAGGTTGATGTCAAAGGGCTAAGCTGTCCCATGCCTGTTCTTAAGACTAAGCAGGCTATTGACGGTGGAGCCAAAGAATTATTAATAGTAGGTACTAGTCAGGTATCCAAAGAAAATGTAAGTAAACTAGCTAAATCTCAGGGTTTTAACGTGAATATAACTGTTGATCAGAAGGACTCCTGGGAAATGGAAATAAAAAAATAACAGCTGATGTATAATCTGACTTAGTAATTAAATCGAGACTAATAGTTAATTAAATGTTAAAATAAGGAAGAGCCTGCTTTGAATGGCAAGGTTCTTCCTTGTTTTGTTTTCATTATACTTATTCTTAATAAGCGAAAGCTTTATTAATACAGGGGTGAAGAAAGTGTTTAAACGCTTTAGCATCATAACTCTATTAATATTACTGGGGATATATGCGTCAATTAATTTATATGAGTATACTCACAGTAATACTATGCTACCGGTAACTAAACCTGATAATAAATCATCGATAAATGCTGCCCTAGCTCCAGAAAAGGAGATCATCACCTTAACTGCAGCTGGAGATTGCCTGATGCATAATACCCAAATCTGGTCAGGATTACAAGATGATGGGACTTACGCTTTCCCTTCGTTTTTTGCCCCGGTAAAAGATTTAATTAGCGAAGGGGATTATAGCTCGGTTAACTTCGAAACTCCTATGGCTGGTCCAGATTCGGGTTATACCGGGTATCCATTATTTAATAGCCCCGACGCTATAGCAGATGATATCCGCGCTGCTGGCTTTGACCTGGTGATAACTGCCAATAATCATGCCCTGGACAGGGGCTGCCAGGGGGCTATCCGTACCCTGGAGGTATTACATAATGCTGGTCTGGATACGGTTGGAACGTATGAAAATGAAACTGCCAGCCACTCTTTTTTAATTAAAGACATTAGAGGGGTAAAAGTTGGTTATCTAGCTTATAGCTATGGCACTAACGGTCTACCTGTACCATCTGAGCATGCCTATTTATTTAATTTTCTTGATAAGAAAAAAATTCTAGCCGATATGCAAGAGTTACGGCCACAGGTCGATATACTAGTGCTGGTCCTGCACTGGGGAGTTGAGTACCATCCTCAACCTACAAAGGAACAGCGCGCTATGTCTGTTGAATTTCTAGAGTCCGGGGCTGATGTTATTCTGGGCAGTCATCCCCACGTTATTCAGCCTATGGAAGTAATAAAAATTAACGGCAAAGACAAATTTGTTATATATTCTATGGGTAATTTTATCAGCCACCAGATAGGCCAGGAGCGTAATAGTGGGATTGTTCTAAAAATCAAGTTCACCAAACATTTCGATTCTGGTGAAACATTTCTAGAAACAGTAAGTTATACCCCCACCTTCTCTCACTCTTATTATGAAAATGGGAAAAAGCAGTTCCGGGTAGTTCCTGTGGAAAACACCATAGAAAAAATCGAGGCAGGAACAGAACCATATATGTCCAAAGCTGATCTGCCTGTATTGAAGGCAGTCTTAAAATCAACTAGGTCCCAATTAGGTGAAACTTTTCAGCGTCCAGCAGAATAATACCTTAGTATGCCTATTAAAGCTATGCAAAAGACTTGCTTACTGAAGGTGGAATAATACATTTATGATAAATAATGTTAACATTAATGGGAGGTGATAGTATGAAATTAAGAGAAATGATGACCCCTAATCCCTTGACCTTAAGTCCAAACCAAAAAATTAGTGAGGCAGCAATTATTTTTATGGAAAATAAAGTGGATGGTGCTCCAGTACTAGATGAAAACCGTAAATTAGTAGGGCTTTTTACTAAGAGCCATATTTACCGTGTTATAAACAGCCATATGGACATGAGTATGAAAGTTGAAGATTTAATGACCCGAGAAATTCTCACCGGACATCCTGATGATAAGTTTGATGAGGTGATAACCCCCCAGGTACCTCGACTGCCTGTAGTTGATGAAACAGGTGTAGTAGGGATGATTTGTCGTGGAGATATAGCCAAGGCTTTTTTTAATTCATATCGTAACATTTCTCTTGAACTTGATACTATTATGAATTCCACCCACAATATGATTGTTTCAGTTGATGAGCAGGGAATGGTAAAGGTTTTTAACCGATCGGCTGAAAAACTACTTTGCATAAAGGCAGCTGAAGTTATTGGGAAAAACATATTAGAGATACTTCCTAATAGTGGACTTATGGATGTAATTAATACTGGAAAGGTAGAACCATTACAGAAAGTGAAACTTAATGAACGCTTTTTTATATCTAACCGCTCTCCTATAAAAAAGGATGGTAAGATTATTGGCGCGGTAGCTGTCCTCCAGGATATATCTGAGATTAATAAAATGTCTAAGGAACTGCGTTACGTTAAGGAATTGAATGAAGAACTGGATGCTATAGTTGAATCATCCTTTGATGGGCTTTTTATAACCGATGGTGATGGAAATATACTACGTTATAATAAGGCATTTGAGCAGCTAACAGGAATAAATGCACATGAATATAGGGGAAGAAGTGTAAGCGACATTAAAAATGACGGAATTCTTACCGAACCTGTAACGTTTGATGTACTGAAACAAAAGAAAACTATTACGGTTATGCAAGAAAGCAGATATGGTAAGATTACTCTAACTACTGGTAATCCGGTAATTGATAAAAATGGAGATATAATAAGAGTTGTATGTAATGTAAGAGATATTACCGAGTTAAACATGTTAAAACAGAAACTTGAGCAGGTGCAGGGGCTAAGTCAGCACTATGAAAGCCAGCTTCGTACCCTAAAGTTGCAATATGATAATAGTGAAAAATTGGTATTCACTTCAACTAAGATGAAGAATTTGGTAAGTATGGTCGTAAGGTTGGCAGTTGTGGACTCGACTATTTTAATAACTGGTGAATCGGGTACTGGCAAGGAACTAATTGCTGAGATAATACATAACAATAGTTCACGTAAAGATAAGCCATTTATTAAGGTGAACTGCGGAGCTATTCCTGAAAACTTACTGGAGTCAGAGTTGTTTGGGTATGACAGAGGAGCATTTACTGGAGCCAGAAAAGAGGGCAAGCCAGGATATATTGAACTGGCTGCCGGAGGCACTTTACTACTAGACGAGATTGGCGAAGTGCCTCAAAACATACAAGTAAAACTTTTGCGATTTTTACAAAGTAAGGAAATTAGCAGAGTGGGTGGGAGGAGTTATAATAAAGTTGATGTTCGCATCTTAGCGGCTACAAACAGGGATTTATTAGATATGGTGCAGCGCAATGAGTTTCGTGAAGACCTTTATTATAGATTAAATGTAGTGCCGGTGCATGTACCACCTCTGCGTGATAGGAAAGAAGATATCCCATCACTGATATCACATTTCCTGCAGTTATTCAACCGCAAATATAAAATGAATAAAAGAGTATTACCAGAAGTAGTTGATATTTTCATGGAATATAATTGGCCGGGCAATGTTAGGGAACTGGAAAATCTTATTGAGAGATTAGTTGTGATTACACTCAACGAAATAATCAGTCGTGAAGATCTACCTTCCCATTTGGCGAAACCGCAAGATGAGAGCACTCCTTATGTGTTAGTTTCGGGCATAATTCCCCTACGGGCTGCTATTGAAAGTGTAGAGAAACAACTGCTAGAAAAAGTGTATGCGCAATTCAGAACTACTCGTCAGATGGCCAAGGAATTGGAAGTGGATGCATCTACGGTAGTTAGAAAGGCTGCGAAATATAATGTTTCGCAAGAGAAAAAAAATAAGAACAGGCAGCAACCGTAGTCTAGTTGTTGTTACCGCGCAACAGAGGTAGCAAAAAGGCAACAAAAGGAAATTTTTTATTTGTTGGCAAATCACAACTTAAAATATATCGAAAAAAAGAGTAGTTTGGTTAAGTACTCTTTTTTTTTGTGAATTAATAATCGAAAAGCAACTTAAATTGAATTATTAAAAAGGAGAATTACTTGGTGTTGTGAAAACACAACGCGCGTTGTGTTTTCACAACACCAAAAAGACGCCACTTTGTTGCACGGGTACAACAGCTGATTTAAGCAGGATAGTATATGACCCATCTGTTATTTGATTAAAACAGTACGGATATATGGGCACAGTAGCCGATTAAGATCATCTGGCATGAAAGTTGCGTATATAAGTGTTAACGCTTGGGTTGAGTTTTTAAGTTTCCCGGGTTAAATTACCATTACTTTATTCCCCTTTCTACTATGTTGCTGTTCAATACAGTAACATAGTAAGAATCTTTTTTATTACTGTAACGGCAAAAAAATAAGATTAAGAAATCATTTTAAGGTTACTAAAGAAAACCTGAATCCTTCGCTAAAAGATTGCTAAACTAAATTTCTCCACATTTACTATTGAACGAATAGATGTAAGCTTACATCCATTCGAACCAATAACAATTTCTTTCAAAGGGAGGTGAGAAGTTTGTCAGTAATGGAATCCACTGCAACCATGGCTAAACGGGGTCTAGTAATGGTAATTACGGGTAACGGTAAAGGTAAAACAACAGCTGCATTTGGTCAGGCCTTAAGGGCTGTTGGCCAGGGATACCGGGTATGCATAATTCAGTTTATGAAGGGACGCAAATATGGAGAGGTTTTAGCGATAGAAAAGCATCTTCCTGGTATTACGTTTTATCAATTTGGTCTGGATAGTTTTGTAATGCGGGATAATCCAGCTCCTGTGGATGTTGAATTGGCCCGGCAAGGTTTCGAAAAAGCAAAAGAAGTAATAGGTAGTGGAGAATATAACATGGTCATCCTGGATGAGATTAATGTTGCTGTTGATTTCAATCTAATTCCAGAGGAAGAAATGTTAAGTTTGACTAGAAGTAAACCGGCTGAGCTAGATCTATTATTAACGGGTCGATATGCTTCAGATAAGTTGAAAGAGATAGCTGATTTAGTAAGTGAAGTTACCGAGATAAAACACCATTATAATGCAGGTATTAAGGATCGAGCCGGGATAGAATACTAGCCTGGTAAAAATGAAATATGTAATTAATTTATTGGCAAGAAAAGATTGGAGGGAGTAGCGATTGTTTACTAAGGAATTATTAGATAAATCTAGTTTGCTAAGGAAAAAGTGGGAAGATGAAGTTAAAAAAGTAGTTGCAAAACATGCTGACCAAAAAGAAGAGTGGTCCACCGTTTCTAGTTTAAATATAAAAAGAATATATGGTCCTGAAGATATCAAAGATATGGATTTTGAGAAGGATATAGCGTATCCAGGACAATTTCCATATTTGAGAGGTAATCAGGCTACAGGTTACCGCGGGAAATATTGGACATTTAGGATGTTCTCGGGTATGGGTACAGCGGTAGAAACTAACAAACGCTGGCATTATCTATTAACTACAGGTCAGACTGGTCTAAGTACTGCTTTCGATTTTCCTACCCTTATGGGTTATGATACTGATTCCCCCAAAGCTAAGGGTGAATGTGGGAAATGCGGAGTAGCTATAGACACCATAGATGATTTCAGAGACCTCATCAACGGAGTTCCTCTCGATAAAATAACTACATCGATGACAATTAATCCTCCGGCAACAGCATTATGGGCCATGTACTGTGCATCAGCAGAGCAACAGGGAATACCCCTTAACAAAATAGGTGGTACCATCCAGAATGATATGTTAAAAGAATTTATTGCCCAGAAAACCCTTATGTGTCCACCTGAGCCATCGGTAAAGTTAATCAGTGATACGATTGAGTTCGGAACCAAATATGTTCCGAGATGGAATACCATTAGCATAAGTGGGTATCACATAAGAGAAGCTGGAGCGACGGCTGTTCAGGAACTGGCATTTACATTAAGAGATGGTATGGAATACGTCGAGGATGCTATTAGACGTAAAGGCTTGCATGTTGATGAATTTGCTCCTAGATTATCTTTCTTCTTTAATTCCCATATTGATTTCTTTGAAGAAATTGCCAAGCTGAGGGCTGCTCGTAGGATATGGGCTAAGGCTATGCCGGAACGTTATGGTTCTAAGGATCCTCGGTCCTGGTGGATGAGATTCCATACGCAGACTGCTGGATGTTCCCTTACAGCTCAGCAACCATACAACAATGTGGTTAGGACGGCTACTGAGGCGTTGGCAGCTGTTCTTGGAGGAACTCAGTCACTGCATACCAATTCTTTGGATGAGGTATTGTGCCTGCCTTCAGATCATGCAGTGCAAATAGCTTTGAGAACCCAGCAACTGATTGCTGAGGAAACGGGTGTATGTAATACTATTGATCCATTAGCCGGTTCATATTTTGTTGAAGCACTTACTAATGAAATGGAAGAAAAGGCATGGGAATATATTCATAAAATCGATGATATGGGTGGAATGGTTGCAGCTATAGAAAAAGGGTTCCCACAGATGGAAATTTCCGATGCTGCTTATAAATTCCAACAACAAATAGATGCCAAGGAAAAGATTATGATTGGTGTGAATAAGTATGTCGAAGCCGATGAACAAATTGAAATTCCATTGCTGGAGATAGATGACTCGGTTGAGGATGAGCAGCTCGAACGTTTAGCAGCAGTAAAGAGGAAACGTGATGGCCGCAAAGTAGCAGAATGCCTTAATGAACTTGCAGGTGCATGTAAAAAAGGTGAAAATGTTATGCCTTATTGTATCGAGGCAGTTAAGAATTACGCTACAGTTCAAGAAATCTGCGACGTCTACAGGGAAGTTTACGGTGAATACCGTGATCCTGGAATATACTAATTTAATGTTCGAAGGAGGTAAATTTAATGTCAGATAGAAGAATTCGTATACTGCTAGCTAAACCCGGGCTTGATGGTCATGATCGTGGGGCTAGGGTACTGGCCAGATGTTTCCGCGATGCCGGTTTTGAGGTAATTTATACTGGTTGTCACCAAACTCCAGAGCAAATAGCTTCTGCTGCTGTTCAGGAAGATGTTGACGTTGTTGGCTTAAGCTGTTTGTCAGGTGCACATAAATATCTATTTCCTCAAGTAGCCAAGCTTTTACAGGATGAAGGAGCTGGCGATATTATGGTTATAGGGGGAGGAATAATTCCTGACCAGGATATGCAGGCTTTATATGAAGCTGGTCTAAAGGCAATTTTTACTCCGGGGGCCACCCTTGATTCATTGGTGGAATGGATAAATACAAATGTAAAACCAAGGGCGTGAGCATTATGAAAGAATTAGGCAAAAAGGTTTTGGCGGGAGACATTCGTGCGGCCTCCCGCCTCATAAGAAATCTGGAAGACCAAATACCTGAAACTAATATCGCAATGCGAGAAATTTTTGCCCATACCGGGAATTCCCATGTGATTGGGATTACCGGAGCACCGGGAGCCGGTAAAAGTACACTCACAGATGAGCTTATCGATGCTTACCGTAAGAAAGATAAGACTGTAGGAGTACTGGCTGTTGATCCGACCAGTCCTTTTACCGGGGGTGCACTTTTGGGAGACAGAATCCGTATGCTGCGGCATGCGGAGGACAAAGGTGTATTCGTAAGGAGCTTGGCAACAAGAGGTGCGATGGGTGGAATATCTAAGGCTGTCGGTGAAGGAATCCATGTAATGGACGTATTGAAAAAAGATAAAATAATAGTCGAAACTGTTGGCGTGGGGCAGCAAGAGGTAGAAATCATTAATCATGCTCACACGGTAATAGTTGTTCTTGTACCAGGTATGGGGGATGAAATACAAGCTCTCAAAGCGGGCTTAATGGAAATAGCCGATATTTTTGTAATCAATAAGGCGGATCGGGATGGTGCGGGGAAACTCTATAAGGAAACACTAAATATGGTGAAGATGTCTAAGGACATGGGGGATAATGGTAGTTGGACCATACCCGTACTTCTGGTAGAAAATGTCCTTGAACCAAATAAATTTGCTGAAAGTGTCAAAGCTTTAAGTGATAAGATAGACGAACATTATCAATATTTAGTTGACAATAATCTTTTGTCTGAGCGCATGCGCCGTAAGACGGCAGCTGAGGTTAATGAGGCACTTTGGGGAAATATACTTCAACCAGTATTAAGTGATCTGCATTCACAGGGGGAAATGGAAAAGATGGTTGATAAAGTATTGAGCAGACAAACTGATCCATATACCCTGGCTGAAGAAATAGCTAGTAGGTACATTAAAAAGCAAGCGTAGCAAAGCACTACTCAGATTTATCTAATAGGTAATAAACTCTTCAAAATTCAAAAATCTTGAATATGTGCTTTTAAGTCAATCAGTTTGTTCTCTTGATTAGCTCGAGGTTTTGGGACATGAATTGTTTAACGACACGATGGCTGCCAGAAAGGGAAAGAACTTGCCTTGACCTTTCTGGCAGGGTGATTGAGTTTCAATGTTGTATTGAAGAGTTAAAAAAAGAGGTGAACATATGGGCAATGAGTCTATTTTAATGGAAAAGAAGGATCATATAGGGATAATTACTTTAAATCGCCCGAAACAACTAAACACTTTTAGTGCTCAATTTGCAGTTGAATTTAATAATGCTCTAAAAGAATTTGATCAAGATGAGGAAACCAGAGTTGTGATTATTAAAGGTGCTGGAAAGGGTTTTTGCGCGGGGATAGATGTTTCAGAACTTGAGGGCAAAACTCCATTAGAATACTATAACTGGATTACATTAATGGAAGATCCGCTTCTAACCATTTCTAAAATGGCTAAACCTGTAATTGCATCTGCGCATCACATTGCCGTAGCTAACGGTATTGGCATTGTTGCTGCATCAGATCTAGCGATAGCAGCTGAAGGCACGAGATTCGGTGCAACAGCTGTAAGCGTAGGCCTATTCTGTATGGGGCCAGCAGTTCCTTTATCACGTAGTTTGGGTAGAAAAAAAGCGCTGGAATTGTTATTGACTGGCGATATGATAGAAGCAAAAGAAGCGGAAAGAATTGGACTAATAAATAAGGTAGTTGCTCCTGATAAGCTAGAAGAAGAAACTGTGAAGTTAGCTAAAAAATTGGCAGCTAAGAGTCCACTAGGTGTTCAGTTGGGTAAAAAATCTTTCTACAAAATGTCAGATTTAGAATATGATAAAGCATTTGAGTTAACTGCAAATCACTTTGCGCTATTGTGCACGACCGAAGATGCTCATGAAGGTGTGGATGCATTTTTAAATAAAAGAAAGCCAGGATGGAAATTAAAATAGGGTGTTAGCTGTATTTTAAGATATGCTCGAAGAAAAATGGGTAATAACCTGATTTTTTTATCAGAAGGATAGGAGGAAAAGGCGTTGAGAGAACCGTTGTTGATAAATATAAATAATACAGTTTTCTTAAGGGATGATACTTTGATAATTTTGGATCGTCGTCGTTTTCCTCATGAAGTAGTAGAAGTAGTTTGTAGTGACTATGAAGAAGTGGCCAAAAGCATTGAAAACATGGTAGTTCAAGGGGCCGGAGATATTGCAATAACTGCTGGGTATGGGCTTTATTTGGCGGCCCGTCAGATGGATTCTATGGTTGGGATAGACATAGAAGCAGCAAGAACAAACCTATTGAAGGCCAAAAAACGCCTTATTAATACCCGACCAACCGGGTTTCATATTGCAGTCTTACTGAATCATATAATTAAGAAGGTTAATTGGAGCCAGTATAATTGGTCCGTACAAATATTAGAATGTATTAATCTGGTTATCAAAAAACAAGATATTCGTTCTGAGTTAACAGGCAAATGGGCGGAAACTTTGGTACAAGATGGGGATTGTATTCTTACTCATTGCTTTCCTGGTTCAGCACTATTACATATGCTGCAATTAGCACTAAAGCATGGCAAAAAAATAGAATTAATAGCTACTGAAACCAGACCATATCTTCAAGGAGCTCGACTTACAGCTTGGGCAGTTTCTGAGCTTGGCGTTCCAGTCACTTTAATAACGGACAGCATGGCTGCTTATTGCATGAGTCAAGGTATGATCTCAAAGGTGTTTACCGCTGCTGATCGAATAGCCCTTGATGGAACAGTTGCTAATAAAGTGGGTACTTTTCAATTAGCACTGGCAGCTAGATACCACCAGCTGCCATTTTATATTTTGGGTTATGGGGGACCGGATAAATATTGTGAAAGTAGTAAGGACATACCGGTCGAACAAAGGGATTCTGAAGAAGTTCTTGTTTTTAATGGGGTAAATATTAGTGGTAAGAAAGTAAAGGGTTTTTACCCTGCTTTTGACTTAACACCTCCACAATTAATTGGGGGAATAATTACTGATCGGGGAATTATTTCGCCATGGGAGGTTAATACTTACTGGTCTTTACCAGTTGATATTATGTAATTATTTAGGGAGAAGTATAAAAAGGTTAAGTAGGGAGGTGTAGTGTATTAATGTCCATTTTGAAAGATTCAGTGATAATTCCGCTTAATCGCCAATTGTTTATACCCAAAGAAGGTGACTTAAAAATGGAAGATCTGATTATCGAAACAGAGGGAGATTATAAGTTATTTGAAAAAAATGATTACATTATAGTTAAAAACAACGACTGTTGTAGAGGTATCGAGGTTACTATAAAAACGAGAGAATAACTACTCAGCTAGTTACACGTGATTTTGTTTAATAAAAAAGCCTTTTGAGTTTATAATAGGGTCTTAAATAATAGGAGGAACAACTATGGTGCGGTTATTTAAAGCTTGGTCGATAGTAGATAACTTTTATGAGAAGGATCAGGTATTGCTTAACTGGTTTGTAGTAGGCAGGCAAACACCAATAGCTCCTTATGAAGAACTAGTTGATAATTATGATGAAAATGAGGATGAGGTCTGGTGTGATCATCTACTGGTAAATGAATTTTTTACTGAACCGGAAATAGAGGGATTAAGGGATTATCTTCTGGAATTTCATGAGCTTGAGGTTCGGGTAGAAGAAGTATCGTTGCCGGTGTGTTCCGGGGGGCTAAGTTATAGTCTCCTGCTGATAAATGGTGCGAAGGATTTTTATCCTTTAGCTGATGAAAAGGAATATAAGCTCGATATATCTGTCCTGGGGCATTTTGATTTGGAAGAAGAGGTTCAAATGAGAAGACAGTAAGGAGCTAAATCATGAAAATTGGAGATAGGGTGATAATAAGTGAACCTAGGCACCCATTATTTCAATATAAAGGTATGCTAGTAGGTTTCCGCGGTGAAGGAAAACCTGGAGATATATGGTTGCTAATTTTAGTTGACCTCTATAATCGAAGTTATCTTGTTCCACAATCTATGGTGGAATTAATACCAGAGGAGAATGATACGAACAATAACGAAGAGCTCTAAAATATAGCTTTATCTAACTTGAGATGCCTAAACTTAATATATTATGTACAGCGGGTTCTTTGTGTAATGGCAAAGAACTAGGGAACCAGGTGAAAAACCTGGACGGTCGCGCCACTGTAAGCGGGGAGCATGTTTCCACTTTGCCACTGGGCTTTAAGCCTGGGAAGGCGGAAACAGGCAAAGAGCCGCAAGTCAGGAAACCTAACCGTTGTGCCGCACGTGATACCTTCGCAGGAAAGGAGGAGTGCTTACGTAAAGTAAAAGCTTCAACTTAACTGTAAAAAAGTTGAAGCTTTTACTTTTGAATACAAGTACAATTATGTTTTGTAGTAAAAATATTTGCTAAAGCCATAATAGAGGGAATTAGGGCGTAATATTGCTAAAACCGAACTTGTAGAGTGATGAACGTGGAAATATAAGGTGATTTAAGGATTAGGAGTGATAAAGTGAAGAAAAAACTAAGTTTTTTAATAATAGTGACTTTTCTATTAACAGCTTTTTTTACTGTCCCTGTACTTGGGGCAGATAATCTATCAGTCGAAGATTCACTAAAAGAAATTGTTTCTTATTACGAAAATAGCAAAACTACCTTAGATAATTGGGAGGAAGTAGTTGGATTAGCGAATGCTGATGTAGATTTATCGGCTGAACCATGGCAATTACCTGATTGGCAGGTGGATTCATTAAATGAAAATTCTAACCCCACAGAATATGCAAAAGTAATTTTAGGAATGCGGGCAGCTAAACAAGATTCAACAAATGTAAATGGCAGGAACCTTGTTAATGAACTGGCTGCTAAACAAGAAGTAACTGGGAATTTTGGTGAGTATATTACCGATACTATATGGTCTATGGTTGCTTTGGATACAGCCGGTAAAACTTATGATGTATCCGGTGCTGTAGATTACCTATTAAATAAGCAGACAAGTGATGGAGGATTTGCTTTTAGCGGAGACATAGCTGATCCGGATATGACTGGTTTTACCTTAATTGCGCTTGCATCTCATATGAATGTGGAAAGTGTTAATGACGTTGTTTATCAGGCAGAAGAATGTTTGAAATCTATTCAATTAGACAGTGGCGGATTTGGCTATGGTGGTGGTGATGCAGAAAATTCTGCGTCAAGTGCTGCTGTTATTAGAGGATTAGTTGCCTGTAATAAAGACATTACATCGTCTGAATGGACTAAAAATGGTAATTCAATGATTGATGCTCTTTTTGAATTTCAATTACCTAATAAATCTTTTTCCCATCTAGGTAGCGAAACTAGTGACTTATCTACCAGACAAGCTTTGATAGCTATTACTGAATTAATAAGTAATGGTTTTGGTAATTACATAATAAGTGGAACAGTTCCTGTTAGTGCTCCGGAGGAACCTACTGTTCAAATTGAGGTCACAGTTAGAGTAGAAGGATTAGAAGACACGGGTACGATATTGGACGAAACACTAGTAAACATAGATTCAGACAGCAGGGTCTTTGATGCCTTAAAGCAAGCATTAGATGATGCCGGGGTAAGTAATAGTATAAATACTGCAGCAGAGTGGTTATCAATAGATGATATTTCTATAGATACGGCGGCAGAGATAAGTGAAAATTTCTATTGGATGTATACGGTAAATGACAATTTAAACACAGATACTAATCCTGTGTTAAACCAGGGAGATGCCATAACTGTATATTTAATAAAGTATCCTACCACTTTTTATGCAAAATTATCTCTAAGTAAAGAAGAAGTTAATAAGGGCGAAAAGGTAAAAGCAGTAGTAAACAAATCAGATGGAGGATGGCCAGCAAATTATATTCCTGCAGACGGAGTACAAGTACATTTTGGGGATGAAATCTATATCACAGATGAAAATGGTGAAGTTGAAGTTACTATACAGACTGCTGGAACATTCAAGGTATATGCTGATAAATATGACGAATCGGGAATACCAGGGATAGTAAAGACAGCAAGTAAGACGCTAGTAGTAAAGGAAAATAGCTCTAATCCAGGATCTACAGAAACTGGTATAACTGTAAAAATTGCTATTTTAGGAAAACAGGGTAATCTATTATATGGTCCTGGCAGTGTAATTATTTCTAAGAATGACAGTTATGGGCAAACTGCAATGAGTGCACTGGATGCTACTAGCTTAAACTGGACGATTTCCAATACCTGGGATGGCTTAGTTACTGAAATAGCAGGTGAAGAAAATGAAGGTATGAATGGGTGGATGTATTCAATTAATAATAATAGCGCTTGGGATGTTCCCCAAAATGCAAGTGTTTCTAACGGAGATAAAGTTTTGTTCTGGTACAGTATGGATGCGATGGAAAAGGGGCCAACTTGGAACGATGTAGAAAATTTATCAAAGGGGAATTTAGAAAATACAACAAACGTAATTAAGGATGAAAAAAAAGTTAAAGAAAGGTTAACCAGCTATATTGAGGAAATTACAGCGTTGAGTAAAACCAAAGCTTTAAATGCAGACAACCAGATGACCCAGAAAGAGGCCAATAAAATAAAATCAGAACTGGCAGATAACACAGTTAACCTGAGTAAAGAAGTAGGGAAAGCAGAGGCTGTAATAGCAGATACGGAAGTATCTATGCTGGTACCGGAAAATGCACTTTCACAGACTAAAAGTTTAACTATTAAAGAATTAGCTGCTAATAAAGAAACTCAACAGTTCGCGGTCAAATTAGGATCATCAATTTATGAATTTGGTCCCAGCGGAACAAAATTTGACAAACCAGTAACTATTAGTCTTGCAATAGCCATAACTGAGGATATGGATATTGAAAATCTGACTCCGGCCTGGTATGACGAGGTCAACAAACAGTGGATTCCTATTCCGGGTGTTATAGATCTTAAAACAGGTTTAGTAGTATTTCAAATTGACCATTTTACTAAGTTTGCTGTAATTGATTTACCAGATATTTTACCGGAAATTTTACCAGAACTTTTACCAGACAGAGTCACTTTTACTGATGTAGGTGAGAATATATCTTGGGCCCAAGATGCCATAGAAATTCTGGCCGGGAAGGGAATTATTAATGGTACAGGGCAGGGATTGTTTGAACCACAAAGATGCATAAGCAGAGCAGAATTCGTTCAGCTGATAGTAACATCTCTACAACTAAAATCCGAAGAGTATGACGGCTTATTTAGCGATGTGGATTCTTCAAACTGGTTTGCAGGTGCCGTGGCAAGTGCATCAAATAATAAAATTGTCTCAGGATATCCTGAGGGTACTTTCAAGCCTAACAATAGTATAAGTAGAAACGAAGTTGCCAGCATTTTTTATTATTTAGAAGGTACTAAAAAGAGTAGCAATGATGTTAACCTGGTTTTTTCCGATTTGGATAATATACCTAAATGGGCGGCAGATGGAGTTAATTATGTTCATACACAGGGACTAATGCAGGGCTATGAAGATGAAACATTTAGAGGAAATGATCCATTAAGCAGAGCCGAAGCAGCTGTTGTTCTCTACAAATACCTTAACTCTGTTTCCAGTATTTAACGAGAAAATAAATTTTTAATGCACTGCTGGTTCAGGTAAGCTACATAAGGCTGGGCTGGCAGTGCACATCCCGTTTCAATTTTATGGATAAGGGGGATAGCTGTGAAAAATAGATTATTATGCCTAGTATTGACCGTATTTTTAATATGGATGGCGGTTACCATTTCTGGTTGCAGCACTAATAAAACTAATGATAATAGCATATCTGTCAATGGCAGTTCTGTTACAACAGATAAAGCAAAGGGTAAAACTAATGATGAAAAAATTAAAATAGAAACACAAGAACAAGCGTCACAGGGAGAAAGTAAGGAAAATAAAGTTGATAATGAAAGAAATGCTATTACTCCAAGCCATGACAGTGTTGCGCAAAATACATCTAATCAGGCTGGTAAAACAACTAGTACTAATGACATGGTAACTCTATTTATAACCAAAGATTTTGGGGTTCAAATTTTAGTTGAAAAACAGGTAGCAATTAACAAAAATTGGACAATTATTGATCTTCTAGCATCGGTTTCAGAAATAGATACTAAATGGAATGGCGGTTTTATAAATAGTATTGACGGACTGGAATCTAATAACGGTGGTATGTCAGGCAAAAGATTCGACTGGTTTTACTATATAAATGGAATTTGTTCTGATGTAGGGGCTGCGGAATATGACTTGAAGGCTGGGGAAGTAGTTTGGTGGGATTATCATGACTGGAAAAGCATGGGATCTACTAATTCAGCAGTTATCGGCTGCTATCCGGAACCATTTGTGCGCGGTTACCGGGGTAAGATCGGAGCAACAACAGTTATGAGTTCCGCAGATAATCAGAGTCTAGCCACTGACCTGCAAAAAGCGCTGAAAGTGAAGGGAGTCCGTTCTGTTAATGTCAAGGAATTAGATAATAATGTACTGGAAAACAGACAGGTACCTACGATTGTTATAGGTACGTGGAATGAAGTTAAACAGCTTTCCTGGCTGGAAAAGTTTAATAATGCCTATAGAAAAACAGGTACCAGTGTTCATTTTACTGATAAAGGGTTAGAACTGCTGGATCATAGTGGAGCAGTAGCTCAGATGATTGATAAAAGTGCTGGTGTTATAGTTGCTGCTGGATCAGGCCTGGGAGATACTAGTCCCCTCTGGATGCTTGTTGGTACTGATCAGGAAGGTTTAAAGCAGGTAGTAGATATACTAGTTAATAAACCGGAGGAAATTTCTAGATTATATAATGCGGCAGTAGTTTCAGGAAAAGTTATCAGATTGCCATTACAGTAAAAAAGGAAGCGAAACAAATTATGCTTGTGTATCGGGAGAAGGATAATTTAATTCATAAATTGCATCCCTTTACCATTGTAGCTTTTGTTGGAGTAGTTTTTATTTTATCTTTGGTTCTTTCTCATCCTGTTTACCTGTTAGGCTTGTTTCTGGCAGTGGGAGTAGTTATTATTGCTGCTGGGCATCTCAAGGAATGGAAGGTTTATCTTAAGTTTAGCATTATTATGATAATAATAATTATGATTATCAATGCTATTTTTGCTCAGGTAGGAGAGACAGTATTATTCATAGGTCCGCGGATTCCTGTATTAGGGAAGATTAAAATAACCATGGAAGCTTTAGCATTTGGGGCAGGGATGGGTGTACGGCTGCTGGTTATCATCAGTGCGTTCTGTCTTTATACTTATGCAGTGCACCCGGATAAGGTGTTAAAACTATTTAGCAAATGGGGTAATAAGTCGGTTATTGTTATAACTTTATCTACCCGTCTACTTCCTCTAATGGTTGGGGATTATTTGAGAATAACCGAGGTACAGCGCTGTCGGGGAGTAAAATTAGATACTGGTAGATGGTGGGAACGTGCCAAAAATATACTACCAGTAGTTAGCGTAATTTTGATATCCTGCCTCGAGCGTTCCTTACAGTTGGCTGAATCTATGCATGCCCGCGGTTATGGTAGTGGGTTTAGAACCTATTATACTCGAGAATTGTGGCGCCCCAGAGACTATATAATCCTTACGGCATTATTTATTAGTTTCATAACCGGGGTATGGGCTGCTTTGCAGGGTTGGTCTAATTATAGCTACTATCCCCGGCTGTCGGTAATTAATCTGGGAGAAATAAAAGCAGCAAGTATTGTGGTATTAACATTAATGATTCCTGCCATTCTTAATTGGGGGTGGAAGAAATGTCCGTTATTAAAATCAAAGATCTGAATTATTGGTATCCCGATACCCAAAAGCCATCATTAGATAGAATTAATTTAGAAATTCCCGAGGGGCAGTTTGTTCTAGTAGTAGGGGGTTCCGGTAGTGGCAAGTCGACTTTGGTTCGTGCTATAGCTGGCTTGATTCCTGAATTTTATGGTGGCACTTATGGAGGAAAGGTTTATATAGATGATAATGAAGTCAAAGCAATTGATCGGCGTAGTCTGATTCAAGAGGTAGGAATGGTTTTTCAGAATCCGGAGAGCCAGTTGGTAATGACTAATGTAGAACAAGAGATAGCTTTTGGTTTGGAAAACCTAGGTTTACCTAACGGACTTATGAAACGCAGGGTGATGGAGGTTACCAGTGCTCTAGGCTTATCAGATTACTTACATAGTTTTATTCCGGAATTATCAGGAGGACAAAAACAGAAAGTAGCTCTAGCTTCAGTTTTGGCCATGCAGCCGAATATACTTTTATTGGATGAACCTACTTCCCAGTTGGATCCTATTGCTGGTGAAGATATTTTAAACATGATAAGACGATTGAATGAGGAAAATGGTATTACGGTGGTTCTAATTGAGCAGCGTTTGGAAAGGTGTTTTCATCTGGCTGACAGGATACTAGTTATGGATAAAGGACAGATTGTTTATGACCATCATGCCCCGGAGGCGATAGCTCACTGGGCAGTGAAAACCACTACTCCTTTTATACCCCCGCTGGTCCAATTGTTTGCCAGTATAGGATATCCGGAAATACCGGTAACAGTTAAGCAGGGAAGGCGTATTCTTAAATCCTATTATCTACCTAGCAATTTAAATGCACAAAGGTCAGTTACTTTAGCAAAAAAATCAGAAGTTATGGAAGTAAGCCGAGAAGAATGCTTAGTGGATATTAAGAATCTCTGGTTTACTTACTCCAATGGTGAAGAAGTTCTAAAGAATATAAATCTTAAAATTAAGCCAGACGATTTTATGGTGTTAATGGGGGAAAATGGGGCTGGGAAAACCACTCTCATGAGAAATATAAACGGCTTGCTTAAACCTAGCAGAGGAAAGGTTAATGTTTTAGAAAAAGAGACTAAAAATTTATCCGTAGAAGAACTTGCATCTGATGTTGCTTATCTATCCCAAGATCCTAATGATTACTTGTTCCTGCCTACTGTTCAAGAAGAACTTACTTTTACGTTAAATAACCTGGGTCTTGCAGATGACGGAATTAGTCAAGAAATTATGACCCAGCTAAAGCTAACTCCTCATGCAGAAGTAAATCCCCGGGATTTAAGCACCGGGGAACGCCAGAGAGTAGCCCTAGCTTCCGTTCTGGTAACCAGACCCAAATTACTATTACTGGACGAACCTACTCGCGGACTGGATTACCTTTTAAAAGATGAACTTGGGAAAATCCTGTTGCAGTTTCAGGCAGAAGGAACTGCCATTCTCATTATTACCCATGATGTGGAATTTGCTGCTGAATATGCTGAAAAGATTGTATTGATGGCTGACGGGACTATAATTGCTCAAGGAAACAAATATGAGATGCTTACCAACTCTACGTTTTATTCACCCCAGATTAGTAAGTTGTTCAATAATATAGCCGATGGCGTAGTAACAATTGATCAAGGTAAAGAGGTATTAAGGAAGATAATGGAATTCAATAAAAATGAAGTTCTTTCCGTTTAGTTTACATATCAATAGAAGATTTAGAGGAGGAATAATAGCGGAAAGTATCTGATCAATGAGGGATGTCTAAATGAAAAGCAATTTTCTTACGGTTATTATAATAGCTATGTTTCTGTTGTTAGTATTTAGCACTATTTCGGAAAATCCTTTATATCATGTCAACTGGGCTTTGTGTTCAGTTATCATTTTGGGTCTAGCTATGCTGGCGTTTTTCTGGAGCTTTGAAAAAAGTGAGGCAGTCTCCAAAGAAGTTGTCCTTATAGCTACTATGGCTTCTCTGGCTGCCATTTCCAGAGTACCTTTTGTTGTTATAATGGGCCTTCAGCCCACTACTTTTATAGTTATGATTACCGGATATGTATTTGGTACCCGGACGGGATTTATGGTCGGGGCCGTAGCTGCACTAGTATCGAACTTTTTTCTGGGGCAGGGTCCCTGGACTCCCTGGCAGATGTTCTGTTGGGGAATGTGTGGGGTAGCTGCCGGATTACTTGCAGGAAGGGACAAGGAGTTCCAACTAATTAAATTTACTGTTTTAGGAGGAATATGTGGTTACTTGTTTGGCTGGACCATGAACATCTGGCATTGGGTAGGATTTATTTATCCCTTAACGTTAAAAACTTTCCTTGCAACTTATATTGCGAGTATAGCATTTGATACATTACATGCTTTGGGGAATATTGTTTTTTCTATGATATTTGGAAGATCTTTTTACAATGTTTTAATGCGTTTTAAAAAGAAAATATTAGTTAGGTTCTTAGCTAGTGACAATCTAGTTAAATAACAACGGTTGGAAAGAGGAATTATGTGTGAAAAGTCCTTAAATAAAATACAGAGGGAGGAGGCTTTATAACTTACTCATCTTTCCCAAAGTCTTCTAATCCATAATGCACTCTGGTAGGCTTTGGACAGAAAATCTTCAGGTTTTTCATTAAGTTGCTGCTCTGTGGGATATACCTCCAGAGTTAAAAATCCATTATATTTGGTTTTGGAGAAAACATTGCTTACTTTTTCCCAGTTAATAATTCCTTCTCCTGGTAACCAATGTCGGTCTTTATGACCATCATTATCAGAAAGATGGGTGGTGATAAGGCGATTAGCCAGTTTTTCTAATAGTGTTATATTATCTCCACTATATATATGGTTATGGGAGCTATCGTAACAGAATCCTAAATAATCAGAATTTATTTCTGATAAAACAAAACAGATATAATCTTCTCTACCGGTATTTTCTATAGCAATAATAACCCCCAGATCTTCTGCAACTGTTAGTAGGCGGGAGATACTATCCATTCCATGTTGGTTAGGAGAAGGTAAATTTAAAGAATCTGTTATATGCATAACCATCATCGGAATGTTGTACTTAGCACAATCATTTAGCCAACCAATATATTTATTAACGATAGCATCACGAAATGGTTTATATTCACTCCACAAATCGTCACAATTATCATAGGGGATATGAATGTTTTCCAAAATTAATCCCGAGTCTCTAACCATATTGGGCATATTTTCTTTTTTTATATTGGGAACACCAATTTCATCTTCCCACCAGAGGGTAGTTGCATCAAAACCTGTTTCTTTTATGAGTTTAACTCTTTCAGGTAAAGGGAGCACAAAACCAAACCAGGAAAATATACCT
Organism: Syntrophomonadaceae bacterium; assembly: GCA_028706315.1. GTDB lineage: Bacteria > Bacillota > Syntrophomonadia > Syntrophomonadales > Syntrophomonadaceae > STF2-222. Next base: position 25,544 of record JAQWBP010000018.1, read on the forward strand.
AGTTGATATGTAAAATTTTTTATCATTTAGTCTCCTTTCACTAATAAAGGGATAATTCTATTTAAATAACAACCAAAAGTTAACATAAACTACAATTATTTATATAATATATGCTTGCAAAGGTAATTGCAATGACCCTTAGTTATAGAATCTTCTTAAAGTAGAATATCAAATTAATTAATAATAGGGAGGTATAAACATGAGTATTGATCAATTAGTAAAAAGGATAGGACCTTTAGATCGCGATGCTATGAAAAAGGCATTAGATAGGCTTAACAACTTGACTAAGCCTCCGGGAAGCCTTGGAGTGTTGGAGGATCTGATTATTCAGCTAGCCGGAATTACAGGTGAAGTCATGGCTAAGGTGGAAAATAAAATGGTAATTGTCATGGCTGGTGATCATGGAGTAGTTGAAGAAGGTGTAAGTATTGCTCCGCAGTCGGTAACACCGCAGATGGTACACAATTTTTTAAATGGAGGAGCAGGGATAAATGTATTGTCTCGTTGTGCCGGTGCTCAAGTAAAAGTTGTTGATGTGGGAGTTGCAGATCCTAATTTAAGTGATGCCAAGCTTATTTCTCGAAAAATAAGGCTAGGTACAGCTAATATGACTAAAGGACCGGCCATGTCCCGAGAAGAAGCACTTCAGGCTATTAAGATAGGTGTAGAAGTAGCCGAAGATGAAATTAATCAGGGAATAAAATTACTAGCTACTGGCGAAATGGGAATAGGTAACACAACTCCAAGCAGTGCGATTCTAGCTGTATACTCTGGTGCAGCTTTATCTTCAATAGTTGGTCCAGGTGTAGGGTTAGATGATAATGGAGTGTCTAATAAAACAAAAGCAATAGAGAGGGCTTTAATGGTAAATAAACCAGACTCAGCTGACCCGTTAGATGTATTATCAAAAGTGGGTGGCCTGGAAATAGCAGGTTTGACAGGAGTGATTTTGGGTTCGGCAGCACGAAAAGTGCCAGTAGTAATAGATGGATTCATTTCAGGTGCTGCAGCATTAGTTGCTTGTAAGTTAGCTCCACAGGTGAAAGATTACATAATAGCATCTCATCTTTCTGAAGAACCAGGTCACAAGATAATGCTGGAGACTCTCGGCCTGGAGCCAATGTTAAGAATGCGGATGCGTCTGGGAGAGGGCACTGGAGCTGCCCTAGCCTTTAATTTAGTTGAAGCTGCTACCAGGATAATGAGTGAGATGACGACCTTTGAGGAAGCAGGAGTAATAATGTAGTAGGTAGTTATAAATTTCATTTGCTATTTTGGATAAATGAGAAATCTAAAATAGTTGCAGGAGGTGGCGCAGTGACGAAGTCAAGTTACTATCATAATAGACGAAGGGCTTTATTTTACCTAATAATTATGATATTAATTATTAGTTTATCTGGTTGTAAGGGTACCGCGAATACGCAATCAATAATTGATAAAGAGAATAATGTTAGTGAATTATTCCCGGTAACTATTACTGATGACCTAGGGCGTCAAGTTACCTTGAAAACAGAACCTAAAAGGATAGTTTCACTAGCTCCTAGCAATACCGAAATACTATTCTTTTTAGGACTTAAAGAACGCGTTGTTGGGGTTACTACATTTTGCGATTATCCGGAAGAAGCTAAGCTTTGTTCCCAAGTAGGTGGTTTTAGTGATCCTAGTCTAGAAAAAATAGTTGTATTAAAGCCTGATTTAGTATTAGCCACAAGCATGCACCAGCAGATAATCAAGGGATTAGAAGAAACCGGACTAAATGTTTTAGTTTTTGAGCCGCAAAAAATAGACGATATATTTGTTTCAATCCAAATAGTAGGGAAGGCCACAGGGGTAGAAAAGGAGGCCATAGCTCTTACAAAAGGCTTAAAAGATAGGGTTAATACATTAAACGAAAAGTTAAGCAAAATTCCGGAGAATCAAAGACCGACTGTATACTATGAAATGTGGTATGAGCCGCTTATGACCGTAGGTAAAGATACCTTGAGCGGGCAGGCTATCGAGTTAGCCGGAGGGAGAAATATCGCAGTTGACAGTGCCGAGCAATATCCTCAGTTAAGTGAAGAAGTAATTATTAAAAAGAGTCCTGATATAATGTTTTGTTCATACGGGCATGGTGAACCCGGTCAAGAACCAACCCCTAGTGATATACGCAATAGAAAGGGTTGGGAAGATATTTCTTTTGTAAAGACTAATAAAATCTATGAGATAGATGCCGATTTGTTGACAATTTCTAGTCCTAGAATAGTTGAAGGGATTGAAAAAATAGCAGAGTATTTCTATCCAGAACTCTTCAACTAAGTATAATTTGGAAGTGATTTAATGATTCATAACTATATTGGTCCACGATCAGCTATATTTCCTGTTTTATTTATTATGCTTTTAGTATTTTTTGTATTAGGGGTTAGTGTAGGTGCAGTATCTATACCGCCTTTAGAAGTAGTTCGGATTTTACTAAAACATATTCCGGGTTTTAATAGGTATTTAACTGCTGGTGTAACTCCTGAGCATGAAATAATTATTTTGACTATTAGATTTCCCCGAGTAGTCTTGGCTGCTCTGGTAGGAGCAGGATTAGCTCTAGCGGGAGCAACCTTCCAGGGTTTATTTCGTAATCCTATGGCAGATCCCTTCATTATTGGGGTATCATCGGGCGCGGCTCTAGGTGCGGTTACTAGTATAATTGTTTTTTCCGTATTAAATATCTCCATTCACTTTGGAATACCAATTTTTGCCTTTGTATTTTCGGTTATGACTATATTTATGGTATATAACCTTGCTAGGGTAGGGGGTAAGGTGCCAGTAATGACTTTACTTCTGGCGGGAATTGCAGTCAGTTCATTACTTTCGGCGCTGGTATCTTTATGTATATTCTTCAGCGGTAATCAGCTACACCAGGTAGTGTTTTGGCTTATGGGAGGTTTCTCAGGTCGGGGTTGGGATTATGTTTATATGTTTATTCCTTATGGAGTGATAGGGTCAACTGTGATATTCATATATGCACGTGAACTAAACGCTATGCTGCTAGGAGAAGAACCTGCTCAACATTTAGGAGTTGAAGTAGAGATAGTAAAACGTCGTTTATTAATCGCAGCAGCCTTACTAACTGGAGCCTGTGTATCTGTAAGTGGATTAATAGGGTTTGTCGGTTTGGTGATTCCTCATATAGTACGCATAATTTTTGGACCAGATCATCGTATATTACTTCCAGCGGTAACACTGACGGGAGCTTCCTTTTTAGTAATTGCTGATGCATTAGCTAGAGTTGTGATAGCTCCTGTAGAACTACCGGTGGGCATTATTACTGCCCTGATTGGTGGACCATTTTTTATTTATCTCTTGCGGCGTCAAAAAACTGCCATGTTTTAATAGCTGGGAGGTGTATAGGTGCTTTTAAACATATTAGGCGTTACTTGTGGTTATGGTGCCTCTCATGTGTTAAAGGACGCCAGTCTGCAGGTTAATAATAGTGATTTTGTAGGCATCGTAGGACCAAATGGCTCTGGAAAATCTACGCTTCTTAGAACTATCAGCCGAGTTTTGCAACCCCTTCATGGTAAAGTCCTGCTGGAAGAGGAAGATATTTACCATATGTCTTCTGCAAAAGTTGCTAAAAAAATGGCAGTTGTAACTCAGGAACAAGGCTTGGATTTTCCGTTTTTGGTTAGAGATGTGGTTATGATGGGGCGTATTCCCCACTTAAATCGCTTTGAACGAGAGGGTTTAAAAGATCAGGAGGTAGTTGCAAGGGCTATGGAATTAACTGACATTAGCTTACTTGCTGAGCGTCAAGTAAATGAACTTAGTGGAGGAGAAAAACAACGTGTGCTGATAGCGCGAGCCTTAGCACAAGAACCTAGGATACTTCTTTTAGACGAGCCTACTTCATATTTGGACTTAAATTATCAGATAGAAATCATGGAACTTCTGGTTCGCCTTCGCCGGGATTGTGGTCTTACTATTGTTATGGTTCTTCATGACCTTAATCTGGCTTCCCGGTATTGTGATTATTTATTAGTAGTGAAAGATGGGAAAATTCATGCTGGTGGTACTCCCTATCAGGTGATTACAGCTAATATGATAAAGGAAGTATATGGTTGTGAAGTAAGAGTGGAGTGTCCGAATTCTATAGAACGTCCCTATATAGTTTTTTATCCTGAAGAACATGGTGCAATAAGAGAAAGCCGTGAACGTTGGGTGCACGTTGTTGGGGGTGGTGGAACAGGTGTAGGGCTTTTTAGAAATTTGCTTAAATCTGGATGGAAGGTAAGTACAGGAGTAGTGAATATTGGTGATAGTGATTGGCAGGAAGCCTGTCGACTGGGTGTTAGTATGACAGCAGCCCCACCTTTTTGTAACGTAGGCATAAAAGAAGTGATGCAGAATAAGGAAATGATGAACCAGGCGGATTTTATTATAATGGCGGGTATTCCTTTTGGCACCGGGAATCTACGAAATCTGGAGTGTGTACTTGAAGAGGCAGAAAAAGGTGGCCCAGTCATAGTAGTTGATAATATTGATATATGTGAACGTGATTACACTGGAGGAAAGGCTGAGGATATTTATAAAAAACTGCTTAAAAGCGGGGCGCGTATAGTTAATAGCGAATGGGAGGCTATTATGCTAATGGGAGGAGAGGATGTAAATGCCATCTAGGGGAAAGCTGGTTTTTGTTACTGGTGCAGCCCGAAGTGGGAAGAGTTTTTTTGCTGAAAAGATGGCTGCTACATTAGGGGGTAAGGTCACTTATATTGCGACTTGTGTTCCCGGTGATGATGAAATGCGGGACAGGGTTGCTCGCCATCAGGCCCGGAGGCCGCCTAATTGGCAAACCATCGAAGAGGACCTAAATCCATCCCGAGTTATTAAGGCATTCGATGAGCCCGGGCGTATTTTCCTTTTAGATTGTTTGACATTGCTGATTAGCAATCTAATATTACAACCTGATATAGAGCCAGGTGAAGAAGAAATATTACAAAGGATTACCGAATTAGCACAGGTGAGTTATGAATCAAAAGCACATGTAATTATTGTTTCTAATGAGGTAGGGTGGGGTATAGTACCTGGTGACCCTTTATCAAGACTGTACCGGGATATTATAGGCCGTGCCAATCAAAAAATAGTTTCTTGTGCTGATGAGGCATATCTTACTATCGCTGGTATTCCTATAGAATTAAAAACTTTAAGTAGAGAAATAGCTGCTGGAACCCCGATGACTGAAAACTAGTCTTCCTACAAAAAGAAAATAATAAATTTTTGCAATGAGATAGAGTTATATAATAAGGAAGCAAATTAAGAATGCAAGGGATGTGAGTATATGTTATGGCTGATCGTACCTATAGCTCTTTTAATAGATCTGCTATGGGGTGACCCATCATTTATTCCACATCCTGTAAAAATAATAGGCCGAGCCATCACGGCTGTAGAAAAATTTCTGCGTCCATTAACCGTTTCGAAAAGAAGTGAGCGTTTTGCGGGCTGTTTTCTTGCATTAGTTATTCCCGGAATAGTTTATATAATGACATTATGCTTGTGCGGCTTAGCGGGCCAGATACATCATCATTTAGCAATATTAGTATCGGCGTGGTTAATTTCTACAACTATTGCGGTACGTGGTTTGACAGATGTAGGGCGTTTGATATACAAGTATTTATCTAATGGTGAACAAGAACAGGCTCGAAAAGTAGTAGAGGGAATTGTTGGAAGGGATACTGCGAATATGAACGAGCAAGAAATGGTTCGGGCCACAGTGGAGACAATGGCCGAAAATATTGTTGATGCTGTAGTAGCTCCCATTTTTTTTGCTTTTATTGGCGGGGCTCCACTGGCTATGACCTACAGAGCTATAAATACTTTAGATTCGATGGTAGGATACCGAAATGACCGTTACCTAAATTTCGGTTGGGCTTCAGCGCGATTAGATGATTTAGTAAACTACATACCGGCTCGAATCACGGGGGTGTTAATCATTATTGTTGCTGTTATTCTCAGGTATAGAACAATGAATGCAGTAGTAAGCATTTTTAGAGACAGCAAAAAACATCCTAGTCCTAACAGCGGTATACCTGAGTCAGGAGTAGCAGGTGCTCTGGGGATATCTCTTGGTGGTACTAATTATTATGACGGAATTCCTTCGTTCCGTCCGCTATTAGGAACCCCATCTTTAAAAGGTGTGGAGCATGATGATATTAAAAAGACAATTAAGTTTGTTTATCTTACGGGGATACTAGCAGTACTTTTAGGTTCGTATCTGTATTGGTTTATTCATTTGTAAGGTGGTGACTATAATGAAAGCATTCCAGGTAGCTGTAAGTTTTCTTACCAGGATACCGGTTCTAGGAGTGGGTAATGTTCAATCGAATACTCTTAGTAAATCAATAATTTTCTTTCCTATAGTAGGAGGAATAATAGGAGCAGTAATTGCGGGAGTATATCTTCTACTAGAACCATTCGTCCCCAGATCGGTATTAAGCGTTTTTATTGTGGCAGTTCCGATTTTTATGACTGGGGGTATACATTTTGATGGCTTGTTAGATACTTCTGACGGGATTTTTAGTGGGCGTTCCCGTGAGCGAAGCCTGGAAATTATGCGTGATAGTCGGGTAGGCTCTATGGGGGTAATTGCGGGCATACTCAACGTATTTTTGCGTTATAGTGTTTTAATTGAATTACCGGGAGCTATATTACCAATGTTGTTGATTACCCAGCCTGTAACTGGGCGTTGGGTTATGGCTATGGCTGTGTATTTTTTCCCTTATGCCCGTAAAGAGGGCGGTTTAGGGCAGGGCTTTACTACGAAAAAAGAGATTTCAAACATTATAATCAGTAGCTTATTTGCTCTGGTAATTATACTGGTTGCTAATGGGATCTCAGGAATAGTGATAGCTTTAATTGCTGTTAGTGTGGCTCTTTTAATTGCCTGCTGGGTGGCAGGAAAGCTAGGAGGACTAACTGGTGATGTTTACGGTTGTTTGAACGAAGTTGCGGAAAACATCTTTCTTTTACTTTGGTTAATTGGAAGCATTACGTTTCATATACACTGATGAGATTAGTTTAGATATTTAAAGTTATTGGAGGTGATATTTTGCATGAGAAGGAACGGATACATGGAGGCAATGTTTATGAAGTAGCTGAGCAATATGGATTAAATATAGAAGACATTCTTGACTTTAGCGCTAGTGTTAGTCCTCTGGGTGTACCTGAAGTTGTGCTAGAAGCTCTAAAAAATTCGCTAGGAACAGTTGTTCATTATCCAGATCCTAACTGTTTAGCTTTCCGCCAGGCAGTAGCTGCAGAATTGGGAATTAGTAGTGAAAATATTCTAGCAGGCAATGGTGCAGCTGAACTTATTTATCTTATTGTACAAATGGTACTTCCCCGTTGTACGGTTATCCCTATTCCTACTTTTTCCGAGTATGAATATGCTGTGAGTTCAGTTGGTGGAAATTTAAAATATATTCAATTACAAGCGGAGGGTTTGAATTTTAGCATTTCTATTGACGATTTTTGCAAATCACTTCGGGGTGCAGATTTGGCTTTTATTTGTAACCCTAATAATCCTACAGCTACCTTATTTACTCGAAATGAATTGCAAAAAATCCTTGAGGCGGGTAACGCGAACCATTGTTTGATTGTTGTTGATGAGGCTTATTTGGATTTTGTACAAGGTGGCAGCGATTATTCATTAGTAAATCAGATATTAGATTATGATAATTTACTCATACTTAAATCCTTGACCAAAATATATTCACTGCCTGGGCTCCGTATTGGTTATGCTATCGGCAACAAAGATTTAATAAATAAAATGAATAATCTAAGAGACCCATGGAGTGTCAATTCTCTAGCTCAAGCAGCGGGGGTAGCAGCACTGAGCGAAAAGGATTATCGTACTCGCTTACAGGAACTTGTTTGGAAGGAAAGACAATATTTATATGAAGAAATTAAGCAGCTTCCCGGTTTAAGACCATACTTTCCTACAGCAAATTTTATGCTGGTAAATACCCATGCAGCGGGTATTACTGCTATTTATCTGCACGAAATTCTAGCACGTACTGGTTTGTTGATTAGGGATTGTACATCCTTTAACGGGATGGGATCTTATTTTTTCAGGATTGCTGTACGAAAGCATTCCGAGAATATGCGCTTGATTCAAGCCCTTGATAGTGCTCTACAGCAGGAAAGCGGAGTAGGATGATGACACCTTACAGGGTAATATTGGTAAGGCATGGAGAGACTGCCTGGAATCAGGAAGGCCGTTTTTTAGGACAATCTAATCCTGGTTTGAATGAAATGGGAGAGCTACAAGCCCAGGTAGCTGCAGATATTCTGAATGGAGAAAAAATTGACCGGATATTCAGTAGTGACATGTTACGCACCTTTGAAACTTCTCAAATTATTGCCCAAGGACATAATGTGCTTGTGAAAGAAATGCCGTTCTTAAGAGAAATTAATTTTGGTGCGTGGGAGGGTCTTACATTTAACGAGATTCAAAATAATTACCCTGTATTACTGAATAAATGGTTGAAAGATCCCTTTAAAGTGAGAATACCAGGTGGTGAAACAGCGGAGGAAGTTTGGTGTCGGGTATTAGAAGGATGGAAAATAATAAGTACTGCTAATTCCTATGCGGACATAGTCGCAATTGTCGCCCACGGAGGTTCCCTGCGATTGCTATTATGTCATCTAACGGGACTAGATCCATCTCGACAGTGGGAGTTTGCTCTAGGACACGGAGAAATTATTATTTTAGAAAAAAACGGTGATATATATTCTGTCTTAGATAAGTAAATATAAGTGTTGTTAATAGTTGGTTTGCTCGGGGGATAAGGTTCAAAGTTATTTACGAAAGGAGCTGGAACATGAATGCAGTTCATACTTTAATGATTCAGGGCACAGGTTCGGATGTTGGGAAAAGTATGGTGGTTACAGCCTTGTGCCGCATATTTCCCCAGGACGGATATTCTGTTTCTCCGTTTAAATCTCAAAACATGGCCTCAAACTTCTTTGTTACGATTGGTGGAGGAGAAATGAGTTGTGCTCAGGCAGTACAGGCTCGAGCGGCAGGTATAGAACCTGATGTAGATATGAATCCGGTATTACTTAAACCTTTAGCTGATACTGCTTCACAGGTTATTGTTCATGGCCGACCAATTGGCAACATGAGTGCTGGTGATTACCATAACGACTATGTGAAAACAGTTTGGCCGGCAATACAAGAATCATTTGACCGTTTAAAAGACAAATACCAAATTGTTGTGTTAGAAGGAGCGGGCAGCCCGGCAGAGGTGAATCTACAGGAAAATGATGTTGTGAATATGCGAGCAGCTCATATGGCAGGTGCGCCAGTTTTACTTGTAGCCGACATTGATAAAGGTGGAGCTTTAGCTTCGGTTGTGGGTACTTTGGAGTTATTAAAGCCTGATGATAGAAAAATGGTGGTCGGTATAATTATTAATAAATTTCGTGGTGATTGTAAATTACTTCAGCCAGCGCTAGATTTTCTGGAAGGAAAGACTGGCATACCGGTTATGGGAGTGATACCCTATTCTAATTTTATTATTCCTGAGCAAGATAGTGTAAATTTTCGGGAAAGAAGTGAAACAGCCTACGATAATCTAGCCCAACTTGTGCGTGAAAATATTAGTATGGACCATATTTATAAACTTATAGGATTATAGTTCTAGAAAGATTCTGTTTTTGCAAGCTTGTCCTTGCAAAGCGGCAACAAAGACCGTAGAATTGCAACAATTAAGCAATTTTAGTTGTTGCCGAAATGCATACAAGTTAAATCGCAAAAAAAGGAGTGGTGATGTTCACCACTCCTTTTTTTGGATAAAACAACTCTCCCCAAATTATATAAACAAGAAATATAGGAAAAAAGTTAAGTGTGTTGCAGAATCTCTACAAGTGTTGCCCAAATGCACTAGACAATTCGTGTATATATGTTGAGTAAATGCAATTGTTTTTCAAAAAACAAAATTATTAAAACTTGCATCAGTTAGTAATAACATATCGATAGTACAAGGGATAGTGGGTATATTTTATCTCTGGCATGGATGTTGCTTATATTAAGGGTAAGATCCACAAGTATAAGTCAGGAATATTCCATTATATCTGAACACACCTATACTATTTTAGTATACTATGACTTGCAAAAAGTTAGTATACTAAAAAGTTTCTTAACTAATTTGAGTTATAGCATCTCAATGAGATGCTAAGAAAACAACGGGTCAAAGGATTTAGGTGTTGTGGCGGTAGAGGCTCCGGATGAACTTATCAATAGGGATCAGTCGGTAGGGTTGTTTTTCCAGTGCGTATAAGTGGCTAAGGGGGGTGAAAGGTTGAGGTCGGAGAGAGAATAGCAGTTTATTATCCAAATAAATTGACTTTTTCTTTACTTATCAAAACTTGTTGTCATTTGACAAATTTCTGTATTGAAAGGAGTTGAACATTAAATATGGCTACTATTGCAAGTATAACAATTGATGACGATGGCCAAATAATACTGCCATTAGAGCTGAATAAACAACTTGATTTACAAAATAATGACTGGCTTAGAGTAAGTATTAAATCGGATCATATAGTCCTGATTGCTTCTAAGGATGAGCTAGATGAGGAAGTAGTTGAAGATCTTATTCGGCAGGGTATTTTGATAGACATTAAATAAGCAATGATATCTAACTGGTTGTAGATAAGTTAGAATTCAAGACTTTAATCTAGTAGTAAATTTTTGGGCGAGATGGAGGCAGGAATAAAGTGGAGATGAAAATAACTCCAAAATCGGAAATTGAGACAAGAATTACTAAGCTCCAACAAAAATTAGTGGAACAGGATTTCGATGGGACGATTATTGTACTTAACAGTGACATGTTTTACTTTACGGGCACGGTTCAAAATTCCTACTTATATGTGCCTGCAAGTGGAGAACCAGTATTGATGATTCGAAAGAGTTTGAGGCGGGGTAAGGAAGAGTCACCTCTAAAAAATATTATTCCGATAAAGAGTCTGCAAGAGATGCCAGCCATTTTGAATACATTTGCTTATACAAGTTTAAACAAAATAGGATTGGAATTAGATGTGCTGCCATTAAATTTATATAAAAAGTACCAGAAGGTTTTCCCCAATACTGACTTTGCGGATATTTCTCCAATGATTAAAGAAATTCGCGCTATTAAATCACCATATGAAATCGAACTTCTTAGGGATGCCTTAAGTGTTATAAATAAAGCACATTTGGCGGTACCCTCATTCTTGCGTGAAGGAATGTTGGAAATTGAGTTGGCAGCTCTATTTGAAGCTGAAATGCGTAGACATGGTTATTCCGGTTGTTGTAAAATGAGGGCCTTTAATCAAGACTTATTTCTAGGAAATACCTGTACTGGAAGCAGCGGAATTGTGCCGAGTTTTTTTGACGGACCAGTTGGAGGATCTGGTGTTGCTGTAACACATCCCCATGGTGCAGGATGGAAAAAGGTTCATCGTAATGAGGTTGTTTTTATTGATTATACCTGCGTAGTCCATGGTTATACTGGCGATCAAACTCGGATATTCAGTATAGGTAAACTTCCGCCAAAGATGGTTAAGGCCTTTGAAGATGCACTATTTATTGAGTCAGAAATAATCAAGTCTATTAAACCAGGAACATTGGCAGAAGAACCTTATTTATTAGCGGTTAAATTGGCAGAGGAAATGGGTTATAAAGATAACTTTATGGGTTATAAGGAAGATAGGGTTAAATTTATTGGTCATGGAATTGGTTTGGAACTGGATGAACTGCCTATATTAGCGAAAGGAATTAAGACTCCTATAATGCCTGGCATGACTTTCGCTCTTGAACCTAAATTTGTATTTCCTGAAGGAGCTATAGGTACTGAAAACAGTTTTGTTATGACTGAAAATGGCCCTGAATGTTTAAGCGTTACACCGGAGGTCATTTTTTATGTTGATTAATCAGAACTAACCAGATGTGAATATGCTTTTTGATAGAGTTTTGAAAGGTTATGAATCATGAAATTGGTGACATGTTTTAATTAATTAAGAAGGAGGGTTAAATTTGAGTACTATCAATGAAATTTCCCTAAAAGAAGCTGCCGGCCTTATTCAAGATGGCGATTGTATAGCATTTAGCGGTTTTACTATCTGGCGTCGCCCAGTAGCATTATGTTATGAAATGGTTCGTCAAGGCAAAAAAAACCTGCATCTTTTTGAAGTCCAGGGTGGTTTTCACAGTGAAGTCCTGATAGGAGCAGGGTGTGTAAAGATGTGGGAAGGCAGTTGGATAGGGCAAGAGTTGCTAGGCAAGACAGGTGTTAACCTGTCCCGTAAACAATGTGGGGGTGAGGTGATCGTTGATGACTATAGCCATGGTCATGCAGTAGCTCGAATACAAGCAGGGGCGATTGGGGTTCCATTCTTCCCCACAGCGCTGGCTATGGGAACCGACATTCTAAATCCCGAGTATGATGGATTTGCTAGAGCCGGGCAGCGTGATGGGTCTAATCCCTATGTAGCCCGCAAGAAATATGAAATAGTTAAAGACTCGTTCTATGACATGGGGGAACTGCTGCTTATGCCGGCTATCAATCCCAAAGTTGCACTGGTTTATGCTCCTATGGTTGGTACCGAGGGAACTGTTCGCGTACTGGCTCAGAGCTACAATGACTCGGATGTTATTAAAGCTGCAGAAACAGTTATCGTAATTTGTGAAGAAATTGTCCCGGATGAATACCTACGGCGCGAGCCCACCCAGAACTTGGCTACCGGCTATGAAATTGACTATGTGGTAAAATGCCCGTGGGCAGCGCATCCAACCGGATCCCAATATTACTATGATACCGATGCTGACTTCTTGAGATACTTTAATGCTAATACTCGTACCCAGGAACAGTTTGATAAATGGGCTGACGAATGGATATTTAGCGTTGACAGCCATGAAGAATACTTAGAAAAACTGGGAGTAAAACGCATAGAGATGTTAAGAGCAAGTCAAGCACTGGGTTATTCCACCAGGGTAAAAAGGGGGATGAGATAAGTGAATGCAAGTAACGAGTATGCAAAAGTAGGAGAATTTAAGCCTATTGACCTATTGGCAGCTGCGGGTGCCAGAGAAGTTAATGACGGCGATGTTGTGTTCGCAGGAACTGGTCTACCAATGCTGGCAATAACTTTAGCCCAGTATACACATGCTCCTAACAGCAGATGCATCTATGAAGCTGGCTCTATTGATGGTCGACCTATAGACTTACCCACATCAGTTGGTGATGCCCGTTGCTGTTATCAATGTGCTAAAGCTGGTGGATTATATGAAGCTTTCTATGGCCAGCTGCACTCTGGTTATGTAGATCTGGGATTCCTGGGTGGTGCCGAGATAGACAAATATGGCAATCTTAATACTACTGTTATCGGGGATTACAACAGCCCTAAAGTCAGATTTACTGGTAGTGGTGGAAATGCAGATATTAACTCCTATGCCACCAGAACTGTATTTATTATGAATCAGGAAAAACGCCGTTTCAGGGAAAAAATTGACTATGTTACTTCACCTGGCTGGAGAGTTAAGAAATGGCCAACTGGTGAATGGGTACCCAGAAGAGAAGTATATGGTAAATTCTTTAGGGGCGGTCCGACAGCGGTTATTACCGACATGGCTGTTTTCCGTTTTGATGAAGAAGGATTAATGTACCTAGATACTGTACATCCTGGTTTTACCGTAGAAGATGTAAAAGCTAACGTAGGTTTTGATCTAAATGTTTCCCGAGTAAGTGGTGAAACAAAGCCACCGACCTACCATGAACTTGATTTGCTCTATAAAAAAGTTGATCCAGAAGGGATTTTCTTACCATAAATAATCCTTGTATCAATAGAGTAGTCTTTTTGTGCCGGAGAAACTCAAAGAAGTGTAAAGATAGATAGAGTTACCGGCTAGATAATGAGCGTTTCGGGGAAGGAGTTATTACCAGAGCAGATTTACTTAGAGATCAAGTGACAACGTTGATAATCCATACGAATGGCTTAGTAATTGAGCTTCCCCGTCCCTATTTCCTGTTTTAAAAGATCTAAAACTACTCGATCAGTAGGGAACGCCAGTGGGGGTAGATGGCTAAAATCGAAATATGCGACTTCCTGCAAGTCATCTCTGGCCTTTATATCAAATGTAATCGGTTTGGCTAGAAACCATATCCCTACCGTATGTCTTTCAGGATCATGAAAATTGGATTGGACTGTATAAACCTTTATTATCTCGATATCAAGATTAGTTTCTTCTTTAAATTCTCTTTTAGCCCCATCATATACATCTTCGTTGTATTCGAGATACCCGCACGGTATACACCATAGTCCTGTATATTGGCCGGCATTCCTTTGGCCTAGCAGAATTTTGTTATCCCTATTAAGAACTATAGCAGCAACACCTACTACAGGATTTTCATAAAAGATGTATGAACATGATATACAGGTTAGTCTTAGAAAATTAGCTTGCTTACGGTATTCCAGTTTTCCACCACATTTGGGGCAATAATAAAATCTTTGTTTCATAGTTAACCTACTTTCCTTTTATATAACATAATCACTAAGATTATTATTATGCGTGATGCTAGGTAATCCCTTTTTTCACTAAAAACAAGATCGTTTGTGATTTGTTAACCCAAAAAAGGGCAAATAAAACTCGGTGCAGAGAGTATTTATAATGATTCTACTATATGTAATTAAACAAAATAAATGCACATATATTTTTGTATAAGGAGGAAGGTATAGGGCGAAAAGGCTAAGATGAAGGAGGTTATCAATGTGAATTATGATTATGTGTCTAATGAAATGTGGCAAAAACTGGTTATGGATTTTGCCAGGCGCTGGTTGGCGCATGACGGACTATGGTTTCAGGCGGTAGAAAGACATCATGGAATTGATGAAGCGATTAAGTTGGATATTGAAGCTTGGGAAAAGCTTACTGTTATGGAGGCGAAAAGGATAATGAAACTACTTGGTTTAGAGCCTGGGGGAGGTTTAGATGCTCTGGAAATTTGCCTTAAGTATAGGATGTATGCTTTCTTAAATGAACAGGAAATAATAAGGCCTGATGACCAGACCCTTATATTTCGTATGAATAGCTGTCGTGTACAGCGGGCTCGCCAGGACAAAAAACTTGAGCTTTTTCAATGCAAACCAGTAGGTCTAGTTGAATATGCCCGGTTTGCAGAAACGATTGACTCAAGAATTACGATGAAATGTTTAGGGTGTCCTCCTGATCCCGTACCGCCTGAGTGGCACTGTGCATGGGAATTCACTCTAAATAAATAGCAATGCCAAGTGAACGCGATATGGGAGTCTTCCGGTTCGATGATAATGGTATAATGTATTTAGATACAGTACACCCCGGTTTTATCCCGGAACAGGTCAGGGATAATTGCAGTTTTGACTTAAATATAAGCAAAGTATCTGGAGAAACCAAGCCTCCTTCATACCAGGAGTTAAAGTTACTTTATGAAAAAGTAGATCCAGAGGGTATTTTCCTACCATAAATTCTTTTCTAACCAGGCTACTTATCGAACAATAAAACACTTAATAAGCCAGAACTTAGTAGAAGGAGGGATGGTAAACATGAGTTTGCCTTTAAAAGGCATTAAAATTTTAGACTTATCCAGATATCTGCCCGGGCCATTTTGCACGCAAATACTTGCAGATTTTGGTGCCGAAGTTATCAAAGTAGAAGATCCCAGAGGAGGCGATTTGGGTAGGTCCCTGCCTCCCCTTATTAATGGCCAAAGTGCCCGGTTTTATACTGTAAACCGTAATAAAAAGAGTATAACTTTAGACCTCAGAAAACCGGAAGGTAAGGAAATATTTAAGCAGCTAGTCAAAGATTATGACATTGTAGTTGATCAGTTTCGGCCCGGGGTTATGACTAAATTAGGAGTTGGCTATGAAGTATTACAACAGGTTAATCCCAGCCTAATATACTGTGCTTTAACCGGATATGGCCTGGATGGCCCTTTGAAAGACGCAGCCGGGCATGATCTTAATTACTTAAGCTTATCCGGAGTAACTGAATTAACAGGTACTTACCAGGGTATGCCAGCTATGTCAGGAGTGCAGATAGCTGACATTGCCGGAGGAACTCTTTATGCTGTTATTGCCATACTTCTGGCTTTGGCCAATCGTCAGAAAACAGGCCGCGGACAGCTTTGTGATATTGCTATGATGGATGGGGCTATTAGTCTGCTTGCTTATACCCTGGGTGAATGGTCGGGCTGGGGCCAATTACCGGAGCGAGGTAATGACGTTTTAACTGGTGGTTATGCCTGTTACAATATCTATGAAACGGCAGATAATAAATTTGTCAGTCTGGGGGCAGTCGAAGAAAAGTTCTGGGAAGAGTTCTGTACCAAAATGGATAGAAAAGATTATATTGCTATTCAATGGGATAAGGAAAAACAGCCTGAGGTCATTAATGATATAAGAATGTTGATGAAACAAAAGAAACGGGATGAATGGGTTAAGTTCTTTGCTAGTAGTGATATTTGCTTTACACCAGTATTAACTCTAGCTGAAATGAGCCGCCATCCCCATGTTTTAGCCAGAGATATGATATATAAATTGCAGAATGTTAGAGAATCAGGCCAGGAAGTAGTTTTACCTGGAATAGCAGTTAAACTATCAGAAACTCCTGGTAAGGTTGTTCTGGAATTCCCTGAATTAGGCGAGCATAACCGGGAAGTATTAATGGCTGCCGGTTATACCGAAGCAGAGATTAAAAATTTTCAGGAAAACAATATAATTTAACTAATTATTTAAATAACTCAACATTAGTGCCTGGCACTTTTGTTGAGTTATTTTTTGCTGTTTTTTAAGTAATTTCCAGGTTATGATATAATTATGGATAATTCTAGATAAGGTGGGAGGATATGAACAACTTTCCAGCATTATTTTCTCCGGCATTTATCGGTAAAATGCTGGTGAAGAACCGCATAGTAATGGCCCCAATGCTCGTCGGTTATGGGAATATAGATGGGACTGTCAATGATAAGGTTATCGAATATTATGAGGCCCGGGCCCGAGGTGGAGTCGGAGTAATTATTATGGAAGCTGCATGTGTTGATGCTCCGGAGGGTCGGGAAACATTTACCCAGCTTAATATTGACCACCCGCGTTATGTGGCTGGGTTAGAGTGTTTATCCCAGAGTATTAAGGTGCACGGATGTCGGAGTTTTATTCAGCTTTTTCATGCTGGCCGGCAGACCTTTAGTTCAATTACAGGCAATCAACCTGTAGCACCTTCTCCTTTAGCCTGCCCCATGATAAAAGAAATGCCGCGTCCATTATCCCGGGAAGAAATAAAAACTATCGAAAATAAATTTATTACTGCCGCTTCTTACGCCTATATGGCTGGATTTGATGGAGTGGAAATTCATGCTGCCCATGGTTATTTAATCAATCAGTTTTTATCTAGTCATACTAATCAGAGGAATGATGACTATGGTGGCAGTCTGGCTAACCGGATGAAGATTTTATTAAACATAGTTAAAGGTATTAAGCGGGTGGCACCGGAACTTGCTGTTTCGGTACGATTAAATATAGATGATTTTGTCAGCGGTGGGCTAGATTTTATTGAGACTAGTAAAATTGCTCTGGAACTGGAGACTGCAGGGGTAAACCTTATTAATTGCTCCTGTGGCACTTATGAATCCGGGCTTAATAGTATTGAACCAGCGTCCTATGAAGAAGGTTGGCGAGTATACCTGGCTCGGGAGCTTAAAACTTGCATACATATACCGGTGATAACAGGAGGAGTAATAAAAAGCCCCGAATTGGCTGATAGAATAATAAGGGAAAATCAGGCCGATTTCGTATTCCTGGGCAGAAGCCTGCTGGCTGATAGTGACTGG
>JAQWBP010000019.1:0-14529 GCA_028706315.1 Syntrophomonadaceae bacterium
ATGCAGCAATTGATGATGAAGCACTTATTGCAGCAACCTGGAGACAGTACAAAAAGAAATTTGGTAAATAATCCATTAGTTCAAGGATATAAAAATTTCCGCCCCTTTACGGGGCGGAAATAAATAAATATATACGCTACGTAGTGCACAAAAAGACTTTCGAAAGTTAGAGAGAGAAAACAACAAAAATGCCAGAAAAGCTTTCTATTCTTTGCAAAAATTAGAGAATTATTAAAGCAAGAGGAGGTCTATCATGAGTGATGTAAACCAAGAAGGCGGCCTGAAGAGGACCCTCGGAGCGTTTCAACTCTGGGTTATCGGAGTCGGAGTTGTTATATCCGGTAACTTTTTCGGCTGGAACTTCGGAATAGCATCAGCAGGATACACAGGATTCGTAGTTGCTATTGCTTTAACAGCAATCATGTATCTTTGTATGGTTTTAGGTATATGTGAATTAGCAACAGTTATGCCTTATGCCGGCGGACCCTATGCATTTGCCCGGCGTACCATGGGGCGACTACCAGCTTTTATAACTGGAATAGGTGTTGTACTGGAATATATGATTGCAGCACCAGTTATAGCACTCGGTATAGGCGGCTATGTAAACTTCCTATTTCCCGTTAACCCAGTTTTAGTAGCCTTAGTACTCTATATTGTTTTTTGCGGAGTTCATATTATGGGAATTGGCGAAATGGCCAAACTAGAAACTGTATTAACTATTGCAGCATTATTATTATTAGTAATGCTCTGGGTAGTCGGATTTCCGAACATTAGTACAGCTAATCTTTTTGGGGCTGACCATAGCACTTTCTTCCCTAATGGTTTTGCTGGAGTTTGGGGAGCATGTCCATATGCTATGTGGTTATTCCTAGCTGTTGAAATGGTACCAATGTTAGCTGAGGAAACAGTTGATCCAGAAAAAAATCTGCCTAAAGGTAATATTGCAGCTATGATTACACTATTAATACTCTGTTTCCTAACTAGTACTGTATGTACCGGTTTAGCAGGAATGGATATTATTGGGGTATCGGGTGACCCACTATCAGAAGCTTTGACAGTTCACTTTGGTGAAAACTTCTGGTTAGCTAAATTGATTGCTACAGTAGGTCTGGCTGGATTACTGGCTAGTTTCTCCGGTGTTATGATTGGATATTCACGCCAGGTATTTGCTTTAGCTAGATTAGGATATTTGCCGGCATTTATGGGAAAATTACACCCAACACGCCGTACACCGGTTTGGGCAATTATTTTACCGGGTGTTGTAGGTCTGGTATTAGTAACCTTTATTAATCCAGATGAGTTAATTTTACTCTCAACATTTGGTGCACTTATTACCTATGTTGTAATGAATGTAGCAGTTATCATTTTACGTAAAACGGAACCGAACCTGCATAGGCCGTACAGAGTTCCGCTATTTCCAGTATTAACTTTAATATCGATTGCATTGGCTTGTGTATGGCTGTTTGCAAGTATCTTCCGTGAACCAATTTGGTTCGTAGTCAATCTAATAATATTTGGTGCAGCTATAATTTACTACTTTACGTATGCCAGACATCATATTAACTTGGATGCTCCTGAAGAAGCCATGTTCAACGATATTGATGCCCATCAGGATGAATTGGCAATGAGTAGCGAAGAAGAATAAAGTAATTGATTCACTAAGAGTTTTAGTAATGCTAACAATTTAAATTAATTAGATATAAGGAGGAATTTCTAATGTTTGATATGAAAGATAAAGTTGCTATTATTACTGGTGCAGCCATGGGTAATGGTTGGGGAATGGCCAAAACATTTGGTAAAGCTGGCGCTCAGGTAGTTATGTTTGATATCTCTGATCAAGTTTTTGAAAGTGCTAAAGAGTTTGTTGCCCAGGGTTATAAAGCTGATGCTTATAAAGTAGACGTAAGTGATTTTTCCAGCGTTAAAAAAGCTGTTGATGAAGTTGCTAAGAAATTTGGCAAAATCGATATATTAGTTAATAATGCTGGTATCTGTCGCGTAGTTCCGTTCCTCGAACTGGACGAAAAGATGAGAGATAGACACACCTTTATTAACATCTATGGCGTATGGAATTGCTCTAAAGCTGTTATGCCGTATATGGTTGAGAAAAAATATGGCAAAATCGTTAACCTGTCATCAGTTACTGGTACTATGGTTGCTGACCCAGGTGAAACTGCTTATGCAATGTCTAAAGCTGGTATTTGGGGATTCACTAAAGCTCTGGCTAGAGAATTTGCTGAATACTCCATTAACGTTAACATGATTTGCCCGGGTTATATCTTAACTCCGATGGCAGAATCTATTGCTAAAGATTCAAATGCGGGTGATCCTGCTTCAGTTATCAAAGGTATCGGTGACGCCGTTCCTTACGAAAACCGTCTGGGAACTCCTGAGGAAGTTGGCTATCTGGCCATATTCCTGGCATCCGATGAAGCAGCTTATATTACTGGACAGCAGGTAGTAATCGATGGTGGAAGCACCCTACCTGAAACTGTAACAGTTGGTTAATTAGCTCTCTTAAAATATTTTTTGCAGGGTAGCTGGGGTATACAGGTTTGTTCGTTACCTGTATACCCTGGATCCCTCCTAATAACAATTACTATAGCCTGGTTCCTGGAAAGGGAAGCAGGCAATTAGTTTATGAGGAGGAAGATTATATAATGAAGAAACTAGGGATAATCGTTAATCCGGTTGCAGGTATGGGTGGACGCGTCGGCCTTAAAGGTAGTGATGGCATAGAGATACTCAAAAAAGCTCGTGAATTAGGAGCAAAGCCAGAATCACCACTGCGCGCAACAGACGCATTAAAATCTGTAGCCAGGATAAAAGATCAAATCGAAGTTTATACTTATCCCCAGGAAATGGGTGAGGACGAAGCGAGAGCTGCAGGATTTGAACCTATAGTTTTAGGATCAATTAAAAGCGGCGAGACTAGTCCAGAAGATACCATGCGTGCAGCAGCGGAAATGATTGAAAAAGGTGTGGACCTTTTGATATTTGCCGGTGGAGACGGAACTGCTCGAAATATATATAGTGCTGTTGGAGATAAAATACCAGTATTAGGTATTCCTGCAGGAGTTAAAATACATTCAGCAGTTTATGCAGTAAATCCTCACAGTGCAGGTGAAGTTGCTGCTTTGTATCTGGAAGGTAGTGTAGTTAACATCCGGGAAGCTGAAGTTATGGATATAGATGAAGATGCATTCCGTGCGGGAAGAGTTAGTGCTAAATTATACGGATTTTTAAAGGTTCCAGAAGAAAGACGTATGCAAAATGTTAAATCCGGAGCTAGGTCAGAAACAGTGGAAGCACAGGGCATAGCTGCAGATATTGTTGCTAATATGGAAAAGGATGTATATTATATTATAGGTCCTGGGACGACTACTAGGAACATAATGCAAAGGATGGAACTTCCATTTACTTTACTTGGTGTAGATGTAGTTAAAAATAAAGAACTGATAGCTAATGATATTAGTGAAAAAAATTTATATGAAATAGTTAAAGCTAATAAAGCCCGTATTGTTGTCACTGCTATTGGTGGGCAAGGACATATTTTTGGTCGTGGTAATCAGCAAGTAAGCCCTCGGGTAATAAGGGCAGTAGGAAAAGCGAATATTAAAGTTGTTGCTAGTCGGGATAAACTAGTTGCACTTCAAGCCAGACCATTATTAGTTGATACAGGTGATCCTGAACTGGATAATGAGCTTTGCGGTTATACCCGGGTAACTATGGGCTGGGAAGATTACACCATGTATAAAGTTAGTAATTAAGATTAAAAAAAATAATTTTTATATAAAGAAGTCAGGTTTCTTGTGTAACCTGACTTCTTTTTGCGATTTTTACTTTTGCAGGATTTATTATTCATAGTACAGAAAGTTTCTCCTAAAGAAAATAGTAGGAGGAAAGCTATGGATGAAATATTACTAAAACCAGTTGCAAAAGTTATATCTAAAGTGGATGAACCGTCAAACATGCCACTAGGTGGAGTTACAGCAGTTATAGAGATATTACCTGAATATACGGATGCTTTAAAGGGGATCGGGGAAAATTCTCATATTTGGATTATTGCCTGGTTTCATAAAGCACCACGTAATATCTTACGTACCAGACCCGGAAAGGTAAACCCTGACCTACCGGAATACGGTGTATTTGCCCTGCGGTCCTTTGCCAGGCCGAATCCAGTAGCACTTTCACTAGTAAAGTTGGTAAAAGTAGAGTACAACCGGCTTTATGTTGAAGGCCTGGACGCGATCGATGGCACCCCGATTATCGATATAAAACCGTATTTTGAAAATGATATAATCTTTTCACCAGTTACACCACATATATGTGGCAAAAAACGTGATATGCGCCAAGGCCGTTTTCTCAAGCAGGCTTTAACTCATCACCAGGAAAGATGTACTGATTTACTTATTGGGGTCAGGATGGCCGTAATTGCCGAGGAGATATTTGGGCATTTAAATTCGCAAGACCTTCTAGTAGAAGTATCAGGATCAGGTTGTCTGGTCGATACGATTCAAGGTTTAAGTAGAGCACGTGTTGCTAATCCGGCTCGTTTGCTATACTCGCCTAGCGAAAACCTGGTTGCAACTGTTTGGTCGAAAGATAACAAGGTTTTGCGTCTAACGATTAAACAAGAATACACAGAAGATAATATTTTTACCCTGGAAGATGATGAATTGTTTGAAATTGCTCTTTACAAAGGTTAGAGACTAAATAACCACACCATGATAATCAATAATCGCATTAAAGTGCGAAACTTGCTTGAATATAGCAATAAATAGTTGCCAGTAAATGGAAGGATTTTACTTTTATTATATTGAATCTATTATAGAAATTAAATTCAAGGGTGTGGTTTACAAATGGGAAATAGTGAGAACCGAATTGATTCATTATTAGAAGCAGCAATAGAAAAAATTCAGGCACATGATATTAGTGGTGCACTGGGCAAATTAATGGAACTAGTCGAACTGGATAGCCAGAATGTACAGGCAATTAATTTGATTGCCAGCTGCTATTATGTACTAGGTGAGTTTGAGAGATCAGAGGTTTGTTGGGATAACGTGCTAAGGATTGAGTCCGCGAATAAGATTGCAATATTAAGGTTAAATAGTTTCAGGACTCCTGCATTTCAGTTCTGGTTAAAGCGCTATAATGAAGCACTTTTCGATGTTGAAAATCGCAACTATAAAACAGCACAAAACAAGTTAAGAGAATTGTTGGAGGAAAACGATGGATTTGTTAGCGTATATCAGATGCTGGGGTTATGTTATATGGCAGATAAGGATGAAAAAAAAGCCATCCAGGTCTGGCGTAAAGGATTAGAGTTAGACACATCTAATCCGATTTTAACAAGTTATCTCCATAAATCCGAAAAAACTACTCTGGAGAACCAGAATCAAACTAAGCAGAAAATAGTTGCACTTCCGGTTGAGAAGTCTGTAAGCAGACGGGGTAATCTGGTCTGGGTTATATCAGGTGTATTATGTCTGGCATTATGTTTACAAATAGGATTTTCTGCCAAGAATATGCGGACGAGTAATAAGATGATTGAGGATATGCAAGTAAAGATTCAATTCTTGTCGCAAATAGTTAATAAAGATAACACATCATTAGCTACCAATGTTGTTTCTGGTGAAGATCTTCATGGTGTAAATAATGAAGAAATGTCTATGGCGGGCTCTGATTATGATACTAGTCGGGAAAAATATTATTATGATACAGGGTATAGTGCTTACGTGAGTAAAGATTGGAAAACTGCGACTAGTAATCTGGGGATGGTGGTTTCTATGCACACTAACAGTTACCTCAATCGCGAAGCGCTCTATTTTTTAGCCAGAACTTATTACCTTACAAAAAATTATAGTAATGCGGAAAAGTTTTACCTGGAGTATTTACAAAAGTTTCCGGATAGTAATTATTATGATGATAGCCTATATTATCTGGGATGTGTTTATTATTATACTGGCGATAAGGAAAAAGCTATAGATATGTTTCAGCAACTAGAAACTTTCGAACCAGAGAGTGGATATATCTCCTCCGAACTTTTCAAAAAGGTTATGAACTAAGAATTAAATCAGCCTGTTTGAATGTGCCCTGCGGGTACATTCAAACTAACGCCAGTGTAATAAATATTATTATAAATTATCCAGAAAAGGGTAATAATGAATAATAATATATTTAATAAATACCGAGACTTTACAACAACTTAAGTAATAAAGAAAAAAATTGCGGTCTGACTTGACTTATAGGGGTAGAATTCATTATCCTATATAGTAAGATGAAAATTGATTGCGGAAGTGGCTCAGTGGTAGAGCATCGCCTTGCCAAGGCGAGGGTCGCGAGTTCGAATCTCGTCTTCCGCTCCATAATTTATACCTCGGCAATTGCCGGGGTGTTGTGTTTTAAGCTAAATTGAGGTAAATTTTTAAAGGGTATTTTTTTATTACGGATAATTATTTAGTTAGAAGACCTTAACCTGTTATCCAATATTCTAATAGTCCGGCAAAAATTTGAATACGTTAGGAGGAGCATAAATGGACGCTAAATTAGAAAAGATAGAAAACAGTGAGGCCCATATTGAAGTTCAAATTGACCCAGAAACATTCGAAGATGGTCTACAAAAAGCTTACCACAAGGTAGTCAAAGAGGTCAGTGTTCAGGGTTTTCGCAAGGGCAAGGTACCCAGGGAGATCCTGGAAGCTCACTATGGTAGGGAAATACTTTATCAGGATGCATTAGAGCATATTGTGCCAAATGCTTTCGAAGATGCAGTAGCTAAATTAGAAATAGAACCTATAGCCCAGCCAGAATTTGAAATAGATGAAATTGAGGGCGATAGTTTTAACTTTAAGATTAAAGTTGCTGTTAAACCGGAAGTTACACTTGGCGAACTCGATGGTCTCGAAGTAGAAGTACCAGAATTTGAAATTACCGAAGAAGATATAGAGCGGCGAGTGGAAGAAGCGCGTTCACGCTATGCTCAGATTGTGGAGAAAAGCCCTGAAGAACCTGCTGAACAGCGGGATATAGTTTATATAGATTTTGAAGGCTTTGTTGAAGGAGAGGCGTTTGCAGGTGGCAAAGGAACTGATCATGCGCTTGAATTAGGCTCTAACGCTTTTATTCCAGGTTTTGAAGAACAGCTAATAGGTGTAAAAACCGGGGAAACTATAGATGTTAACGTAACCTTTCCTGAGGATTATCACAGTGAAGAACTGGCGGGAAAAGATGCCGTATTTAAGGTTACAGCAAATAAAATCCAGACCCGAAAAAAACGTGAGCTTAATAATGAATGGGTACAGGAAGTTAGTCAGTTTGAAACTGTTGAAGAATATCGGGAAGATGTTAAGCAAAGTCTGTTAAAAATAGCAGAAACACGTAAAAACGAGTTTGTTAAACAAGAAATTATGCACTTAGCTCTGAAAAGATGTGAAGTACCTGTAGCTGATGGTGCTATTCACCAACAAGCAAAAATGATGCAGCAGGATTTTGAAGAAAGACTAGGTGCTCAGGGATTAGATATGGAGAAATATTACCGGATAACTAATAGTACTGAGGAAGAATTTAACAAGAGTTTATGGCCGCAAGCCGAGCATATAGTAAAAGGCAACTTTATGCTGGAAAAAATAATTGAAGAAAAAGGGATTGCGATAAGTGATGAAGAAATTGATAAGAAGATAGAAGATATGGCTGCAGCGATGGGATTCGAATCAGAACTACTTAAAAAAAGTGTACCAGATGTGGTTGATAGAGTAAGCTCCAATCTTTTGAAGGAAAAGGCAGTACAGTATTTAGCTGATAACGCCGTTGTTAAGGTAGTAAAAAAAGAAGAGGAAAAATCTGATGTAAACCCGGCTGGAGAAAATGAATAATATAGCGTAGGTTGAATATTTTTTAAAAGGGGTGAAATTAAATATGTCATACCTGGTTCCAATGGTCGTCGAACAGACTAACCGTGGTGAAAGATCGTACGATATCTACTCACGCTTACTTAAAGACAGGATAGTATTTTTAGGCAGTGCAATTGACGATTCGGTAGCTAACGTAATTATTGCTCAGTTACTATTCCTGGAAGCTGAAGATCCTGAAAAGGATATCTCAGTTTATATTAATAGTCCCGGAGGTTCGATAAGTGCCGGGCTGGCTATCTATGATACCATGCAGTATATTAGACCTGATGTATCAACAATATGTGTAGGTTTGGCTGCGAGTATGGGAGCATTTCTTTTGACAGCAGGTCAAAAGGGAAAAAGGTATGCACTCCCCAACTCTGAAATCATGATACACCAACCGCTGGGGGGCACTCAGGGTCAGGCTACAGATATTGAGATTCATGCGCGTAGGATCGTAACCATGAAGGAAATGCTAAATCGTATTTTAGCTGAAAGAACCGGACAAAAACTAGAAAAAATAAAGGCTGATACGGAACGAGATTTCTTTATGTCAGCCAACGATGCATTGAAATATGGTATTATTGATGAGGTAATAACCCACCCTAAGAAGAGTAGCAAAAAATAGCTTTTTCTTATGCAGAGAGAGGTGAAGTTATGCATAAATATGGGGACGAGAAAGGACATCTTAAATGCTCATTCTGCGGCAAAACCCAGGATCAGGTCAAAAAGCTGGTAGCTGGGCCTGGTGTCTATATTTGTGATGAATGTATTGAACTATGCAATGAAATAATTGAAGAAGAACTGGCTGATGATCTTGGTTTTGAACTGGGGGATATACCTAAGCCTCAGGAAATAAGAGCAATCCTCGATGATTATGTTATTGGTCAGGATAAAGCCAAAAAATCCTTGTCAGTCGCAGTTTACAACCATTATAAACGTATCAACCTGGGTATGAAACTTGATGATGTTGAGTTACAAAAGAGTAATATTATGATGCTCGGGCCTACTGGAAGTGGTAAAACATTATTAGCCCAAACACTGGCCAGAATCTTGAATGTTCCCTTTGCAATTGCAGATGCGACCTCGCTGACAGAGGCTGGCTATGTGGGTGAAGATGTGGAGAACATACTTCTCAAACTCATCCAGGCAGCTGACTATGATATAGAAAAAGCTGAAAAAGGCATAGTATATATCGATGAAATTGATAAGATAGCCCGTAAAACAGATAATCCTAGTATTACAAGAGATGTATCCGGCGAAGGTGTGCAGCAGGCCTTGCTAAAGATTTTAGAGGGAACAGTAGCGAGTGTACCTCCCCAGGGAGGAAGAAAACATCCACACCAGGAATTTATTCAGATTGATACCAGCAATATATTGTTTATCTGTGGTGGTGCATTTGAAGGTATTGATAAAATAATCCAGGACAGAGTTGGCAAAAAGGTAATGGGTTTTGGCGCTGATATTCAGTCGCGTGAGGAGAAAAAAATCGGGGAAATACTCGAAATGATTCTGCCGCAAGACCTATTACGGTATGGTTTAATACCCGAATTCGTAGGTAGGGTACCGATTGTAGTAACACTCAATGCCCTGGATGTTGGTGTTCTGGTAAGGATATTAGTTGAACCTAAGAATGCCTTGGTTAAACAGTATAAAAAATTATTTGAACTCGATGGTGTAGATCTGGAATTTATGGATGATGCCCTTCAAGCTATAGCCGAAGAAGCATTACACAGAAATACTGGTGCCCGTGGTTTGCGAGCAATTATTGAAGAAATATTACTCGAAGTCATGTATGCTATTCCGTCGCGCATTGATGTAACCAAGGTTGTTATTACGAAAGATGTAATTGAAAAGAAAGAAAGTCCTTTACTAGTTACGGTAGATGCTAAACGAAAAGTAAATTAAAAAACTAGCAAAGACACATTCAATTAAAACTTGGCCAAATTAGTTAAATAGGAAAAGGTAGCGAAAGCTACCTTTTTTTACTTTATTTTTTTCTAATCCTATTGCCGGCATGAGGGAATAATAAAAGCAAACCTGATGAAAGGAAAACGGTTTATGAATGATTTTTTTATTCAGTATGGCGGTTTTTTATATTTAATTCAATTAGTCTTTGCTGTAATAATAGGATTATATTTTTGGAATTTACTTAAAAACCAGCAGCTAAAGAAAACAGTAGTATGTAAAGAGACTCAGAAAGAAACATTTAAATTAAAAAAGTTACGTGATATTAAGCTTACAGAACCCTTATCAAGTCTAACCCGCCCTACTTCACTTCAGGATGTAGTTGGACAGGAAGAGGGTATAGATATACTAAGATCAGCACTTTGCGGGTGTAATCCCCAACACGTAATTATTTATGGCCCTCCGGGAATAGGGAAAACTGCTGCTGCTCGGCTGGTGCTGGAAGAAGCTAAGCATAATTCTTTTTCTCCTTTTGACAAAAATGCCAAATTTATAGAAATTGATGCTACAATTACTCGGTTTGATGAACGAAATATTGCCGACCCGCTGATAGGTTCTGTACATGATCCGATTTACCAGGGGGCGGGGGCCATGGGGACTGCAGGGATTCCTCAGCCTAAACCAGGAGCCTGCACCAAAGCGCATGGCGGTATGCTATTTATTGACGAAATCGGCGAACTTCATCCTCTGCAGATGAATAAGTTATTAAAAGTATTAGAAGATCGGAAAGTTATGCTAGAAAGTTCTTATTACAGTGAAAATGATAAGAATATACCTGCTCATATCCACGATATATTTTTAAATGGATTACCGGCAGACTTTAGATTGGTTGGAGCTACGACGCGCTCTCCCGAAGAGCTTCCGCCTGCACTGCGTTCTCGCTGCCTGGAAGTATTTTTTAAGCCTTTGGATTCACAGGAAATAAAAAGTATAGCCCAAAATGCTGTGGAAAATATTCATTTTACCATCGAAGCTAATGCACTAGATGAAATTACGAGGTATGCTAATAATGGTCGTGAAGCGGTTAACATTGTCCAACTTGCCGCAGGTATAGCTCAGGTGCAGCATTTATCTATAATTACTCAGGAGATTGTAGAAAAAGTTTTAAACAACGGCCGTTTTTCTCCTCGCCAAGAAATAAAGCCAAAAGATAAGCCTTTTATAGGGGTTGTTAATGGTCTGGCAGTACACAGTATTAATAGTGGAACCTTACTTGAAGTAGAAGCGGCGAGCATCCCCGTAAAGCCTGGCCAAGGTTTGTGGACAGTAACAGGAGTTATAGAAGAAGAACAAGTTGGAGGCGGGGATCATAAATATACTCGTAAAAGTATGGCACGCGGTTCGGTTGAAAATGTATTGAGTGTTTTACGGATGAGATTTGACATTAATACTCGTGATTATGATATTCACCTCAATTTTCCGGGGGGAACTCCGGTAGATGGGACCTCGGCAGGTATTAGCATTGCTACAGCTATTTATTCATCTATTACCGGTAAACCGGTAGATAACCTGCTGGCTATGACGGGAGAGCTTTCAGTGCATGGGCAAATAAAACCAGTAGGTGGAGTATTATTTAAAATAGAAGCGGCTAGAAAGGCAGGAATAAAAAGAGTAATAATACCAGAAGAGAATTGGTTAAATATATTTGCAAGTTTTACAGATATTGATATTGTTCCGGCCAGTGACCTTAATGAAGTATTAAATTCTGCGTTTATTAATGATGTGCGAACTTTAAATATGTTATGATTTATAATACTATACTAAGAGAGACGAAAAAATTAAGCTGGCTGGTAATATTAATACGAGGGATTTATAAAAAGAAAAGATAGAAGAGCGTTGTTCTAATTCGCCTAGGAGGTGTTGTTTTGCAACAGGCAAGCCATTCTAAGTACCGCGAAATACCCATGTTGCCTCTTAGAGGGGTACTTGTCTTCCCTTATACAGTAATTCACCTTGATGTGGGAAGGAAAAAATCAATAACTGCAATAGAAGAAGCTATGCTGGAATCGAAAGAAATTTTTCTTGCTACCCAGAAAGAAGCACAAACTGATGAGCCGGACGAGGAGGATATCTATAGCGTAGGTACTGTTGCAGAAATAAGGCAGATATTAAAGATGCCAGGTGGGACGATGAGAGTTCTAGTAGAAGGGCTTTACCGTGCCAGAATAGAAACATATATATCTGATAAACGTTACCTTAAAGTTCAGATTGAAGAGTATAAGGATTTCAGCGTCGAAAAAAGTCCCGAAATCGAAGCACTGATGCGAACGCTTATATCGCAGTTTGAACAATATGTAAGGATGAGTAAAAAAATACCCCCTGAAACAGTTGTTTCGGTTGTGGCTATCGAAGAGCCAGGCAGGTTGGCAGATGTCATTGCTTCGCATCTTTCCCTGAGAATAAACGAGAAACAGCGTGTTTTAGAATCACATGGCGCAGCAGAGCGTCTTGAGTATCTGTGTGAACTTTTGGCCAAGGAAATGGATGTACTTGAATTAGAAAGAAAAATCAATATACGGGTACGTAAACAGATGGAAAAAACTCAGAAAGAGTACTATCTACGCGAACAAATGAAGGCCATACAGAAAGAACTCGGAGAAAAAGATGAACGTGCCAGCGAAGTGGAAGAATTAAAAGAAAAAATTGAAAAAGCTAAGCTCCCCAAAGATGCAAGGGAAAAAGCATTTAAAGAACTTGAAAGGCTGGAAAAAATGCCGCCTATGGTGGCGGAAGCAGTTGTAGTAAGGAATTATCTTGATTGGATAGTATCGCTTCCATGGTCAGTTGAAACCAGGGATCGTCTGGATTTAAAGCTTGCCGAGGAAATATTAGAGGGTGACCATTATGGGCTGGATAAACCAAAAGAGCGCATTTTAGAATATCTGGCTATACGTAAATTGGCCAAAAAAATGAAAGGACCCATTTTATGCCTGGTAGGCCCTCCGGGTGTGGGAAAAACTTCATTAGGAAAATCAGTGGCCCATGCTCTGGGACGCAAGTTTGTGCGTCTATCCCTGGGAGGGATTCGCGATGAGGCAGAAATAAGAGGGCACCGCCGTACTTATGTTGGTTCTATGCCGGGGCGTGTTCTTCAGGGGATTAAACAGGCCGGATCCAGGAATCCTGTTTTTCTATTTGATGAAATAGACAAAATGACTACGGATTTTAGAGGTGACCCTGCTTCTGCATTGCTAGAGGTTCTTGATCCGGAGCAGAATTATACTTTTAGTGATCATTATCTGGAAATTCCTTTTGACTTGTCAAAAGTGATGTTTATAACTACAGCTAATTCAGCTCATAATATACCCCGGCCCTTGCTTGACCGGATGGAGATTATTGAAATATCGAGCTATACCGAAGAAGAAAAAGTTCATATTGCTCTTGAGCATCTTATTACCAAGCAGATAAAAGAACACGGGTTAAAGGGAAAGCATATCAGCTTTTCTGAGGGCGCTGTACGTAAAATAATTCGTGAGCATACTCGTGAAGCAGGGGTCAGAAACTTGGAAAGGGAAATAGCTTCAGTTTGCCGTAAAGTTGCTCGGCAAGTTGTTGAGGATAAAACTACTTCAATTCAGGTAACTGGTAATAATATAAATAAATTCCTGGGCAAAGCCAGATTCCATTATGGTGTGGCTGAAAAAGAAAACCAGATAGGTGTAGCTACAGGCTTGGCCTGGACAGAAACTGGTGGAGATATTCTTTCTATTGAAGTTGCGCTTTTAAAAGGGAAAGGAAAGTTAATCCTGACTGGTAAACTAGGTGATGTCATGAAAGAATCAGCCCAGGCGGCTTTAACTTATGTCCGCTCCAAAGCTGAGGAATTAAATATCGACAGTGAAGTGCAAGAAAAATATGATTTACATCTGCACGTGCCTGAGGGAGCAATACCAAAAGATGGCCCTTCAGCAGGTATTACTATAGCAACAGCTATGGCTTCAGCTATGTCAGGAGTGCGGGTAAGAGGTGATGTTGCTATGACTGGTGAAATCACTTTAAGGGGCAGGGTGCTTCCTATAGGAGGGCTTAAGGAAAAAGTTTTGGCTGCACACCGTGCAGGCATCAAAACGGTCATACTGCCAGAGGAAAATAAAAAAGATCTGGACGAGATTCCAGACAATGTTAGGAAAAAATTAAGATTTGTTACTGTAAGCCATGTGGATGAAGTTCTAGCCGAAACATTAGTTAAAAACAACTAACCAAAAATACTTATACTATAAAAAGGGAAAACTTTTGGTTTTCCCTTTTATTTGGTATCTATTAAAAAGGTGGATAAGGTTTTGATAATTAAATCAGCCGATTTTAAAGGGGTCTTTGTCGATATTGGGGACTTGCCAGCGGGGGATATGCCGGAAGTGGCTCTCGTGGGGCGCTCCAATGTAGGAAAATCATCGCTAATTAATAAAATAGTTAATAGAAGACATCTGGCTAAATCTAGTTCAACTCCTGGTAAAACTAGAACCATTAATTATTATTTAATTAATGACCAATGGTATATGGTCGATTTGCCTGGTTACGGTTTTGCCAAAGTATCTGCTACGGAAAAAGTCAAATGGGGTAAAATGGTTGAAAAGTACCTTTCCGAGCGTCAGCAGTTGCGAGGTGTAATTCAGCTAGTCGATATCAGGCACAAACCAAGTGAAGATGATGTACTTATGAAGGAATGGCT
>JAQWBP010000019.1:14629-22393 GCA_028706315.1 Syntrophomonadaceae bacterium
AAAAAGTCAAATGGGGTAAAATGGTTGAAAAGTACCTTTCCGAGCGTCAGCAGTTGCGAGGTGTAATTCAGCTAGTCGATATCAGGCACAAACCAAGTGAAGATGATGTACTTATGAAGGAATGGCTAACTCACTTTAATATTCCTATTCTTGTGGTAGCAACTAAGGCGGATAAAATATCTCGAGGAGCAAGACAAAAATATATAACAGTTATTCGTAAAACTCTAGACCTGCAGGCAGGGGAAATGCCATTATACTTCTCCGCCCAGACTGGTGAAGGAGTCCCGGAAGTCCTGGAGGCAATTGAAGAACTAGTTTAATGCAGGAGGAAATGCGTTAGCATTTCCTCCTGCATTAAAAATTATCTAGCCAGTTACTCGGCAGCGCATATAATCGATGAGTTCTTTTTCTTCTTTGGTGGAGATGGATTTGGTAAATTCATCTAACATAGCGATTAAACGTGTACATCCCTGCTCATCTTGCATGAGTTCCCGGGGGGATTTGTCATCCAGCTCGGGATGGGGAGTATCGAGCCAGCGTTCAGTTTCCTGGTCTTTTATTACTATAAACCAGATGTCAGCCATTTCTAAAGCTGGTGGTCTAGACATAAATAGATTGCTCAAAATAACGGCCTCTTTTTCACCAATTATAGAGTCTACAGTATCATCTATCTTTACAATATCCTCCAGCACGTCAGCACAGCAGAGAATTTTATCTTCTCCTACTGCTAGTCTTATATAGCCGCGGTTTTCACCATCTGGTTGAAACCAGTTAAACCCTGCAAGCTTGTGAACTAGTATCCAGGCACTATCTTTTTGCAGGTAGCCTAATAGAGCTTGAGTCTCAGATTCTTCGGCCATTATGACCTGAATATTATTTATGTTTATCAGGGTCTTTTTGTAGGCATGGTCGAAAATACCGTATAAAAACTCACCATTTAACTTAAGTAGATTAGTTATACTTTCATTATTAATCCTGGAAAGATAATCAATATGCTGCTTGATAAAGTCTCCTTCAGAGGATTTAGCATCTATCATTAGCACCATACCGCTAAAAAGATTTTCTTCCTCAAGGTTTACGAGACGGCCGAGCAAGAGGATTTGATGTTTATCGGTAGCTATTTCCCAGGGTTCCTTTAAGAGAATATGGTGAATTTCATCCTGGAAAATGTCACGCACCTGGAGATGATAATCCTGGTAGGATTCGACTTCATAAATTGAAAGGTAAGATTGGTTAAGAGTTTTTAATGTATCGTGCAGGCTTTTATCCATGTATTCCCCGTTTTCCGCAAGGTAAGCAGAACCCAGGGTTTGGTCATTATTATCGGTTTTATCAAACCATAGCCAGTCAGACAAAATAGCCTCATGCTCAGGAGGAAGGCTTTTGTCAACTGTAAATCGTAGGAATCTAGCTTGGGTTTCTTTGCGGATACGTTTTATTTTATCAACATAGTATTTGTCCAACTTTATTTTAATAGCAGTTATTAATTGGTTGTAGCGAGTAAAAGCATCTAGATTCATATCTAAAAGGTCTTCAAATCTTCCACAGCATTTTTTAAATTTTTTCCCACTCCCACAGGGGCACGGATCATTTCTGCCCACTTTAACCTCGCTCAATAGATAAACCCCCTCCAAATCAATTCATCTATTTTACCATAGCATATCAGCACTAATAACTACAATTACAAAACTACAGTCGTTTTATTGAATTTCTACTGATTTTGGTACATCATATAAATGAATAGCTATCTATTATGCATTTGTCAATATTGTATTCGCATTTCCCCAATCTGCTTTACCCGGATGGGGATTTTTTCATATCTGCTGTGAGATGGGTATAATTGCGTTAGGGGTAGATGCAAGAGAAAAGGGATACCCCGACTCTATGATTTTAAAGGGGGCGAGGGTGTTGATTAAAATTTGGTGTAAAAATAATCAGTAAAGGGAAACATGTTAGTTAATACCAGTAGATAGCAGCTCAACGGGTATATTACTCGCCACGAGTAATGAAAAATGTTATTTGGTTCTACTGCAAAAAGTATTAATCATATCATTGATTCCCCTGCGAAAACCCCTAAACTAACGCCATATGACTTTTTGCAGCGGAATCTTATCTATACATATTTTTTATATAGCTTGCGCTTATAAGGTCATTTTAAGTACAATTTACATTGTATGATTATGTTAAGATTTCTGCTGGATGATATATACAGTCAGAGGAGGTAGACGTTAATGTCGACAGCCAAAAATTTGCCCAGTGTGTATGAACCAGGCAATGTAGAAAAAAAATGGTATGCATACTGGAAGGATAATAATTATTTCGCTCCAGTTGATGATCCTGAAAAAAAACCTTTTTCTATAGTAATGCCGCCACCTAATGTAACTGGAGCACTTCACCTGGGACATGCACTGGATAATACCTTGCAGGATATCCTTGCCCGCTGGCGCAGGATGCAGGGTTACAATACGCTATGGTTGCCTGGTACTGATCATGCGGGTATAGCTACTCAGGCTAAAGTTGAAGAAGCACTTTCCAAAGACGGAATAAGTAGATATGACTTGGGCAGAGAAAAATTTCTGGAAAAGGTATGGGAGTGGAAACACTTATATGGTAACCGTATAACTGATCAGCTAAGTCTTATGGGTTCGTCTTGTGATTGGACCCGGGAACGATTTACTATGGATGAGGGCTGTTCTAAAGCGGTAAGGGAAGTTTTTGTTAACTTGTATGAAAAGGGTTTAATTTACCAGGGAGATTATATTATTAACTGGTGCCCTAGATGTAATACAGCTATATCAGATATCGAAGTGGAACATGAAGATGCTGATGGGCATCTCTGGCATATAAAATACCCGGTAGAAGGTTCTGATGACTACCTGGTTGTAGCTACCACCAGGCCTGAAACTATGCTGGGTGATACCGGAGTAGCAGTTCACCCTGGTGATGAAAGATATACTCATCTGGTAGGTAAGAATGTAGTATTGCCACTGGTGAATCGGGCTATTCCGGTTTTTGCTGATCACTATGTTGACCGCGAATTTGGTACCGGAGCTGTCAAGGTAACACCTGCTCATGATCCTAATGATTTTGATATGGGCCTTAGAAATAACCTGGAACAAATATTAGTTATTGATAACCATGGGGTTATGAATGAAAATGCCGGGAAATATCAGGGGCTTGACCGCTATGAATGTCGTAAGGCCATAGTTAAAGATCTTGAAGAACAGGGATACTTGTTAAAGGTTGAAGAGCACCAGCATGCGGTAGGACATTGCCAGCGCTGTAATACAGTAATTGAACCGATAATTTCTAAGCAATGGTTTGTTAAAATGAAACCCCTGGCTGAGCCTGCTATTCAAAAAGTTTTAGATGGCGAAATTAAATTTGTCCCGGAGCGCTTTACAAAAATCTACATAAACTGGATGGAAAATATAAGGGACTGGTGTATCTCCCGTCAACTCTGGTGGGGACATCGTATACCAGTATGGTATTGCCAGGATTGTGGTGAAGTAATTTGCACTAAAACTGATCCTGAATGTTGTCCTAAGTGTGGCTCCAAAGATCTACACCAGGATGAAGATGTTTTAGATACATGGTTTAGCAGTGCGCTTTGGCCGTTTTCAACCCTGGGATGGCCTGATAATACTAAAGATCTGGAATATTACTATCCTACCAGTGTACTAGTTACCGGCAGAGATATAATCTTTTTTTGGGTAGCCAGAATGATATTCTCCGGGATTGAACATATGGGTAAAATTCCTTTCCATCATGTTAATATACACGGGTTAATTCTGGATGCGCAGGGTCGCAAAATGAGTAAATCCCTCGGCAATGGTATCGATCCTATCGAAGTAATTGAAAAATACGGTGCTGATACCCTCAGGTTTTCGCTTATAACAGGCGTTACTCCTGGGAATGATGTCCGTTTTCACTGGGATAAGGTAGAAAACACGCGTAATTTTGCTAATAAGATATGGAACGCCTCCCGGTTCGTTCTCATGAACCTGGAAGGATATGAACCTGTTGATATAGATGATAGTGAATTGACTATTGCAGACCGTTGGATTATTTCCCGATTAAATATGAAGGTGGAAGAAATAACTGGACTGCTAGAAAGGTATGATCTGGGTGAAGCAGCCAGAGCTCTTTATGATTTTATTTGGGATGAATTTTGTGACTGGTATATAGAATTAGCTAAACCAAGGCTTTTTAACCCATCTAGCCCGCGGGAAAAATTGGTGGTGCAGAATGTATTACACGATGTTCTTGTTGATATATTGCGTATACTGCATCCATTTATGCCTTTTATAAGTGAAGAAATATACCAGTACCTGCCTGGGCACAGCAATACTATTATGTTAGACTCGTGGCCGATTAAGGATGATAACCAAGTCTGGCTGGAATCGGTAGAACAGATGCAGCAGATAATGAGTGTTATCAGGGCCATAAGGAATATCAGAGCCGAGTTTAATATTAATCCTGGTTCCAAGGTTAGAGTGGTAGCGTTGATGCATGATAAAAATTTAACCAAAATTTTTATTAAAAATTCATCTTATATTGAGCAGATGGCAGGAGTCGATAATCTTAGCATTGTAGAAACCCTGACGGAAAAACCACGCCAGGCTGTTTCAGCTTTAACTGCCATAGCTGACATTTATGTGCCGCTTGAAGGTGTTATTGATATAGATAAGGAAATAGCCAGGCTGGAAAAAGACCTGAAAAACGCTGACAGTGACCTCAGCAAGGCTTTGGGCAAGCTTAGTAATGACAATTTTCTTTCCCGTGCGCCGCAAGAGGTAATTGAAAAAGAACGTGGTAAAGCAGAAGAAGCCAGAAACAAGAAAGAGGGGATATTACAACGATTGGAGATATTGAGCAGGTCATAGTCAAAAATCTTCATTGCTTGTGTGCTCCTGGTAGTAAACCGGGGCTAGAACGGATCGAACGGTTGCTGGAGTTAATGAGTCATCCGGAAAAGGATGGGAAATATATTCATGTAGCTGGTACTAACGGAAAAGGGACCACATCATTGATTGTCAGTGAAGTATTAAGCTGTGCCGGTTATAGAGTGGGAAAATTTACTTCACCACATATACATTCCTATAGTGAGCGGTTTACCATCGACGGCAGAGAAATTAAACCAGAAATTCTTAATGATTACCTGCGTCAGATGGAAGATATGGTTATGATTATGGATAAAGAAGGTAGTGGACGTCCCACCGAGTTTGAAGTGCTTACTGCTGTTGCTTTTCAGTATTTCCGGGACAGCAATGTTGATATTGCCGTCCTGGAGGTAGGCATGGGTGGACTTTATGATTCAACTAACGTGATTAAGCCTGAGGTATCTATTATAACTAGTATTGATTATGACCATACCAGCTTTCTAGGGAATACCATGGAAGAAATCGCTCAGAATAAGGCGGGCATAATTAAACCAGGGGTGCCGGTGGTAGTTGGACCTATGGATGAACATGCGTTGAAAGTAATAAAGGATAAGGCAGAAGTAGAAAAAGCTCTGTTATATAATAATTCTCGTTGTAGTATTACGCGTATCGGTTCTCCAGGTTTGGGCGGGCAGGAGATAGAGATACAATTTTCTGGGCACCAGTTAGGCAAGGCTAGCTTTTCCTTGCTAGGTGATTATCAGTTAGTCAATCTTGCTACTGCTATAACGGCATTAATGTTACTTAAACAGGCAGGCTACCAGCTAGTTAATGAGAACATAACTGATGTACTGCCTGGCCTGAGTATAACGGGAAGAATGGAAGTTGTGAGTAATGACCCGTTAATTATCTTAGATGTGGCCCATAATCCTCAGGCTGCAAGGGCTCTATCAGGC
The DNA here is from genome assembly GCA_028706315.1 of Syntrophomonadaceae bacterium. Classification (GTDB taxonomy): domain Bacteria; phylum Bacillota; class Syntrophomonadia; order Syntrophomonadales; family Syntrophomonadaceae; genus STF2-222. The sequence continues at coordinate 20,469 of JAQWBP010000019.1, forward strand.
TCACTAGCTAACCTTTTACCCGGGGTGCCCAAGGTTTTGGTTTTCGGTTTGTTGGATGATAAAGATGCTCTGGATACGGTAAAACCATTGGGGGATAATACCCGGGTTTGCATTGTGACAAAGCCGGTGAGTGAGCGAGGAGAAAATTGGCATCGAATAGAGGATTACTGGAGGAAACTATTCCCGGATACTAAGATTTATGAAGAGGAGAGTATAAGCGGAGCTATCGATAAAGCGATTAGTTTATTACGACCAAAAGAGTGTCTGGTTGTTACTGGATCTTTCTATGTTCTTGATGAGGCACGCCAGTACTTAACGGATGTTTAAGCTATTATTAACAAATTCTTAACACAGGGGTCAAGTTATTATTTGTTATAATTAACTCAAGGAAGACGGCATATATGTATTTGAGGAGGTATCGAAGTGGTTTTTAAATTAAAGCCACGGGATGACAAGTTTTTTGATTATTTTGAGGAACTGGCTGATGCTATTTATGAAGCATCTGTAATCTTAAAAAAGTTTTTCGAAAAACAAAGTAATCCCTCCAGTAATCTGGACCTGATAAATGAGGTAGAAGAACGTGGTGACCAAATTTTATCTACAGTTATGAGCCAGATTAATAGTTCTTTCGTAACCCCGTTTGATCGAGAAGATATTCTATCACTAGCTCGGGAATTAAATAATGTAGTTGATCATATCCAGGGTACGATGGAAAAAGTTGTACTTTACAAAGCATCACGACCAGGACAAATTTATGTATCCAAGCTAGTTAATGTCCTTGAAGAGGCTGCCATAGAAATTAAAAACGCGGTAGATAAACTCCCATATGTAAGGACCATGAGCAGTGAGATAATTGAATCATGCGAGAGGATACGATCCTTAGAACATGAGGGTGATTACTTGTATAGAGCAGGTATAGCCCTTCTTTTTGAGAATACGCAAAATGTAGTCGATATAATAAAATGGAAAGAGATTTATGAGCATCTAGAAACGACGCTTGATTATTGTGAGGATGTTAGTAACATCATTAAGGGAGTAGCTGTAAAGTATGTTTAGTACGGCGCTGGTCATAGTAGTTGTAATGCTTGCACTTTGTTTTGACTATATAAACGGTTTTCATGACACAGCCAATGCCATTGCAACATCAGTTTCTACTAAAGCTGTATCTCCACGTGGAGCTATATTAATTGCAGCGACTTTTAACTTCGCTGGGGCATTAAGTGGAACAGCAGTTGCGGCAACTATTGGTAAGAGTATAGTTGCTCCTGACTTTGTTACTCCCCTGGTACTAATAGCAGCTCTGATATCGGCTATTTTTTGGAACCTTTTTACGTGGTACTTTGGTATTCCCAGCAGTTCATCACATGCTTTAATTGGAGGTTTAATAGGCGGGGTTATTGCTGGCTTTGGAGTACCATATGTGAATTGGGCTGGATTCTGGAAAATATTTGCCGGTTTAATAACTGCACCTATTATTGGGTTAGTTGCCGGGAGTCTGGTAATGACTATAATTTTCTGGATATTTAAAGATCTATCCCCGGCCCGCACTAACAACAAATTTCGCAAGCTGCAAATTCTTTCTGCCTGTATGGCTTCTTTTGCTCATGGCTCCAATGATGCCCAAAAGTCAATGGGTATTATCACGATGGTTCTGGTGAGTGCAGGTATGCTTTCCACTTTCCAGGTGCCATTCTGGGTCAAAGCGGCCTGTGCAAGTGCCATGGCTGCGGGAACTGCCATTGGGGGTTGGAAGATAATCAGGACTATGGGAGGTAAAATATTCAGGATCGAACCAATCAATGGTTTCGCAGCTGATTTTACTTCTTCACTTGTTATATACACTGGCAGTCTAATGGGTGCACCTGTTAGTACTACGCATGTAGTTTCATCAGCTATAATGGGAGTAGGGGCTGCCAAGCGGCTCA
>JAQWBP010000019.1:22493-35276 GCA_028706315.1 Syntrophomonadaceae bacterium
AATGGTTTCGCAGCTGATTTTACTTCTTCACTTGTTATATACACTGGCAGTCTAATGGGTGCACCTGTTAGTACTACGCATGTAGTTTCATCAGCTATAATGGGAGTAGGGGCTGCCAAGCGGCTCAAAGGGGTGCGATGGAATATAGCCAGGCAGATAGTAATTGCGTGGTTTATTACCATCCCTTCATCAGCACTAGTTTCGATAATAATATATAATATATTAAAATTTTTTGCTTAGCATTTAAACTCTTTCTCAGACTATGAGAAGAGTTTATTTTATTTCTCGCAAAATTTATGTTAAAATAAGGCCCGAAATCAAAAAACAACAAAAAAGGAGTGGGGGGAGTGAAAATCTACAAGATTCCAGAAGCAACAGTAATGCGGCTCTCTATCTATTCTAGATATTTATATCAGTTAGCTGGAGATGGAGTAGAAACCATTTCGTCCGGAGAAATTGCTCGGGGTGTTGGAGTAAGCTCAGCTCAGGTCAGAAAAGATTTAGCTTATTTTGGCGAATTTGGCACTAGAGGTGTTGGCTATAATGTAGATGATCTGTACGGGCACGTGATGAAAATTCTTGGGCTTGACAAAATGTGGAATGTAATTATTATTGGCGCCGGTAAACTAGGATCGGCATTAGCTCTATATAAAGGGTTTGTCAAACGAGGTTTTAACATCTCTGCCATTCTTGATGCAGACCAGGGGAAAATAGGAACAGAACTAGAGAAGGTTGTAGTTGAGCCAATGGATGTTCTTGCTGAACGTGTGAAAGAACATAATGTTAATATTGGAATTATAACAGTCCCTACTATTTCTGCCCAGGAAGTTACTGATAAATTAGTTGCAGCTGGAGTAAAAGCTATTTTAAATTTCTCCCCCCGGGTCCTAAACGTTCCCAGTGATGTTATATTAAGAAACGTTGATCTTTCAGTGCACCTGGAGGTTTTAAGTTTTAAACTCGATTACCAAGGATAAAACTATAAAATTTAATTGATGAACTAATAAATATCTAGAAGTCAGAAACAGGGGAAAGCTCTAAAATAGTGGGCTTTCCCATTTTTCATCTACCTTGTTTTTGCGGGGTAGTAATGCTAAACTTGATAAAAATGTATCTACGGAGGGTTATGGTGTGGCAAATAGAATGCGTACCTATCCGGGTTGGCAGGTATTAATTGTTCTGCTGGTTGTTGGTGGCATTATCGGTGGTGGGATAGGAGAGTTTCTAGTTAGAATTTGGCCGGTAATGAGTGTTCTGGGTCAGATAAAAAGTGTGGGAATTCCAGATTTTACTATAAATCTGCAAGTTTTTTCATTTACTTTTGGCTTTATGTTACATATAAGCATTTTTACAATCCTGGGCTTTTTATTAGCTTATCTAGTTTACAAAAAATTATAGGGTGGAAAAAGTTTTGACAAAAATTATTTTGGCATCGCAATCACCTAGACGGAAAATGCTGCTGGAAACACTTGGCGTTGATTTTACCTGTGTACCTGCTAAGATTGATGAGTATGTATTATGTCGGGAAAAGCCTCGAGAAGCTGTTAACCGAATCGCAAGACAGAAAGCTGAAGAAGTGGCGAGCCGATATAAAGATAGTTTGGTAATTGCTGCAGATACTATAGTTGTTTATAACCATCAGATTATGGGGAAACCTGAGGACGAGGAAGATGCATTTAGAAAACTCTCTATCTTAAGTGGCAATTCGCATGAGGTGATTACTGCCCTGTGTATTATGAATGCTGCCAGGAAAGTTTGTGATCAGGAAGATGAAATTACCAGGGTCTATTTTCGTAATATTACTGAGAGGGAAACCCGGGCCTACATAGCGACTGGTGAGCCAATGGACAAGGCTGGAGCATATGGTATTCAGGGAATTGGTTCGATATTCATAAGTAGAATAGAAGGTTGCTATTTTAATGTAGTAGGGTTACCATTAAGCCGATTATATATTATGTTGCAAAGGCAGGGTATTGATTTGTTGGGGGGGACTTCTGCTGGATGAATATAATATTACCATAAAAGATATGCCGGAAATGATGAGACCACGTGAGAAATTAATGGCTTGGGGAGAGGCTAGCCTAACTGATGCTGAGCTGCTGGCCATAATCATTGGTATGGGAACCAGGAAGATGAGTGCATTGGGACTTGCTAATAAATTGCTGATTAAACATGGCGGTTTAAGGTATTTAAAAGAAACCAGCATCGAAGAACTAACCGAGGAAAAGGGAATAGGACCTGCTAAAGCAGTTTCAATCAAAGCCGCTGTTGAAATTGGCAGGCGTGTAGCACTTAATGTGCAGATAAAAGCGCCCATAAGATCTCCTGAAGACGTTAAAGATCTAGTCATGGAAGATATGCGTTATTTCGACCGTGAACATTTTCGAGTTCTTTATCTCGACCGGAAAAATGGTCTTTTAGCCATGGAAGATATCTCTATTGGAGGGCTTCATAGTTCGATAGTACATCCACGTGAGGTATTTAAAATAGCTGTTAAGAAAAGTGCTGCTGGAATAATATTGGTACATAACCATCCTAGTGGCGACCCGACTCCAAGTAAAGAAGATATAGATGTTACCCGCAGGTTGATTGAGGCAGGTAAAATAATTGGCATTGAAGTTCTCGATCACCTAATCATTGGCGACAATATATACTGCAGTTTCAAAGCAAAAAGTTTAATCTAGCACTTAAGGAGGAATTAAAACGGTGGTTTTTGGAAAAGACATGGGAATAGATTTGGGTACTGCCAACACCCTGGTTCATCTAAAAGGGAAAGGTGTAGTCCTGCGGGAACCGTCGGTTGTAGCTATACAGAGCGATACAGGTAATGTCCTGGCTGTAGGTGATGAGGCCAAGCAGATGATAGGCAGAACTCCTGGAAATATAGTTGCTATCCGGCCCATGAAAGATGGTGTGATTGCTGATTTTGATGTTACCCAGGCCATGCTCAAATATTTTATAAATAGAGCTTTGGGGCAGCGTACACCCTTAATCAGGCCCCGGGTGGTTATAAGCATACCTACCGGATGTACGACGGTTGAGGAAAGGGCAGTCAGAGAAGCTGCTTTACAAGGTGGGGCCAAAGAGGCTTATCTGATTGAGGAACCAATGGCAGCAGCCATTGGGGCAGGATTACCCGTACATGAACCTACTGGTAACCTGATTGTTGATATTGGTGGTGGCACTACAGAAGTTGCGGTTATTTCGCTGGGTGGTGTAGTAACGGCAAAATCGGTCAGAGTTGCCGGCGACAATATGGATCAGGATATAATTCAGCATCTCAAAAAGAATTACAGCTTATTAATTGGTGAACGTACTGCTGAAGATATAAAAATATCTATAGGCTCAGCTCTCTGGGATGGGCCCGAGGAGTTTTATGAAGTACGGGGTCGTGATCTTATAAGCGGATTGCCCAAGACTATTAAGGTTTCGTGTTTAGAGATTCAGCAAGCTCTCAGTGAGACTGTAGAGCACATTATTGATGGGATAAGGGTGTGCTTGGAGAAAACGCCACCAGAACTCGCTTCGGATATTATTGACCGTGGTATAGTAATGGCAGGTGGAGGAGCCTTGCTTAAAGGACTAGATAAATTAATCAGTCAGGAAACTAACATGCCAGTTTATGCCTGTGAGGAACCTTTACTGGCCGTTGCTATGGGTACCGGAAAAGTACTCGAAAATATAGAAATTCTTAAACGGGTGTTAATTTCACCAAAAAAATCATTTTAAACAGGTGAAGAGTATTGCTTAAGCTTTTTAAAAACAAGTATTTCTGGGTGGCGATACTAGTAATTGTCTGCTCATTTACAGTAATGAAGATTACTTCTTCCCACCGGGAGGACATAACTATAATGGAAAATATTTTCCGGGATGCTTTTACCCCACTGCAAAGTGGGGTAAGTGAGTTTAGGCATAGTTGGGGAGGATTTACAACTGTCTTTAGTGACAAAAAAGAACTTAGCCAGCAGTTGCAGTTATTAGAAAAAGAAAATAAGCAGTTGAATTTTGAGAACCAGGTATTAAGAGAATATAAAGCTGAGGCCAGGAGACTACAAAAATTACTTGACTTTGAAGATACCAACCAAGCAAATTTTGATTTGCTGCCGGCACGGGTAATCGCTCGCAGCCCTGATAACTGGTACCGTTATGTAATTATTGATAAAGGTTCAAAACATGGACTTCAGAAAGGAATGCCGGTAATAAACTATGATGGTCTAGTTGGTCGTATAGGTAGTGTAAGTAAAAATTCTGCCCAGGTAAGTTTAATAACCGACCGAGAAGTTGCGGTAGGAGCTTTATTACAAGAAACTAGAGATACGAATGGGATTATTGAAGGCATTGGCAATATTAACCACCTCAGGATGGTCAATATTCCGTATTACTCCAAGATTAAGAAAAATAATAGAGTAGTAACTTCCAGCCTGTCAGAGATATATCCAAAAGGTATATATATAGGTAAAGTAATTGATATATCCCGTGAACCTAACGGACTTTTGTTGTCAGCTACTGTTCAGCCTGCTGTCGATTTTGATAAGCTGGAAGAAGTCCTAATAATAACTGCCTACCATCCTATAAGTACCGATGATGAAGTAGAGGAGTAAAGGTTTTGCGTTATATCATGCTTTTTTTGTTACCCTGCATAGCTATATTCTTACAGTCAACATTATTCAGTTTTTTTAGTATAAAAGGCGCACTGCCAGATATGGTTCTTATTTTTGTGGTCTTTTTTGCACTATTAAATAATGTCTATAAAAGCACTGCTTATGGATTTTTATGTGGCCTTATGGAAGATTTATACATGGGGAGATTTATAGGGATTAATGCCATTGCCAAGGGCTTGACTGCTTATATCTTCGGTAAATTGCAGGGGAACGTTTTTAAAGAGAATATCTTTGTTGGTATTATAGGGGTGTTTTTTGCTACTATACTAAATGCTATCTGCTTATTTGTATTGAGCATTATATCTTTTGATACTTTTCATATCGATATAAGCATGGTCTATAGCGTATTTTACCAGATTATATATAATGTACTAGTATCTGCTCCCGTGTATATATGGTTTTACAATTCGTCAAAGGAAGGTATTCTCAGGTCTGTCGGGGAGAGATAAATGAAACATAATGAATTAAAGCGTAAAATGAAAATCTATTCTTATATAATTATAGGCTTGCTGGCAATCCTATGTCTCCGGCTTACCGATATACAGCTATTAAAAAATGATGTTTACCAGACTCAGGCTAAGGATAACCGTATCAGGCTGGTAGCGATAAAAGCTCCCCGTGGTGAAATTTATGCCCGGGATGGAGAAGTGTTTGCTGCTAATGAGCTAGTATATACGTTAAGTCTGACCTTTCTAGGGTTAAGTAAACAAGATCAAGTAGTGGAAAAATTAGTTGAAGTACTAGATGATTATTATCCCGAAGTAACTGCTAAATATATCGATGAAAAGATCGAGTTACAGAAATACCGGCTTTTTGAGCCAATAATTATTATGCGGGATATCCCCTGGGAACTAGTAGTTAAGTTGGAGGAGAATCGCCAGGAACTACCCGGTGTTGCTATTAGAGTAGAACCATTACGGTATTATCCTAATGAATCTTTGGCGGGACACGTATTAGGCTATATTCATTCCATTAACCAGCAAGAATTATCAGATGCATCGGGAGACAAATATAATATTAACAGCCTTATCGGGAAAACTGGAATAGAAAAACAGTATGAACAAGAATTACGGGGTAAAGATGGAGCTAGAAGGGTAGAAGTTGATGCTAAAGGTCGGCCAGTAAGGGAACTAGTTACCATGGAATCCAAGCCGGGTAATAATATTTACTTAACCCTGGACATGAATTTGCAAAAGGTTTTAGAAAATAGCATGGAGGAAACACTAAAGAATCTGCAGCAAAGATATCCCAAAGCCAAAGTAGGATCGGCAGTAGTGTTAAATGTTAAAACGGGAGAGGTGCTGGCAATGTATAGCAGTCCGTCAATGTACCCTGATGACTGGAAAGGTGAACTTGGTACTGATCGGGCTAGCTACTATTATCCCCAGGGCAATCAATATGACCCCATGAGCCCAGGGGCAGAGACTAACCGGGCTATTCAGGTATCTTATCCTCCAGGTTCCACATTTAAACCTATAACCGGAATGGCGGCTTTGGAAAAAGGCGAAGTAGACTCCCTAACTGATCTGGTTACCTGTAAAGGCAGCTATTGGATTGCTCCGTATATAAAGTGTTGGAGTGTACATGGAAATGTGAATTACTATGCAGCTATGGCAGGTTCTTGTAATGTCTATTTTCAGGAAATGGGTCGCAGAGCTGGTAAAGAAGAAATTATTCGTGTAGCAGCGGAGTTCGGATTAGGGCAAAAAACGGGTATAGATATTCCTGGTGAGATTTCCGGGCAATTGCCTACCCCGGCCTGGAAAAAAGAAGTCAATGCGGCCTTGATAAACCGTAAATATGAGCAACTGCGGGAACAATTAGACGATAAATACCGTATACTTTTGAAAAATGCTAAAGATGAAAAAGAACGCGGGAGTTTGGAAAAGCAGGAAAAAAGTGAAAAAGCACGATTAGAAGCCCAATATAAAATTGATTATAACTTTGATACTACCTGGCAACCTTTTGATACATTTAATATGTCGATAGGTCAGGGATATAATGAATTTACAGTCTTACAACTGACCAATTATTGTGCAACTATCGCTAATGGTGGCTATCTTATGCAGCCATATATAGCCAAGAAAATTGTTTCGGATAACGGACGTTTAATTAAAGAATTTAAACCGCAGGTAATAAGAGAAACTAAGGTAGCGCCGGAAACTATAGCTGAAACTAAAAGAGCTATGTTGGCTGTAACGCAGCCCAAAGGGACTGCACATTTTCTATTTTATCAATTCCCTCCAGAAATACAGGTAGCAGCTAAAACAGGTACGGCTGAGACAGGCAGAGCAGGCGACAATAGTATGAAAGAATTTCATGGCGTTTTTATAGCTTTTGCTCCTTTTGATGATCCTGAAATAGCTTTTGCCGGTGTAGTTGAGTATGGATACAGTGGTGGAGAATCTGCGGGAATAGTTTGTAGGGATGTTTTTGAACAATATTTTGGTATTAAAGATCATCTTGCCGAAGAAGATAAAAATATGGTGAATACGACTGGCGAATAATGAAATAATTTTCTAGGTTGAATACGACTTGAATAGGGGTTTTCTGATAAGAAGGCCCCTATTTTTATTTTTTTCATTGGAGGAAAAAAGTTCTAATTATAGAATTCTAAGGGAGATACAGGTTTATGTTTAAAATGAGGAGCTTAGATAGGAGGGCTATATGGTGTCAGCAGCAGTAAGAAGCGTAAGGGGTGAAATGCTAATAGATTTGCAGGAAATTAATACTTTCACGGAGATAAAGGAAGCACTGGAAACACAGCTACACTCCATTAATGGTTACTTGCTGGGGACCATGGTCAGTATTAATATCGGTGATAAGCATCTAACAAATAAGCAGTTACACGAAATAGAAGATATCTTACTTGATCACGGGTTGCACTTAAAGGATTTAATTAGAACTAGTGGACCTCTGTCTCCTGCTGATGTTAGTAGTGATGATAACTTTAGTATCGGAACTATGCCCGATTATGAGAATACCCTGTTAATATGCAGAAACTTAAGGTCAGGGCAGAATTTTTTCACCGAGGGAAATATAGTTATCCTGGGGGATATTAATCCGGGGGCTGAGATAATTGCCGGAGGTAATATCCTGGTTATGGGGACTTTGAAAGGAATGGCTCATGCAGGAGCTTTTGGGGATGAAAAAGCAGTAATTACTGCATATCGTCTTAATCCTACTCAGCTAAGAATAGCTAATCATATAACACGTCCACCAGATGGGGAGTCTATTATAGTTAACAATCCTGAAGTGGCTCGAATAAGGGCTGGCAAAGTAGTAATAGAGAAGTTAAAAATATGAATGGGGGCTTAGGAATGAAAAGTAGGGTATTAGTTATAACATCTGGAAAGGGTGGAGTAGGGAAAACGACTACTACAGCAAATCTGGGGACTGCTCTTGCTATGATGGGTAAAAAAGTAGTGCTGATAGATACTGATATTGGTTTAAGAAATCTGGATGTGGTGATGGGTCTGGAGAATCGGATCGTTTTTGATATAGTTGATGCTTTGAATGGACACTGTAAATTAAAACAGGCGCTTATCAAGGATAAGCGTTTTGATGGCCTTTATTTACTACCCGCAGCTCAAACAAAAGAGAAAACTGCTATAACTCCTCATCAGATGAAAAATTTAACCGGGCAATTGCGTGATGATTTTGACTTTATAATTGTCGACTGTCCTGCAGGTATAGAACAGGGGTTTAGAAATGCTATTGCCGGAGCAGATGATGCGGTAGTAGTTGCTACTCCTGAGGTATCTTCAGTTAGAGATGCAGATCGGATAATCGGGTTACTGGAAGCATCCGGATTAGAAAATTGCCGGTTAATCGTAAATCGCCTGCGGAGTAAGATGGTTAAACGAGGCGACATGATGGATATAGGGGATATTATTGATATATTATCAATTGAACTGCTGGGAGTAGTACCTGAAGACGAGTCTATAGTAGTTTCAACTAATCGCGGCGAACCTGCCGTCCTGGAAAAAAGCTCCACGGCAGGAGGGGCTTATCGACGTATCGCCAGAAGGATAATGGGAGAAGAGGTTCCTATGTACTCAGGGGACGAGCCGGAGAATATAGTCGATAAATTTAAGAAAATACTAAAGCTGGCTAAATAGGAGGGGAGGTATGGCTTTGTTAGATATTCTTTCACGCTTTTTTTCAAAAGATAGCACCTCAAGTAAGGATATTGCTAGAGAACGCCTGCGATTCGTCCTAGTGCATGACAGAGCTTCTGTATCTCCGGAGTTCATAAATTCATTGAAAGAGGATTTGATAAAGGTTATAAAAGAATACATGGATATTGATGAAGAGGGATTAATTGTAGAACTGGAGAATGAAGAGAATTCGATTGCTTTGGTGGCCAATATACCAGTCACGGGATTTAGGAGAGCAGCCAACGGGTAATAGAATAAACCTGCCCGCAACCAGGTTCCCGCCAGAGGGCCTGGTTTGTGTTGTATTGATAAACTTTATTCCTGTATTTGCAAGCTAGACATATGATTTTTATAAGCATTATAATGTAGTAATGAGCCAGGAGGTATTTAATTTGGAACTTAAAAGGTTAAAGTTTGTCGATAAGCCATTTATCTTATCTTTAATTATTCTTATAGCCACAGGAATTATAATCCTTACTAGTGCTAGCAGTGGTATATCAAGTGATCCTTTTTTATATATTAAAAGGCAGGTAATAATGATTATTGGTGGTTTTATAGTGGCCGCTATAATAATTCGTTATGATTATGCAGTATTAAGAAGGTATAGCCAGGTTCTTTATATATTAGCTCTGGTACTTTTAGTTCTTGTTCTGGTGATGGGGCAGGAATTAAGAGGAACTACCGGGTGGATTAAGCTGGGACCATTGCCAGCAGTACAGGCAGCCGAGTTTACTAAGATATTTCTTATTATATCTTTTGCTGATTTTCTTAATAACAAAAAGGGGTTAATGAATAATCTGGGGCAAATGCTCCCCTGCTTTGTATATATGGGTTTGCCTTTTGTGTTAATAATGTTGCAGCCTGATTTGGGTACAGCGCTAGTTTATATAGCTATAACTATCATTATGATGCTTATAGCCGGGGCGAATCCTAAGGTTTTATTAACAGTAGTTTTTACGGCATTATTGCTAGTAATCTTAACTCTTTTTTTACATTTTCAGTTTGGGATGTGGCTACCTCTGGAAGATTACCAGATCAGCCGCTTTACTGCATTCCTAGATCCATATAATGATGGACAGGGAGGAAGAGGCACGGGCTGGAATACGATTCAATCACTAGTAGCTATAGGCTCGGGAGGATTAACCGGGAAGGGTTTATTTAATGGCACTCAGGTACAATTGAACTTCCTACCGGAACATCATACCGACTTTATTTATGCAGTAATAGGAGAGGAACTAGGTTTTATAGGTGCATCGTTCGTAATCATTCTTTATGGAATATTGCTTTTAAGAGCAGTATATATTGCCTTCAATTCCAGGGAACTATTTGGCACGCTGGTTGTAATTGGTGTATCAGCCATGTGGCTATTCCACATTTTCGAAAATATAGGCATGTCGATAGGCCTAATGCCCATAACTGGTATTCCACTGCCTTTCTTAAGTTACGGAGGCAGTTCTATGCTTACTAATATTATTGCCGTAGGTCTAATATTAAGTGTTAATATCAGGGGAAGAAAAATAGTATTTTAATTTTGGAGACATAATACCTTCAAGGGGGTATGTTAGATGAATAATCAAGTGTCTCAGGAATCAGCCGAAAAAGTAGTAAAAGAATCCCTGTTACTTATTCCTAACTTACTAAAACTGCTATACCGATTATTAAAGGATAAGGCGATAACGCTTACTGACCGAACTCTGGTTATTGCTACTATTGCTTATGTACTTTCACCACTAGATTTTTTACCTGATATGATTCCTTTCTTAGGACAAGTTGATGACATTTTGCTGGTGGCACTAGTATTAAAAAGATTAATGGACAGTGTTAGTCCTGAAGTGTTAACCAGCTACTGGGATGGTGATGAGGATTTACTCAACCTGATCGAAAAAGTCTTAAACTTTGCTGTCCATCTGGTACCAGAGGGTGTATACCGTCGCTTGGTCAAAAAAGCTAATCCGGCAGATTATGTAGATGTCGAATACAAAACTAAATAAGATACAAGGAACAAGGCAAGAGGATGGTTATCCTGCATTTTTCAAGATGCAGGATAACCATCCTCTTGCCTTTATATTTTATCAGAGGCATAAACTAGAATGCACAGCTATATATTTTATAAGAACAGGCCTTTCTTTCCTTGGACAACATACGTAGAGTTACTCACGAAGGGTGTCAGACACTTTTGTTACGTGATAAATATAGTGAGAGGTGATGTTTATGCTGGGGAGCTTTAAGATAAGAATGCTGATAGTTATAGTTATCGCTGCTCTAGTAGGTCTAGTTATGCAGTATGATCATGGAAGTCGGAGGATAGTGGAGCCTGCACTTGCCTATATAATGAAGGACTATCATGTAGAACAAAAGATAGGACATTTTATTGATAATGTAAAAAGGGCGGAACCAGAAACTGTTCCTACCTCAGGAAGTCAAACGTTACAAGCACCTTGTGAATTTATCAGTATAGAGAATTCATACGGGTGGTATTGGAACCCCGAGACTAAAAGGCAAGAATTTAGTCCGGGTATAACTTTAAAGGTAAAGGAAAACAGTATGGTTAAGCCGGTACTTCCTGGTCAGATTATAGAGATAAAAGGAAATATCTCAGACCGTAAGATCGTTATTAAGCATAATGGTGATTTTTCCTCGGAATATGATGGTTTGAGCGAAGTACTAGTTAGTGAAAAGGATTGGGTAAAGCATAACACGGTACTCGGGAAAACAGGTAGCAGGCTATATTTTCAGGTCAAGAATCAGGATGGACCATTAAACCCTAATGATATTTTCAAATAATAATGAGATTGGCAAGGATTGCAGGTATTTACTTTAAAGTAAATCCACTTTTTTTATTGCTGTGTATTATTTACAGTCTGATGGGGCTAACACAGGAGATATTAACCATAACAGGTTCCGTGCTGATACATGAGATAGCTCATACTGTTACTGCCATCGCCTTAGGGATAAGAATAGCAGAAATTGAACTGTTTCCCTTCGGTGGGCAGGCTAAAATAGAAGATTTTACCGGGCTTGATCCGGAAAAAGAAATATATGTTGCACTGGCAGGGCCAGTAGTAAGCCTGTCAGCCGCAGCAATTTTTTATTTCCTGGTTGCCAATCCGGGAGATACTAATAGGGGCCTTTTCGTAAATATCAACTTATTACTTGGTTGTTTTAACCTGCTTCCAGCTTTACCCCTGGATGGTGGTAGAGTCCTGCGCGCTGTTCTTGCGCAAGTAACCGGATATAAGAAAGCCAGTGAAAAAGCGGCATTAATGGGTAAAATAATTGCCCTGTGTATAATTGCATACGGCATATATCTTACCTGGCTTAATTTTACCGGGGCTAATTTTATTGTCATCGGGATTTTTCTTTTCTGGGCTGCCAACCGGGAAGGTAAATTCCTGGCGTATACGTTTATGCGTTTTCTAGTCCATAAAAAAGCTGAACTTTCCCGGACGGGTATTTTACCGGCCCGGCAGGTGGTAAGTAACCCTGAAACCCGGGTTAAAGAAGTCTTAAGCCATACCCGGCCCAACTACTATATGCTGGTAGCTGTAGTTGATAGCAACCACCATGTCACAGGTTTCTGCAGCGAGGCAGAGTTAATTGAATGCCTGTTCGAGAAAGGCCCAGGAGCCTGCCTCCGTGATTGCTAAGTTTTTTTATATGATAAATATCAAAGGTTAATATATAAATTTTTATGGTAAGATATATATTACTTGAATTCTGTAAATATGGAGGCGTAAGATGAAGGACAGGCTTTTTAAAGATATATTGCCACAAGTTTCGAAACCGGCCCGATATACCGGTAATGAATTAAATATGATCAAAAAGGACTGGGCTAAGTGCCGTTGTAAAATGGCATTTGCTTTTCCCGATGTTTATGAAGTAGGAATGTCCCATATAGGTGGGAAAATATTATATGGTCTGGTTAATGAAACAAGTAATCATCTTATAGAAAGAGTTTTCGC
>JAQWBP010000019.1:35376-43301 GCA_028706315.1 Syntrophomonadaceae bacterium
AGTGCCGTTGTAAAATGGCATTTGCTTTTCCCGATGTTTATGAAGTAGGAATGTCCCATATAGGTGGGAAAATATTATATGGTCTGGTTAATGAAACAAGTAATCATCTTATAGAAAGAGTTTTCGCGCCCTGGCCTGATATGGAAGATATTATGCGTAAGGAGAGAATTCCACTATTTTCCCTGGAATCTTTTCGACCGCTTACCGATTTTGATGTAGTCGGTTTTTCTTTACAATACGAACTATCGATTACTAATGTATTGAATATGCTGGATATGGCAGGTATACCGGTCTGGTCAGAGGATAGAGATGAGAAATATCCCCTCGTTATTGCAGGCGGACCAGTAGTTTTTAATCCTGAACCGTATGCCGATTTTTTTGATGCTTTCCTAATTGGTGATGGTGAAGAGGTGTTACTGGAGTTTCTCGACTGTTATGACCAGAACCAGGATATTCCCCGGCAAGATTTGCTCATTAAACTAGCGCAGATAGAAGGGGTTTATGTTCCGAGTTTATACACGGTGGAATATAATGCCGATAATACTTTTCGGGCTATAGAGCCGCGCTATCCTGAAGTACCAACCAGGGTAAAAAAACGGGTTATAAAGAGCCTTGACACGGCTTATTATCCTGATAAGCCCATCCTGCCGTATATGGAGATAATACATGATCGTGCTGTACTTGAGGTTATGAGGGGTTGCCAGCGCGGGTGCCGTTTCTGTCATGCAGGTATCGTTTACCGTCCTGTAAGGGAAAGAAGTATCGATACCTTGAAACGACAAGCTCGGGCGCAGTTAGAGAACACCGGTTATGAGGAAATATCATTAGCATCGCTGAGTACCCTTGATTATACCGGGGTCAATAAGCTAGTAAAAGAACTGGTAGAAGAATACGGTGACAAAGGAATAGGGGTTTCCCTACCTTCTTTACGGGTAGATGCTTTTTCTATTGACCTGGCTAATGAGGTGCAAAAAGTACGGAAAACAACTCTTACCCTGGCACCAGAAGCAGGTACTCAACGCCTGCGTGACGTAATAAATAAAAATGTAACTGATGAGCAATTATTCCGCGCAGTTGAAGCGGCTTTTAAATCAGGTTGGCTATCAGTAAAGCTCTACTTTATGATTGGGTTACCTAGTGAAACTCTGGAAGATCTAGATGGCATTCTTGAACTGCTGCAGAAGGTTAAAGCTATTGGGGATAATTATGCTCGTAAGCCGGTGGAGGTGCGAGCCAGTCTGGCGTCTTTTGTACCCAAGGCTCATACACCGTTTCAATGGTATGCCCAGGATAGCAGCGCAGAAGTGGAAGAGAAACAGCACCATATGATGAAAAGTCGGAAAAAGAGAATTAAAGTAAGTTTCCATGATAGCCAGACTAGTTACCTGGAAGGGGTAATGGCCAGAGGCGATCGGCAATTATCAAAAGCTATATTTAGAGCCTGGAGCAAAGGATGCAAATTTGACGGTTGGTCAGAGTATTTTCGCTCTGATTGGTGGGCTGAGGCTATGCAAGAGAGCGGAATTGATCCCGATTTTTACACTCATCGGAGCCGTTCATATGATGAAGTATTCCCCTGGGATTTTATCGATATAGGCGTTAACAAAGATTTCTTGCAGCGAGAAAATGAGAAGGCCCTTCAAGTTACAACTTCACCTGACTGCAGGGTAGAAGGGTGTTCAGGCTGTGGTATATGCCCTAATTTTGAGGTGGATTTAGATATAAGGGGGGCAAACTAATGCGCTTGCGAGCCGAGTACAGGATAGGGCCAGAATTAAAATTTCTAGCTAATCTGGATATGATGAACGTTATCGGGCGGACGCTTCGCCGGGCAGCAATCCCCTATGCCCTGAGTGAAGGTTTTAATCCTCATATTAAACTATCTTTAGGCACTGTTTTGCCAGTGGGGTTGTGGGGGGAAAAGGAATATTTTGATCTGGAATTAACGATGCCGGTAGAAACCGCAAGTTTTATCGTGGCAATGAATAATGCTTTTCCTTCAGCAATAACTATAAAAAATTGTATTCCCATAGATAACCGGACTCCATCGCTGATGAAAGTTATTAATTCAGCTAGCTACACATTTAAACTTTGCTCCGGGGGGATAAATCTGGATTCGTGGAGAGAGGAATTTCTAAGCAGGAAAAGTCTGGTCGTGAAAAGTCGCGGCAAGAAGAAAGACTTGGATAAAGATCTGCGTCCAGGTATTTTTAGGATAGATGTGAATAATAGCCAGGATTTTGATATTATAAATATGTGGGTAAGTTCTGGTGAAACTATTAATGTAAGGTATGATGAATTAAATGATATCTTAATGGCAACTGGTATTGATAAACAGAACATACAAGATGTTTACCGCAGTGGTAATTATATAAAGCACGGGGCGGAATTTTTTTCTCCTCTGGAGCAGGTGAATTAATTGAATCGAGAAATTATTGCAGAAATATATCCCTGGGAGTCCCGGGTGGCCATTGTGGAAGATGGTCGCTTGGCTGAAGTGTTTTGGGCCAATCAGGATGAAAATGTGGGGAATATTTATAAAGGTAAAATAAAAGATATTTTACCCGGGCTTTCCTGCGCATTTGTGGATATTGGGCTTGCCAAAAATGCCTTCTTATATGCCGGTGACGTAATGTTTAAAGGCAAGAAAAAAGGTATTCATGCTCTTGACACCTTAAAAAGCGGGCAGGATATTATTGTTCAGGTAAAAAAAGAGGCTTTTTCAGAAAAAGGAGCCCGTGTTACTGGGGATATAACTATCCCGGGGCATTTTCTGGTATTCCTACCCTTTCAAAGCGAAGTTTCCATATCGCGCAAAATAACCGAAGATGAACGCCGAGGACATTTACGCAAGTTGATAATGAAAACGAAACCTGAAGAGGCAGGGGTTATTTTAAGAACTGCCTGTTTGGATGCTGAAGATGACGAAATAATTGCGGAGCTGAATGAGCTAGTTCAGGAATGGAAAGAAATTAAGCATTGTTCCCAGGATGTCAAAGCTCCCAGCTTAATTTATGAGGATATCGATATACTCGAAAGAACTTTACGAGATTATCTTGACGGACAAGTTAGCCGGGTTGTCATAAATAATCTCAAACTAAAAGAAAAAATAATAAACTATATGAAACGCAAAAAAGCGGATTACCATTTTACAGTGCAGTATGAAGAAGGAGATCTTTTCGAGAAATACGGCCTGGAAAAAGATGTGCGCAGGACTTTACGCCGCAAAATATGGCTGAAGAATGGCGGCTACTTAATACTTGACGAGACTGAGGCCATGACAGTAATTGATGTAAATAGCGGCAAGTATACGGGCAAAGATGATTTTGAGGAAACGGTTTTTAAAATTAACTTGGAAGCAGCAGTAGAAATACCGAGGCAACTCAGGTTAAGGTCAATAGGTGGTATCATACTAATAGACTTTATCGATATGCAAAATAAGGGCAATGAAGAACAGGTTATTAGTACCCTAAAAACAGAGCTGGCAAGGGACAAGGCTCATATGCGTATTGTAGGTATGACCGGGCTTGGATTTCTGGAAATGACCCGTAAGAAATCCCGCTACGGGATAGCTGAGTTTTTTACTAACGAATGTCCTTGCTGCAGCGGCAGAGGGCGCACGATAAATCTTTTTGCTTTGGCCTGTGAAGTTAAAAGAAAGCTAGTTAATATGGGGTATGCCGAAAACGATGAAATCGTCTGTGAAGCTAACCCTCAACTATTGCAGATTATCAGTAATGACGAAAAGGATCTAGCTCATATACAGAAGAAAACCGGCAAAAAGTTAAAATTAACCCCCAACAACGACCTGAGTGTAATTGAGTATAAGCTTTATACCCGGTAAAACAGGTGACAAGAGAACTGCCCCCTTGTCACCCCTTGACTTGACACAGCATTTGTGCTAAGTTTACTGTTGGGTTGCATGTTTTTGCAACCGCACAGTTGGGGTTACCAAATGGCCTTGAGCCTACCTGCAACTGGCGAGTCTGAAGAACATGGAGGTGTATTTAATTTATGTATGCAGTAATTAAGACAGGTGGTAAACAGTACAAAGTCAGTGAAGGCATTATTTTAAAAGTTGAAAAACTGAAAGCTGAAGCTGGTGACAAACTTGTCCTTGACCAGGTGTTACTGGTTAATGATGAGAATGGCAATGTAAAGGTTGGAGATCCTGTAGTCGATGGTGCAAAAGTAACTGTTGAAGTCTTAGAACAGGGTAGAGGTAAAAAAATTATCGTTTACAAGTACAAGAAAAGAAAAAATTATCGCAGAAAACAAGGGCACCGTCAATCGTATACCAAAATTAAGGTTGAAAAAATTGAAGGATAATGATTGAGATAATTATCGATTATAAAAACGATCAAATTGTCTCATTTAAAGTACAAGGCCATGCCGATTATGGCCCAGAAGGTGAAGATATTTGTTGTGCTGGGGTGTCCGCAGTGACCCAGACGGCTATTGTTGGTTTATTAAAGCATCTGGAGCTAAAGCCAGATTATAAAATCGAAAAAGGCTGTCTGGCATGTAAGTTGCCATCTTCTTTAGGAGAAAAGGATAAGGAAAAGGCACAGCTAATATTATCAAGTATGGAAGCAGGATTAATGTCTATGCAGGAAGCATATGGGGACTTTATTCGAGTAAGTATCAGGAGGTGCTAAATATGTTTAAATTTGATTTACAGCTTTTTGCTCATAAAAAAGGTGTTGGAAGCTCCAGGAATGGAAGAGATAGCCACTCCAAAAGACTTGGTGTAAAGAGATACGATGGACAGGTTGTAAGAGCGGGTAATATCCTGGTAAGACAAAGAGGGACTAAGTTCCACCCGGGCACCAATGTTATGATAGGTTCAGATGACACCTTGTTTGCAATAGTTGATGGTAAAGTTAAGTTCGAAAGAAAAGGACGGGACAAAAAACAGGTTAGTGTTTACCCGGCCGAAGAAACTGTCAGTATCTAATAAGAATTTAATTATTTGAAACCCCTGGAGTTATTCAGGGGTTTTTGTTATTATGCAGTTAATAACATATATATATGGAGGATTATAAAATGGATGCGCCTAAAACAGTAAATCTTATACGTAGAATACGGCATGATTTTGCTAATGACTTGCAGGTGATCCTGGGTTACATAGATCTAAACCGCCCTCAGGAGGCCAAAAGATATATAAGTGAGATTATTGAAGAAATGGCAGCGCAGAGGACGATATTTGAAAAGGTCGAGGCTGAAATGGCACTATATTTCTATCAGCAAATGTTACTAGCTACGGAACTGGGAGTAATACTAAGGTATGAGCAAATCGAGATAAAAACATTAAACAAATTAAAAGAGCTTAATGAACCATATAGTAGTCTGGCATCTATTACCGGGGATTTTAAATATGCTGATGATGAACCTGTTATATATCTGTCCTTATATGAGAAGGATAATACCATAAATATGGTTTTCTTATGCGATCGTTTTGAACAGAATCCTGTACTTAGAAGTATCAAGGAGTGAGTGAATGTTTATTGATCATACGAGGGTATATGTTAAAGGCGGAGATGGAGGTAATGGCGTTGCAGCTTTCCGCCGTGAAAAATATGTTCCTATGGGTGGACCGTCCGGTGGTGACGGTGGACGCGGAGGGGACGTAATATTTCAAGCAGATGAAGGGCTTACTACCCTGATGGATTTCCAATACAATAAACATTTCAAGGCATCCCGAGGTACTCATGGTAGGGGGAAGAACATGCATGGTGCCGGCGGTGAAGATTTATTGGTGAAAGTTCCAGTCGGGACTATTATTAAAGATGATGACAGCGGGGTAGTTTTAGCTGATCTTACCAGGCCCGGGCAGGAAGTTATTGTGGCTAAAGGCGGACGAGGTGGAAAAGGTAATGCCCGGTTCACTTCTTCGATAAATAAAGCCCCATCTTTTTCGGAGAATGGGGAACCAGGAGAAGAAGGGTGGATCAATCTGGAACTAAAATTGCTTGCCGATGTAGCCCTGGTAGGCTTTCCCAACGCTGGCAAATCCACGCTTATTTCGCGGATTTCTGCTGCCCGTCCTAAAATTGCTGATTATCCTTTTACTACGCTAGTTCCTAATCTGGGTGTAGTTGCAACCCGCAATCAGGATTCATTTGTGGTGGCCGATATTCCCGGACTTATTGAAGGTGCTCATCAGGGTACTGGTCTGGGACACGACTTTTTGCGTCATATTGACCGTACCAGAGTGCTTTTATTTATTCTTGATGCAGCTGAAACCGACGATAGAAATGTTTTAGATGATTACCAGGTTCTGCGTCGAGAAGTAGAACTTTATAATGCTGAATTAGGTCAAAGGCCTTTTTTGATAGCCGCTAATAAAATGGATGTAACTGGTGCCCGGGACAATGCAGCCAAATTAAAGGAGCAGTTTGGGGATAAAGTTTTTTATATATCTGCAGTCACTGGCGAGGGTATTACTGATTTAATCGAAAAAACTTATGAGGTATTACAAGAAATCCCCCGGGAGGAACTGATTAAAGGTGAAGAACCGGTAATGCGCCGTTATACCGAAGAGGAAACTTTTAATATTGAAAATATTAACGGAGTATATGAGGTAAGCGGTAAACGCATCGAAAAGCTATTTATCATGACTAATTTTGATACTGATGAGGGGCTGTATAGGTTTCAAAGGGCCATAGTAAAAATGGGACTAGAAGATGCTTTAAAGGCTAAAGGAATTAAAGAAGGCGACATTGTAAAAATCAAAGATTTTGAGTTTGAGTACAGTGAATAAATGAATAAATAGGCAGTTTGTTTATATAGTTATCATGATGTTGGGGTGTGGTACAGATGGACAGATACAGCGGGCTAGAAAAATGCCAGCGTATTGTTGTTAAAGTAGGAACTAGTACATTAACTTATGCTAATGGACAACTTAATTTGCATAGAATTGAGCAATTGGTGCGAGAAATGGCCGACCTTCATAACCAGGGCAAAGAGGTTTTGCTGGTTAGTTCCGGTGCTATTGGTGTTGGGGCTAATCGTATGGGTTATAGGAAGGCTCCCAGAACAATTCCCGGTAAACAAGCTCTGGCTGCCATAGGCCAGGGAGCACTCTTGCAGTTATATGAAAAACTATTCGCTGAGTATGGCAAAATAGTAGCACAAGTATTGCTGACCAGAGGAGACCTGGATGATAGAATACGGTATTTGAATGCTACTAATACTCTGCTTACTTTACTAGACATGCAGGTAATACCAATAATTAATGAAAATGACACGGTTGTGATCGAAGAAATCAAGTTTGGTGATAATGATACTCTTTCTGCCATGGTGGCCGGTCTGATAGATGCTGATTTGCTTTTAATCTTGTCTGATGTAGATGGGCTTTATGACTGCGATCCACGCTCAAATGATAATGCCTGCCTCCTCAGCGAGGTAAGCGATATTTCTACAGAAATGGAGGAAAACTCCCGGAGCCGGGGGAGCAAGTTTTCCAGTGGAGGCATGTACACCAAGTTAAGAGCAGCACGCATGTGTATGGCTGCAGGAATTTCTATGGTCATTGCTAATAGCGATGAGCATGATGTAATTCGCCGTGTAGTAGCAGGAGAAGAACTGGGTACACTCTTTGTCCCTGGTGAAAAGAAAATGCATGCCCGGGAGAAATGGATAGCCTTTGGCACTCTTGTGCAGGGTAAAGTAATAGTAGACGGCGGGGCGGAAAAAGCTTTGCTCAAAGGGGGCAAGAGCTTGCTGGCTTCAGGTATCACCGGTGTAGAAGGGCACTTTGACCGAGGAACTGTAATAGCGGTAGAAACATCTGGTGGCAAGGAGTTTGCTCGGGGCATGGTAAATTACAGTGCCGAGGAGATAAGACTTATAGCTGGTAAGAAAAGCTCTGAAATAGAAAAAGTTCTTGGAGAAAAAGATTACGATGAAGTGATTCACCGCAA
>JAQWBP010000091.1 GCA_028706315.1 Syntrophomonadaceae bacterium
GGAACCAAGGTGCTTACTCTTACCGGAGATTTAGTAAATAGGACTGTGGTAGAAGTACCAACTAATACAACTATCCGTGATGTAATTTACCAGTTTGGCGGCGGCATTAAAGACGGGAAAAAATTTAAAGCAGTACAGATTGGCGGAACATCAGGCGGATTTATCCCGGAAGAAAAGCTGGATACCCCTATAGACTTTGATTCTATGAGTGCCATAGGTGCGGCCTTGGGGTCTGGAGCTGTATTTGTTATGGATGAAACCAGGGATATAGTAGATATTATCTATAGAATAAGCGGCTTTTTTGAGCATGAATCATGTGGTAAATGTTCGCCCTGTCGTGAAGGTACTAAAAGGATGCATGAATTGGTAGGAAGAATTAATAAAGGTGAAGGAAAAGCAGTTGATATGGAACAGCTTAGCAGATTGGGAAGGGTTATGAGCAGGGCCTGCCTGTGCGGACTAGGTCAGGCTGCGCCTTCTCCGGTATTAACAACACTGCAGAATTTTAAAGGAGATTATCTGAATAAGCTTAACTAGATATAAATTCGAAACTAACCGGTTATTCGTTAAGTAATCCTTTAAAAGTATATCCCGTATCATAAAAAATGAATTGTTCACTGTCTACTTGACAGGGGGCAGTTCAAAAACGTGGTACGGGATTATTTTTTTGCTTGAACTGCAACAAAGTTATATAGCGTTAGATTAAATAATCTCCAAGGGTATAGGCAAACAGGTAGTATAGGTTTTTCTCAGTAGAGCTAGGTTGAAACAGGGACATTTTTATAGATTTCTGCAGACTACCATCTTTATTTAGGGATTAAATTAGGAAAAAGTTCGCCCATCAAAGTGTTAATAGCTGGAACTATCTGGGGCAGATCAACCTCGGCACCTTGTAGAAGGCTCAGGGTCAAAGCCGGCAATAAAAAAGCGATAAAAATGAACAACTCTCGCCAATAGCCTTTTTTTACTAGAGACGGTACTTCAATAAGACATATAATTGCGTAGGCAATTATTATCAATGCTATTGTCATCTGAAACCTCCTTCTGACTTCTGGGGAACTTTCTGATTTTTGCTCCCACCAGAACCCTTCTTCACGATAGTGTTATCTTTAATTTGTTTTTTTGCAGGTTTTTTCAATAAGGTTATAGCCAGGGTAATTACAGGTAAAAAAACATTGCAAGGGAGACTGTAAAAGGGGAAAAGATTTCCGGCATCAAGCAGATCAAAAACATAGGAGTCATACTGTAGTAAACTTATACCGAGAATAAGAGCTCCAAGCGGATAAACTAGCGGCAGGTAGGTGCGCATTTTAAATAGCTGTGCGGTTCCTAATGTCAATGCATAATAAAAAATTGAAAATTTTATAAATACTATGGTCAAAATAGTTGTATTTTTTATAACTTCGACCCGGGTAATTACACCTGTCAGGTTAGTAAGGCGGATGGCAGTAAGGGAAGGATAAGTAGTAATAGTACTAAGTGATCCTAATACAGCAATATCACGGATAGCTAGTGTAAGCAAGAGTAAAACAGTTGTAAGAAATGCTTTTAGCATTACGCCAGGTATTTCCTGAGGCTTATTCGAGAAACCTAGTAACATTAAAAATACCGCAGCTTCAGCAAAGACTAATGTGGTTACGGTACTACTGGCATTAATAAACTCTCTGGCTGAAATATCCATGATAGGCAGGAGAAGGGAAAGATCTAGCTCCGGCAATAAAAACATAGTTTGTAATAATACTGCAGGTATCAGAACTGCCATTAGTATCAGGCTGCAGCGGCATAAGACTTCAAGCCCTTTCTGGACTACTAAAGCTGAAACTAGTATCATAGCCATTAATAGAATCGGCAATGGGGTACTTTTATATGCCAGTGCAAAAAATTCTACCAATACTCTTACAACCAGACTGGCAACATGCAGAAAAAATAATAGATATAGTATGGAAACTAATTTACCTACATAAGCCCCAAAAACTAAATCGTTTATTTCTATTAAAGTTTTACCAGTATAAATTCTGGACAAGCTCATATATATCAATAAGAAGATCAACCCTCCCAGGCCTCCTGCTATAATGGCCAGCCAGGCATTATTACCTGCATCGGCTCCGGGAACATAAATAATTGCAGTTCCCATAAAGAATCCGACCAGCAGAAATATTAATTGTAAGGATGATATTTTTTCTGATTGCTCAGGCATTAGTGTCCCCCCTTTGTACTGTTTCGCTGTTTTTTATAGCAGGTTCAGGTCTTTTTATCATAATTATAAGCAGCGTTAATAAGGGCAAAAAGAGCTCGAAAACTAAGCTGTAAAGTGGAAAAGAATAAAAAGTATCAAAAATTTCACTCATATATGTATCGTATTGAAGTAAACTTATACTTACTATCATAGCTCCTACCGGCAAGACTAAAGGAAGATAAGTACGCATCTTTAAAAGCTGTGCTGTACCAACCACTGTACTGTAATAAAAAATGTTGAACTTAATAAATCCGATAGCTAATAGGGTGATATTTACTATTATCTCCAGGCGGGTAAAAATTTCCCCTATGTTGATAAGCCTGATGGCGGAAAACGATGGATAGATAACAATAGTAAGTAATTCTCCCAGCACTAAGATGTTACGGATAGTGATTATCAGGAGGATGATTCCTGCTAATAATACTGCTTTTAATATTGAG
>JAQWBP010000004.1:0-36277 GCA_028706315.1 Syntrophomonadaceae bacterium
GCAATTATACTGCCGGACTTATAGGATACAAAGCTTTTCCATGCTTCCGGCACTTCCCCGCGTATAGACCGCTCTGTATAAGTTATAAATAGAGTAATCACCAACTTTTCAAGGGTGGGCTTCATATGGTTATAACCGAATTGTTGCTCACAAAACCGCCAAAAAGCAGGGAGTAGATCGTATTTATCAAATTCAGCCAAGATTTTGTTATCTTCCAGCTCGCCATCGGTTAGGATAACACGAACAACTTCCTCAAATGAAGCTGTCCTCGTTTTACATAGTGCACTCATTAAGGCAATCTCAATGGTATCTCTGGTGAAGTTTTCAATCTCCAGATTATAAAACCGTTGGGTTCTATCCTTTGCCCGGAAAAACTTGATATATTTTTGAATGACCGGTTTGTACTTCGCGTCAATTCCAAGGTCAACCGTAAGCAGAGATGCACGATCCGCAAAAAACTGTTTGGAATAAAGCAACGTATCCTCCAGATGATTATCCCGTACCGGAGGTTTCGGAAAAGGGGCATAGATTAGGTAGTTTGTCGTCCGATCCAGCCGTTCCAGAAGATATTTAGTATAGAACTGGTTATCCGGCTCCAAATTATAAACCCTGGCATTGACCAGTTCTAATGTATCTATATCTTCTGCAAACTCTGCTTTATCATCGTACCAGAAGACCAGCTTACGAGTATCTCCAACGAACTCGGCATTAAGCTTGTCGGTTATTTGTTTTAAGTTTAGTTCAACCATAAGCTCTCCTTATCGTATGTTACTTAACACCAGTACACATGATATCTTGTCCTGTAATTTCTGCTGCAATTTCATCGATGAACTGATCCAAGGCTAATGATAAAAATTCATGAACCAACCAGTTTTCTTTTGATTTCATAAGTCTTTCAAGTTGCTCTGGCTTATATCTTACTATTTCACTAAATCTGTGCATTACTGCCATAATAATAAGCATACAATTTACATTTAGAACACCACTGCCTGAAATTTTGCTTCTTTTTAAATACCACAGCCTCTTTGCTGACTTAATATACTGAAATTGCTTTCGCAAATCCAGATTAAGTGTACGTAACTCTCCAGAAATACTATCTTTATTTCTTTTAGCTCCATTCACGCTTTTCAGCATAAATTTTTTATCTCTGCATTCTTCGAATTCAGTTGAAATAGTATTCATTACATTGCTTGGTAATCCTGTACTTGCAAGAGAAAAATGAGTTGGATCTACTGCAAATTTCAAATATAAGTTATTATCATTTGCCTTATAATACATGGGACAACTACCTGCTTGTAACGGTATGAATAATTCAGGAATTTTCTTGCTTCTTGGAGTAGTATAGGTTGTAATATAAGCTCTGTGTAAAAATGATAAATTATATATTAATTCTTTGATAGAATACGACTTCTTCTTAGGCCATAATATGTCAAAGTCTTTTTCCATCAATCTACCAAACTCAACAAAAACACCAAAATTAATTCTCTGTACAGCAATCGTATCTAAACTTTCACCAATCGACTTGCGATCCTCATTCAAGCCATGTGCACTAAAATTTGTAACAAAATTATCAACATATTGTTCCCTAAACGCAATCAACGCTTTAACTGCGTTGAGCATTGCATAATATGAGGCAAGCGGAGATGATTCTATTGGTAACGTTTTTGCTGCATTATAAAATGCCATAGACTGTTTCCAATAAAAATTGTATTGATATTTATTAGGATCTCCATACTTCGCCTTATTTGTTGAGTCTTGATATTTCATTATTTTTTTATGGCTGTTAAAGAAGAAATCCACATATGTATATACGTCATCGGTTAATACTGTACTCCTTCGATAATCTTGGCTAGTATATGCCTTTGTCATTCTTAAAGACTTATTTTTATATTGATAAGGAATATCGTCAAGAACAACTTCAACACGTCTTGGCATATTTTAATCACCTCAAATCTTCGCCAGCACTTTAAGCTTCTTGCCATCGGTACCAGTCTGAACTTTTTCGTAATTGACTTTCACGCCATCGTCTGAATCAAAAGCAATACGTGCAAGGGCGAGGTGAGCGATTTTCTCATCATAGTCCTTAGTTTCTTTCAATTGCTTTGTTAGCTTTTCTTTCCGTTTTTGGGCGGCAGTCACCTCACGTGCATTGGTGCTTTTCTCAATGGTTTCCTGCATTCTCGAAATCTCACTTTCATAAACACGCTGCATCCGGTGAAGATAATCTATACGCAAATTACCAATAGTATCTGCATTATACCGGTGCATATATATCAGAGCTTTAAACCCATCTGCTTTGCCGCTGTCAAACATCCAGTATATTGGCCTCTTCTTATAAATCTTGCAGTGATCTTTAAAGAAGTCTTTTAGGAAGTAATTGCGGATAATTTCGCGTGAACTATTACCCTTGTTGCCCAGAGCATTTGCAATAAAATCAAGGTTCTCTTCTAAAGTATCTGCGCCAAAAGTCTTTTTTAAGAAAGCGCAGAATAAGCCTACAACGTCATCCTCAAAGTACTCCTCATCCGTAATAGGAAGTATATTATCTTTGTCCGGAATAAAGGTGCTGTATTTGCTGTCATCCCATTCACCACCAGCATAAACAAGTCCATCTACATCAAGGCTATAGCGACCAAACATACAACCAACGGCATAGGAAATGAAAGACTTAATTACATCACTTTTGGTAAGTACATAATTATTGCCCTTCATGCTTTCGGGGATATCTTCCTTTGAATCATAAATCCGGGCAACAGTGACATCCTTGTCATCAACTTCGGGGCTTAGTTCGTCCTTTAAGCCGTAAATTTCGATAAAAATGCGGTTGAGTTCTTCTTCGTTGGCCTTAAGTTGATTAAAGCGATCATCACATTCTTTTTGCCAATTTTCAAATGCAGATTGCACAGTTGTACCATTCAACAGGTGTTTTTCAAAATCCCATGAAGTTTCAAAAGAGTCCCAGTCTTTTTTGGATATATTAATATTTTTGCGAACTAACTCCACAATAAAATCTTTGTGGTTATCATCTTTAATAATAGGTAATTTGCTAATGGTCCCCGGGTTAAAGTGCATTGACGGAGCCAAAATTGCCAAAAATGACATTGCAGGTTTTGAATTCATCAATCCAATAATATAATTAATATCATTTTTTGGCGCAAATCCCATCAACCCAGAAGAATCAAAAATAAAATGACCACATGCTCGTCTTACAGAAATATCCCCAGTTGAAATATCCGACCAAGTAAACCCTTCTTTGAAGTACATATCTGAATTAACAATCCTACCTCCACTTGCGCCTTCTGCTGCTTTGCGAATTTCCTGGCCATTATTATACCAATTCACAACCCATTCATTATTACCAAACCATTTTCTGTAGCTACCGCCTTTATTGTGAGGGAAAAATTTAAATTTGCAGTCTTCCGTTTCTAAGATATCATTATAGTTCCAGCCTATATTTCGGGCACTCACTTCGAACCATTTACGTAGAAATCTTGTGTTATCGGTTGTCGACAAGCCACTTTTTGCCTCTGCAAAAGCTGAAAAAGGTAACGTTGTTGAAAAAACAGTAAAAATATTTTTGGAAAGCCAATACGCAATTGGCATACCGGGGATTTTGAAGAAGTTTTCCTGCTTTGAGGTATGCAAATCCTTTTTCTTAAGAAACGCAGATTGTTTTCCCTGCTGGCTGCCATATTTAACTAACCGTATATAATTGCCCTGATATCCCAATGAATGAGTGTTGCGCAATATATAGCTGGTGGTCTGCACTACCTCGCCGCCAATTTCTTCAAATGCTCGTGCACCAAGGTGTGCCATGTTTATAATATCTTTTTGCAAAATCTTCTCACGCAGTTTTTCAAAACTTGAAAGGAACATCCACGCGTGCTGGGTTATCATCGCCTGATAGCAATTTTTTTTTGTCATTTGCCCGCAGCGTTCAATAAATACTGCAAACAAATCGCTCTTGCTGTCAGGATAGTTCTTTTTTACAAAATCAGACAACTTTATTCCCATACCGCTACTGCCCATATACGGTGGATTGGTTACAACTACATCATACTTCTGTGCCATCGTGGCACCAATCTCTACCAACAAGCGCAGTTGGTTTTTGGTATCATCAATACCGACTGTATCCAACGCCATCTGACCGATCATATCCACGTTTTCAACGAACTGGTAGAGCAGTTGCCAGTTATAGTTCTCTACATTGAGAATAGAGCCGTATTCCTTGGCGTCAGTGAACGTATCCAGCAAACCCTGCATTTGAAACCTTGCGGTACTAAGTTCCCTTTCGCCTATATCGGCGCCAAAATATTTCAGCTGTACACGATTAATTTCATTACTTTCCTGAATAGCATATAGATTGCACTTCGTCTCGCCATTCAAAATCCGGCGGTTATATCGTCTTGCTTTCATCATTACAGCAAAATAAGCAAGCTGATACGCACGGTTATCAATATCCAATCCATAAAGGTTATTTTCCAGAATACTCTTTGCCGCATCACGCTGGCTGTAGCCACAGCTTTCATAAATCTGCACCAGCACTTCAAAAGCATACACCAAAATATGACCACTACCCATACAAGGATCAATAAACTTGATATCTTCCGGCTTGATGATCTTGTATTCCTCACGAATTTTTGCAAATTGAGCCTGAACCTCCGGTTCCTGTTCTGCTTCATCCAGATAATATTTCCACTCAGATTTCAAAGCATCATTAGGATGACCTTCGAGCCAAAGACGGCCAAGGCTGTTTTCCACCATATAGCGTACAATCCAGTGTGGGGTAAATAACTGAGTAGCAGCCGGAATACGCTCCTTAGTAATCTTCACATTCTTTTTCAGCAGGGCAAATGTTTCGTCCTTTAGCTCTGTATTGTAGTACTGATACATCCAGCCGATAATCTCCACTTGTCCTTCTTTTTCCACATTGAAATCATCTTCTAAAATATCATGCACTAGATGATATACTATGCCGTCCTTGTCGGTGAAAGATACGTTCATCAGTAACTCAGTATAGTCGTTGGTTTTCTCAAACAATTCCGGTAGGATCTTATTCAACTCATTGCACTGTTTAATAAAAAGCATACAGAACAGCTTATCCAAATAATTATCATTTTTAAGCTGCATGATGCGATCTTTTTCATAGGGAGTATATTCTAAATCAGCTTCAAAAGGTGAAGTTACCAAATCCGGTTCAATTTTCGTGCTGCTCTCAGAAGAAAGTACCCGCATACGAGATGGAAGGTAGTCGTTGACCTCCATGAAACGCACGGCAATCAGGCGGTTAAACCATGTATAGGCAACCTCTTCAACAACGCCTTTATAGGCAGTCTCATAATCAGACTGTCTTTCCTTTTGTTGAATAGTCTCCACCAGTTTCCTGCGCTGCTTAATCTCCACCCCAGTAATTGAATAAGGTTCTTTTGTACCAATATCAAAAAACTGGACATCCTTTGTTGACTGGGGAAGTGGGTTTTTTATTCCATTTTCTGTAACACCCAACAACCCTGCCTTATATGTAATATCTGCAATAAGCTTCTTTCTTGCCCATATTGCAAAGTTTTTAATTGCTGTTTTGTTCACAAAGTCACTCCGTTCGCTTATTTCAATTAGGTATTAGGAGTGAGGAGTTAATTCTTAACACAATTATCAGCTGCCATATCTCCTCACCCCTAACTCCTCATTCCTAAAACTCAATATTGATGATGGTATCCTCGTCTAACTCTTTTAGAATTCGTTCTCTGAGAACAGCCATATATTTATCTACATCCTGTACTGTCTCAATCTGCCACGAAGCAGACAGATTAACAGTTTTGATACTGATATTCTTTCTTTTCTTAATCTTAGGCTGAGGTTTATGTTCAGATTTTTCACCATCACCATAATGAGCTTTTTCTTCAGCAACTTTATCCTTTGCAATCTGTTCATCCTTCTTGGACATTTCGTTTAGCAGACGGACTTTCAGGGCATCGGCTTCAACCTTGATATTCTGTAAAGTCGCTACATTATTGCAATGAGCAGCTTTATCATTAATTTCATTAAACAGCTTGGTAAAACGGTCACTTAGCTCTGCTTTATAAGGCTTAGTTTCAAGAACCTCAAACACTCTGCATCTTGCATCATCAATGGCTGCCGTTATCGGAACTCCCATGTTTGCCAGAACCTTCCGATATGCTTCTGTAAAACGATCTAACAGCTCAGGCAGTTTCGGAATTTCTCTATACGGAGCATCCTTTTTTAGAATCGCCTTAATTTCTGCGACCACATTCTCGACCTTTTCATCCGCGATAAAGGTTTTGCTGTCGTCATAAATACCTATAAGATGAATTGCCTTCTCAAAGATGGGCTTTTGCTCACCGTCAAAGAAAGCCTTTACCGGCTCATAATCCTCGGCAAAATCCAGATAATCATCCCGATTCGCAGCAAGCTTTTTGAAGAACTCTATCGGGGATTGAATCTGAATCACATCACGGAGCAATTTCTTACCAGAAACCACGACCTGTTTACCAGGAAGCGGACTGCTCCGATACATGATTTCAAATTTCTCCAGATCATTCAAAATGCTTTGGCTGTAAGTCTGAAAGCTGCGCATCATAGAATCATCATCGTCATTAACGCCGGAAATACCGAACAGTTCTTTCATTACCTCACGGGCAGCTTTCTTCTGGGTATCATTGGCCTTTTCGCGTCTTTCAGTTAACAGCTTCTCAACAAATTCTTTTTTGGTAATATAACGAATAATTTCATCCTCAGATTTATTGAGCAGGGTGACACTGCTGCCATTAACAGTGAAGGAAATATCGCCGTTCTTGAATAGCTTGGCAACAAGCCATTCCACATCGTCTTCCACAAAACCGTAAGGTGCTTTCATAAAGCGATCCATCAGGCTTTTCATGGAAGTTTTTACATGCATAGAAGAATTAGTAGCAATGAAACTTAACATATCATTAAGCGCATGGATATTCGATTCTGTACCGCCTTCCAGCGTAAGAGTCTGCTGATTTGAGGTCTTGAACATTGCCCGGATATTGGCTTCACTCATGGCTGTATCAATATAAGGCAGCTTATGGTATACAGTAGAAACTAAACGGCCAAGGGCATCATTAATTCTATTTGCCACATCCTTGGTACCAATCTGAGCTTTATCTCCGTTTACATAAATATCGGCATTTTTCATAGATTCAATAAGAAAAAGCTTGGCATTGCTATTACGTTCCCTCATCTCTGCACGTTTGGCTTCTTTAATCTGCTCGAATTTCATTACCCTGCTTGATGTAGTCAGTCGCAGGTATTTTTCGATTTTTAATGCACTTCTGATTTCATCCAAAAAAGCAGAATCATTAGGTAGTACAACAAGAACTTCCTTGCTCTGACCTGATATCATTCGCAAAGTGGTATCTTCAGAGCCATAGTCAGAGTATGGGGTAAGTACCTTTACACCAATATCGTGGCTTTGATTTGCCCTATAGGGACGGTCATCCACGATCTGATTGAAAGCAAAGCTATACCTTCCATTAAATGATGGATATCGGTATTTTTTATCACTGAAAATATCTTCAAAAATAAGTTCGGAAACCTTATTTATTATCTCTGCCATCTCAACATTCTGACTGTCTATTTCTCGATTGATTTCCTGTTCCTCATCGGTTAGGAACACATAGATATCACCATTCTTCTGAACTAACATTTGACGGGCAAGAATTTTCAGAGCTTCTTCAACCTGTTTTTTTAGTTCTATTCTGTCGGTATCAATATCAGAGATCATCAGACTTGTAATATTTTCGATGTTAGCTTTTATCTCTTTTACGTATTTAATCATAAACAGTGTCTTCAGAACGTTGACTGCAAAACAATCCTCCAGTTTATCAGGGTTTATATAGCTGTTGTCCATAGCGCGGCTTATCACACCCTTATGGCTGTGATCCAGGAACTGGTGCAGGGCATCATAGAACACATTGAATGGGATAAGCGTACCAACAGGACAATTCATCAGTTTTACTGCTGATTCCTTGAACAAAGCAATCATGGAACGTTCACCCTCAGACAGATGCTTACCTGACGCTCCATGAGTTCTGATGGAAGTCAGAACACTGCCCAGCAGGTTAAACTGATAAGGTACAAAAGGATAAACGGCAGCAAAGTCACTGTCATCAGCATACAGTTTTTTCTCTACGCCATCATTAAATACAATCAGGTTTTTGATAATAGTGGACTTCTGTTCATAGAGCAGCCTAAGGGTTTGTTCAGCAGTCGTGTTTTTATCCAGAATTCTCTTCTTAATAACCTCATCGACGTTAGCTGAGGAAAGAGCGAGGCGGGTATCAAAACGACCCTGAATTTTTGAGAAATCATTGCCTTTGATTTTTGTAACAGAATCAATATCCTGCTGGCTGGTCACAATGATCCAGACCTTACCATGACAAGCCGTACCCAAATCCTCAGTTACGGTTTGCAGATCAAGCATCAATTTGGAATCATCACCTATGTATTGACCGATCTCATCTACCAAAAAAACAATATGATAGTTATTACCTTTGTGGCTAAGGTATTCCTTTACCAACCGGGCAAAGTTTTCAATGCTGATATTATAAGGTTCAGTTGCTTTTTCGCACCAGTTACGAGCAGCTGCCTCGCTCATAAATCCCATTTCATTAATAACATCAACAATGCTGTCCTGAATGAAATAAAATTTATGCCGGGATTCTTCCCACGGTTTCCCAAATTGTTCTTCAAACAGTCCTTTGAATTCTGCATAACGATCTTTTTCAACTAGCTGTCTTTCCAGATCAGCTAGAAAAGGAACAGAACCACAAAATCCCTGCATTTCATTGAATACTTTCAGAAAAACAGAGACGATCGCATCCTTGGATTGTTTGCCGGTCATCTCGCTTTTAGAATCAATGTTAAATAGGATAACATCGGTAGGTACACTAGTAGCTAGCTTCATGTCAGCTAGTACCATGGGATCAATGATTTTATTGTCTTCAACAAAATAGTCAATTGCTTTCTTTCCATCAACTTCAACATTGCCAAGGATGTAGGAAAGAATTTTTAGAAAGTGTGATTTACCACTACCAAAGAAACCGGATATCCAAACGCCCATTTTATCGGTGTGGCCATTAATTCCTTTCTTGTAGCTTCCAAAAAAGTCTGCAAAATGTTTTTGCAGCTCTCTTGTAACAACGTATTCTTCAAGCTCCTGCCGGATATTTGTTTCATCGCCCTGACCGACTTTGATAACGCCTTTAATATCCCGATCAATCGGCTTTGCAAACATATCTTTGATAATCATTGTTCACACTCCTTAATCAACGAGCCGGAATGCTCTATAATAGTTGTCGTCTTTAATTTTAGAAAAAAGGACCAGTTCCTGCCCGTCATATTTTCCCGGGTAGAACATCACAACCGGCACACGGTCAATCACTTGATGTAAGTTGTTTAATACCTTGTGTGACCGAAGTAACGGGTAGCATTTACCGATGCCGGTTATAAATATAACTGCCTCCTCTGGTGTACGCTCCTGAATATACTGAACAATCATACCGGCATCATTATCGATCTGCAGTAAATTTCCAACTGCCTTTACGATGTAAGCCATCCCTTTGTTCTTTTCAAACTGGAAACACTGCTCCATAAACCCTTCCTGCTCAAGTATATCAATCACAATATCATAAAGATCAAAGACTACCAGTTCAAAACCATCTATAGACTTTGCATTTTTTGCTTTCAAATATTCGATTCGTTCTCTGACGACTAATTCTTGCTCCGCCGGGTAATCAAAAACATAATAACCCACTTCATTTCCAAGGCCCTTATTCTGGCGAAAACTAGGCGTTTTTATCATACGCTCGGCTTTGTCTAATCTTTCTTCCAAACTGGGCATTTATCTCACCCCCGTTAGGGCACGAATTGTCATTTCCATATCATTGCTTCTAAGACATTCTTCCAACGCTTTGTCTAAAATAGGTTTTAAAATTTTTCTGTTTCCGAAAGAACGATCTATTAAACCGGCTTCCATAAGCATTGTCTTATAACAAGCGCCTAGCCGCTTAAGCGTATAATCTTTCCACTTTGCAACCTTTTCGCTTTGTAATTGCTTGTCCTTAAAGAAAATTCGAATATCACTGTCCGTCAATTCATTATTGCCAATAATTAGTTTTTCTCTATAAACCTCATAAACGAAGTCAAAGAATAGGCTATCTGTCTGCATAATTGCGATTAGTACAATAATTTTTTGCGTGGACAGATCGCTATTCTCGAATAGTTTATAAAACGACGAATCTAAACCTTTTACACGGTTCGAAACTGTATTAAAAATTTGAATTGCCCTTGCCTGTGTTGGAGCTGAAAAAATATTTTTTTCTATATTTAACGTCTTAATTTTCGCCAGATTTTTTCCGCTCTCAAGCAGACCAATGACTTTGCGAAATTCGGAAAACCAAAAAGATAGCTTAACCATTCCTGCACTATATTTTTTTCTTTCCATATCTATTTCACCTGATGCTTTCTATGTTTTATCTTATTAGTTTGCTTATCCTTTTTCAGAACTTTTCACTACTTCAACGATATCCCCGAAATCACAATCCAACGTGCGGCATATCTTCACCAAAACTTCCATTGAAACGAATTCATTCTTTGATAACTTTGTCAAGGTGTTAGGGCTGATTCCGGTTCTTTTTCGCAAGTCAGTTTTTTTAATGCCCTTATCAATTGAGGATTTTGCAAATTAAATAAGTCAATAATATAGGCATTTTAAGAGGACATAAAAAGGTCTTCACCCCTCATAATGTCTAAATTATAGGTAACAACCAAAAAAAATCAACCGAGGTGAAGTCACTTATGAATATTCGACAGAACTGCATTTTCTCCTTTTAAGACCATTGAAAATGCAACCAGAATCCAGGCTTGAGAAGATAATTAACACCCTTGATTTAGATCCAGTTCTTGCTAAATTGAATAAACCTGATGAAAAAAAAGTCGGACCCAAATCTTACCCAGTCTATGCTATGTTTAATGCCCTGATCGCTATGAGACTGGAGAATATGAATACTTTTACCCAACTGGTTGAACGGCTAACTCATGATCCCCAGCTAATGTATGTTTGCGGTTTTGAACCCTTTGGCACCGCACCCAGCATATCCTGTTTCAGCCGTTTCAAAGAAAACCTGGGCTTAGAAACCGGGTTGAACGTAAGAAAAATCAATAAAGTTGCAACCCATGCTTACCTTTGTGCCATAACCATGATTGCCGTTGTAATAGCAGTTAACCAGGAAAGCAGCACTAAGTCCTTGGCGGCATAGCCCTGAATTTATCGGGTTTTAAAAGAACTAAAATCTTAAAAGGGAGTAGTCTGTCTTTTTTCGGTAACCACAATAAGCTGACCGTTTTGACCGGAGTAATATGGTAATAATTGTTATTGCCAACCGTGGAATATTGTTTGGCTTGCCTTGTTAAGAGCATTTTTTCGAATTATGCAAAAGTCTCAAGTGAGAGGCTATTTATTAAAAAAGGTTCGACAAGATAACATCAATGAAATTTGCAGGAGTTAACCTAATTATGCCGAAATTGGTAATCAAAAGAAAGGCGGACTATGATGGGAGATAAAGTATTGGTCAGGTAAGTGAGTCACGGAGCAGTCCCCTTGATGCACTGAACTCATAGTCTAATACAATCAGACGGTTGGCATTGTTGGAGAGTATGAATGTATCTTTCGCAAATCACAATTAACAATTATAGGTGTTTTGGAAAAGAATCTTTTCCTATTATGTTAAATGAAGGCTTAAATGTTCTCATAGGAGAGAACAATTGCAGGAAAACTACTGTGCTCATGGGTTTTTGAAGCTACGGTGGATGCTTAAGTTTCAGTAAGTGATAGCCAGAATATAAAACCTCAAATGTAAAACTATACCTCAATAATTAACCCGAATCAGGCTGGCTACCCCTGGAGCTGAGCGGAAGGTTCTAGGGGAATAGTGTATAATAGAAAGGAGGGGTTTATATTTGTCCTTAATTCCTGATTTCTTAAATAATGATTACTATTTACCTAAAGGTGAATATAAATGTACAATAAAAGAAATGGAGGAATCATTTCTATTTTCTGACAGGCGTAAAATGTTATGGAAGTTGTTTAAAGACTTTACATATAGACTTACTACGCTTGGAATAACTCCAGATGCAGTATTAGTAAATGGTAGCTTTGTTACAAAACGCACTGATCCGGGTGATGTGGATTTTGTTTTCTTAATCCCCATGGATAAAATTAATACTGCCCTTGCCACTGCAGAAGATGAACATGACGAAACAGCTCTACTTATGATATTTCACCCTGATAACCAGTTGCCTATACGAATCTTATATGGTGTACACTTTCTCTATGCCCGCAATCAGAGCGAGTTTGAATATTGGTCTTATTACTTTCAAAATGGTGTTCGCGAGCCAGATCCTAAGCGAGATCCGCCTTGGGTTAAATCTCCTACAGGAAAGGGAATACTATACATAGATGGAGGTGAGTTGATTAATGGAATTGAGTAATAATATGAATTTGGATAGTCAGCTCATTGAACTTCAGAAAGAGATAGTGTTTTTTAATAAAGTTCGTTTGAACTATGAAAATCTTCAAAAAGAACTTATAGGAAATGAGCATCTACGCCATATTTATGAGCCTTCAGCTAAACTTTTATTAGACCGTGCTGAAGAGGATCTTGCTATAGCATTCAAGCAAATAGCTAACTCTTATGTAGATATTGATTCTGTTGAAGCCGTAGCACGCCAAACAAACGCTAGCACAATGGATGTTACCATAGAGACACCTGAGAAGAGTATAAGTGGATTTATTGAGATGGGGTTATTAGGTAAAACTCTTAATAGTTTTCAGTCTCTTATATATTCTATTATTGATCCATCTAAAGGTAGAAAAAAAACAGTTATTAGAGATGCTGGAGCATTAGCCGTGAGTGCCTTTGCCCCCGGCTCTTTTGTGGTTAGAGTTCACGAGCAAACTAATGGTTTAATTGCTGATGAAAATTTAATTCTAGAAAAAACCGTTCCTATTATCGGCTCCCTTATGGAAGCATCCGAGGATGTTGCTAAGCTAAAGGAAGCTACATCTGATTTAGAATTAACAACAGTATCAATATATCGTAATTTCTTAAAAACACTATCAAGCGGAGACTCTGGAATTAATATTAAGTGGGTATCACCTTCAGGTAATAAGCGCAATCATTCATTAAGTTCTCAGCAGGTTAAGAATGCAATTAGTTTGTTTAATAATGACAAAAGCCTTACCAGTCGACCAATAACAGTTGATGGAATTCTTACAATGTTTGAAAGAGATGATATTAATAACCGACGTAACTTTAAATTAATTGGTTTTGATGAAGTTTCCTATAGTGGAATTGTTGATGAAAAAGTTCCTGGTTGTTTTGTTCCAACTAATATCTCAGCGCTGATAGAAGAACAAATAGAGGTAAATAATACTACTGATGAAGAGTTTATTAAATATATCTTATTGTCGGTGGATGATTCTTTTGCAAATGATGACAAATAAGTATCCAACTCTAATTCTTTACGGTCATGTCCCGCCAAAGAAAAAGCAGACATTAGCTGATCGTTTTGATTTATTATTAGAAAATTAAAAACCCGAGGCCGACTAAATCTTAATTTATCAGAGGCGAATTTGGGGCAAAAACATTTTCATAAAGGGTAATATTTAATGTTTTTTCTGCATATATCAGAAAAGCAAAAAAACCGGCTGAAAAGCCGGTTTATCTAACTTGGTTGGTGCCCGAGGCCGGAATCGAACCGGCACGACCGGTAAAGGTCGCGGGATTTTAAGTCCCGTGCGTCTGCCTGTTCCGCCACCCGGGCATGATATTTAATTAAAATGGAGGGCGGGATCGGATTTGAACCGATGAATGGTGATTTTGCAGACCACAGCGTTAGCCTCTTCGCCACCCGCCCATATTTAACTTGTTACGCTGGTTAGCGCACAATTTATTATAGCAATTTTGCCTCTCTATTGCAAGCTAAACTCTAAGCTTGCAGGCATCTAGACTATTTCCAAAATAAAAGCGTTACGTAAGTAACGCTGAGTAATCAATGGAGCGGAAGACGAGATTCGAACTCGCGACCCTCGCCTTGGCAAGGCGATGCTCTACCACTGAGCCACTTCCGCTCATTAATGGTGCCTCGGGGCGGAATCGAACCACCGACACGCGGATTTTCAGTCCGCTGCTCTACCGACTGAGCTACCGAGGCTTAATGGCGAAGCCGATGGGATTTGAACCCACGATCTCCGGCGTGACAGGCCGGCATGTTAAACCGCTACACCACGGCTCCGCAACGATGATTATTATAGCATCTGTTTTTCGAATAGTCAACATTCTGCCGTGATTTTCTTTTCTGTATTTTTACCCTGTATATCAAGCCTTTAGTACTGGTTTTTGGAACTAATTCACTTAATAGTTTTTCCGGTTTTAAGAAAAACTAATACCATGGAGGTGATATCCATGGGTGGCTACAAAAAAGATAAAGATTCTGTTGCTCATGCTAAAGGTAAAAATAACACTAAATTCTCTAATGAGCTATTTGCTGCGGTTGATGACTTTTTTTACGAGTTTGGTATTATTGGTAAACAAAAAAATAATAACGAAAATTCAAAAACAGAGGATTCATAAATACTATAAAAATAGTATACCTATAGTTTACTATTTACAACCAGGAGGTAAATGTGCCAGCAATTTATAGATTTAAACGAGTATTTTTTGAAAGAGACGCCCTCGACTATCCTATGGGTAAGGAGATGTACCAGAATTTTAAGAATGACGGTTATAATGTAGAATTCTTGCAATCACATAACCGTGTTACAGGGATTCCCGGTAAAACATCCCGAGAAGCTTTTTATCAGGGAAAAAGTACGCTGGTAGTAGGGATGCGCAGAACGCTTGATTTCGCTACCTGTAAACCTTCAGCCCATTTTCAGCTTCCCCTGGTTACTGGGTGTGAGGGTATGTGCGAATACTGTTATCTTAATACGCAGTTGGGGAAAAAGCCCTACACCCGTGTATATGTAAATATTGATGAAATCTTATCTCAGGCTAAAAAATATATTGAAGAACGAAAACCTGAAATTACTCTTTTCGAAGCTGCAGCCACTTCAGATCCGGTTGCAGTTGAACCTTATTCAGGAGCACTGGCCAGAGCGATTACCTTTTTCGCCGGCGAGGAGATGGCACGCCTGCGTTTTGTTACTAAGTTCCCTTATGTTGATTCACTTTTAAACCTGGATCACCGTAAGCATACACGTATTCGTTTCAGTATTAACACTGAGCGGGTAATAAATGCCTATGAACACCGCACTCCCCCGCTATCAGAGAGGCTCACTGCTCTGAATAAAATTTTGGAATACGGCTACCCTGGCGGGGTTATTATAGCACCGGTAATATTAGATGAAGGTTGGCAAAAGGAATATGACTCTTTATTGCAAAAAATGAGGGAAAGTATCATATATGACAGCGATAATAATGATATCCATTTTGAGATCATATCTCACCGATTCACCCGCCGTGCCCGCACTAATATCCTGGAAGTTTTCCCTGAGACAACTCTGCCCATGGACGAAGAAACTGGCCGCAAATTTAAATACGGCCAGTTTGGGTATGGTAAATTTGTCTATACTAATGAAAAACTAGAAACTATGAAAGACTTTTTTTCTACCCGCATCAACGAGTTATTCCCTGGTACAGAGATAGACTATATGATTTAATTTATTAGTTAATTTTAAGCCTTGGGAGTAGCATTAGGGTCAACAAAAACTCGCTGGCCCAGTTCACGGTCAATCATGAAAAGAGCACCGGTATTATCAGCAAGCAGCTTTAACTGCTGAAGAATTTCATCTGCTGATGCTTCCTCTTCTACCTGTTCTGCAACAAACCATTGTAGGAAGTTATAGGTTGCATGATCTTTGAGTCCCATAGATAGGTCGACCAGATTATTTATTAGTTCAGTTACCTTTTGCTCGTGTTTATAGACTTCTTCAAAAACATTGACAGGTGAATTCCATTCAGTTGGAGGAGCATCGATAGCCTTTAAAATAACTCTTCCCCCACGTTCATTTAAATAATTATACATACGGGTAGCATGAGCAACTTCTTCTTGGTACTGGACATTCATCCAGTTAGCAAAACCTTTCAAATTTAGCGATTCAAAAAAGGCACCCATCGAAGCGTACAGATAGGCTGAGTATAGTTCAGCATTAATCTGTTCGTTAATCGCATCCTGGATTTCTGTTTTAATCATTTAGTACCATCCTTTCCTTATTTGTTACTGTAAAATTATGCCCTATAAACCATGCTCTTATCCATATTATACAGATTCCTGCAAAGCTTTCCAAAGTAGTTTGAAAGTATAGATTATCATTCTAGTAGGCTACATTTA
Organism: Syntrophomonadaceae bacterium; assembly: GCA_028706315.1. GTDB lineage: Bacteria > Bacillota > Syntrophomonadia > Syntrophomonadales > Syntrophomonadaceae > STF2-222. The sequence continues at coordinate 16,438 of JAQWBP010000004.1, forward strand.
GAATTTGTTATTATTCTCGTTGGCACTTTAAATATAGATAATGCTATACTGATTACAATATTTAATCGAAAAATGCCTCCGCTGCAAAAAATAGCGTTTCTTGGGATTTTGGGCAATGGAGTAAATAATTATCTGTGTAATAGGAGTTGAGCGATGTGAAGTATCTGTTAATACTAGCCGATGGCATGGCTGATTATCTAATACCTGAACTGGGTAATAAAACCCCCTTGCAGGTTGCCAATACACCGAATATGGATAAACTCGCCAAATCAGCACTTATTGGGACGGTAAAAACTATACCGGAAGGTTATCCACCAGGAAGTGATGTAGCCAATTTATCTGTTATGGGTTATGACCCCCGAACTTATTATACAGGCCGTTCCCCACTCGAAGCAGTAAGTATGGGAGTTGCCCTGGGCGATAATGACCTGGCCTTACGCTGCAACCTTGTCACCCTATCAGACGAAAAAAATTACCAGGATAAAACTATGCTTGATTACAGTTCTGGTGAAATTAGTTCCGATGAATCAGGGCAGTTAATGGCTGCTATAAACCAGGAACTTGGTAATAATGAGCTGAAATTTTACGCCGGGGTAAGCTATCGCCACCTGCTAGTATGGCAAAACGGTTCTAACCGTTCATTTACTTTGACACCCCCGCATGATATTTCTGACCGGAAAGTTACTGATTATCTGCCAGCAGGTAAAGACGGAAAAGTCCTTCTGGACCTTATGGTAAAAAGCGAATCTATCCTTAAAAATCACCCGGTAAACCAGGCACGAATTAAAAAAGGGCTCCGGCCTGCGACTTCTATATGGTTCTGGGGAGAGGGAAGAAAGCCATCCTTAAATAGTTTTCCTGCTAAATACGGCCTTAAAGGTTCAGTAGTAGCTGCAGTTGACCTGGTTAAGGGCTTGGGTATATGTGCCGGTTTGAAATCGGTAACAGTTGAAGGTGCTACTGGTGGAATTGTTACTAATTTTGCTGGTAAAGCTAGGGCAGCTCTTGATGAACTAAAAGCTGGCCAGGATTTTGTTTATATGCATATTGAATCACCAGATGAATCCGGGCACCAGGGTGAACTTAAAACTAAAATCTGGTCTATAGAACAGGTTGATAAAGAAGTAGTGGGGCTGGTTTTATCAGAGATGGATGAATTTGAAGAACTGCGGATAATGTTATTACCTGACCATCCTACTCCATTATCAGTAAGAACTCACACTAGTGATCCGGTTCCCTATTTAATATATGATAAAAATCACCCGGTAAGCAGTAGCACTGGAAAATATGATGAGCAGTCCGCCCTGAATGGCCAAGCTTTTGGCAGTGGCTACGAGCTTATGGATTATTTTATCCGTTCTTAAAGTAATAAAGCTAACTTTAAATTCTCTTTTAAAGAATAAATGGCAGGAATGATTATAAAAATTATTCCTGCCCTGTTTTCCTTTTTTTATAGCCCTTCGAGTAAAACTATTTTATATCTAGAAAATTCAAAACCGTAGCTGCGAGGTTTTCTTTGCTGCTTATTGTTGTATGTTTAATTTCCTTTTGATCAAGATCTCTTAATCCAGAAGGAACAGCTAGTCCTGTTTCCGCTGATAAGATCTTTAATAGCTCAAATTCATTATGAGCCTTTTTAATTGTCTCATCTGATAGAACTGCTCGGGCTACACTGCTTCCAAATTTAAAAGGACTGGCTGTAGAGGCAATGATGGCTGGGGTTCTATCACCAGTCGCCGATAAGTATTTAGCATATACATTTCTGGCTACTGCAGTATGCGTATCTAGTAAGTAATTTTTTTCTTTCCAGGTAGATTTTATAGTAGCAATAGTTTCTTCATCAGTGGCAAAATCAGCCCAGAATAACTTTCCCAACTGGTTCTGTATGGCATCCTCAACCTCATACACGCCTTCCTGGCTGAGCTTTTGCATTAACCTACATATAATGCTGGCATCATGGTCGGTAAGCTCATACAGCAGCCTTTCCAGGTTAGAGGATATCAGAATATCCATTGATGGTGAAATTGTTTTATGAAATTTCCGGTTACGATCATACCTGCCTGTTTTTATAAAGTCGGTTAAAACATTATTCGCATTTGAGGCACATATGAGTTTATTTACCGGTACACCCATTTGACTAGCATAATATGCTGCAAGTATATTACCGAAATTTCCTGTTGGGACTACTATGTTAATTGCATCTCCCTGACTAATTTTACCTCCTACCTGCAGGTCAACATACGCTGATATATAATAAACGATCTGTGGTAGTAGCCTGCCCCAGTTAATCGAATTAGCTGAAGACATTTTTATGTTGTTCTCCAGTAAAGTGGCAATAATAGCTTGGCTGGTAAAAATATTTTTTACCCCGTTCTGGGCATCATCAAAATTACCCTTCACAGCAGCAACATGAACATTCTTACCTTCCTGGGTTATCATCTGCCTTTTCTGGATTTCGCTAACTCCATCTTCGGGAAAAAAGACTATGATCCTGGTACCATCAACATCTTTAAAACCTTCCAGTGCGGCCTTACCAGTATCACCCGAGGTGGCAACAAGTATTACTATTTCACTAGTTTCACCTGTCTTATGAGCACTGGTAGTTAAAAGGTGCGGAAGTATCTGTAAAGCCATATCTTTAAAGGCACATGTAGGACCATGCCATAATTCTTGTATATACAGATTATCACTCAAGTTTACTAGTGGTGCTATTTTTTCATGATCAAAATTTACCGCATTATAAGCGCCATGAACACAAGCCTTAATTTCTTCGGCTGTAAAATCGCTTAAAAACTTCGCGAGTATGCGACAGGCTCTCTCCTGATAGTTTAAGTAACCCAACTCTTGAAAATCAGCAGCATCTAAATGCGGGATATAGTCAGGTACAAATAATCCACCATCAGGTGAAATACCGATTTTTATTGCTTCTGCCGCGGTTATGCGGGAATAATTTCCCCTGGTACTCTGATAGTACAATTTTTTACCTCCCTTTAAAACGGTTAGAACCTTGCTATACTATTCTATAATGAAACTGTCTTATATAAAAGTATCTCTGTATAAGTTGGAGCATTTAAGAAATATTTATTTAAAAATAATAATTTTTGGGTATGGAGTATACCAAATATTTTGTATAATAGATGTAAGAAGACATTTCATTAAAATTACCTATCTCACAGGATTTATTCAGGCAGGTTCTTAATAAGTATATATAAAGAAGGAGAGGGAGGGAATGATTTGCTACAAGCAATCTTACTGGTAACCCTAATCGTTGCTGCCAAGTTGATGTGGGACATATACCGCGATTATAAAGGTGAATTCAAAAAAAGTAAACCCCAACGTGGTAAAGTCATTGATCTGAGGAATGCATGGATTAAACCACACGATATGCCCTATAAAAAGCGGGAACACTTACTGACCGGACGTGAGCTGGCACTGTATCAAATCTTATCCGATGTGATTGATAACAACCGCTATGTAATTTTTCCTAAGGTACGGCTGGCGGACTTATTAGTATTACCAGCAGATACCAAAGACCGTCACGAATATATAAGCCGTATTAATGAAAGACATGTAGATTTTGTCATTTGTGAACGGGAAGGGGTAAAACCTGTTTTGGCCGTTTTAAGGGAAGCAGGAGCCAAAAAGAAAAAGATTAGCGATAAGTTTACGAAACAGGCCGCTGAATCTGCAGGATTAAAAACTATAGTTGTTAATATGAGTAATATTCCCTCTGCAGAAGTATTGTCACAGTATTTAAGTGAACATGGTATAGCTGTTGTTCAGTACAATTGAGTAATTATCGAGTGAACACCTCGGTTTAAATTTTCTTCCCCCCAATACTGGCGGTATTACATACCAGGGGTTAAATCATTTTTTATGCCACCAGCATACTTCTAATACTATTGCAAAATTTCAACTACTAAACTATTCTATTAACCCCACTTAGGCATTATATTGCTATTAAAAGGTCACTAAAATATATCTTTTACGACCGTAAACGGAAAATTTCCCGGATTAGATTTCTTTCGGCCTGAATATCCTATTAACTATCGTCATACACTTTACTAATTTTTTAGAATTGCCGGAGATGATTAGACTGATCCTTAAAATAGTAACTTATAATATCCATCATGGTGTCGATATTTATAATAACCTTAACTTGAAAGGTGTTCTACAAGTCCTGCAACAGACTGAAGCCGATATTATAGCTTTGCAGGAAGTAGATAGATACCGTCCCCAAACTCATCTGCAAAACCAGGCTGCCTGGTTGGCGAAAAAATTATCTATGGGGTATGTGTATAGCCCGGTGAGGAATTATAAGACTGGTTCTTACGGTAATGCCATTCTTTCAAAGTATTCGATCTTATCTAGTAGTAACCATCGGCTGCATGATATGACTGATATCAGATACTGTTTGCGGGCAGACATTGATACTAATGGTAGTACTCTTAGTATTTTCAATACCCACCTGGGCCTAAAACAGCCCGTACGTTATACAAATCTTAAGAATATAATTCTTCCACTTATTTTACCACTAAGAAATCCTGGCATCCTGGCAGGTGATTTTAATGCCCCTGATGATAGGCCGGAGGTGCATATGGTATCTGCTTTGCTGACCGACACGTTTAAGTCTAATTCGAGCCCCTTTGTTTATACTTATCCCGCCGCTAATCCCTCAGCACGTATTGACTATATTTTTATTAACCAGAAGTGTATACCGCTAAATTTCTATATAGTTGACTCTACTGCTTCGGACCATCTGCCAGTAGTAGCAGAAATTAGTTATTTATAGCAGACATGGTTTCGAGCTGCTGGGGGAACTGTTACACATAACTGCTTCTTTCAGTGTCAGAAAAGCAAAACGTGTCAAGAGAACTATCTCTTTGACACGCTGACTTGTCCATATTAATTTAAAATGGTCGGAGTGACTGGATTCGAACCAGCGGCCTCTTCGACCCCAACGAAGCGCTCATACCAAACTGAGCTACACCCCGACGCAACCAATATTTTATAACAGAATAAATCTTAAGTCAAGAAGAAAGGCATAAAGTTAATCTATACCACATCTGCTATGACGAATTTCACTTTACTAAAAGGCCGCTTTAAGCAAATATAGCAAAGCGGCCCTGCGTTTTTAAACTAGTTTATCTAAGGCAAATTTCTTATGCAGTACTTTAACTGCTTTTTCAATTTCACACAGATCAATTAGACATGATACTTTTATCTCTGAAGTACTTATCATGTGTATGTTAATATCTTCTTCAGCCAGGGCCTCAAACATATCTGCTGCTACCCCGGGATTACTCTGCATACCAGCTCCTACAATGGATACTTTGGCTACGTCATCAACATAAGACATTCCTGATGCGCAAATTTCTTTAACTAGTTTTTCCATCACAGGTACTGCTTTTTCAAGATCATCTTGTTCAATAGTAAAAGCTATATCATTGCGGTTATCTCTCATAGCACTTTGGATAACCATATCAACGTTTATGCCTACCTTGGCCAGGGCCTTAAAAAGTACCATAGCTATACCTGGTTTATCTGGAACATCAAATATAGCAATCCTTGCACAATTTTTATCATGGGCTATCCCGCTGACTACTCTATGTTTTTCCATATTAGCTACCTCCGTAATTAAGGTTCCAGGACTATTATTAAAGCTGTTTCCAACTTCGACCTTAACATTATAAAACATGGCACACTCTGCTGCGCGGCTATGCATTATACCTGCTCCCAGACTAGCCATTTCCAGCATTTCCTCATAAGATACTTTGGAAAGTTTTTTGGCATCTGCAACTATGCGGGGATCAGCTGTAAATACACCATCAACATCAGTGAAAATCATGCACTTTTCTGCATTTAGACTGGCAGCGAGAGCTACGGCAGTTGTGTCTGAACCACCTCGGCCCAGGGTGGTTATATCTCCTTCCGGGGATATCCCCTGGAATCCAGCAATAACAACTACATTTCCCTGGTTAATCTCGTTAAAAATACGTTGATTTGCCATTCCGCTAATCTTGGCTTTACTGTAAGTAGAATCACTTTGTATTCCTGCCTGCCATCCTGTAAGGGAAATAGCTTTGCAATCCATATTATTAAGGGTCATAGCCAGCAAAGAAGCTGACTGTTGTTCACCTGTCGCCAGCAGCATGTCCATTTCCCGGTAGCATTTCTCACTACCAGTAGCTCTGGCCAGCGCAATAAGTTCATCTGTAGTGTCACCCATGGCAGATACTACGACAACTATGTCATTCCCATCTTTTTTCATTGCCTTAACCCGGGTAGCTATATGCTTAATTTTTTCTATTGAAGCGACTGAGCTACCACCAAACTTTGAAACTAATAACGCCAACTATTTCACTTCCTATCCTACGGTATGAACATTTATTATAATTTAAAAATAAATGACACCACTATTAACTGGTCTGAGGTATAAGACCTGATTTGAAACCCCATATAATTTTAAAGTTTCCCCCATGATTTTACCAATATTTTTTTCATTTTCTGTTGTTAAAGCAATTATCGAAGGTCCTGCGCCGCTTAGGGCTACGCCTATAGCCCCTGCTTTCCGGGCTTCGAAGAGAACCTGGTCAAAACCAGGTATGAATTTTTTTCGCCAGGGCTGGTAAATCATGTCATCCATAGCTATGCTTATATTTTTAAAGTCGCAATTTTGCAGACTGGCAAGTAGGAAACAAGCCTTTTGTATATTAGCTACGGCATCTTGTAAATTAACTTTTTCCGGTAATACTGAACGCGATTTTTCAGTTGGTAAGGTAAAATCAGGTACTACGATAATAATCCTTATACCTTCTGGTAGAGAAACCTTCTGGTACAAGACCTTTTCTCTGTATAACATAGCGGTAGTTAAGCCGCCTGCTACTGCAGGAACAATATTATCAGCATGCCCTTCCATTTCAACCGCCCAGTGCAAAAGTTCACTACTGGTGAATTGATGACCAAGCAAGTAGTTAGCCGCCCACATACCAGCGACAATAGCGGCAGCACTGCTCCCCATTCCCTTACCAAAAGGGATATTATTTTTTACGGTTAGCCGCAGTTCTGGTAACTCGGTTTTAGCCAAGCTAAAGATCTTTTGCATCGCTTTTAATATCAGGTTGCTGCCTGGCTCATTTCTTATAACTTCTTCCCCATAGCCGTAAAAGGCAAAACTGGCTCCGTCGGCAGCAAAATCTGCCGTTACCTCCAGGTATAAATTAAGAGCCAGGCCCAGGGTGTCACACCCCGGGCCTAGATTTGCACTCGTAGCTGGTACTTTTACCCTTACCATCGTTCCTCCTGGAATAATCCCTAATTATCTTCTCGGTCAGTACCTTCTAGGCGGATTACATTATCTATTTTCCCTACAATACTCATACCTTTAAGTACTGTCAAGGAATCTTTAAGGTCTTTTTCTTGCACTTTATGAGTGATTAATATTAATTCGGCCCTATCGCTTTCAGTAGTCTTCTGTAAGACACTGGCAATACTGACATTATTGTTTCCAAAAACACCTGCTATCCCAGCCAGAACACCAGGCCGGTCTTTTACTGTCATGCGGATGTAGAATTTAGCACTGAGCTCATTAATGTCCAGTATTTTTTTATTTTCATAACAGGTACATCCCACCCGGATACTGATATTGTGTAAAATGTTACGGCTAATTTCTATTATATCGCCTACAACAGCACTTCCAGTAGGCATCATGCCTGCACCCCGGCCATAATGCATGATCTCTCCCACTGCATCGCCTACTACAAAGACGGCATTGAAAACATCATTAACTCCTGCCAAGGGATGATTTGCGGGCAGAAATGCTGGATGTACACGCGCCTGAATCTGACCTTTTTCATCTTGCTTAGTAATAGCCAGAAGTTTTATTACATAGCCGAGTTCATCTGCATATTTTATATCTTGAGATGTAATAGATGTGATACCCTCAACGTAAACGTCGTCCAGGGTAACCCGGCTGTTAAAAGCTATAGAAGCTAAAATAGCTATTTTCCTGGCAGCATCAAAACCACCAACATCTGAAGTTGGGTCAGCCTCAGCATAACCAAGTTTTTGAGCTTCTGCCAATACACTGTCAAAATCCTGACCGTCTTTGGTCATTTTAGTTAAAATATAATTGGTAGTACCATTCAAAATTCCTATTACTTCTTTGATTTCATTACCTGCCAATGATTGTTTCAGGGGATAAATTATCGGTATGCCTCCAGCCACGCTGGCCTCGAAATAAAAATCAACATTATTTTCCCGTGCGGTAGCGAATAGTTCGGCACCTTTTACCGCAATCAAATCCTTATTTGCCGTGACCACGTGTTTACCGCTTTTCATTGCCTGGATAATGAAACTAAATGCTGGTTCAATTCCACCAATTAACTCAACGACTATATCTATGTCCTTATCATTAACTATATCGTTAATATCACCAGTAATCATACTAGCATCTACACCTAGCTGTAGGCATTTATCCGCATTTCTTTCCAGAACACGTTTTAATACTATTTCATCACCAGTTCTATTAGCTATAGTGTTAGCATTCTGCCCCAGCAATTTAACTACCCCGGAGCCAACTGTACCACAGCCAAGCAGTCCAACTTTAATCATGTTCTTACCTCCTATTTTAACTTTTTCCGACTATCTCTACATTTAATACTCCATCAAGTTCCTGCAGCTTAATTATAAGTTCATCTACTGAAACTATCATTTCTTCAATACTTATTGATAATGTTACATAGGCTACGCCATGCAGTGGAAGGTTCTGGTTAATTGTCAGTACATTTCCATCCAGGGCAGCAATACAATTTAAAACTCCGGAAAGAACACCCGAAAGATGTTTCAATAGCAGCGAAATATTTATAATCTGCATATTTTCCGCATTAAAAAAGGAAAAAACGCCATCCTTATATTTATAAAAAGTACTTCTGGCAATGCCTATTCGCTCTACAGCCTCAAGAATATTATTTACTTCGCCCCGGGCAATCATTTCTTTAGCCATAACAGTTTTTAGTATTGATTCCGGTAAAATATCTTCCCTTACCATATAAAACTTCTTTTCATCCCCAGACATAAAAAAACACCTCTGTCTTTGTGTGGCGGATTATTTTCTTTGCAGCACGAACATTATATCACTTGTGCTATGAGCTGACAATCTTATCTTCACATAAAAATAACTCAACAAAAGTTCTGGCGCTTTTGTTGAGTTATTGACTTTAGCTTATTGACTATGCCAAGGCTATCCCACAAGTTTATGAAAAATAATTCCTCTTCCATGAGATTGTCAAAATGTCGATAGAAATGAGTAATCCCGTACCACTTTTTTGAGTGATACGGGATACTTTTTAAAGGTTTGCTTACGAAGACTGACCTTTTGAGTCAGCTCCGATTATTTTGCCAAATTCCTATATTATAATACAGATCAGACCTCCGCTACCCTCGTTTACGATTCTCTGTAGGGTATCCTGTAATTTAACCTGTGCATTTTCTGGCATCCGATGGAGTTTGTTTTGTATCCCTTCTCTTACGAGATCATGCAGTGATTTTCCGAATATATTTGATTCCCAAATTTTACCCGGATCTTCTTCGAATTCTGCCAACATATAGCGTACCAGTTCTTCACATTGCTTTTCTGTGCCTATGATCGGGGTTATTTCTGTAGTTATGTCAGCTCTTATAATGTGAAGAGATGGTGCTTTAGCTTTTAGCTTTACTCCAAACCGACTACCTTGTCTGATTAGTTCAGGTTCTTCCAAAAGCATCTCTTCCAATCTCGGTGTAACTACTCCATAACCTGATTCCTGAACTTCTTCAAGTGCTGCGGAAACTTTATCATATTCTTTCTTGGCTATGCTCAAATCTTTCATTAGGCGCATGATGTCATCAGTACCATCGACGCTAAAGCCACTAACATCACTTAAGCACTGATAAAATAGTTCTTCCGGCACGGTTACATCTATGGCTGCTATTCCAGTTCCCAGGCTCATTTCTTCTAGACTAACGTAGCTTATATTTTCTATATCAGAAAGCTTTTCTATAGCTTTATCAATATCCCTGACTTTACGTATCCCTTGTAATATTTCTCGTATAGCCCTTTCTAGATCTGATCTTAGCCAGAACTCTTCATCTAGTTCATCGACCCATGGGGGAAGTTTAATATTTACTTCCTGAACTGGGAATTCATAAAGGACTTCTTCTAAGATAGCATAAATTTGGTCTACTGACATACTGGCAACATCCACAGGGATAACACTTACTTCATATTTTTCACTTAATTCTTCGGCCAGATTAATAGTTTCCTTATCATGAGGCTTGACTGAGTTTAGCAGGATTATAAAAGGTTTATTAAGCTCTTTTAATTCATAGATTACCCTTTCTTCTGCCTCTATATAATTGCTCCTGGGGATATCGCTGATGCTGCCGTCCGTAGTAATCACTAGCCCTATAGTAGAATGGTCAGCAATCACCTTCCTGGTTCCTATTTCGGCCGCTTCCTCGAAGGGAACCTCATAGTCAAACCAGGGAGTTTTTACCATGCGCGGTTCGTCATCTTCTTCATAGCCCAGTGCCCCTTCAACAGCATAGCCTACGCAGTCTACCACCCTAGTCTTAAAACTAAGACCACTCTGCGTAGAGATTTCAATCGCTTCATTGGGAACAAACTTGGGCTCAGTGGTAGTAATAGTTTTACCTGCCCCGCTCTGCGGAAGTTCGTCTTTCGCCCGTTCCCTATCGTAAACATCCTTAATATTTGGAATTATCATCAGATCCATAAACCGTTTAATAAATGTTGATTTACCTGTTCGAACGGGACCTACTATTCCCAAATAGATATCGCCTCCGGTTCTTTCGGCAATATCGTTTAAGATGTTGTTTCCTTCCACTTTCCATTTTCCCTCCCTTGTATTTAGACTTATTAACAGGCACCCTCCCTCCGACTCTGGATACCCCTTAAAATTTATTAAGCTATAACACTATAAATATATTATCAATATTCGGTAATATAACCAGAAAAGAAAAAAAGTGTGTTTATCCACACACTTTTTTACCAATCTTTTGTGTTTTTAACTATTTCCTCTATCTCATGTTTTTTTCGTCGCATCATCAGATTATGTACCTCTTCTCGGGCACCATGATTATCATAAAGTATATTATAACAGGCCCTGGTTATAGGCATTTCAATCGATAATTCCTGAGCCAGTCTATTTACTACTTTTACCGCGTGAGCTCCTTCGACTACCATCCCTACCTTTTCCAGGGTCTCTTTAATGGTATGCCCACTGCCAATCAATTCACCTGCTCTTCGATTCCGGGAATACTGGCTGCCACAGGTAACGATAAGATCTCCTATACCGCTTAAGCCGGCAAAGGTGAGAGCATTCCCCCCCATTGCTTCACCCATACGAGTTATTTCTATAAGACCACGAGTTATTAGTGCTGCTTTGGTGTTATCACCATACCCTAACCCATGAGCAATTCCTGTAGCCAGTGCCACGATATTTTTTAAAGCACCACCCAGTTCTACTCCTGGAACATCAGGGTTAGTATAAACTCTGAAAACAGGTGACATATATATATCCTGCACATAAGTAGCAGTTGCCCGGCGATCGGCGGCCACCGTCACAACTGTCGGCACTTCTCTGGCCACTTCTTCCGCATGGCTGGGACCTGATAAGACTGCATACCTTTCCTTTATCTCCTGGCCCAGAACTTCTTCAACTACCTGGCTCATACGCATAGCAGTTTTAATTTCCAGCCCTTTGGCCGTATTTACTAAATATGTATTATCATGCAGATAACCGGCTATTTCCTTAGCCACTGACCTTATTGCCTGTGAAGGTACCGCAAGCACTATGAGGTTAGCGTTGGTAGTTGCTGCCGACAAGCTGGTAGTTAATTCTATATTATCGGGTAGCCTGACACCAGGTAAAAACCTCTTATTTTCTCTCTCTTTACGTATAATCTCCAGATTATCTTCCTGCCTTCCCCAGAGGGTAACCTGGTGTGCATTTTTACTCAAGAGTATAGCCTGAGCTGTTCCCCAACTGCCTGCTCCGAGTATGCATATTTTACTCATTAAAAGACCTCCTGAAATAATAACCCGGGATTTATTCTTCCCGACTAAGCCTTTTCATTTATTTTACTTTCCTGGCCTTGCCGCAACCGTTTTAAATTATCCTTATGACGGTAAATTACTAGAGCCGCCATCAAAAAACTTAAAGCAATGTACGGCCAGGGTTTCATACATATAAGAACTATTAGAGGAAAAATAGCTGCAGCCAGTAAAGACCCCAGGGAAACATACCTGGTAATAGCCACGCTAGCAACAAAAACGCCAAGTAATACCAGAAACATATCCGGCATCAAAAAAAGAATTATCCCGGCGGCAGTTGCCACACCTTTTCCTCCTCTGAACCGGAGGAAGGCAGGATAGCAATGGCCTGTTATCGCTGCTAAAGAACCAACAGCAGCCAGAGTTGTACCACCCAGTTTAAAACTAATCCAGGCAGCTAAAATCCCTTTAAAAAGGTCTCCTGAAAGTGCTATAAGTGCAACCGGTACTCCTGAAGTACGTAGTACATTAGTTGCTCCAATGTTTCCACTTCCCCGGGCTCGGATATCAACCTTGCCAAATACCCGGCCAAAAAGATAAGAAAACGGAATTGAACCAATTAAATAACACAAAATAATAATGGCGGTTTCTTTCAAATGCCATCTCCCCCAAACTCAGCTAAAAATTATTATTAGCTTGATGATAAATATCTATATATAATTATTTATTCCAGTAAGATATAATCAAGAATTTATTAGCGTTCTTTAGAAGTATTCTGACGAACCATAAGCCTGATAGGCGTCCCTTCAAAGCCAAAATTTTTGCGCATTACATTTTCGAGATATCGCAAATATGAAAAATGAATAAGTTCAGGATGATTAGAAAAAAACACAAAGGTTGGGGGTGTAGTTCGCACCTGGGTCGAGTACATTATTCTAATCTTCTTTCCACCCCCACCAGGCAGTGGATTAAGCATAATAGCTTCATTGACAACCTGGTTTAACTCCGAAGTATTTATACGACGATGATGCTGGTCATCAACAAAATCGACTAGTTCCAGTAATTTAAAAATTCTCCTGCGGGTAAGAGCTGACACATACATTATGGGCGCATAAGATAAGAACTTTAGTTCTTCCCGGATATCCTCATCAAATTCATTCATGGTATGCCCGTCTTTCTCCACTAAATCCCATTTGTTTACAACAACAATATTGGCTTTAGACTGCTCATGAACATACCCGGCAATTCTTTGGTCTTGTTCAGTAACTTTATCCTCGGCATCTAACATAAGTAAAACTACATCCGCACGGTCGATACTCTTTAAAGACCTTATTACACTATACCTTTCGGTAGCTTCTTTAATACGTGACTTTTTGCGAATACCGGCAGTATCTATTAAAATATATTTGTTGCCGTTATACTCAAACGGTGTATCAATCGCATCGCGCGTAGTACCTGGTATATCGCTGACTATAACCCGCTGCTCACCTAAAAAGGAATTTACCAGTGAAGATTTACCTACATTCGGCCGACCAACAATAGCTATCCGCACTGCATCATGTTCTTCTTGCTCTTCGTACGCGGGAGGAAATTTATCAATAACAGCATCTAGTAGATCATTGATATTCATGCCGTGCATTGCCGATACTGGTATCGGTTCTCCTAGTCCCAAGTTGAAAAATTCGTAATATTCTAGTTGTTTATCGAAGTTTTCGACTTTATTAGCTGCCAGGACAACTGGCTTGTTAGATTTTCGCAGCATATTAGCAACCTGCTCATCTTCATGGGTAACACCATCCCTGGTATCAACAACCATAAGAATTACATCCGCCTCATCAATAGCTAATTCAGCCTGAAGCTTAACTTCGCGTGCAAATATATCCCCTTCACCAAAGCGTATTCCTCCGGTGTCAATAACAATAAAGTCTCTTCCTGACCAATCAGTAGTATCATATAATCTATCCCGAGTAACCCCCGGAATATCTTCTACTATAGCTTTTCTTCCCCCTACCAGACGGTTGAAAAGTGTCGATTTACCTACATTAGATCTTCCTACTATCGCCACAACAGGTTTTGCCATATTAGTTTTCCTCCACGTATAAGGTAGTAGTTGATGTTTATATTTCTTCCTCTATAAAGTATTACACGTTTAAAATTTCTTTAACCAAGGATTCTGCAGTGCCATCAACAATCCTTATATCTGCTTTACTTTTATCCTTAATATCATTTATGTGCACATCATCAAGTAACATGCGGGTACCTTGCTGCAATAATACTTCGGGGATAATAACAGTTTTACCTTTATATTTTTCCCCCAGTTCACGAATAATATCGCAGCCAGTTAGTAGGCCGGTAACAGTTACACCTCCACCAAAAAACTGGTTCTTAACTGGAATTACCTGCACGGAAAGTCCGTTTATTTCATTTAATCTCCCGGCAATAATATTTAGCACTGGGGCTCCAGATATTCCTGTTATAATATATACTTCCCGGTTTTCCACTTTTAGCGGCAATGACTTTTCTATCCCGACAAATTCATCTAATAAAACCCTGGATAACCCTATCCCATTCTCTATCTGGCAATAATCATCATAATACTCTGCACCTGGTATTTCTATACCAGCTTTTATATAAAACTCATCGGCCACATATACAATTCCCCTGCCATATTTACGGCGGAATTGCTCCTGGTAGCTTTCAATAAGATGAATTACATCTGCTGCTGCGGCGCTGTTAAATGGATGAAGTTCTGGTAAACGCCCCCGATGCCCGGTCAAACCTACCGGAACAATACCTATAGATTGAACTGATGGATATAAAGCGCCCAATTCATTAATGGTCTCGACCAGCATCTCTCCATCATTAATACCGGGACATAATACTACTTGTGTGTGCAGCTCAATCCCTGCATTTTTCAGACGCAAAAGATCTTCTTTTATATTCCTGGCCTGGGGATTGTTTAATAATTTAGCTCTTAGTTCAGGCCGCATGGCATGCACTGAAACATAAAGGGGGCTAAGCCTCATCGAAGTTATTTTCTGCCAGTCCTTTTCCGTTAAATTAGTCAGAGTTATGAAGTTACCAAATAAAAAAGAATAACGGTAGTCATCATCTTTTATATACAAGGTTTTTCTCATATTTCTGGGCAGCTGGTCAACAAAACAAAATAGGCAACGGTTTTTACACCGTCTCAATTTATCAAAGACTACCCCATCAAAAATTAGGCCTATTTCTTCATCATAATCTCTCTCTATTTTAACTGACCATAATTCCCCATCAGGTTTTTCAATCTCAAGTTCTATATAATCGTCCTGAGAAACAAACTGGTAATCCAGGATATCATTAATTTCTTTTCCATCAATAGTGAGTAATATATCTCCTGCTGCAATGCCCATTTCTTCTGCTATGCTATTTTCTAGTACGTCTTTTACCTGAACCCCCATTAAGAAACCTCCCACCAATTAAAAATTAAATTAAACCCTGGTAATGATATTATAAGCTGATAATATATACCGAAAAATTTACATCGTTTTATTTTATACTAAAGTATAAGGGCTGTGACATACTATGACTATCCTAAACATTATCTATTAAAACTAAGTTAACTGCAAGGCGCAAAAAAACGGCAGTTGTGCCCGCCGTTTTCTTATGTGGCCTGTCAAAATATTTTTTAAAAAGTATTTTCAATAAACTCGGTACGGAATTCCTCTACATCCTCAAAAATCTGGTTAAAATCTTGTTTAATAATAAAGTTGGATACTAGATAATTAATCTGGCTCCCAACTAGGATAGGGGGAATTTTACTGACTATCGATATAAGCAGATCTCCTCTGCCATTAACTGATTTTACCTGAAGTTCATTTGATGAAAAACCAAAAATCGATACCAGGTCACTAATTGACTTTTCTACCATGGGCAGGTCATTGCCTCCTCCCAGGGTATATACCTGATTGCCGTTTTCGTCATCACCGATATATATAGGAAACCCGCTCCTATCTTTCATCACATCACAAAAACCTTCTACAAAAGTAAAATCATTAGTCTCTAATTTGTTTAAATATATATGGGCCGCAATTAGTGCACGATGAACTCCGGTTGTTCCTAAAAAAATTATTTTCATGTACTTTTACACCCGCACCTTATACATTGCTTTAAGTCGGGTAATTTCTACTAGATTAACTAGATTTAAAAATGCTTTTCTAGTGCCTCTACCTAACACTGGCCTACCCAGTGATACTAATCCTAGTCTTCGTGAGGCAAAGCCCCCCACTTTCATACCCCAATTAACCCGGCTCATGCAGTTTACAGGCATAACTTTATCCCCAACCTCTAATAACTCTGCTACACCAGTTAATATATTCGAAAACCTGTCTCCCAGGCTTTTTTTCCCCAAAACATAAACTTCATTACCGTATTCATCTACGCCCATAAAGCGTATGGAACCGAAATCACTATTGGTAGTCTTATCAAAATATGGTAGTGCCATCATTTCTTTTATAGTCGGAATCCTGTGCTTTTCTACCAGCCCGAGATGCAAAGCTGCTGCAGTTACCGAAGAATGCGAACCTCCAAAACAGTGATAAATTATTATCATCTTAACCCCCCGATATTAGATATTTAATGTTTACAAATGAAATATACCCCGTTTTCCAGGTCGTGGACTACTCCTCCCAGAATCCTGGCCAGCAACAAGCTAACTTTTTTCTGCTCCTCCTGATTTTCCGCCAGGATAACCGGACACCCTCCAGCTCTAACCTTATTAGCATCAAGAACTACAATTGCCAAGATATATTCCTTTAAACCCGCGTTCATCAGTCTGCCGCCTTTCTGCCATAAAAACTGCTCAGAGTTGTACCCCGGGCTGACTCAAGAACTGGAACTCGTTTTATTATTTCAACTAGGTACTCATAATCAGGTTCATTAGCAACCAGGAAAAATGCCAGGTAACCTTCATCAATCTGTTTTCTGGCCATAGGTATAAGTTCTGTTTCATTTATGTCCACTTTAGTCCCCAGAATAGTTACTACATCATGTATGATCGCCATGCGCTGACCGGGAGAATGTAATGTTAGCCGGGCATTATCGTTTTTGGGTTTGATAATTACCCCCATGCCTTCTTTTATTATTTTTTCCCGGGTTTCTGGCAAACCAACATTCATTATGACTACATCATCAATTTTGAGCAAACTACCCTCGAAATGCACCTCCCCTGGTTCTAGTTCTGCAATATCACCAATATGTTGACCGCTCATCAGCTTTATTGAGGCCAGTATGCATAAGGGGCCAGTAATTAACGCATACGGCCAATCTAGCCAGTAAACTACACCACTTGTGATTAAAGCAGTAAATATAACCAGGTAATTCCGGGCTTCAAATACCCGGGCTATGCCTTCTATATAATCCGTACCCCGCGATACTAATTTTGTTTCCTCCAAGTTAATCAAACTTTCCCGTTCCATATTTCTTACATCACGAAACTGCTGCGCAGCAAGAACCAGGAAGGTTACTGCTACATAGTCCGGTTTGGCAATAGCTGGCACTGCTACCGCACCAAGACTGGCAGCTATAAATCCCAGGGCCAGGTGGGTAAGCTCTCCATGCGGATAAGTAGGATATTGTCGGTAATCACTGCGCAACATTACCCACCTGGCAATAAAACCCGTCACTACACCAGCCAGTATAGCAATCGCATATTTATCCATATTATTTGCCTGTAGTTCCCCGGTTGATAAAGTAATATCCTCCAGCCGCAGCAGCCAGAATAATAATTATTCCCAGGACTACATTCCCTGCACCCTGGTTATCATTGGTAGCAGGTTTAGCAGCAGGCTCAGTAGCGGAAACTCCAAGTGCAGCAGGTAAAACATCGGCAAAAAGTTTTACACCTTTTTCCGCCTCTTCCTTAGAGTTAGTATGACTACCAACTTCAATGAGCATGGACCGAGGACTTAAATCCTGATTATAATCACCTTTTCCCATAAATATTCCATTGGAAAGACCTGGTTCTTTGGCATCCATTGCCGCTTTGATTTTTTTCGCATATTCCAGATTAGTCTTCATATTAGGATTTTGTCGTCCTACTACTAGCTTGATCTTAGTTACATCCTGGCCTTTTACTTCTGCCTGGTACTGATCAGGTGGTACCGCATCTCGGTGCACGTCAATAATAGTATCAGGATTTTCCTTTATAAGTGAAACCGCTGTCCTTCTCGAGCGGTTATAAGCATTAATATCATGGGGATTATGATTGTTATCACTGTACGCAACATTAAAACCCTTATTAGTTAAACTGGTAGCCAACGTTTTACCCACATCATATATACCCCCATTACCATTAATACTTTCTGTCCCATCAGTAGGTACATATGATTCATCACTGTGGGTATGATATATGGCTACCGTTGGTTTTTTGGCTCCAATCGCCGGTACCTCATTTTTTTCAAGTATCCAAGCATTTTGCCTGGGGTTATAACGTTTGGGATTATAACCTTGCCGCGCAGATTTTATTTTTGGCATCTGTTCTTTGCCTTGATATATACAGCGAGCTGTATTTCCAACAATTTCTACTACTTTATACCTGAAGTTATCGGCACTGATATATTCATCACCCTGGTACACTTTCGTCCCTGTCTGGTGTATAACGTTATTATTTTCATCAATAAGCGTAACGTACTGACCTACAGGCATTTCTTGATGAGCAAACGCAGCCGAGCCAACACAAGTAGTTATAAATGCAATTAGCAACGGTAGGATTAGTAGACGCTTAATCATCATCTTCACCCCTATCCTTATCCTCCAGGTCTTCATTCAGAGGCTTATGCGCAGGTTCCGGTTCACGCAAGTTCTTGACTAGTTCTTCGGGCCTTCCCTCAGTCTTAGGCCCTCCCTGAATTCGCTCCAAACTTTCTCCAACTACTTCGGCTAAAACTACCGCCAGGATACCAGCCAGGATAAGGGAATCAAATGCCCCGGCTCCTCCTAAGTGTACAAATCCCCTAACACCAGTGCGCACTAGATAGATATACTGCGCGATATCAAGAGAAAGAACACCAATAACAGCAGCAAAAAAAGCACCCCGGCGCGACCTGCCTGCCAGATAGCCTACAATACCTGCTACTATGGGGTAAATATATATGGGGTCAATAAATATCTGTTCTGGCTCCGCGCCCAGAAATCGGCCGGCTAAAAACAACGCTAGTCCAGTAACTGCGGCAGCAATAATGGCTCTAATTTTTTCCATACTAGTACCTGCACCTAGCAATACATAAATCGCCAGGATTACAGCAACCATACCACCTAGATTGATAGTCAGCCTAGCGCTGATCGGAATATCGATGAAACTGCCCACAATTATGGCAGCAATAACTGCCAGTGCTGCCTTATCGCTAAGCCTTAATCGATCAAGTACCCGATGTGCTACCCCAAAATATATTAATATTGATACTATTACTAGGCCTATTAATCCTAGGGGAAAATTTGTCATCAACTCTTCTCCTTTCATGACCTTTTTCAATATATTTCCCCTTTGACTGAAGATTATGTAATCGGCCCCTACGATAGGAATTTTTAATGTTGAATGTTGGTAGGAATGCATGCGCATTCCTTTATTTTATTAATAGACGCAGATTTTATTATGATTACCGCGGATTTTTTAATTTAAATATAATTGAATAAAAATCCGCGTAAATCATATTGAATCTGCGTCAATCCGCGTTTAATTACTGAAATAAAAGGAATGCACTGCATTCCTACCTCCATTGAAAATTAACCCCCAGCATAGCAAAA
>JAQWBP010000004.1:36377-52270 GCA_028706315.1 Syntrophomonadaceae bacterium
AAATATAATTGAATAAAAATCCGCGTAAATCATATTGAATCTGCGTCAATCCGCGTTTAATTACTGAAATAAAAGGAATGCACTGCATTCCTACCTCCATTGAAAATTAACCCCCAGCATAGCAAAAAACCACCTATCAGAGGTGGTTTTACTTTTGTTATTATTAAGTTTAGAAATACTATCTGCTTGACCAGATGGTGGCATCTATGCCTCGGGCTTTTAGCCACTCGGCAGTATCTCCCAGTATAACCATTGGTTGTTTTTGTATGGCTTGAATATTCTGGGACCCGGTCATCAGGAAAACAGCCTTAAGCCGGTAAAGTAAATCTTCAATTCGTTTATCTAGTTCATCAATACCATGGTTTAGTAATATTTTAAGGAAAAACCCGGCAATACCAACCATATCAGCACCCATACAAATCGCCTTGGCTACATCAAGAGCTGTTCTTATCCCTCCGGAAGCAATAGTTTTAACCGGGAGTTTTAGGGCCAATATTTCAGCTAAGCTGGCTGCGGTTGCTATTCCCCATTCATCCAACTCACCACGGAATAGGCCATTACGCATATCTTCTATTACTACAAAATTGGTACCGCCTTTACCGCCATTATCAAAGATGTTTATGCCTGCATCATAAAGTTTTTCGACACTATCTCGAGAAAACCCAAAACCTACTTCTTTCGCTATTACCGGTACCGGGCTATTAGCACATACTTGCCTGATATTAGAAATAATTCCGCTGAAATCGCGGTCTCCTTCCGGCATAGATAACTCCTGCGGTACATTAAAATGCAGCTGGATAGCATCAGCTGAAATCATTTCAATCGCTTCCAGAACTTTTTCCCATTCTGTATTAGCACCTATATTAGCAATTATCAAACCATCCGGATTTATATCTCGTACTACTGAAAAAGTATCTCTCAACCCTGGATCATGAATGGCTATCGCCTGTGACCCCACAGCCATAGCGAATCCATATTTACCGGCAATGGCTGCAAAAGCCTGGTTAATACTACGGGCCTGGGCTGTGCCCCCTGTAACTGCATTAATAATCAGGGGATAGTTGAGTTGTTTCCCCATTATATTCAGGCTTAAATCAATATCTTGCATTCCTAATCCAGGAATAGAATTATTTATTAGATAGACATCATTAAAGCCATTAGAAGCCGGACCATCAATCGCTTGGCTGGCAATTCGAATATGGTCCGCTTTACGGGTATTACGTATAATTTGCTACCTCCCTGCTATTTTCTGGGCAGTTTCCAGTGCCTGTGGATCATTTACATTTAAAAAAAGCTCTTTGACATCGCCAAACTGCTTAAGAACTTGTTCTTCAAGCTTAACCGTATTAAGTTCCCTAAAAATCAAAGTTAATTTTAATTTGTCATTTTCCAGACAATCAGTCAGCAATGGTATGCACTTGCTGCTGTATACTGCTGAAGTAGGCTGCAGATATCCATCTATAACTGGTACTACAGTATCATGTTCTCCGAGTTTTTTCAGCATATAATTAATAAGTTCCATACGTATAAAGGGCATATCACATCCAGATAAAAAAATTACTTCATTGTGGGCATTTACCAGACCAGAATGTATACCGCTTATCGGTCCAAGACGCGGGTATATGTCAGTATATACTTTTACGCCTAAATCCTGGAATAATTCTGGTTCATTACTAATAATGATGGTTTCCTCAAAAAAAGTTGTGAACTTATTAATTATAATATCTATAACTTTTCTGCCATTAATCTCAGCAAATGCTTTATTAAATTTCATACGTGAGCTTTTGCCACCTGCCAAGATAACTCCGCTGGCTTTTACTTTTGCCATGGTATATATCCCCCCGTACCGCAACGAAGAAAAAGGCTGCTTAAAGCAGCCTATCCCTCATGCAACATTTACTGCTACCACCGACACTGCAACTCCTGCAGGAGTCTGGAACTCTAGAGCCACCGCTGCTACTGGAGTTAAAAGGTGATAACACCTGTTTAACATTGCCTGTACCGCAATCCGGGCATATTATTTTATCTTTATCTGCATTAGAAATCAAAACATCAAATTTTTTATCACACTCTAAACATATAAGATCAAAGATTGGCATTGTGCCACCTCATCTTAGTAGTCAGTATTATCATCCTGGCTTTCTAGATACTCTTCGACTTCCTCTTGCTCTGCATCATTCAAGGCTTCTTTAAGAGACAGTCCGATTCTTTTGCCTTCAGGGTCAATGCTAATCACTTTGACTTTTATCTCGTCTTTAACTGATACAACATCTTCGGGTTTTTCTACCCGATGGTTAGCCAGTTGAGAAATATGCACCAGGCCATCAACTCCGGGGTCAATTTCTACAAATGCTCCAAAAGGCGCAATTCTAACTACAGTACCATCGATAATATCGCCTTCATGGTATTTTTCCAGAGCTATTTCCCAGGGGCTCTTGAGTAGTTTTTTACGGCTTAATGAAACTCTGGATTTCTCCCGGTCTAGCCCTAGTATAAATACGTCCAGTTCCTGACCCTCAGTCAACACGTCCGCAGGGTGTTCAACGCGTTTATGGTCAATTTCGGATACATGTAAAAGCCCTTCGAAACCACCCAAATCGATAAAAGCTCCATAATCTACTATACGTTTAACTTTTCCGGTTCTTGTCTGTCCCTCTTCAATAGTTTCCCAGAATTCTTTCTTCAGACGCTCTTTTTCTTCTACAACTAGTTCTCTTCTGGATACCACAATCTGGGAGCCGCGTCTTTTATTACGGTTGAATTCAATAATTTTAAATTTTAATGTTTGCCCTACAAAATCGTCGAGGTTTTTAACATATCCATCATCTACGTGTGAAGCAGGCAAGAATGCGGTAATTCCTACATCTACCAGTAAACCGCCTTTAACACTTCCTGTTACTGTTCCCTCAAGAACATTATCGTTATTATAATCTTTTTCCAGTTCATCAAGAACTTTTTTGGAATCGACTTTTTTCTTGGAAAGAAGTATAGTCCCGTCGTCATCCCATTTTAATACCAGAACTTCAATTTCATCACCGACATTTACTAGTTCCTTTGCAGAGTCAACATCTTGTAAGGACATCTCCCTCAATGGAATAATACCTTCTGATTTTCCACCCACATCAACCATTACTTCATCGTCAAGAACCTGAATAACTGTCCCCTTTATAACATCTCCCCGACTGGGAGTTTTATATTCTGCCATTTCTGCCTCCATTTTGGCGAACAATTCTTCATTACCCTGATTTTCCTGGTTTGTGTCCTCGTTTTCCTGGTTTGTGTCCTGGTTTTCCTCGTACTCTGTCATCCTATCCAATACCTCCTTAATTATCCAGTCCGGAGTAGAGGCACCTGCAGTAATACCTACTGTAGAAATTCCCTTGAACCACTCAGATTCTAATTCAGATGCATCTTGAATCTGATATGATGGTACTCCGGTTGTTGCACACTCCCTTTTAAGAGTGGCAGTATTTGAACTCATTTGGTCCCCTACCACCAGCATTAGGTCAACTTCCCGACATAGTTCACGGGCTGCCTGCTGGCGTAATTTCGTAGCAGAACAAATGGTATTGAAGACTCTAATTTCTTTGGATTTATGTAATAAAGCATTTACGACTTCGAAGAAGTCTTTTTCATCTTTGGTTGTCTGGGAGATAATTCCCAGTTTATTGACTGGCTTAATTTCGCAAGCTTCTGCAGGACTGGCAACCACAATTGCTGTATTATCACTCCACCCCACAATTCCCTGTACCTCAGGGTGATTAGCATCTCCAAAAACTACTATTTCATATGCTTCACCTCGTAAAGATGCAACAATTTCATGTACGCGTTTAACCAGATGACAAGTTGCATCCTTTATCTTTAATCCTTGTACCTCAGCCTGATGAACTATATCAGGAGTTGTTCCATGGGCCCTGATTATTACCCCGCAATCCTCTGCTGTTATTTCATCGAGCCTTTCAATAGAACTAATTCCTTTTTCTGTAAAATAATTAATTACAGCGTGGTTATGTACCAGAGGGCCAAGACTGTACCATCTTTCCCATTCATTTACAGTACCTTCGGCTATTTTTACTGCTCTTCGTACTCCAGCACAAAATCCTGCATGTTTCGCAATTTTGGCTTGCAAATTTTAACACCCCAAATAATATTAATATTCGCAAAAATAAGGCCAATTCCTTCTTTATCTGGATAAAAGGGTATTAATTTCATTCATAATTTCCTTACTAACCTGTTCCAGAGTCGAGGAACTCAACTTTTGCCCTTCATATTTCTCCAGGTTTATAGGTTCTCCCACTCTAACTACCAGTGGTTTTGTCCAGCCCAAGGGAAATCCTCTATCCGTCCCTTTACAGGCAATCGGTATCACCGGCGCCCCTGATTTTAAGGCTATTAAAGCTACTCCGCTTTGTACTTTCGCATCGGGCACTACCTTTTTTCTGGCTCCTTCCGGGAATATACCTAGTACTTTTCCTTGTTCAAGAATTTCTAGAGCATATTTTAAAGCTTTGCGATCTGCTTGGCCCCGTTTTACTGGGAAAGCATGCGCTGTTTTCAGAACTTTGGCAAAACCTTTATTGCTGAATAATTCTGCCTTGGCCATGAAACAAATAGGACGTTTTACTGATATAGCTACTAGCACAGGGTCCCAGTTGCTAACATGATTAGCGGCTATTATAACCGGACCCTTTTCTGGTAGGTTGTGTATTCCTTCTGATTTAAAACCCAGAAAAATAAATATTAATTTTGCTATGTCCCTTATAACCGAATAAAACATATTAGTCCGTTACGAAAAACTTATAAAACCTTATAAATCTTTCTTCCTAATTCATCACGTACAGTTTTGCTTAAAGCTACTCCTGTTTAATGTAACGCTCCAGAGGCTTAAATTCCCGATTAACGTATCGGTACATATTAGCATTAGCTTGTTGGTGCTGACTCGCTAATTTAGGTTAGATTAGTTTCTCTAGTTCAAAGCCTTCTCGTAACGGTTCTCACCTCCTTATTTTATTTTTTATGACTAAGATTAGTTTTATTTAGTTATCCTCCCTGATAATAGACAGCATCCGATTAAGCACCTGTCCGATAGCCAAGTTGCTGGTGTCAATAATAATCGAATCAGGAAGAATTTTTAGTGCCCCTACTTCCCTATGGCTGTCATTCTCGTCGCGTCTAACTATTTCTGTTTTTATTAAATCTTCATTCACCTCATATCCCTTATGCCTTAATTCATCAACACGACGTCTTGCCCGTTCATCAATACTGGCGGTTAAAAAAAATTTGTAATCAGCATCAGGCAGGACACATTCCCCTATATCTCTTCCATCCATAACGACAGAGATAGCTTCTGCCATAAGCTGCTGTTGTTTCACCATTATTTCCCGTATTGATGCATAAGAGGCAACTATCGAAACTGACGAATTAACCTCCGGTGAACGAATCTGCAGGGTTATATCCTGATCATCACATATAACTTTTTGTTCCTGGGATGAATTATATTCGAAACGAATGAACGTATTCTCGGCGAGCTGAAAAAGTGCACTAGAATTGCTGAAGTCTATTCCATTTTGCAAGGCTTTCCATGTGAGAGTTCTATACATAGCGCCTGTATCAATATATACATAACCAAGTTCACGTGCCAGCATCCTGGCAACCGTACTTTTTCCTGCTCCCGCAGGTCCGTCAATAGCAATCTTCATTATCGCAACCACCTACAAGTATTCGTGTCTATTTTAGCATACTGCCAGTTTATTTGAAATATTACTTTTCTCCATAAACAGCTATAGTCTTTCACCAGATTGGAAAGACCGGATATATTAACAGACTATGCAAAAGTCACCACCTGGTTACTTTCACATAGCCATTCTAAATTTACTTTGCGAGTTGATTCATCATATTCCAAAATCCGGGGAAAGAAATATTTACGGCCCCGGCATTATTAATGTGTGTTTCACCAGAGGCTAACATACCTGCAATAGCCAGACTCATAGCAATTCTGTGGTCACCATGGCTATCGACTGAATTCCCCTTTAACGGACTAGAACCATTTATAATAAACCCATCTTCCATTTCATTTATTGAGGTTCCCATTTTTGCCAGTTCAGAACATATAGCATTAATGCGGTCCGTCTCTTTGACCCTTAGTTCTGCAGCCCCATGTACGGTTGATTCTCCTTCTGCAGCAGCCATAGCAACAGCCAGCACTGGTAATTCATCAATCAAGCGTGGAATAATTTCTCCATCTATATTAATACCCTTTAGGTGGGCACTTGATACGATAAGATCGGCAACTAGTTCCCCACCAACCAGGCGTTGATTCTCAATTTTAATCCTGGCACCCATTTCATTTAAAATATCGATTATGCCTGACCGGGTTGGGTTTACTCCTATATCTTTTAACAGCAATTCTGAGCCCGGAATTATTGTTCCTGCTACCAGAAAAAACGCGGCAGATGAGATATCTCCAGGCACTACAAATTCCTGAGATGATAATTCTCTTCCTGATGTTAAAGTTACGGTTAAATTGTCTTCTTTAATGTCTGCCCCCATAGCTGCCAGCATTTTTTCAGTATGGTCCCGGGTTTTAAACGATTCGGTAAGCACAGTTTCTGATTCTGCATAAAGACCAGCCAGGAGCAAAGCTGATTTAACCTGGGCACTAGCAATAGGCAACTGGTAATCAATTCCCTGGAGCCGGCCACCAGAAATAATTAATGGGGGGTAGGTACCATTATTCCTGCCGTTTAAAAGGGCCCCCATAGTTTCGAGCGGCTCTACTACTCTTTTCATGGGCCGCTTATTTAATGAATCATCACCACTTAAAACTGACATAAACGGTTGCGGTGCCATTAATCCAGTAAGTAGTCTTATGGTAGTACCTGAATTACCACAATTCAATATACCTTCTGGCTCCTGTAAGCCATTTAAACCTTTACCATCTATTGTTAAGACATTATCCCTGTCTTGAATGTTTATACCCAGCTGGCGCATACAGTTACAAGTCGAAATGGTATCCTGGGACTGTAAAAAATTGCGAATTACGCTTTGGCCTGTAGCCAGCGAAGAAAGGATTACTGCACGATGGGATATTGATTTGTCAGCTGCCACATTAAGTTCGCCTTTCAGGGGAGCTGACTTTTGAATAACTCTTTCCATAACTAGTCTCCTTATCTTACCCAGGCTTTAATACCCCGGGATTGTAATGCCTTTACAGCCTCGTCGGCAGCTGCTTCTGATAATACACCCAGGCGGATAGTTCCGCCATCTCCTTCACGTACCCGTAGTATTTCAATATCAATGATGTTGATATTTTTTTCTCCCAGTATAGCCCCGATATGGGCTATGATACCCGGCCGATCAGGAACTATACAGACAATATCACAAAAACCGGGTAATAGTCCCCGGTGAACACGCGGTATGCTTTCACGTACTGACCTTGCACGGCACAAACTAGTATTAATATGTTCATGATCTTCTCTGGCCAGCGCTAATTTTAGATCTTGCAGTTGCTCAATTAAACCATCCAGCTTGTTCATAACCATATTACGGTTGGTAAATAATATATCTTCCCACAAAAGCGGATCTGATGATGCAATTCTGGTTGTATCACGAAATCCTCCAGCAGCCATTATTAAAGCATCCTTTTCTCCTCCAGTCGAATTGACCAGAGCCACTGCTGCCAGGTGGGGGATATGACTGATTACTGCTACCAGTTCATCATGGCGTGCCGGTTCCATGATTTTGACCCGGGCACCTGTAGCCACCAGCAGTTCGATTAGAAATTCCCGGGCATAATCAGGTGTTTTTTCCCGAGGTGTCAGTATATAAACAGCATTTTCGAATAAATAGCGGTCTGCACCATTAATCCCTTTAATCTCCGAACCTGCCATAGGATGCCCCCCTATTACGTGAATGTCATTAGGGAGTTGGCCTAGTATTGACATAATATATTGCTTGGTGCTGCCTGTATCAGTTACAATACAGCCGGGTTTTAAAAAAGGCCTCATCCTGGTAATAAGCTCCGGGTAAGTCCCGGGAGGGGTACACAAAAAAACTACATCGGCCTGCCTGGCCCCCTCTTCAAAGGGTACGCTGCAATCTAGGGCTCCTATCTGCTGCGCTTTCTCCAAAGAGGTCTTGTCAGTATCATAGCCCATTACCTGGTTAACAATGGGGGACTCTTTAAGGGATAAACCCAAAGAGCCCCCGATCATACCTATACCTATAATAAAAACATTAACTAGCATTTAATTTAACTCCTGAATTATTTACACTCTGTGAATGAAGTTATAATACCTTTTACTTTTCGAACCAAAGCCCCAAAGTGCTGCGGAGTCAAAGACTGGGGCCCATCAGACAACGCTTCACCCGGCCTCTGGTGTACTTCAATCATTAACCCATCGCATCCTGCACCTACTGCAGCTAGTGCCATCGGTTCCACCAAGCGCCATTTACCTGTACCATGACTGGGATCTACAATAATGGGTAGATGGGTTAACTGTTTTATTAACGGCACCGCACTGAGATCTAGCGTATTACGAGTGTAAGTTTCAAATGTCCTGATGCCGCGTTCACACATTACAACCTGGTCATTACCACTAGATATTATATATTCAGCTGCCATTATCCATTCTTCAATGGTGGCTGATGGTCCTCTTTTTAATAATATCGGCTTATCGACTTTTCCCAATTCTTTAAGCAGAAAAAAGTTTTGCATGTTTCTGGCTCCTACCTGTAGAACATCCGCATAATCAGCCACGAGCTCTATCATGCGCGGGTCCATTATTTCTGTTATTACAGGTAAGCCAGTTATCTCTCGTGCCTCCGCCAGTATTTCCAAGCCTTCTTTTTCTAAGCCTTGAAATGAATACGGTGAGGTCCGGGGCTTAAAAGCTCCACCCCTAAGCATGGTAGCTCCTAATTCTTTAACTAGCTGAGCAATTTCCAGATATTTTTCTCTGCTTTCAACTGCACAGGGGCCGGCAATAAACTGAAATTGTTCCCCACCGATAACAGTATCTTTTACCTTAACCAGCGTAGGTTCCGATTTAAACTCTTTAGATGCCAGCTTGAAAGGCTGCAGTACTGGCACTGCCTTTTCTACCCCGGCCAGCATTTCGATAAACTCCATTATGGCCTGGGTACGGTTACCTATAGCACCAATAATGGTGCGTTCAACTCCTTCAGAAACATGGACTTTAAAACCTTTTTCCTGCAGCTTTTCTCCTACCTGATTAACTTGTTCTGTGGATGCATTTTTTTGCATTACAATAATCATGGTTTTCGCACTCCTTCCTTAACGAAGAGTGAGAACAAAAATAGCCATTAGCAAAAAAAATCACCAATGGCATATTACGCCTATTGTTGTTATTCTCACCATTCTACCGTACTACATTTGTGATTTAATCCTACCTTCCTACAATATTTAGAATATCTTATTTCCTGGCCAAAATCAACTCTACCTTTAAAGCAAAAAGGTAGCGAGACGAGCACACGCCATATGACTTTTGCAGTGGAACCAAGAATGGTATAATAGGAACGTGCAACCCCCTGTAATTAAAGTCTAAACTTTATGCAAAAATTCCTGTATTTCCATAACCGATGTGAAATACAGATAGCAGTTATGATTTAGGAGGAGATCTATGCAAAGAATTAAAAGCACAGTATTCGAAGTAATCACATCTATTTTACCAATAACAATCTTTGTTATTATTCTACAGTTTCTTCTCCATATGCCTGGAGAGACCTTGTTACAATTTCTCGTTGGAGTTATTTTTGTTACCGCTGGTTTGATTATTTTTTTGCTAGGTGTAAATCTGGGGTTACTGCCGGTTGGTGAAGCTATTGGTGCAGCATTACCGAAGATGGGTAAATTATGGCTGCTAATTTTTGCCACTGTATTATTAGGTTTTGTGATAACTGTGGCAGACCCTGATGTCAGGGTTCTAGCTACACAAGTTGATTTTGTATCAAATGGAGCAATTTCTAAAACTCTATTAGTAGCTACTGTATCTTTAGGTATAGGTATTTATGTAGGTTTAGCTGTATTAAGAATTGTTACCGGGATACCTATTAAGTATCTTTTCCTGGTAAGTTATGGCTTGATTTTCGTACTGGCCGCCTTTACACCGGAGCAATTTGTACCAATTTCTTTTGACTCCGGTGGAGTTGCTACCGGGCCTCTGACTGTACCGTTTGTTTTAGCCCTGGGATTGGGAATAGCCTCGGTATTGGGGAGTAAAAACGCTTCTGATGAAGGCTTTGGGCTGTTGGGGATGGCTGTAGTCGGACCAATTTTAGCAGTTTTAATACTGGGAGTGATTTACGGTTGACGAATATTCAAATATTCACCGGCTTTAGTAATGTGCTTACGGAAGTGGCCTGGGCACTAATTCCATTAGGAATTATACTTGTTATCGCGCAATTGTTTTTGTTAAAATTACCCAAAAAGAGATTTCTAAATGTTATTAAAGGTTTATTACTTACTTTTGTAGGTTTAGCCCTGTTTCTACAAGGGGTTTATGTAGGTTTCATGCCGGTTGGGGAAGAAGTAGGAAAAGCACTGGGAAGCTTGAGTTCTAAATGGGTATTAATTCCTATAGGACTTCTATTAGGTTTTGTTACTGCTTTTGCTGAACCGGCAGTGCATGTTCTAACTCATCAAGTAGAAAAAGTATCGGGAGGATATATTTCCCAAAAAATCATGCTTTATACACTATCTATAGGTATAGCTGTTTCCGTTGCTTTAGCGATGGCACGTATTATTTGGGGAATACCTCTATGGTATTTAATCCTTCCCGGTTATTTGGCTGTATTTATTTTGGTAAAATATTCTAAGCAATCTTTTATTGCCATTGCTTTTGATTCTGGAAGTGTGACAACCGGTCCGATGACAGTTACTTTTATATTAGCTATGGCGCTTGGTGTTGCATCAACTATAGAAGGGCGTAATCCTATGATAGATGGGTTCGGCCTAGTCGCTCTAGTAGCACTAGCTCCGATTTTAACTGTATTAATTCTTGGGTTACTGTATGGCAGAAAGGAGAAACAAAATGATCGAAAACTTACCAGCATGTAAGCTTTTGACAACTATTGTAAACCTGGGAACGGCTCGCAAAATAGTTGACGCCTCTAAAAAGGCCGGGGCCAGAGGTGGAACTACCATTATGGGAGTCGGCACTGGTACTAAGGATATCAAAAGTATATTTGCTATTCCTGTAGAAACCGACAAAGAAATCGTTCTTACCCTGGTCTGCCAGGATAATGCCGAGCATATTCTAGACACTATTATAGCTGCTGGTAAGCTCGACAAACCTGGTCACGGTATATCTTTTGTTATTGATATAAGCAAAGTTGCTGGTATTAGTCATTTGGGAAATAGCGCCGGTAAAAGTAACCCAGAAACGGAGGAGCTAAGAATGGAGAGCAGTAGTGCAATACTATATGATTTGATTGTAACCATTGTTAATAAGGGTGATTCCGAAAAAGTCATTGAAGCTTCTAGAAAAGCCGGAGCTGAAGGCGGAACAGTTATGTTCGGCCGAGGAACTGGCATACATGAACAGGCCAAATTATTCGGTATCAGCATAGAGCCGGAAAAAGAAGTAATCCTCACTTTGATTGACCGAGAAAAAACTGCGAAAGTCCTGAATACAATTATAGAACAAGCTGATTTACACAAACCAGGAAAAGGCATCGCTTTTGTTGTAGAAATAGAAAAGGTAGCGGGGATTAATCATGCTCTTAATCAGAAAGTAAAAGCACAGATGGAACAAAAACGCAGGTAGTTTTTTTAAGGGGAGCTGATCTAAAGCTCCCCTTAATTATCAATAGAAGATAATTTCTCCCCGGAAAATTTCTTGAGCACCAATATTACAATAGCAACTGTCAAAACTATTATAGCCATATAGTAGGCATAATTTATGCTAACATCGAGTAGAAATCCACCCAGGGCCGGACCAATAGCCCTTCCCAGGCTATCATACCCCTGCATAATACCCATAGATATACCCTGTTGCATAGTTGTTCTCCGGGATACAGCCGCTGATATTGACGGACGAATCAGTCCTGTTCCCAGAGCAAATACTGCCATACAAACCATTATACCTACCAGGCTGGCCGCCTGGAGAAATAGGACATAACTTAATATCATATTAGCTATTCCCATGCTGACAGTCTTCTCTTCACCCAAGTGGTTAATTAGCCGCCCGACTATTAACCCCTGTACAATTACCGAGACTACTCCTGCACAGGTAAACGTCCAGCCAATATCAGCTGCACCAAAACCTAAGCGGGCTTCGGCAAAAAGAGCAAAAGTCCCGTGATGAGTTGATTCGCCAATACTTACTAATAACGTTATAACAAATAATATAGCCATAGGAGTTTTTAAGCCCTGTAAAAGTGGCGCCCGGCTTACTTTTACCTCTGCCGCTCTTTTTTCTACTGGCAAAGACTCTTGCATAAAAATAAATACTGCCACACCATTTATCGCTGCCAGTGATCCAGCAATAAAGAAGGGAAACGCCAGGGATATATTGGAAAGCACTCCACCGATAGCAGGTCCGAATATCATTCCCATACCCATGGATGCCCCGATTAATCCCATACTAGTCCCCCTCTGTTCGGGGGTAGTTGAATCACCAATATAAGCCATAGCTGCTGGCATAGTAGCACAGGAAAGAATGCCACCGGCTATACGGGCAGCAAATAACATCCAGAGTGAAGTTGCTAAAGCAAAGAGAATGAAAGTAATGGCAAAACCAACTAGGCCCAGTAACACCAGAGGTTTCCTGCCTACTTTATCAGAATAGCTGCCCCATATTGGTGCAAATATAAACTGGCAAAGTGCATAAACAGTTATCAAAAGCCCCAGCTGAAAAGCAGTAGCCCCAAGTGACTCAGCATAATAAGGCAAAACCGGCATTATTATGCTAAAGCCTATGCCTACCAGAAATATTGCTATAAAAAGACTAATCTGACTATTATCTATTCCTATCCTACTTTTGTTTACCATATAGATCTCTCCAAATCAAACCTACCGGAAAAAAGTTTATCATGTTCACTTATTAGCCATGAGATTGGATTTAAAATTTTTTATAAAGGGAATTCTAATTAGAGGATAATTCATTTATAATGCAATTAATCCAACTAAAGGAATACCTTTTAGTTTCTAAATTAGTAAGCCAATATAATTTATCTAGCTATTAGATACGAATGTATATATGATGTAACATATGTACTTTATTATAGAGTATTTTAGCAAGGCAATCAGCAGGTAATACTGCTATAGATTATATATATAAGTTTTCCTGGAAATAAGTATTTTATTGAAAAGGATGGGTAAAGAATTGAATTTAAAGAAGAACTGGTTTATGCTACTGGGCATTTCATTTTTATTAACTTCTATAACTTTGTATTTTCTGCATTTTTTTATTTTTAATGACTCATATTTTATATTTAAGTACGTTGTAGCTCAATTAGGCTTTCTTCCCCTTAATGTTTTTCTGGTTACTATCGTCCTGAATCAGTTGATGAGTAGACGCGAAAAACGTTTGCGCATGGAAAAATTAAATATTATTATAGGTGCTTTTTTTAACGATATTGGTACTGATTTAATCAAAGGTCTTTCCCAATTTTATCCCGGGCTAACTGGCTGGAGAGAAGATTTACGCCCATTACCAAGCTGGACAGGACAAGACTACTGCCGAGCTAAAAACGAAATACGCGTGCATAAATTCAAGGCAGACAGTACAGTTAGTGATCTTAATAATTTGCAATCTTTACTCAAGGAGAAACGCAAGAACCTGCTCCGCCTGCTGGAAAACCCAAATCTTTTAGAACATGAACAGTTTACAGAATTATTATGGGCACTCTTTCACTTGACTGAGGAGCTTGATTTAAGAGCATACCAAGACTTGGATAAACTACCTAGGGCTGACTACCAACACCTCTCCGGAGATATTAACCGAGCTTATTCCGTGTTGCTTATACAATGGCTTGATTACATGCATCATATGAATCTGCATTACCCATATCTGTTTTCCCTGGCTATGCGCACTAATCCCTTTGACCCTGACGCATCTATAGTAATACATGATGAATCATAATATATATTAAATATTAATTGCACTGTAAAAAGTTATATGGCATTAGTTTAAATCTACTTGTCCTCAATATTGCATTTTCTTTTCCGCTATTCCAGCAATTTTAGTAAGCTGTTCATACATAGTTACAAAATTTTGGGGAGTAAGCGACTGCTTGCCATCAGACAGTGCTTTATCAGGATCCTGGTGAACTTCTACCATAATACCATCTGCACCTGCAGCCAGTGCGGCCCTGGCAACCGGGGCCACCATTTTCCATTTCCCCGTTGCATGACTTGGATCGACAATAATAGGTAAATGAGATAAGTTCTTAATTATGGGCACGGCGCCAATATCAACTGTATTGCGGGTGTAAGGTTCAAAAGTTCTTATACCCCGTTCACATAATATTATTTTACTATTACCACCGTTTAAAATATATTCCGCAGCCAGAAGCCATTCCTCAATAGTAGCTGAAAGGCCCCGTTTTAAAAGAACAGGTTTATCAATCTTACCCAGCTCTTCCAGTAGAGTAAAGTTTTGCATATTTCTGCTGCCTATCTGTAATATGTCTATATCATCGTATAGCTTGTCCAGATCACGAATATCCATAATTTCTGATATTACTGGCAGCCCAGTTATTTTTCGCACTTCTGCCATTATACTAACACCTTGTTCACCTAATCCTTTAAAAGAATATGGTGATGTACGTGGCTTAAATAGGCCACCTCGTAGAATATGAACGCCGGCTGATTTTAGAAAACAGGCCAGTTCAATATAGGCTTCCCTGCTTTCTACGGCACATGGCCCAGCTATGATTGTACAGTATCCTTCACCTATAAAGACAGGTTTTCCTGCAGAATTAATCTCTATTATCGTATCTTGTTCTTTATATTCCCTTGATACTAATTTGTATGAATTCATATCCACCCTCCATGGTTCCATTATATAACAGAAAGCAACAAATTTTAAAATATAAATGGTAAGGATTTTAGTATACTCATATCTATTTTGCCAGCATATTAAGGTATAATGCTAATTAATAGACTTAACGCTGTTTAAAATACTAATACGATGATAATAAGTTTTACATGAGGGGATATTAATGACTACGCAGTTGTATTTAGCTATCTGTCAGATGAGAGTTGATTCTGATAAAAAGACTAATATTGACCAGGCTGAAGAAATGATTAAGAGAGCGGCTGGTTCCGGGGCAGAAGTAATAGTTCTGCCGGAAGTATTTAATGCGCCCTACCAAACTGACTTGTTTCCCCAGTATTCCGAGTGTTACCCGGGACCCAGCACTGATTTTCTTGCCAGGCAGGCTAGTAATAATAACGTTTGTATTGTCGGTGGATCCATTATCGAAAAGGATGCAACTGGCAATATTTATAATACTAGTTTTGTATTTGATAATAGTGGTAATCTTATCGGCCGGCACCGTAAAATACATTTGTTTGATGTCAACTTGCCAGGACGCATGACATTTAAAGAATCAGACACCCTGACTGCCGGCAGCAGTTTAACCCTTTTTGGCTATAAATCGATAAGTTTTGGGCTCATGATATGTTATGATATTCGTTTCCCAGAATTATCCAGAGCCACCGTTTTAGAAGGTGCACAAGTACTCGTAATTCCGGCAGCATTTAACCTCACCAGCGGACCTGCCCATTGGGAATTATTAATGCGCAGCCGGGCAGTCGATAATCAAGTTTTTGTAGTTGCCGCCTCACCAGCGAGGAATACAGATGCTAGTTATCAGGCCTGGGGACATTCCATGATAGTTGACCCCTGGGGAAATATACTCGCTAA
>JAQWBP010000004.1:52370-76745 GCA_028706315.1 Syntrophomonadaceae bacterium
GTTATCACTAAGATTATGGGAGCATAGCAGTATGAAACACTATTATTTCAGTAAATCTTGTCGTAGCTGCTGTGCCCCCCGGAGATAAATATGATTTATCTCCTCCTGGGCTTTATGCGTATTAACATGCACAAGTACACGGATACACCTGAGTAAGGCCCCAGGTACTTCAATTTCTTGAAAACAGAGTAGAGGTACGCGGGCCCAACCTTTCAGCCTAGCGGCTTCCGCCGGAAATGCTGATCTGATATCTGCTGTTACCGTAAAAAGTATACTGGCTATTTCTTCAATTTGAAATTCGTTTTTATCTTGTATTTCGGTCAAAAGCTCCTGAGTGGCCTTAATAACCTCCAGGGCTTTATCTTCTTCTATGGTTATAGCTCCCCTGATTCCGCGTACCATCATCTTTATTACCTTCCTGCTTGTAAATATTTTTAGGCGACTGCTCTATGGCCTAGCCCGATAGCAACCTCATCTAGATGCAAAAGACCAATGCCTAGAAATATTGCCACACCGACATGATCCTTATACCGGGCAACACCAATTTTCCCGCCTACATTGAGCCCTAAAGCTTTAGTTATCATTTGGGAAATAGCTTCGCGAGCGGCTCCTGCAACTGCGCCTTCTTCGGCATGGTTATCTTTTATTACCCCTTCCCTCTTCGCAGCTACGACTGCGCGTTCAACTATTTTGCTTATAGAGCTAATAAACTCTCCGCCGTAATCAACAGCTACCGCCTTTACATCATGTTGTTCCAATAACTCTGATTTTAATATCGATTCTTCCTGCCTAGTTAAAGACAGGGCCATTTTTATGGCTGCAGTGGCAACAAGTTTACTTCCTACTTCCATGCAGCTACCCCCTGTTCTATAATTCCTATACATCTATTTTACTATAATTTGCCCGATCATTACCATTCCTTGATTACCAGTAAAAACCTGACCTTTTTCCGGGAAAGATAAATTGTTAGATATATTAGTAACCTTGTACTCGACAGGAAAGTTATATTGAGTTGAATCTATCTCCACAACATCACCAGCGATCAGCTTTAATCTTATTTCATTGTCAGTAAACCTTTGTATTTCCTTCCCGTTGACTAGGATAGCTGCATTAGGCAGCGAAGAAAATTTATCAATGCTTAATACTAATATAGCGTAGGGGGAATTTACTTGCATACTACTGCTATTTTGTTCTTGATCTATTTCGCCTGTGGAAACAGGAAATTCAATGCTCTGCCCTTCCATCCTTTCGCCCCAGCTCAGATAGAGCCTCATAGGATCATTAGTCATTATACCCTGCACAATAACCAGCGCAACAAATCCGATAACTATAAATCGCATAAGATATTTTTCTATTATAGCAATAAACCTTCTCAATCAACCACCACCCGGGCATATTCCTCTTCTATCTATCTTATGCCGGTTAAAATGAGATTATCCATCCTATGCCTTAGACAAAAAATAAGCAAGACAAAAACCGTTAAAGGTTCTTCCCTTGCATATAATTCGTAGTAAAACCGTTAGTTAATTATTAATTAAAGTTACCAGTTTTGCCTGGCATATTGGACCCCGGTCATAAAGGCTTCCCGGTTAAGCTGTTTAATCCGTTCCTTTTTATCAGCAAATATAACATCAAAATACTTAAGTGCATCTTCCACATCAACTACCCCGGTCTTCTCCATATAGGCACCTAGCAGAATCATATTGGCACCACGTGTATTACCTAATTTTTCAGCTATTTCATTTACCGGCATCTCCAGGATTTTCAAGTCATCCCTTTCCGGCAATCGGTTCACCAATGAAGAATTCACTACTAATGTACCATTTTTCTTAATTTTGTCTTCGAATTTATCTAGTGAAGGGCGATTCATAATAACTGCCATGGTCGGATTTTCGGTTAGAGGCGAACTAATCTCTTCATCTGCTATGGTCACCAGACAGTTAGCTGTTCCACCACGCATCTCAGCTCCATAGGAAGGCACCCAGGCGACATTCTTACCAGTATTAAGTGCGGCATGAGATAGGAATTTTCCCATAGCCAGTACACCCTGCCCCCCAAAACCAGCAAATAATACCTGCTTTTCTTCTGCCATACTACTTACTCCTCCTTTACCTTGAACTCACCGAGCGGATAATTAGGTATCATATTTTCTTCCAACCATTTCAAAGCATCAATAGGGTTTAACCCCCAGTTAGTTGGACAAGTCGATAAGATTTCAACCATGGAAAACCCTTTATTGTTCATCTGAGTTTGGAGGGCTTTTTTAATAGCCTTTTTAGTTTTAACTACATTAGCAGGAGTATTTACTGCCGTCCTGGCTATATATGCCGAACCCTCATTCTGGGCTAGTAACTCTGCCATTTTAATAGGATAGCCAGCCTGCTCGACTGTCCTTCCATAAGGAGATGTGGTGGTAACTTGCCCAATCAAAGTAGTTGGCGCCATCTGCCCACCTGTCATTCCATAAAGAGTATTATTTACAAAAATAACAGATATTTTTTCTCCGCGCGCTGAGGCATGTACTATTTCTCCCATTCCAATCGACGCCAGGTCTCCATCACCCTGATAGGTGAAAACACAACGATCGGGAAGGATGCGCTTAATGCCAGTTGCGATGGCCGGTGCCCTTCCGTGGGCTGCTTCCAACATATCAAGGTTAAAATATTCGTAAGCTAAAACTGCACAACCTACTGGGCAAATGCCGATACTATTTTCTCTTTGATCAAGCTCATCAATACATTCTGCTATCAGTCGGTGGATTATACCGTGGGTGCAGCCTGGACAATAGTGAAATTTTGCATTAGTTAGACTTTGCGGCCTGGTAGCTACAACTTTCATTATATCCCCTCCCTCTCAGCAACCCTCAATAGCTGTTCGGCAATCTCTTCCGGGTTGGGATTTACGCCAATCCTACCGTAAAAATCAACTGGTACTTCTCCATTTACAACTAGCTTAATATCTTCCAGCATCTGTCCCATGTTGATTTCAACTGATAAAAATATTTTTGCCGTTTTTATAGTTCTTTTTATATATTCCTCCGGGAATGGCCATAGTGTTATAGGTCTTATCAAACCGGCTTTAACACCTTTTCTACGTACTTCCATGATCGCTTTTTTGACCACCCGAGCCATAAGCCCGAAAGCAACTACTACCAGCTCAGCATCATCTAATAAAAAAGTTTCCGCTCGTGATTCTTTGGCCTTTATCTCAGCATATTTTGAAAACAAGTGAATATTCCGCTTTTCAAGAGATTCGGGGGTAAGGTGCAGCGTATTAATAATATTAGGTTGTCTGCCCCTACAACCCGTTGTGGCCCAAGGCTTATCAACGAATTCCGTCACCATTTTTCTGGGTATAACCGGTTCCATCATCTGCCCGAGAGTACCTTCTGCCATAATCATTACTGGTATTCTATACTTATCAGCCAGTTCGAATGCATCTATAGCAAAATCCATCATTTCCTGAACACTTGCGGGCGCCAAGACTATAATGTGATAATCTCCATGCCCGCCACCCCGGGTGGCCTGAAAATAATCAGATTGTGCCGGCTGTATACCTCCCAGGCCAGGACCCCCACGAGAAATATTAACTATTAAACAAGGTAATTCCGCCTCAGCGATGAACGAAATACCTTCCTGTTTTAAACTTATCCCCGGCCCGGAGGAAGCAGTCATAACCCGTACACCAGTCGCAGCGCCACCGTAAACCATATTTATGGCTGCCAGTTCACTTTCCGCCTGTAAAAATATTCCCCCAATTTTCGGGTATTTCCGAGCCATATATTCAGCAATCTCACTGGACGGAGTTATAGGGTAACCGAAAAAGCCTTTACACCCTGCCCTTATTGCACCTTCAGCAACTGCCTCGTTTCCTTTCATTAGAACTTTACTCATACCATCATCAATCCCTTTCTACCTCTATGACCAGATCAGGGCA
This sequence comes from Syntrophomonadaceae bacterium, assembly GCA_028706315.1. Lineage (GTDB taxonomy): Bacteria > Bacillota > Syntrophomonadia > Syntrophomonadales > Syntrophomonadaceae > STF2-222. Next base: position 56,307 of record JAQWBP010000004.1, read on the forward strand.
CATCAAAGCACATATGCCACATCCATTACAATTTTCCGGCAAATTTACTTTTACAGGGTGATAACCTAATAAATTGATGGTATCCATATCTACCCCTAGAATCTTGCGAGGACAAAAATGCACGCACAGTTCGCAGGCTTTACAACGTTCTGTGTGAAACCTCACCCTTCCCTTTGCCATTCCAATCCCTCCTCAACAGCCCCGCAGCCAATCGGGCCTTAAATATATCTTTATACCCTTCAGTAACTCTCCGTATTTAGGAAAAAGTTGTTGATAAAACTGCTGTTCAACGGTCAAGTATTTTACAGGTAAGTTTAACCACTTTCCAAATCCTAACACCTTAAGGTGACCGTCAACTATAACATCAATATTACTTTCTTCGACCAGGTTTGGATTGCTAATAATACCGTTAAACTTAATCCTGGAAGTTCTCTCTAGCATGTTTTTAAGTTCCATTACACTTTCCAAATCACTAGAAAACGGTCGATATGGATTTAATACCATATATAAATCGTAATTTTGCCTGTCGGTAATATACTCATTTAGGTAACCAAGTATCAGCGCTCCAGACTCATCACCGGCAAGATCTATAACCATATCATTCTCCTGCTTTATTAATCCAATAATTTCAGCAGGTATATTAGGAACATCTCCAAATGCAAGCTCACCACCAGGAGCTATTAATCTTATTCCATTTTCTTGCAATTCCGTTTTGACGTCCCGGGAAACAAAGTAAGGATTTATAATATCTAGATCAGCTAAAACTACACCTTTAACCTCACGAGCCCTATCAATAGCGAAGTTTAAGGCTATTTCCGTTTTTCCGCTACCAAATCCACCAGCAAATATCGTAATATTACCCAATATAAAATCCTTCTCCCCAAATAGCTATTTTCTTAATCAGTAATGATAGCCCAGACTGCAGGGAAAATCAACAAAAACTTTATATTTTGGACAAATTTACTTGAATGAATAATTTATGTAAAAAATTGCAGGAGAATTATTCCCCTGCATTGATAATTTTGAATTATGGTGGAAACACATCGTATTTCTCCTTTTTTAATACTAAATAAGGGTCAGTAGTTTCCCTACCATCATTATTCCACTGCGAAAAGTATTAATTATGCACCAGCTTGAGTAATTCAACGCGGAATCCGCGGATTTTCCAAGGAATTACGCGGCTTTAGTTAACGTTAAAAAAGTCTGCGGAAGTCATAATAGTCTGTGTCTATTTTTGGTAGATGTAGTTAAAAACTTTGTTGATCGGAAAAAAAGTCTGCTAAATCTGATATTATACAATCAATATCAAATTCATTTAATCCTAGCAAACGTACAGCACCGGCTGAAATAGGGTAAAGCAAGCCGTCAATGCCAATGCCAATACCCATAGACACACATACTGCATCAGCCAGGTGAACTATAGATGTGAGTTCTCTATTTATTACTGATTTTATGGGATCATGATGCAATTCTATGGTTTCAACCAGCTCAGTGGGCAAATTCCACTTTTCGGCTACCTTAGCACCAACCATAGCATGGTTAAAGCCCAGAATAAGATTTTCCGCCTCTATAAAAGGTATATCACCTTGATTAACCCTTTCAATTACTTCATGATAAGCTTCTATCATTGAATTATTTAATATTACTTTACCGATATCATGCAGTAATGCTCCTGTGTAGGCCAGGTCAAGATTGCGATATTTAACTTTTTTTCCTATAAGGCGTGCTGCCAAAGCAGAAGCTTGGGAATGTTTCCACAGTTCTCCGTTAGTAAGCACATAACCCTGCATTTCCTGACTGAGTATGTCACTTACAGATGCAGCCATAACAATGCTGCGAATAGTCTTAAAACCTAATAAAATTGTAGCGTCAGTAACTGTTCCAATCCTGCGGGGGAATCCATAGAATGCTGAATTAGCAAGTCGGAGTACTTTAGCTGTCATTCCCTGATCCTGGCTTAATACATTATTAATATCCGTAGCAGTAGAATCAGGATCTTCACTAAGCTCAATTACCCTGGTGACAATATGCGGGAGGGAGGGAAGATCATTTACAGCTTCTACGATAGACTCCATCGTAACTTTGCCCATTTGGTAACCCCCTTTTAAACTTACTTCCAGTTATCAATTATCCTCTCCAGATAATTTTTATAATTAAGTAATTCGTCACAAATTTTTATAAGAAGTCTTTCCATATCAATTCTGGATAAGACTAATTCTTCTGGTTCCAATATTTCTACTGTTCTAAATTCCTCCTTCATGCTGAATTTTACTGCATCTTCTAAAGAATCCGCCGTAAAAGAAATGGAAACCGGAGCATAGGCCACCGCCTTACTGGTAACCTCATCGTATATAGTGTATATTTCCTGGCTCATTTCAATGTCTTCAATATGTATTCCCTGAACAGGTACGTTACGAATTAACGATATCTGTTGCTGTCTCATCTCTTCTGCTGTTTCCTCGCTGCTTTTGCCACCGAAAAATCGTTTTCCTGATTTTGTTTTACCCGCAAAATCGAATCGTACTTTCATTCTTATTCTAGACAAAACCGATTTTCCTCCATTCATCTTGTTATGTTATTGCTTAATAGTAAATTATTTTTTCTAAATTGCCTAGTTCTCCATTACTGACAACCGGGTTTTACGAGAAAAAACTTACCGCTAGTTCAGAAAAAAACATGCCTATGGTCGCTATAAATCCTTCCCCATAGTTGATGTCTAGATCAAGTATTGCCTCTAGTCCCAACCTATTCAGTACCAGCACATGTCCAGTATTATCAGATAAACCCGGCGCAATCAGGTATTCTGCAATTCTGCTATCCAGCATGCTGGCAAGCAGAGCAGCAACTGCGGTAACATATCCATCCAGCATTACTGGAACTCTATATTCAGCTGTACGGCTGAGAAAACCTGTTAGAGCGGCTATTTCCAAGCCACCAAACCTGGCAAGTATATCAATAACATTATTCTGATCTGGGCAGCGTTGGCATATAGCTCTATGAATTATATCGATTTTTTTGCCTATTACTTTATTATCAGCTGAACCTCGTCCCACTAGTTCCCGAGGATGCAGTCCAGTCGCAGTACAGGCTAAAGCTGCTGCACAAAGGGTATTCCCGCTGCCGATTTCTCCTATCCCTATTATATCTAAATTAAGACAAGAACTTTGCTCCCATATTAATTTTCCTACGTCTATGGCTCCCATAACTTCTGCTTGACTAAGAGCGTTACCCCTTAAAAAATTTTCTGTGCCTTTTCTAATTTTACGCTCCAACACTTTTTCACTTTTTATATAATCACATAGCCCTACATCTATGATCAATTCTTGGCGGCCGATTCTTTCCAGAAAACGCGAAGTTGGGGATCGGCCTTCAATATGATCTTTAACTATAGCGCTAGAGTTCATAGGTGGATAAATAGTTGTGTGCTCATAACTAATTCCATTATCACCCGCGAAAAGAATAAGTCCATACTTTCGCGCTGGATTATTATATTTCTTCAGCAGGTCATAAAGTTTTTCGAATTGCCCTAAACCTTTATACGGCATGAGTTGCTGTTTCATTAGTAATCTATACCTCGTTTAGCCATAATTCCTTGCATAAATGGATGTTTTACTAATACCCGCCTCTTCTGGCCCCACGCACGCATGGCCAATCCTACTGCACTTGTAGTCTTTCCCTTGCCTTCACCTGTATAAATAATAATCATTCATATTCCCCTATCTATGTATAGCTAGCTTTTTCAACTCTTCAACTTCTCTACTAGTTAGATACCGATATTCTCCTGGAGATAAACCTTTAAGAGTAAGAAAAGCGAAGGCTGTTCTTTTTAAAGAAATTACTGGGTGATTAACAGCAGCACACATCCGCTTAACCTGCCTTTTTCTGCCTTCATGTATTTCCATGCCCAGGAGCATATTATTACCTATACTTTTTATTATCTGTACATTTGCCGGAGCAGTCATGCCATCATCTAGCATTATACCTTTTCTTAGGTTATCAATATCAGCTTTCTCTGCATGCCCTTCGACTAAAGCTTCATATTTCTTCTTTATCTCGTAACGGGGGTGAATCATTAGATTAGTAAAATCCCCATCATTAGTAAGCAACAGGATACCTTCAGTATCAAAATCTAATCTACCTACCGGGTAAAGCCTTAAGTTAATACCTGTTACTAGTTCCCTGACCGTAGGCCTGCCCTGGGGATCATAAACACTACTAATATAGCCACCTGGCTTGTATAAAACAATATATTTTTTTTCTTCCTTCTGTACCACCTGATTATCGAATTCAACTTTATCTATATTAGAATCTATTTTATAACCTTGTTCTATAACTTTTATTCCATTCACCTTGACCCTGCCCTCATCTATTAGCTTTTCCGCTTTACGTCGGGATGCAATCCCGGCATCTGCAAGAAACTTTGCCAGTCTCAATTTATCCTTCCTACTTCCTACTTTTATTTTTCCTACAATTGATTGCACTGCAAAAAGTTATATGCGTTAGTTATATTATAAGTTTTTTCTATAATCTCCTTACTTTATCCTGGCAGCATTTAATTTATTCAGCATTTAGGAAACAAGAATATTTATCAATTATCCTGTTTAAACTATTCTATATTGATTTCCCAACTTTTTTCTGAAATTAATAATATTATAGTTAATTTTAAAAATTACTTTTAATTCTTGATATGATAAAGTATATTAAGGTTGATTGCACCTGATTTTAATAAAATACAGGAGGATATCATGTTAAATAGTAATAAAATAGATAAACCTAAAATTGAACAAGCGGTAACGATGATTCTGGAAGCTATCGGTGATGATCCTAACCGGGAAGGACTTCTGGGTACACCAGGCAGAGTCGCTAAGATGTACGATGAAATTTTTGCCGGTTATGATATGGATCCCAGGGAATTTTTAAAGGTATCATTTACTGAATATCATGATGAACTAGTTCTAGTTAAGGATATCCCCATATACTCTATGTGTGAACACCATCTTTTACCTTTTTACGGTAAAGCCCATATAGCCTATATTCCTAAAGGCGGCAAAGTAGTTGGCATAAGTAAACTGACCAGAGTTGCAGAAGCATATGCGCGTCGCCCCCAACTTCAGGAAAGACTAACATCCCAGATTGCTGATTGTATAAATGATACCTTAAATCCGCAAGGTGTTGGGGTAGTTATTCAGGCCGAACATATGTGTATGACTATGCGGGGAGTGAAAAAAGCAGGAGCTCTTACAGTAACCTCAGCAGTTCGCGGTTTATTTGAAAAGCGCAGCCAAACCCGCGCAGAGCTATTTTCCCTTATTTTAAATGACTAAAAAATGGCTCGATAGATAACAATAATTAATTTAAATTGCCAAATACAAAAGCTTTGGGGAATTTTGCAGAGAAATTATAAAAACCCGCCATGTTATTTTAATCATGGCGGGTTTTTAGGTAGCTCTATTTATCCTGCAGTCAATGTAGGAGTTTTTACTTCTCCATTATCCCCAATTTCAACTATTACACCTCTAAGCATAGTCTGGTCATATTCACTCCCCGGGTTAACACAAACAGTTTTGCCGATTTTGAATACACCACGACTTGCATGAACATGCCCATGCAGGCTTAGTACAGGCTGATATTTTTCTATAGCTTCCCGCACTGCTTTGCTGCCAACTGGTCCTGTTGCCAGGGAATCCCCATCCAAAATGGGATTTAGATCGTCATCATAAAGTGTATCCTGGTCAAGATCAGTATCATAGGGAGGAACGTGAAGGTTAAATATACACCGGTTCATATCTTTTACTTGTGATGCTAGTTCATCAATTTTATGTCTTAGTTCTTCTTCATTTATATCGCGGGGATATTTAAATTTTGTAGGGTGCCCATTACTTAACGAAAGTATTTCAAACCCATTAATCTCAATAACCTTGCCATCACCGTTTTTTACATATTCTAGTTTATCAAAGGCTTCATCAATGTAATAGGGATCATCATTGCCCGGAGTAATTACACAAGGTAAATTATTTTTTTTAAATCTTTCATCCATTAGCTTACTCCATGACTCAGCCTGTTCAATCTGTAATTTCTTAGTTATTTCTTCAACATCTTTTTCTGTTACCTGATCAATTTCTGATTCTGTCATTTCAATCCAGTAGAAACCAGCATCATGTAGAGTCTTTTGTAGGTCCGGGAGTTCACCAGCATTTTTTATTATCACCGTTGATCCGTAATAAGTTGCCTCCCAATGACCTCTAGGTGTTTTTACAATTGGTACTACCATTTTTCCTACAAAGTCTCCTCCATATATTACTATATCCACTTTATAGAACGGACCCGCATTGGTGAACTTACGAAAAGTACTCTCAGCTGCATGCATATCAGCCGCATAAAATATTTTCATTAACAAGTATCACCCCTTATCTACTGATTTTAATCGTTTTTATTCTTGGTTTGGATTAATCAGCCGGTATTTCCTGGAACTGTATATCAATGTCTATCCCACGCTTGGCATACGAAGATTTTGAAATATAGTAGATTATAAGTGGTAGTGTCAGCAGGATACCGGACATAACTATCATCGTATAGGGCATATCACCTGCAAAGAACGGAATTAACAAGTATATACATATAGAAATACTAATTATTGTGGTAAGAATACCTAGCCAGGTAACCGTAGGAAGGCCCAAGAAACGACTTCGGACTATCGGTGGTGACGATTCAAAAAGTAATTTCCGGCGATACGGGAACATAATCCCTGCGACCCCAAGCAGTATCCAAGCTAGGAACCAGGTAAATATTGTATAGCCTATATAGGCGGTCCAGGACGGCAAGTATACATCCATCAAAAGGAATAACTCCGCAACTAGCAGAGCAATAGTTGAAGCAATTAATGGTGACCCGGATTTAGGATCAATTTCTGAAACTTTTTCCGGTACCAGACGGTCAAATCCCCAGGCATAGATATTACGGCTGGGTCCAAAACTCATACCTGCAGCAGATCCGAAAGTTGCCATAAAGAAGGCTACAGCGATTAGGAATATAAATATCGGACTACGAGTTAATATTCCTATCAGTATGGTTATAAAAGGTTCATAATCACCAAAAGGATACGCCGCATTGCCTGTACCTGCAAGATACATAAGGCAATTAGTCCATAATGCGCCATAGCTCTTATAACTAAATCCATAAAAAATGGCCCATGCGCCCATTAGTATAGCGAGAGATCCGAACATAGCCAAAAGCTGTGATTTCTGCACATTACGCACTTCTCCGGCCAAATTAGCCCCGAAGGTGGAGCCCAATGTATTCAAGATGATGTATGTTGAACCTGCCATAATAGTAGCACCGAAAAGGAATTTTTGTGGATGCCCAGCCTCAAAAGCTAGATTAAATACATCATCATAGTTTAATCCGGTTAATTGAGTAAAATTGGTGGCAAAAGCGCCTGGCTCAGTAATAAAGAAGGCTACAATAAAAGTAAGTGCTCCTATTATGGTTCCAATTAGTGCCATCCATGACATTTTCATCATAGCTCGGCTACCTTTATAGAAAACTACCCAAATAATAAAAATCAAAGCAGTTCCAATTAAAGCCCGTATATGGATGTTGTTAAGAGCGGCTGCCCATTGAAACCATTGTGCTTGTCCACTAACTATACCCATAGATGCAAAAAATTCGACTACCGCATATTTCAATGCCCAGTCAGTACAGACACCAGTCCATGAAATAGCAGTAAATGAAATCATAAAACTGGACATTAACCCGAGAGCAGGATGCAGTATACGACTAATATAAATATACTCACCACCCTGTCGGGGCATAGCCACTGACAAAAGCCAGTACAAACCGGCAATAACAAACATCTGGGCCACGGTAACAATAGCCCATGGCATATGCGCACCAGGGTATAAAAATGGCGCCCACATTAAGTAAACTAATGCATACATTAGCCCGGGATTAACTGTAGAATATACCATGGTATCCCAGGGACTAATCTGCCGTGTTATACCAACAGCACTTTGCTGAAACAAAACTAATCCTTTAGGCAAAAATATCCCTCCTTAATGAACTAAAATGCTACATAACTTAATTTAGTATCAAGTTCACTACTAGTATTGCTAGTATTACCATTTTTATTAATTAAAAGTTTTCCGCCCTATAAAAAGGGCGGAAAACTTTATAAACTATTTTTTCAGACCTTTTTTCTTCTGGTACTGCCTCCAGGTAACTGCTATCAAAGCTTCTTCATCTAGAGCCGGGTGTTTTACTTTGTGGACTGGACCACTATGTGGTGCACCTTTGATAATTTCCGGATTATTGTAGCACTCGTCGGAAATTGCCTTCAAAGCACCGCACCATTCATCGATATCATCCTTACTATAAGACTCACATGGTTCTGGTGTAAACGGTTCGGGAACCACCCAGGGATGATGTGATGTCCAGTAGTGCTGAATACCAAAGTCAGATAACCGCTGGTTGACATCGTCGGTACCAAAACCAGTGTCTTCTTTGAGTTTCGCCCAACTCCAGCGCACTTGCTCCAAGCGGTTCTTGCCAGGGCCGAAATCATAGTACATAACTATGCCCCGAATTTCTTTAAGTTTTTTCATCATATAGTTATTATTTAACACTGAAATTTTGGCTGCTTCTTTTAAGCCTTCTGTGCCGTGCTGCATAATCCACATATAAGTTTTCAACACAACGTTTGGATTTCCTATAAATTGTCTGACCATGCCTATACTTTGCGGATGGTTATAATCAAGATAATATTTTTTGCCATCAAACTTAACACGTGGTACTGGCATGAAAGGTTCCAGAAAACTCTTATAACCTACTGCACCAGTTGCCGGTCCCATACACCCGTGTGGTGCTGAGAAGGTCTTATGCAAATTAAAGTGGCACATATCAAAACCGGCTTCTAATGCACGAGCAATACCTAAAAAAGCATTGGCATTAGCCTGGTCATAAGAGCAAATTGCCCCAACTGCTTTAGCAGCATCAACATATTCTTTAATTCTGGGATTATAGATACCGGTATCCTCAGGGTTAGTTATCATAATACCGGCTGTACGCTCTGATAAAGCTGCTTTAAACGCATCTAGGGGAGGATAACCATTATCATCCGGCATCAAGGTAATAACTTTAAATCCTGCTGTATTCGGAGTTGCAGCATCACATGGATGAGAAAACATGGTAGTTATCATTTCTGTTCTCTTAGTATCCCCGCGAGACTGATGGTAGGCCCTGATAATAGATGCATTAGTATAAACACCGTGAGCACCCCCACCAGGTTGGAAGTGGAAATAGTCAAGGCCGGAAACCTCTTTAAGGAACTGTTCTGTTTTATAGTAAATCTCCAGTATTCCTTGCATAGTATCAGGGTCCTGCAGTGGGTGTATTTCAGCTATTCCAGGATGACGTGCAGCCATATGCTCCTGAACTTTGGGACTATATTTCATAGTACAGGTTCCTTCGGATATATCGATATTAACATCCGTTCCCATTGTTTCCTGTGATAACCGCATATAGTGGCGATTTACTCTCATCTGACCCACTTCAGGGAGTGCGGGAGCTTTCTTTCTTTTCAATTTGCCCAGTACACTTATCCCATCTCCAACTGCTTTTTCCACTTCAGCTTCTGCAAGTGGAACTAGTACTCCCCTTTCTCCAGGTACGCTCAGTTCGAATATTAGCTCTTCATCCCACTTGGCCTGGTGGAATTTTCTAAACCTTTTATATCTATCTCTTAACATTTAAATTTTCATTCCTTTCCGTATAGATTTAGAAGATATATATTAACAAGTTAATGCACCCTGGAGCGCATAACATAATTTATCTATATCATCTTTAGTGTGTATCTCAGTTACACAATAGAGAGCACTTTGGCCCAGGTCAGGAAATGCTATGGATAAATCTACGCCACCATGAACTTTATATCCCAGTAAAGCCTTGTTGATATCGGCCACTTTTTTACCGGCCATATCAAAATTAACTAAAAACTCCTTAAAGAAAGGCCCAGTTGTTTTTAGTTGAATACCTGGAATTTGGCTCATTTTCTGAGCTGCATACTGTGACTTCTGCATAATTGTTGTTCCTACTTCTTGCATGCCTTTTGGCCCCATGAGAGCAAGGTATACGGCAGCAGTCAAAGCCCAGAGGCCCGTGCTAGTTCCAGTAAATTCGTTCGCTTTATCACGAGATCCATAAGATGTCCTATCATATAAGACTTCCCCAAATCCATATTCGCCCTCAACGATGGTATCAGTCAGGCCAAACATTAGGTCTTTGAATTCGACAATATATTTCATATCATCAAACGTTGCAATAAACCCGCCCTGGCATCCGCCAGCACCCAGGTGAAGACCCAGAGTATGGAAATCACCACAAGTAATTGTTGCACCATAGTTGGCCGGGGCTTCCATAACGCCCAGTGAAATAGGATCAGTGTAAACAACAAACTCAGCACCAGCGTTCTTAGCAATCTTACCTATTTCTGCCGCCTGCATTTCTACTACTCCCAGGTAAGCGGGATTTTCAATATATACAGCACATACATCTGAACCACATTTATTTTTCAAATCATTTAAATCAATACAACCTTCAGAATTACATTTAATAGTTACAATCTGAATATCGGCTGATGGCATACTGTTCATATAGTTCTTTAACACCATCATAACTTGAGGGTTCATTTTTTCTGGTACTAGTACTTTAGCCCGATTGTTTAGACGGTTTGCCATTCTTATTGAACTAGCTGCTGCCTGGGCTCCGTCATACATAGGTATACTTAATATATCCATGTCACAAAGCTCAGCCATTAAACTAGAATATTCCCAAAAGGTTTGCCATTTACCATGGTCTGCAATAGATTCGCCAACATAGGCGGTGAGAAATTCTCCCCTGCCATTCATCTCATCACAAACAGCGGGAACAAAGTGCGGTGCACAACCAGCTCCTAGGAAACAAAGATATTCTGAACAGTTTTTGTTTTTATTCAATATTTTTTCTGTATGCCTTTTTATGGAATACTCATCATAAATGGGATCGGGAAGCTGCATTTTCCCTTTAAATCTCAACTCTTCAGGGATTTCTCTCTCATATAACTCCATTATGTCGGAAATCCCAATTTCATCCATCATGATTTTTTTTACTTCAGGTACTGAGTTGGGTATATAAGGATAGACTATATTATCTTTTCTGTGCATTTTCTTTCCTCCAATCCTGGCATTTTTTTATGACGGTGAATACATTCTGCATACTGTATCACCTGATACAAATGCTGCATCACCATCAATAGTTACTTGGTCAGCGAAACAAACGCCATGTTTGTTATGGGTACAGTTCTCTGCATTGCAGCTTACCAGCGGCTCAAGATTAGTAGCATCACCTTCATAAAGATGACCTACATTTCCCAAGTTTACACTGCGGGCATCATCTGCCATCCGAGCAGAACGAATCTCTAAGGGTACTTCTTGTTTAGCATTTCCTGCAGGTTTAGTGTCAGTATCACGGCCTACGAAAGTATCGCAGATAGCATCTTGGCTATTTAATATTACCTGGATCTCGCCTGCCGCACACCGATCATCAGGATGATGGAAAGAACATGATTTTACTTTACATGCTAGATCAGTAGTTGCCACAAAGTTAACCTCCTTTTATACAATACTTGCATTAATAGTAGTTGCTAATTAATTACGTTAATTAAGTTATTTCTCTCCAATAATTGGTAACATCACTCCTTTCACATAGTAAAATGTATCAATAGTTAGTATTTTCTTTTTTGCCCTAGCTATGCTTGCCATAATCTGGGTATAGCCTGAAACTACCTGTGAACGAAAATAATAATCGCTACATAATCCATATTTGAGTGGGAATAATACACATATAATCTAACGGAGGAGGTAAAATTCTGCTACGGCGGAAGGTATGATATGGAAAAATGCTATCACCGCTATTTTGTAAATAATGGTAACGTTTTAGGATATGATCATTTTGATGGTAGTTTTTTGACGAGTGGAACTTCTCTTTATGAAGTTATTCGAGCCATAGAAGGTGTTCCACTTTTCTGGGATGAGCATATGCAAAGGCTTAGAAACTCTGCCTGCTTAACTGGGTCTATAATCCCGTTTAATCCATCTGAAATTAAAGACTCGGTTCTGAAACTGATCAAAACTAATGAAGTAGATACAGGAAATATAAAAATTGTTTTCAACTACCCTGCAAAAAATAATACAGTTTGCAACTTTATTGTTTACTTTATAAAGCATTCTTATCCATCTGATGACGATTATAAAAATGGGGTAGACACTATACTTTTTCACGGTGAAAGACATACCCCGAAAGCTAAAGTTGCGGATGTAAGTTTCTTAGATGTGGTAAGTAAAGAAATTGCGGATCATGGTGTTTACGAGGCGATTTTAGTTGATGGCGAGGGAAATATAACTGAAGGCAGTAAATCTAATATATTTTTGCTGCAAAGTAACAGCATTTATACAGCTCCTGGTGAGAAAGTATTGGGAGGCATTACGCGACACTATGTTATGTCAGTCTGTAAAGATAATAATCTTGAAGTTTTTGAAAAATGTATTAATTATAAAGACCTGCAACAAATAGAAGCCCTTTTTATTTCGGGCACATCACCTAAAATATTACCGGTAAGACGGATTGATAATCTAACTTTCAACTCAGCTAATCACCCGATTATACGAAAATTAATGCAAGGATATAACCAGATTTTATCCAATTATGTTAGCCAGGCTAAATTAATATATTCCAGTTTATAGCAAAAAATAAAGGGAATGAGAGTATTTTCTCATTCCCTTTACATCGTTAGATTTTTTTCAGTTTGCTTTAAAATAGACCTACAATCTGTCCATTCTCTAAGATATCAATTTTTTCTGCTGCTGGTGTTTTGCCAAGTCCCGGCATGGTCATAATCGCTCCAGTAAGAACTACCACAAAACCTGCACCTGCTGATAATCGCGCTTCACGAATAGTAATCTCGAAACCGGTCGGTCTACCTTTTAAATCAGGGTTATCAGAAAGTGAGTACTGGGTTTTTGCCACACATATGGGGAGCTGTCCAAAACCCATATCTTCGAATTTTTGCAGCATTTTATCTGCCGCAGGAATATAATTTACTCCATTAGCTCCGTAAATTTCAGAAGCAATTTTTTCGATCTTAGCTTTTAATGAAAGTTTTGTATCATAAAGATAGTTAAATTGCGAAGGCTTATTTTCAATAGTTGCTACAAGTTTCCTGGCCAATTCTTCACCGCCAGCGCCACCTTCAGCCCATACTTTAGCCAGCGCAACGTCTGCACCAAGTCTAGCACATCTGTTAATCACCAGATCGATTTCTTCTTGGCTATCTGTTGGGAATTCATTTAATGCGACTAATGCTGGTACACCATACTTCTGAACATTTTCTAGATGTTTTTCCAGATTAGCCAGACCCTTATTTAGGGCTTCCATGTTAACTTCACCAAGTTTATCTTTTGGTACACCACCATGGTTCTTTAAAGCCCTGATGGTGGCAACTACTACTACAGCATCAGGTTTTAAATTACCGTAACGGCATACAATATCAAAAAACTTCTCAGCACCCAGGTCTGCACCGAATCCAGCCTCTGTAATTGTATAATCAGCTAGTTTAAGACCCATCTGTGTTGCCATTATACTATTAGCGCCATGGGCTATATTGGCAAAAGGACCCCCATGAATAAAGGCGGGTGTATTTTCAAGGGTTTGCACCAGATTAGGCTTAATAGCATCTTTCATAAGTAACGTCATAGCACCTGCAGCCTTTAGATCATCAGCTGTTACTGGTTTACCATCATAAGTATAAGCAACTACTATGCGTTTAAACCGCTCTTTCAAATCCATCAGGTCAGTAGCAAGACATAAGGCAGCCATAACCTCAGAGGCGACAGTTATGTCAAACCCAGACTCTCTAGGCACTCCATTAATTTTCCCGCCAAGTCCCAAAACAATATTTCTTAATGCTCTTTCATTTAAGTCCATGGCTCTACGAAATACAATTTGACGAGGATCGATATTTAAAGCATTCCCCTGATGAATATGATTATCCAGCAGGGCTGCTAATAGGTTGTGTGCAGTTGTTATTGCATGAAGATCGCCAGTAAAATGAAGGTTAATATCTTCCATCGGAACAACTTGCGCATATCCGCCACCTGCAGCACCACCCTTTATGCCAAAACTAGGCCCCAGTGATGGTTCACGAAGTGCTATAATAGTTTTTTTCCCAATTCGGTTAAGAGCCTGACCCAGACCTACAGTTATGGTAGTCTTACCCTCACCTGCTGGGGTTGGAGTAATCGCAGTGACAAGTACCAACTTTCCCGAAGGCTTATTTTTAATTCTTTCCCACACATCAGATGAAACTTTGGCCTTATACTTGCCATAAAGTTCAATGTCATTTCCCCCGAGTCCCAAGGATTCTGCTACATCAACTATTGGCAGCATTTTAGTTTCTTGAGCAATTTCGATATCGCTTTTCATTTTTTCAATTCCCCCTAAATTTTACAAATATATATATATTCTATACTAATTCGGTTTTTTTATCTTTATAGATAGCCACTTTCTTTTAGAATCTCTAAAGCCTTATCTTTATCTTCACCAGCTACCAGGATAACTGGACCAGTACATCCCATCCCACTGGAAGCAAAGATTGATTTTTTCCACAGTACTTTAACAGCATCTTCCAGCTCTAGTATGTCAATACCCGGTATCTGGGAATCAACTACTTTGGTTGGAGGAGCTACAACTTCTTCATCAGCAGCTGATTCGGCAGGTTTTGCTACAGGTACAATCCATCCCGCTTTTTCAGCGCTTTTTATTTCTTGTTGTTTCAGTTTATCTAGGCCACCGCGTACCATAGCAGCACAATATTCAATTGCACCTTCGATTACCGGAGTTCCTGATGCTCTGGAAACAATATGAATGAGCCGACCAAAGCCGTCCCCAACGCCAGGGCCATATCCGAAACCTATCGTTTCGTAACTGCCACCGCTGTTAAAGGAGCTAAAAAGTTTCATCAGGATATTTCCGGTCAGAGTATCAGTTATTACAACATCCACACTACCTGTAATAAGGTCATTACCTCTAAGCACATGTCCACCATCAGCGCGCTGAGATTCTCCCCAGGTAAATTCATATCCTTTTTCTTGCATGCTGTTAAGGTGCCTTTCAACTTGTCTGGCACCATCAACATTTAAAATAGCAATTCTGGGGTTAGCAATACCATCAGCTTTAGCAACTGCAATACCATAAACAGCATTTTTAACCATTCCCTGGATGCGGTCAGTATCACTTGTCCCGGTTGTAGTTGCTATATACATAGCTTTCCCTCGTGCCGGAGTTATAACCTTTCCTACAGTTGATACACCTATCGGGAATGGGTAGTGCATAGTTACTACACCATTCACTTCCTTGGTATCAAGTAATCTTTCCAGAACTTCATGCACTGCATCCTCATCATTAGCTTCGTGAACTGTTAACTGGCAATTTTCAGGTGCTGGACCTATAATAACAACTTCCAGGCCAGCATCTTTGCTCATCGCAATTTCCGCCCCACGAACGAGTTCTTCAGGATTAATTTCGCTGCCGAGTGTAGTCAAGCCAACTTTTACTTTTTTCCGGGATTCACCGGTTTTTAACATGTCTGCTGCTTCGGCAAATACTTCAACTGCTAAATCTTTGAATAAATTATCTGACACTACGAATCACCTCCGTGCCAGAGAGTCAGCAATACCCTGCATAGCCTCGGCAATCATTTCTCTAATTTCCTGTTTGAATTCATCAGAGGCACTAGAATCCTGGCCCATGCTGAGTTCTCCGGAATTCTTTTGAATAATAAAACTAATACCATCGAACAGGTCAGTCATTCTACCCAGGAATAAGCTGCCTTTACCGATTAACATAGCATTTGTCATTTCACCGGCAAGCATCGAATCTCTAATATAACCTATTAATGGTACACCAGAAGGAATATGGCCCTGAGTCGGAGCAAATCCAATTACGCCGTGTTTTTTGGTAAACTCCATTAATTCTTTTTTCTCGAGTTCACCGCGTTTTATCGCCATAGCACCTATCATCTTGTAGTTAGCAACAGGTACATCTCCTGCACCAGCCGGTACAGTAATTTCAGGGTTCTGTAGCTCAGGAGCAAATACATCAATATCAGAAATCTTCATTCCACTGGCAGTCAGGGGATCAACAACTATAGCCTGAATAACAGCCTGTGGAGCTGATCCTGAAGAGATTTTATGTTTGCCAAGTATATCTGTCCTTATTACCGGGTTAACTCCGTCATTTTCACTTACAAGTACAGCAAAGCCACCAATCATATCTTCAACTAATGGCATTTTTTTATTTATATGGTCACGACCGTTCATGCCTAATTTAGCTGTACATCCACCAGCCATAACTACAACATTTTTAAATATACCGGATTGGACCAAACCTGCAGCATTTACGAAAGCGTGAGATGGTCCAGCACAGAATCCGCGCATGTCAATACCAGTAGCATTAATACATCCGGCAACTTCACCACATGCTTTAGCCATATTTCCGCCACCGCGCTGGTTCATATCACCAATAGCTTCTTCAGAAGCTTCGATAATATAATCAACCTCGCTAGGATCAATATTATTTTTCTTAAATAAAGCAATCATAGCCAGAACACCTGATGCTTTTGTAACTAGGTTTTCAAATACGACATCGGCGGTCAGGCAGGGATCACTTTCGTGGGCTTCTCTTACACAGCCAAGGAGTTTGTCACCATCATATAGGCCTTTGGCGGTATCATTTTTAACTAGAGCAGATATTTCATCCATGCTCTTCGGTTTATCAAAAAGAGCCAACTGATTTTCAGTAAATATATCTTTAGCTTTAAGTATTTCTTTTATCTCAGCCGAAAACTCTTCATTTAATTCTACTAACTCAAACCTATCTACTATCTTCATCAGGCCATATAGTTCTTTTTCTGGCATTATTTCGCCATATTTACCCTGTCTGTCAGCATCTTCTACGAAATTTTCAAACCAGGGCTGGGGTATTGTCTCCAGGTCTCTGGGGCTAAGGTTACCAATATAAACCTGATTAGGAGCATACTTTACAGTTTCCTCAAAGCTTCTAATATGATCGGGTATCGCTTTTAAGAAATCAGAACCAGGATTTTTGGCTTTTTCAACTGTGATAGTTGTTCCATGTTCTAACATCATATTCGGGGCGTGAACTAGTACATATCCAGTTCCTTTGATCACTGGAAAATTCATTACTTCAACCTCCTAACTATTTCTTAAAATAAAGAAGTGGGTCCCCTCTCAAAAGAGACCCACTGTAAACTGAAAGGGAATTAGAATACTGTTTGTTCACTTACATCAGTTGTAAGTGCTTTCAGAGCTTTTTCTACTAAACCTTTACGCAGAGCATATTCTTCCTTAGCAGAAAGATTCGGGTTGCCTAGCGGATGAGGAATAGCAACTGTAGGAACTATTCTGTTTGCACCAACTGTTAAGGAAATCGGTACGATTGTGCACATGTGAACACATGGTACATCTACTACGTCTTCGATTTCTTTTATCATCGTTGCACCGCAACGAGTACAGGTGCCTCAGGTGGAGGTGAGGATTACAGCATCCACACCGGCTTCTTTTAATTGTGTTCCAATTTCATGAGCATATTTCTTAGCGTTAGCAACTGAAGTACCATTTCCAACTGTTGCATAATAAGTCTCGTGTAGTTTACCGATAACGCCGTTCTTTTCCATTTCTCTTAAGACGTCAACTGGTAATACACGGTCAGGATCGTCATTAGCATAAACTGGGTCATATCCACCATGTGCAGTCTCATGGCTATCAGCATTAAGTTCTAAAACTCCAGCTAATGAATACGTACCAAATTTAGATGCACTGGAAGATTCAATATGATCCGGATTTCCTTTAGGTACAATACCACCGGAGGTTACGATAGCTATTGTAGCTTTGCTTATATCTTTAACAGCCGGTCTGGGCTCTACCCGGTCAAATACCGGCATCGGATACTCGGTAACAAAAGGCTCTCCATTCAGTTTCTTGATAAGCATATCAACTGCACGGGCTGAACCTCTTTTGTCATATATTTTATTAACACGAATGCCTTTAGCCATGTAGCCTTCTTCTTCCGGAGTGCCAATGGCTTCGCCTTTTCCTATTTTAAGGGCTAGTTTAGATATAGCTGGAATAGCCTTACGCATCGTAGCTGCGGAATTACCGGTTTTAACCATATATGCGTATTTCTTATACATATCTGCACCGGGGTTTTCTTCATACATTCCAGTTATTACAGGTATATTAAGAGCTTCACTAACTGCAGCACAAACTGCTCCACAAGCTACACCATATCTACCAGCATTAAAAGCCGGACCTGCAATCAGCATGTCAGGTTTAAAGCTAGCAATCATGTCAATTACTTCTTTAGATGCTTCGTCGAGATTTTCATTGAAATAGGTATCACCGCATACAACAGTTCCTACTACTTCCATCTCGTTACCAAATTTTGACTGAAGAGCTGTACCAGGACCAACTGCACCGTCCTTTTTAAATGGCTTGGTATCAGCTTTTTCTTCACCGCCTATACCAGCAAAGAATTGGTTAATATAATGAACTACACGTATCCCTGCCATATTTTTTCATCTCCTTCTGCGACTATTCGCTGCACTCTTTGCGAATGTTATCCATTTCTGCAATGATTTCATCAACATCAAGAACCATTTCCATCATACTTACCTGTTCTTCGTAAACAGCAGGATCAATGAGGTCCTTAAGTTCGAAAAGATGGTATACCGGTAACTGTAAAGCAACATTTGTCAAAGGTCCAGCAAAAGTGGGATCACCAGTCATAACTGTCTCTGCTGTCAAGCCGGCAGATTCTGCCTCTCCACCACCGAGTATTACTACTACACTGTCTTTCCCAAATTTTTCTGCTGTTTCTTTAATACGAGCTTGATTGGCCATGTCCATGGCCCCGGCTGCGGTTCAAACAAAGCATTCTGTGCTGGTAAAGAGAATTTCTCCTCCAACACTCTTCATACATTCAGCAAGAGCAGGACCCGGGATAGCATCTCTATCACCCAGGCAGCAGATTTTTTTACCTTCAAAGAAACTCTTATCTAAAGCCATTGTAATATCATCCTTTCAAAACGTTTTTTTGTGTATACAAAAGTTATATACCTGATCCACCCATCTTATTGAATCCCAGTTCGTTAGTAGCACCAGTTATGGCCTGGATTTCTACTTCAATTCTTCCGTCAGCTTGTAATGATCCGTCATGTCCACCAGCAATAGTATTTACTGCATCAACATAGCCGATAATTTTATCAAGTTTAGGCAGTACTACTACAACATTGGCATTTCCGCCGGTTACAACGGCATCAGCCTTCGCATTTCCATCAGCCAGTGACTGTGAACCACCATCTCTTCCAGCATATTCGTCAGTAATTAAAGCAGTCTTAATGCCGGCATCTTCAAGTTTTACACAGTTCATAATAAGGTCAGCATCAGGGTTGCCAAAACCTTCTTCACTAACTACTGCACCGTCAAGGCCTAACATCTTGGCCAGTTTAGTAGCGTAATTAGAACTACGTTGTTTTTCTAGCAGGGTTACGTTTTCATTGGTAATAACAACGCCGATAAAGTTGATATCTTTACCGTGTCTGTCATACAGGTCATATATTACTGGACTGTTAAGATGATGATAAGTGGTATTCTTATCACAAGCGGATACGCAGTTACCACTAGTTACTGCTCCGTCCATAACTTCGGTCGGATAAAT
The DNA here is from genome assembly GCA_028706315.1 of Syntrophomonadaceae bacterium. Classification (GTDB taxonomy): domain Bacteria; phylum Bacillota; class Syntrophomonadia; order Syntrophomonadales; family Syntrophomonadaceae; genus STF2-222. Next base: position 76,131 of record JAQWBP010000004.1, read on the forward strand.
TAAAGTAGGAAGAATCTTTTTAGCATCTATGCCATATAAATAGCTGTCATGCATTAAACCCTGGGTTTGCAGCATGTATATATAACCTACTTTAGGAAGGTTAGGATATTCTTTTACTTGCTCGTTAAATTCTTTAGTTTCGTATACTTTAACTTCATCAGGTGTAGCATCTTTGGCAACTTCAGCAATATATCTAGTTGCTTTAAGTCCAACCATTCTAACTGCTTCTTCATGTTCGTGCTGCTTTAATCCTTCGATTTTATCGCAGAGAACTACCAGGTTTATGGTTTTGGAGAAAGGTGTATATTCAGCACCAACTCCAGTCATATCTACTATACCTTCTTGGAAACCAATGATTTTACCAACAGTCATAACTGTCATGCCTTTTAATACATGAGTGCAGCCTTCTCCAACCATTTTGTCGCCAAACCATCCTGGGAATACATTACCCTGACCGTTTACTTTAACCCTGGGTTCAAGAACGTCTTTAACAGGACAAATTCTTACTGACTCGCCAGGATGAACAATATCCAGGTCTAATTTAGCTAACCGTTCATCCTTGAGTTCTTCGAGAAGTTCTGCTTTGTTTACATAGACTATCCCATCTTTAAATTC
>JAQWBP010000004.1:76845-117304 GCA_028706315.1 Syntrophomonadaceae bacterium
TAACAGGACAAATTCTTACTGACTCGCCAGGATGAACAATATCCAGGTCTAATTTAGCTAACCGTTCATCCTTGAGTTCTTCGAGAAGTTCTGCTTTGTTTACATAGACTATCCCATCTTTAAATTCAGTTTTGGCACCGAATTTAACATCCTTGACATTAATATAGCCAAGTTCTAAACGCATAAATATCCCTCCTGCTTTCTATTTTTCCAAGTATTCTTTGATCTTTGCTTCTACGACGTCGGGACTAAGATCCTGGCCAGCACACTCGTCTATTTTTTCGCCATCTTTATAGAAGAGCATAGCAGGCAAACCTAATACTTTCTGAGATATAGCTAGTCTTCTTTTTCCTGTGGTATCACATGAACAGAATTTAATGTTTTTACCAGCATACTTTTCAGCTAATTCCTCTACATAAGGCATTAACTCCATGCAGCGTTCACATTTAGGACCCCAAAAATCAACAAATACAATACCTGAAGCTTTTAAGACTTCTTCTTCAAAATTTTCTTTAGTAATTTCAATCACTACTTATTCATCTCCTTTCCTGCAATTAAAGCAAAGTTTTGAGGTTTTCCTCATTTATGTCTTTCAGGCTAGTTTTAACCTGGCCATCAACAAATAATTGAACCATGGGAAGCTCATTACCAATGTTATAGCGTTTCTGAACTAGTTCGTTTCTGGTTGCATCAACTTTTACTAGTGATAATTTATCGCTATTAGCAGATACGAAACGGTCAACCATGCCAACTTTTTCGGTTCCTGCCATGTCCATTGGATTATAATAAGCAACTACTACAGGCTTAGTAGCATTTAGAACTTCACTATCCCATAATTCAGTTTCATGGACATATTTTTCTGCCGCTACTGCTGCAATCGCACCATCACTGGCAGCAGTAATTACTTGGCGAAGATATTTATCTCTTACATCGCCGGCTGCAAAGACACCCTCTACATTTGTGGCCATTTTTTCATCAGTTATAATGTAGCCGCGATTTGTAAGCTCTACTTGTCCTTTAAGCATTTCAGTAGTAGGGACACTTCCGATAAATACAAATACACCATTCGTGGGATATTCGGTCTCTTCACCAGTTTTAATATTCTTTAAAGTTATACTTTCTACTATTCCATCACCATTGACAGTTTGAACAGTAGAATTCCATATCCAATTTAGTTGGGGGTTTTTAAAGGCTCTTTCTGCCGATACCTGGTTAGCATCAACTTTGCCTTCTTCATGAATAACTATAACGGTAACATTCTCAGCGAATTTAGTAAGGTATTCTGCTTCTTCTATGGCTGCGTCACCACTGCCAACTACTACAACATCAAGTTCTTCAAAAAATTCTGCATCACATGTTGCACAATAGCTTACACCTTTACCACGCAGTTTACCTTCACCAGGAACGTTTAATCCTCTTGGTTGCGCACCTAAACCATAAATAACTGCTTTAGCAAGATATTCGCCCTTTTTGCCAACAATTTTTTTAGGATTAGATTCCAGGTCGAGCGAAACTACTATATCTTTTATGAATTCTGCACCCATAGACTCTGCATGCTCGGCCATTGCCTGGGTTAGACCCGGGCCTGAGGTACCCCGTCCAAAGCCAGGGTAATTTTCCAGTTCTGAGGTAGTTGCTGCCTGTCCACCCGGTTTGCCTTTTTCTATAATGGCAGTTTTCATTCTTGCTCTAGCTCCATATACGCCTGCAGCTAATCCTGCCGGACCGCCGCCTATAACCAGGAGATCATATACATTTTCCACTACCTACTACACCTACCTTTCGTTTAATAATGAAATGAGTCCATTGCCAATCAAATCCTTATCTACCAATTGCAGGTCTTCCCCCCAAAGGGCATCTAAATCTAGGGCGAATTTTTCATTTACCATTGCCTCAACTTTGTTAAGGCAATTTTGCAGTATTCTTAGACCCGCCATATCGGCTTCCTGCTTATTCGCTCCCACAAGAATAGATTTGTAAGGAGTTTGATTAGGTTTGATACTTCCCATCAAAGGATGAGATAATAACTTATGCCCTTCACCAACCATATTTAATGCTTTGTAAAGAACATTTTTACTGTGACCCTCCACAAAGCATATTTCCACATCATTGTCTATATCTTTAACCATTGGATTATTTGTTATGATTAAAATTTCATCACGAGTCATTGTAATATCCCCCATTTAAGGTATTAGTTTAAGAAACACACCATGTTGCTACACATATAGTAAGTTTTTCGCCTTTTAGCGTATATTTTATCTTAAAAACATGTGAATAAATACCTGCTAACCAATTTGTTTATTCATTTCACCGCAAGTATCATCTCGGTAATTTTGCCCTTGAACGGATAAAATTTCTATTTGTTTACTCATATTATCCTGGTATGTTTTATCTTTGATGTAGGGAAGATTTACTTTAACATTGATAATTGCGCTTTCCAATCCTCCATAAGCTTGTTGTGCTGCCACACCAATATCACTAATAAGGTTTTTATTAGCTTTATTCACTATTTCTTTGGCCAGGATAATTGTTTCTAAGCATGCTGATGCTATTTTTAAGGGTGATTCTGCAGCTTTCCGGAAAGCATTTTGCAACATAGTATTCCGTATATTTTTTTGATCAGGGGTTTCTTTGGGCATTTTTAGAGTGTCCATTAGTGTGTTAAATGCGGTTATGTCTTCGTCAATCAAACTAGTAAGTGTCTTGCAAAGTTCATCACTTTTGTCCAAAGCTGTTTTTATTTCTTCTTCAACTGATTCATACCCTTTTTTGCCTAAAGTTAGACGACATACCATAGAAATTAATGCGGCGCCCAAAGCCCCTGAAACTGCAGCTGCACTTCCACCACCAGGAGCAGGAGAGTTTGAAGCTAATTCTTCTAGGAATGCGTTAAGTGTCATATCTGCAATCATGTTACTTCTCCTTACAAATCAACTAAATGATTTTCTATTATTTGATCCCGGTTAAAATGTTCAAGTTTTAAGAAAAACTCGGCACAACTTATAAGCGCTTCCTGAGGTAGTGTACCAATTATCTGAGTAGCTACTACTGATACACCATATCTTCCTGCTTCATTTTCAATCACTTTAAAAACTCTATGAATCGGTGTTTTGCCGATATCTAACATATTCATTGATACCGCAACCTGATTTTTTTCTTCAAAGAATAACCCTATTGCGCGAATAGTACTAAATCCGCCACTGGGGCCTCGAACCATTCTCGCAATTGTCTTGGCAACATTAAGATCATTAGTTCCGAGCAACACATTTACAGCTACAAGCCCCGCTCCCCCCGCGCTAACGATAGTCGCACCCGCAGTAGGATGTAAAGCTGCCGGGCCTATATCTGGAGCCCTTTCCGGTAAATGTGCTAGTTTCATTAAGCTTTCGAATTGCCCTTTACGAATATAATCAAGACTTTCTCTTTTTTCATTACGTGCATTCTCGCCACTAAAATAGACTGGCACCTTATATCTTTTATATACTTCCTGTCCTATTTCCTCTGCCAGCTCTATACACTCTTCCAGAGTTACATTAGTAAGCGGAAATATAGGTATCGTATCTTGTGATCCTATGCGTGGATGGTTTCCTGATTGTTCCTCCATATTTATTAACTCAAAAGATTTTTCTGCCATATTTAGTAAAGCTTCTTTGAGTGGGGAAGGCTTTCCTATAATTTCTACGACAGTTCGATTAAAATCTGGGTCAGGATAATAGTCTATCAGCTTGACTCCTTCAATATTTCTAACCTGATCAACTATAGTCTCTATAACCTCTTTACGTCTGCCCTCACTAAAATTTGGAACTGCATGTATAAATTTATTCACTTCTCTTTATACCCCCCTTCCTAACTAGTACCAGGGATATTTTTATATATTTATGAGAAGCTGGATTCGCATTCTAATTATTTATGTATTTTCATAATAATTTTCTACAGCTTCAATATTAAATCATTTACTTTATTTTGTCTTTATTAGGCAATTTTATGCCCTATATGGTAAACATTTGGGATTCGCATAAAAAAGTGCACGAGGTATTACTACCCCGCGCTCTGTATAGTTTACCTGAGAGTTTCACCTAAAGGTTTGCTCCTTCGGCGTCTTGCGACTTTCCAGAGTTGCGTCTAGACACGGTCCTTGGCACCTGAGAGTTTCATTATTATCCGGGAGGATAACAATTTTCTCCTTCGGTATGAGTTTTATCTCATTCTCCCGTATCCTTCATTCGCTACACTTTCACTTTTTCACGAAGCTTGAATAATCAATCAAAAAATTATTATATTGTATTGTAATTTGTCGTTTCTGTTGCCTTTATTGCCGTAGTAACCTCGTATTAGTTTAAGTGTAATCGGCGTTTTTAGTATTTATCTAATACAGTTTTATGTAATATTTATAATTTGTCTTTTTTAAATTTAGCTATATTGTCGTTTACTTGTGAATCATGTCGCTTTCTACATGGATAATATACCGCTTTGGTCTCTAGATGTCAACAGTTGATATGTTATCATTTCTATTATATTAATACAATTCATCTAAACAATAAGTTGCATATATAAAGTGAAGCGAGGAAACCTGTTAAATCTGCACTTAGTCCTGTAATTATTGAGTATTTATACTTTTTTACTCCAATGGAGCCAAAATAAACCGTTAAAACAAAAAATGTTGTATCTGTAGTTCCCTGCATGATTGACGCCAGCCTACCGATAAATGAATCAGGGCCATAAGTTCTCATTATTTCTGTAGCCAAACCTAGTACACCGCTTCCTGATAATGGACGCATAAGAGCTAAAGGTAAAATTTCCGATGGAGCACCTATGCGTGATGTTAAGGGATTCAGTATCTCCCCAAGATATTCCATTGCGCCCGAAGCTCGAAAAACAGAAATAGCTACCATCATACCTACCAGGAACGGAATTATTTTAACTGCTGTTGTAAACCCTTCTTCAGCACCTTCAACAAAGCTCTCGTAAACTGGTACTTTTTTGAAACATCCGTAAACTGGTATTACTAGCAGGAGAAATGGAATAGCCCATGTTGATACTATGGTTAGCAGAGATAAGAGCATTTATAATTTCCTCCCCCGATTAGCTTGTTTCCTAAACCAGTAATCTAGTGATACGGCAATTATCATCGCTATCCCAGTTGCAAATATGCAAGGGCCAACAATTTCTGTCGAGTTGGAGGAACCAAATGACAATCTAACGCCAATAATTGTAGCTGGAATTAACGTGATACACGAAGTATTTAAAGCCAAAAAAGTACACATAGCCTCGGAAGCTTCATCGGAGCCTGGATTTAATTTTTGCAATTCCTTCATTGCTTTCATGCCAAATGGAGTTGCCGCATTTCCTAACCCTAACATATTGGCACTTAGATTTAGAATTATCGCACCCATCGCCGGATGATCAGATGGAACACTAGGAAAAAGCTTGATCATCACGGGTTTCATCAAACGGGCTAGTCCTCTTACCATGCCCCCATGCTCAGCAATTCTCATAATACCAAGCCAAAGGGCCATAACTCCTATTAAATCAAAGCAAACTTCCACCGCCCCTTTTGCGGCTCCCAGAGCTGCTTCAGTCACTACTTCAATATTTCCCGTAAAAGCAGCTACAATGACACCTGACGCTAACAAAAAAAGCCATACAAAATTAAGCAAATGACCACTCCCCGATTTTGCCATCTTTTTTGAAGCGTATGTGTCTCTAAATAAAATTAGAACAGTTCCCTGAAAAAGAACTGTTCCTAAAAGGATAGGGTACCGCCCTTCGGGCACCACTGACATTCGCTGCCGCTTTTTTGGTAAGTAATGGTCTGATAGCTATAAAATATCGGTACGGGTGTTTTTCTGTCTTATCAAGCTTTCCAACTTATCTACCATTTGTGGCATTAGATCTACTATTCTCTCCGCGAGTTGATTACCTGTTGTCGAAATCAATCTGACATCATTCATTCTCACTACCAGAAAACCTACGGGTTTAACTGAAACTCCAGCACCACTACCACCCGCAAACGGTTTTTCCTTATCCTGGGCATTAACCAGTTCATATTCACCTCCGCCTGCAGCAAAACCACAGGCAACCTGGGAAATAGGGATAATAACTGTCCCGTCATTTGTTTCTACGGCATCGCCGACAACCGTATTGACATCAACCATTTCTTTAATACTTTGCATAGCAGTCTTCATTAAACCTTCAATGGGATGGCTCTGCTTTTCTTGCGTGTCCACTTAAATACCCCCTGACTTTTAAGATAAAATAATAAGCTATTATTAAGATAATATGTACCACTCTCATCTTTAATATGCAATATAGCCTGCTCCACTGTGTATTACCATTAAAATCCGGTTTTATATTAATGCTTACTTTTTTAAGATGGCTGACACGACTGATTATTGATATTAAGCTTCCTTTAATAGCCCAGAGACTACCAGAAAAAATTGCGGTATGCATGGCATTATTAACTCCTATAATAGTTTCCCAATCTATTTCTTCAATAATAAGATATTTAAGTGATAATCTACCTATTCTATTGTAATCTAGTGGTAGATTTACGGGTGACACTACTTCACTAAAAGTACCTACGCTTTTGTATAATTTTTTTAAAAAAATTATAATTTCAACTTCTAAAGTAGGCCTGGATTTATCAAGCTGGAACTGAATGATAAATCTTACTTTTATATAAAAAAGCGATACTGCTAGCAGAGCTAGCAGTATTAAAACTTCAATATAGTATGTAGCAAACATTTAGATTTTCTCCCTGTTTTACCGTATTATCCCCCGGAAATAAAATCCTTATGCATTTTTATTTTAATTCTTCCTCAATTGCTTTCTCAATAGTTGTAATAACCTTATACATCTCATTATCTATATCCAGATTAGTCCGTAAACACTTGAAAACCGGGCAGTGCAAATTATAGTCCGTAATTTTCTTATCGATTTTATCCAGAGTTAACCTGCTTTCAAAGTAGAAATGGGCTTTTTTTTGATCATACCTTTTTATAGCTAATGACTTATGTTTTTCCCTGTAAAATATAGCAGTGTATTTTTTAAAGTGTTCTACTTCTTCCCATAATTTTTGGAAATCCGCTTCTATTTCTTTTCCTAATTCAATCCAATAAGGCGCAAAATCGTTATCTTTAAGAATCTTAAATGCCATCCGTAACTCAGGAGGTTCATACGGGTTCTCGTAAAGATTAATCGGTTTACCTGCCCCTTCCAGGTTATCAAAAGCACCTTCCCTCTGAGCTTTAAGTATTTGCTCTTCGACAAGATCTTCCGTACTGCTCATGTATTTAGCAAGTTTTTTGGCCTGCTGGGCTTTTATTTTTATTTCTTCTTCCAGTGATTTTTCCGCCATCCTATTACTCACCTTCCAGAACGGGTAACTCCCCGAGGCTCGGTAGTCCAAAAACTTTCAAAAATTCATTAGTAGTAGTATAAAGTACTGGTTTGCCTGGAACTGCTTTATGCCCCGCCTCAACAATAAGTCCTTTTTCCAGCAGGGAGTAAATTATTCGGTCCGATTTTACCCCCCGAATTTGTTCTATTTCCACCCTGGTAACTGGCTGCTTGTAAGCGATTATCGCCAGAGCTTCCATGGCTGCCTGTGAAAGCTTTCTCTTAACTGGTTTTTCCATTCGTACCAGGATATTGGAGTATTCCGGATTAGTCCCCATCATGTAGCCGCTGGCGGTATAAATAATCTGTATTCCCCTTTTACTCCTATTATATTCAATAATCATTTCTTCTAAAGTAAGCTTAAGGTCAGCTACTGGTGTTTCGAGAATATGGGCTAGCTCCTCCAGGCTGATCGGTTCGGATCGCATAAAAAGAATAGCTTCTATTGAGCCTTTTAGTTCATCCCACATCAGCATTATTCATCGCCTTCCCGCAGCCGTATTATAATATCAGAAAAAATACCATCCTGAACAGCTATCACCTTTTGCAATCTTATTAGTTCTAGTAACGCCAGGAAAAAGGCCAAAGCTTCTCTTCTATTATGTGCTCTGCTAAATAAAACCTGAAAAATTATCCCCTGGCTTTTTGACCTTAAGTAAGTAATTAATTCCTCCATCTTATCCGCAATGTTAATATCTTCTCTAGGTAAATGATAATTATCGCTCTGTTCATCCGGAAGTGAATTTAATAATTTACTGTATGCATTTAGTAGGACTTTAATGTCCGCAACAATTTGTTCTTCAGGTTCAGCAAGGTTACCGTGCTCCCGATAATAAATCCGGTTGTGATCACCATCCTGCAAAGCCAGTAGATCTTGAGCTGCTTGCTTGAATTTCTTATAATCTAGCAATTTTTGCACCAGTTCATCGCGGGGGTCGGTCAATTCATCTTCTTCATTTTCATTATCAAAAGGGTTCCGGGGAAGCAACATTCTGGACTTCAAGTTTAGCAAATATGAGGCCATGAGGATGAAATCTCCCATTCTTTCCAGATCAAAATCCCCCGTAGATTGCAAGTGTTCTATATATTGGTCAGTAATAACCGCAACTGGGATATCATAAATATCCAGCTCGTTTTTCTCCACCAGGTAAAGTAGTAGATCCAGCGGACCATGGAATGCATCCAAGTCTACTACATAACTCATCCTTTTCCCTCCGTCTTTTTAAAATGTAAGAATCCTTTAGAAAACTATTGAGTATAAAATACCCGCCATGAAATTAGCCAGAGGTATAAATACTTTTCCTGCAAAACCGGTTACGATTATTAATAACAGTAAAATTGGTCCATATTGTTCTAAAGAATAGATTACTTGCGCCCCGGAATCTGGCAGCAGTCCTGCCAGAATCTTGGAACCATCCAGCGGCGGAATCGGAATAAGGTTAAAGGCAGCTAAAATTAAATTTATCTGTATTAATGGTTGTACCAAATTAATAGCTATATTCCCCCATTCTACGTACGAATAAGGAATGAGGAATTTTAATAGTAGCATACCAATAAATGCAAGTAACAAATTCATCCCAGGTCCGGCTAGTGATACTAACATCATACCAGTTTTAAAATTAGTATTTTTGAAGTTTAAAGGGTTAACCTGAACTGGTTTGGCCCAGCCAAATTTGAAAAAAAGGAGCATGAAGAAACCAATCCAGTCAATATGAGGTAATGGATTTAATGTAAGCCTGCCCTGGGAAGAAGGCGTATTATCTCCAAGTAAATCCGCCACTTTACCATGAGCATATTCATGAAAAGTTAAAGCAATGATAATTGCGGGTAGGTATATGAGCATGGCTGTAATTGATTGCATTAAAATTTTCCCTCCTGTATCCATTGTTGTACCATATGGAGTTCATCTTTTCGATTGTGGATTTGCCCATTTAGCTTAAGTCTGTATAACTCGTCGAATATTAAACTAAAGACAGGTCCTGCCTTTAAGCCCAATTTCTTTACGTCGTTGCCATTAATATCAATCTTTATTTCTTCTTTTAAATCTAAATATTGTACGAAGTTTTCCCAGGCTGGTTCATCTTTTAAGCATAATAAAAGATATATAATACTCTCTCTATTCCAATTTCGCACCAGCTTATCAATTTCACCTGGTTCCAGCCTTTCCCTGATCAGGCGTTCAGCAATACTCGGTACCATAAATGATTCTGCAATGGCTTTCTGAGAATATTTATCCATGGGCAGCTGTTCCATTGCCGCTGCTATTTTCTCCTGATTGAGGCGGGATAAAAATAGAAGTATGTAGACCAGCCACAACCTGACATTAGTTTTATGATACCTTTCCTCCCACCAGGCAACTACTACTGGAACTCTTTTTAAAGTAGCACTATCCAATTGGCTCGGATCAACCTGGGGTAATATATATTCCCAAACTCCAATTTCACGCATACGGTTTAAGGCACGCAGCGGATCTTTTTCATTCAATATAAGTACCAATTCATTCATTATCCGCCCATAAGAGAGTTTTCTAACTATCCTGCGTTCTATGGCATCTTTAGCAAATCGCAATGTATCTGGTTCTATGGTAAATCCATAACGCTGTTCGAAACGTATAGCTCTTAAGATCCTGGTGGGGTCTTCAACAAAACTCATATTGTATAAAATACGAATATTACCCTTAGTAATGTCTCTGCGCCCACCAAAATAATCAATTAAATCTCCAAATTTATCGGGATTGAGGCAAAGTGCCAGGGTATTTATAGTAAAATCGCGTCTGTACATATCCTCTTTGATTGAAGCCCTTTCAACCCGGGGAAGTGCTGCGGGAAATTCATAGTACTCGGTGCGTGCAGTTGCAACATCAATTTTTGTTCCATCAGGTAATGCTACGACTGCCGTTTTAAAGCGCTTATGGACCTTACATTTTCCACCCAGATGCTCGGCCAGCTCACAGGCAAAAGTTTCTCCATCGCCTTCTACTACCAGGTCAACATCAAAGTTAGGTTCTTTCAGAAAAAGGTCCCGGACAAAACCTCCCACACAGTAAACGTTACTTCCCATACCATCGGCCACTTCGCCCGCTAGTCGCAGAATTGCATTTAGTCTAGAAGGAAGCCTCTCCTGCATTAATTCGAAACAGTTTTCAGCTTCATCTCCTGTAAACGCAAATAATACTTCATGATCTTCCGGATAATCCCCACCATGTAAAGTACGTAAAATATCTGTGCGCGATACTATCCCGACTAGTTTACCATTATCCATCACGGGTAACCTGCCAATATCATGCTCAACCATTTCCCTTTGAATTTCTGCCACGGGAGTCCGGGGAGATACTGATAAAACCTTGGAAGTCATAAACCCTTTTACCGGTGCATGTCCCAGATTATGTATCCTGGCTTTATCGACGTCTCTTCGGGATAGAACCCCTACCATTCTATCACCCTCAATTACGGGCATACCGGTATGTCCGTATCGGAGCATTACCTTGCCGGCTTCTTCCATGCTAAAGTCTATCGGAATAGTCTTTACCGGTGTTGACATAATACTACAAGCAAGCAAAGCAGGGCTCACGTTTTCTTGGAGCTGCTCTAATATTATTTTTACGACTTCTTCGGTTCCTTTGCCCTTTACAACAACTGAAGCCGCCTTGGGATGTCCTCTACCACCAAATATTTTTAGTATTTCATTAATTTTTACATTATTAGTTCTACTCCGTCCCACAACATTTACTTTATTCTGCATCATAGCTACAGCAAAGGCCACATCACTATTTTCAACTTCTAGTAAACGGTAAGTCACCATATCAAGTCCAGGAATAAACTCTTTTGTATTTGATTCAGCAATAACTATATCAACATTTTTTACTTTGTGACGCCGGGCAGTATTAAGCAGACTCTGTAGCAGCTGTCTTTGCTCACTGGAAAAAGGCTGTTCGATAAAATTAGCCACCACTGACAGGTTAGCACCTGATTCTAGTAAAAAGGCTGCTGCCGCCAGATCCCGGGAAGTAGTGGAAGTAAATAAAAGACTGCCGGTATCCTCATAAATCCCCAGGGCCAAAATCGTAGCATTAAAAGAGCTGATGCTTAGATTTTGTTCTTTTATCCTTTCTACCAGTAAGGTCGTAGCTGCACCTACCAGACTAATTTCTCCCTCATCAGCCCTTAAATCATCTGGAGATGAAGGGTGGTGATCATAAATATGAAATTTCATCCCCTTACGATGGGCAACTTCTTTAAGACCTCCCAGTCGATTCGCATTGGCAGTATCTACTACAATCATTTGCGATACTCGATTTAGCGCTACTTCAGATGGTTGTTTAATCATCAGCAAATCTTTATACAGAGCCATGAATTTTTTAACATTTTTGGAGAGCGTACCCGAAAAAACTTTGATTGCTGAAGGATAAATCTGTTGTGCCGCAACCATGGAAGCTAGTCCATCAAAATCTAGTGCATTATGTGAAGTAATTAAATCCACACCTATAACCCTCTCTATCAAAGATAAATGAATTATATCATAACTGCCTAGCATATGGTACTAACTGGATACAACCCAATTTATATGGAAAAAGCCGGGAAAATGTTTCCCGGCTCCAATTATTCTCCATGGTTTATTCTGGTATTAAATCATTTCTCAGTAGATCTTCGTAGGTCTCCCGGCGCACTATTACATCAGCTTTTCCCTGCTTAACAAGGACCATGGCCGGACGGGGTAAGCGGTTATAATTTCCTGACATTGCATACGTATAAGCACCAGTTGCAAAAACAGCGAGAATATCACCAGGTTCTGCTGGCGGAAGTTTTGCATCCCGAATAAGCATGTCTCCCGATTCACAGCACTTACCGGCTATAGTTACTTTTTCTATGCCTGGCTGGTCTGCCTTATTAGCCAGAAGGCAAGTATATTCAGCTCCGTAGAGGGCTGGTCTGGGGTTATCTGCCATGCCCCCGTCAACTGATACATATTTTCTTAGTCCGAGGATTTTCTTCCACGAACCAATAGTATAAAGGGTGATGCCTGCCGGTCCTGATATAGCACGACCCGGTTCTATGATCACCCGGGGTACTTTTAGCCCTGACTCATCAGCCTTTTCCCGTACCGTCAACATAACAGATTCAGCCCATTCCCGGGGATCACACGGCTCATCCCCAGTTTTATAAAATATTCCGAAACCTCCACCGATGTCTAATACCTTCATTTCATAGCCAATTTGTTCTTTAATTTCTACCATAAAATTCATCATTAATGCAGTAGAATAGCGAAATGATTCCATCTCAAATATCTGGGAACCTATATGGCAGTGTAGGCCGATAAGATTAAGATTAGTGGTGTTGACTGCAGTTAAAACTGCCTGCATAGCCTGCCCATCGGGAAGCGTAAAACCAAATTTGGAATCTATCTGACCAGTCTGAATATATTCATGGGTATGAGCCTCAACCCCAGGGGTAATTCTTAACATAATATCCTGGGTTAAACCCTCCTGCCCGCAGATCTTATTAAGAAGCTCTAATTCATAAAAATTATCAACTACAATACACCCTACACCATACCTGACCGCCATAGTCAATTCCTCAATACTTTTGTTGTTACCGTGAAAATATATTTTTTGAGCAGGAAAACCTGCCTTTATAGCAGTATAAAGTTCGCCACCTGAGACTATATCGAGTCCTAAACCCTCTTCTTTGACGATCCTGCAGATGGCTAACGAACATAGTGATTTACTGGCATAAGCTACCAAGGAATCACCCAGGGAATGAAAAGCATTACTAAAACTACGGCAGTTTTGCCGAAAACCTTCTTCATCTATTATCCATAAAGGGGTTCCAAATTTCTTAACCAGGTCGGTGGTATCAATACCCCCAATTTCAAGGTGTCCGCTGCTATTAATCCGCATAGTACCCGCTAAATGCAATCTCTACTCACTCCTCAGATTGTCGTAAATTGTGGTTCATTTTAACATTATAAATAGTAGGTGGTCAATCTTCTGTTAAGTAATATACTTTATACATCTTCGCCATGTTACCACTTTTTTATCATTTTTAAGCCCTATTGAAACGCTTAAGATAAGAATATTATTATGAAACATTGATTCCCGTAAGCAAACCCCTAAAAAATATCCCGTATCACTTTAAAGTAATACGGGATTACTCGTTTTTATAAACATTTTGCCAATGTAGTGGAAGAGGAATTATTTTACATAGACTTTTGGAACAGCCTCGGCGTTCCAATTAATTCTTTTCGGAATTGTCTTCAGAGTGATTATTCTCTGATGTGGTTTTATTTTTGTTAATTTTTTCAGGTTTAAGTTTATTAATCTCATTCTGTAATTTACGATTTTCCGCGATGATTTCCCGCGTTTGCCTGGCGATTTTGAAAGAACGGAAAGTGTTCACCAGAAACGTAATTATCGCTCCTGTACATGCTGCCATTAAAACAACTACTGCCAGCGATATATCTGGTGACACCCAGTTTAAAAATTTCACCGTAACAACAGCCGTGTTCTGAAATACAAAAATAGCAATAGCCAGTAAAAATAGTAATGCACTAATCAAGTAAATCTGCATATAATTACCTCACTTTACCAGAATGACCTGCAACCAGAAATATGTCTTTAGAACTATAATTCTATATTCTTAAAGAGATTCCTTTTTTCCTTTAATCAGTTTGCACGTCAACTGTAGCAGGTTCAACATGGATCAAAACATGGGCATATGGCACCTTACGCTCAATATCCTGTTCAAGTAGGTCACAGATTTCATGCCCCTGTTTGATACTAATATCAGGCTGAAGAACGAGATGCAGATCAATATATGACTCGCGGCCTGCTTTTCTGGTGCGTAAATCATGATATTCAATAAACTTACTGTCATACTTGCTCAGGATCGACTCAATAAAATCGATCATTTCATCGTCCAAAGACGTATCCATTAAAGGCGTAAAAGCCTTTTTAGTTAAATCATAAGCAGCTTTTACTATCAAAATAGCTACCATGATAGCAGCAATGGGGTCAATAAGCTGATACCCGGTAAGTTTTATCAAGATTAAGCCAATAAAAACACCGAGCGAAGTATAAACATCTGTTCTCAGGTGCATACCATCAGCTTCAAGCGCTATCGAATCAGTTTCCTTGCCTACTTTTAAAAGATAGTTAGACACCAGAAAATTAAGTAATGCTGCCGATCCCATTACAGCAATTCCCCACCCAGTATCGAGGACTTCACCACCCTGCATAATTTTAGCCACAGCTTCTTTTACAATCAGGGCTGCTGCAATAAATATTAGCAAGGCTTCTATAGTACCAGAAACATTTTCAATCTTGCCATGTCCATAGGGGTGCTCTTTGTCAGGTGGCTTGGATGAGTTCTTCACCGCAAACAGAGCTATAAAAGAGGCAAGTAAATCGTTTGCTGAATGAATTGCTTCCGAAATAACACTAATGGAACCTATTAAGATTCCTACCACGAGTTTAGCAATTGTCAGGAATGTATTACTAAAAACTGAAATCCAGGCTGCCTTAGTCCTAACGTCCATCATTTAATCCCTCCATAAATAATGAAAAAGGGACTTCATATAAAAATACATGAAGTCCCACGGATAGTCCGCTGCTCGATACGAGCCCGGCAACAATGCCTGACGAATATTTTTCTTATTTTAACAAATCTTACGTCCTCTGGCAATCCTTTTATGCTCGATTTTTTATCTCATACCAGACTGGGCTGGCAATACAGATAGAAGAATAAGCTCCTGAAACAAAGCCTATCAGCATTGCCAGTACGAAGATTTTTATAGTTGCGCCTCCGAATATTAGAAGCGCTATCAGTGCAAAAGCCGAAGTTAAAACTGTATTAATTGACCGGTTAAGCGTTTGCATAATACTTCGGTTTAACAGGTCAGTGTTTTCTTCTTTTTTCTTCGCACGCAGGTTTTCCCGGACGCGGTCAAATATAACAATAGTATCATTTATTGAGTAACCGACCACGGTTAGTATAGCTGCAATAAAGGCACTGGTGACTTCCCACTGGAATATCGAAAAAGCCCCCAGGACGATTAGCACATTATGGATTATGGCAACAATTGCCGCCACACCAAACGACCATTCAAAACGTACGGAAATATAAATCAACATTAAAACTGTAGCAAGTAAAACAGATAAAATTGCATTTCTAGTTAATTCACTTCCTATAGTTGCGCCAACACTTTCCGCACTTAAGAATTCTACATTACCGAATTTTTCTTGCAAAGAAGCGAGCAATTCCTTATTCTCTTCCTGACTTAATTCCTCAGTACGAATATAAAATTGATTGTCGCTTTTTTGTACATCAACTTTGTCAAACTCCAGGTCTTTCATAGTAGATCTAATCTCAGCTGATGTAACAGCTGATTCCATTTTTACATGCAAAATAGATCCACCTTTAAAATCTATCCCCAGATTAAGTCCCTGCATAAACAGTGAAATTAGGCCAGGAATTATTATTATTAATGATATGATATAAAAAATTTTCCTTTTCTGTATAATTTGCATTTGCTACCCTCCTTAAACCCCGTATAGTTTCCTGTTTTTAGTAATATTTGAGAACAGGACCAGCAGATAACGGGTAAAAGTAAGTGCTACCAACATGCTGGCAATGATACCTATAGAAAGGGTAACTGCAAATCCCTTAATTGGCCCGGTTCCAAAATACATAAGCACTACTGCTGTAATCAGTGTAGTAATATTGGCATCAAATATAGTCCAGAAGGCTCGTTTAAAGCCTGAATCTATAGACGCCTGTAATGTTTTGCCCAAACGCATTTCTTCTTTTACTCTTTCGTAAATTATAATATTAGCATCGACTGCCATTCCTATTGATAGGGCAAAACCAGCAATACCTGGCAAGGTTAAGACCGAGCCCAAAAATGACATGGTCCCCAGAACCAGGATGGCATATAAAACCAAAGATATATCCGCAACCAACCCGGGCAGCCTGTAATAACCTAACATAAAAAGCAGAATAGTTATAAGGCCAATAATACCCGCTTTTACACTCTTGTCCAGAGAATCAGACCCCAGAGTTGGGCCAACTGATCTTTTCTCCATTAATTCCATACTTACCGGCAATGCTCCGGAGCGCAGCAGTACAGACAGATCTTGCGCCTCCTTAGCAGTAAAGTTACCGGTAATTCTGGCGCTACCATCAGTTATGGGCTCGTCTACCCTGGGAGAGCTTATGGGTTTTCCATCAAGAACTATGTGTAAAGGTTTTCCCACATTTGCCGAAGTGGCCTCGGCAAATTTCCGGGCACCATCTTTGTCAAATTCAAGTAGGACTTCTGCACCTTGACCACCCTGTGATACCCTAGCCTGGGAATCTTTCAGGTTTTTCCCGGTTAACAGAACATTTCCTTTTTCATCCCAAAATTCTAACTGGGCAGTATTCTTTAGAATATCAACTGCTCTTTCCGGGTCTTTTTCTCCGGCAATCTCAACGACAACTCTATCTTTACCCTGAGGATAGACGGCTGTCTCTTTGACTCCCAGTTTGTCAACCCGGTCTCTTAATATACCTACCGCTTTTTCGATAGTATCAGGGGTAACTGCCTGCCCCTTTTTTTCTTGCGCTTGCAGTACTACCCGTAGTCCACCCCTTAAGTCTAGTCCCAGATTAATGTTTTTAAATATGGGGCCATTCATGAAGTACACTAGTAGACCAAGTACTAGCACAATGGTAGTCAATACTACCATACTGGAATTTTTTCGCACTACTGTTTGTCCTCCTTCCAACAACTTTATAAGAGTTGAGCACCATTGATTATTAATTCAAATTCACAGCCCAGATACGTAGCCGCTCTACGGCACATAATCATGCGGCTTAAAAATATTTCAAAATATTCCATAACCGGACAGATATTTGTATCAATAGCCAATTCCATTGTAATCACTTTTTTCTCTTCGTCAATATTTAAAATAGAATGCTCAACTGCATAATTTACCCTATCATGGATATCAAAGGTGGCAACATCCTGATTACGAACCCGGTTCCTGTGGACATGTGATTTATCAGCTAAAATAAGTGCAGCTGCGACTGAATTAATTGGGTGGCCGCTGCCTTCATCGTGATTACCGATGGCTGCACATATAATGGCTACTTCCTCCGGATCCATTTTCATTCTGGTTAATATTTCAAAAGCCAGGAGTGCTCCGCTCTGGCTGTGACCGTTACGATTAATTACGTTGCCAATATCATGCATATACCCTGCTATTCCTGAAAGTTCAGCCAGGCGGTTTTCATAACCTAGTTTAGTCATTATTTCCCGGCATAACGCACAGACTAATGATATATGCAGTTCACCATGGTCGGTAAAACCCATTTCTCCAAGATGAATATTTCCTGTTTTTATAAAAGTTTTTACAAGAGGGTTATCTTTCACATCCTGCAATTGAATCATTTCTTTTCCTCGTCCGCCTTATAAGCAATTGCTCTTTTTAAGAATTCCATTTCGGTGGTCTCACTCACTTTGAGCATTATTGAATCTTCTTTGACACGAGTAACTACACCACGGATTCCACCGATTGTTACAATTTTTTCCCCTTTTCTTAGGCTCTCAGTTAGCTCCTTGAGTTTCTTTTCCTGCTTTTTTCTGGGCATAATAATGAATAGATAGAAAATTAGAATGAATATCCCAAAATAAGCTACTAATGATATTATTCCTGCATTATCCATGTTCATACCACTCCTTAAAATTTTTTATTTCGCCGAATGCTAGTAGATTCCTCTTGTTAAATTTTGTAACCATTAAAGAATTGTTCGTAAAAACCAGCAAATTCACCTGCTCTAATCGCACTTCTTATATTTTCCATCAATTTCACTAAAAAGTAAATATTGTGGTAGCTAAGCAATCTAGGGGCAAGCATTTCTTCCGCCTTGATCAAATGCCTGATATAGGCCCTGCTATAATTTTGGCAAACATAACAATCGCACCCATCATCAACCGGTGCAAAATCTTGCGCAAAGGTAGCATTACGTAAAGTAACTTTGCCTTTATGCGTATACGCAGTACCATGCCTGGCCAGACGAGTAGGCAGGACACAGTCAAACATATCTATACCTCTTTTTACACCTTCGACCAAGTCTTCTGGAGCCCCTACACCCATAAGGTATCGAGGTTTATCTTGCGGCAGTAATGTGTGAGTAATGTCCAGGATTTTATACATATCCTCCTTAGGCTCACCTACACTTAATCCGCCAATGGCATATCCAGGAAAATCGATCCCGACAATTTCTTCTGCGCTCCTGGTCCTTAAATCAGGGAATATATTACCCTGAATAATACCAAATAAAGCCTGGTCTTCCCTTGTATGCGCATCTTTACATCTTTTAGCCCACTTGCTAGTACGGGTAACAGCTTTTTCAGCTTCTTCATAGGTACACGGATAAGGACTACACTCGTCAAAACACATGGCAATGTCTGCGCCCAGTTTTTGTTCTATATCCATGACTTTTTCCGGGGTAAGAAAGTGACGTGAACCGTCGAGGTGGGAATTAAAATAGACTCCGTCATCGCTTATCTGCCTTAGTTTACTTAAACTAAAAACTTGAAAACCACCGCTATCAGTTAATATACCGCGTTTCCAGTTTACAAAATTATGCAGTCCACCTGCTTTAGCCACCAGTTCTTCTCCCGGTCGCAGGTATAAATGGTAAGTATTAGATAAAGCGATTCCTACACCTATCTCATAAAGGTCTTCAGGGGTAAGAGTCTTGACGGTCGCCTGAGTACCAACTGGCATAAAAATAGGAGTATCGAAAGTACCATGGCTGGTAGTTAATTGCCCCAGCCTGGCATTTGATAACTCATCAGTTTTAACTATTGCAAAATTAAGCATCCTACTACTCCGTAAAATTATTTTAGCCGGCAGAAAAGTTAATACGACTCTATTTCCCTGCCTTTTTCCACCACAATCCTGGTTAAGCTTTTACTTGGCAAAGCTTTTTGGCCCTGGTTGTCGCTATAAGAAGTTACTTGATTAACATGGCATCTCCGTAGCTAAAAAATCTATACCGGTTATTGACCGCATAATTATAAGCAGCCATTGTGTTGTCAAGACCTGCAAATGCTGCCACCAGCATAATTAATGAAGAACCGGGAAGATGGAAATTAGTCACCAGTTCATCTATAGCCTTAAGTTTATAGCCGGGATATATGAATTTATTAGTTTTTCCTTCACTAGCTTTAAAACCACAATCAACATTATATACTGTTTCCAGAGTTCTTACCACAGTAGTACCTACTGCTATAATATTTTTGCCTGCACTACGAGTCTGGTTTAGTAGAGTTGCAGTATTACTATCCATTTTATAATATTCATAATGCATATTATGCTGGCGGATATCCTGACTGCTTACTGGCCTGAAGGTTCCCAGCCCAACATGCAATAGTACTGTGGCAACATTTATACCCTTTTCCTGTAACTTATTCAGCAATTCCTTAGTAAAATGCAGCCCTGCAGTCGGAGCAGCAGCTGACCCGGTTTCCCTGGCGTAAACAGTCTGATAACTGCTAATGTCTTCTTTTTCATCTGCACGGTTAATATAAGGTGGCAAAGGCATATGGCCTACCCGAAATATCAGTTCTTCTTCATCCGGGCAATTGATGAATTTCACCAAACGACCACCAGCAAAATCTAGTTCCTCACCTATCTCAATTTCTACATTAGTATCCTCAACTAATCTTATTATCGTACCAGGCTTTAATCTCCGGGCAGGTCGAACTAGTGCTTCCCATTTTCCATCATTAATCCTTTTCAGCAATAATATTTCGACCTGGCCTCCTGTAGTTTTACAGGCATAAATACGGGCAGGTATAACTCTAGTATCATTTAAAACTAGAGTATCTCCCCGTTCAAAGTAGTCAATAATATCGCTAAACACCCGGTCCTCTCGGGTTTCATTTCTGCGGCTAAGTACTAATAAACGTGCACTATCTCTTGGTTCTACCGGATACTGAGCAATAAGTTCCTGGGGCAAATCAAATTTGTAAGTATCAATATTAAAGATCCTGGCATCACTACTAGTGTTGATCAACAAATTCATCTCCTGCTAAAAAATACTACATGTCCTGGTTACTTTTTTAATCTGCCCGATAGTTATTTTCTGCCCAGAACATTAAAAATCAAAGTTAGAATAATGCTTATAATAAGGCAGGTCACCAGCGGGAAATAAAAAGTAAAATTGCCCTTCCTTATATATATATCCCCCGGTAGTTTTAGGCCGGTAAGACCTATCCGAGAAAATAGATAAAATATTACTCCACTAATGAGTATAATTATACCCATTATCATTAAGAATTTTGCAACATTTTCCATACTATTCATATTATTCACTCCAGGGTTGTACTCTTAAAAATCTCTTTCCGCAGTTCCCGGGGGGCGTAGCGTTCTATTTCGCTGTAAAGGCAGCCGCAATACTGTTGACGGTACAAACCCATCTGTCGAGAAATTTCTCCGGTCTGTTTAAAACCTTCTCTAAAATCTTGATATAAAAAAGGTACCCCGTACTTATCTCCTATAGCTTCCCCTACCTCGCGAATCAGTTGGTGTTTCTGGTACTTACTGACCAGCAATGTGGTAGTAAAAAAATCGAACTTTCCTTTTTTGGCTATATGTGCCGCCTGCTCTAAGCGCATCTGGTAACAGATCAAACATCGTCTGCTTTCACGGTAGGAAATGTTTTGAAAGTATTCTACTGGATTATATTTTTTATCAAAAATTACTTTTAAATCTACTCTTTCCGCATAGTCCTCCAGAGCTTCTTTTCTTTTTATATATTCAGTATAAGGGTGAATATTAGGATTATAAAAATACCCCATTACTTCATACCCCTGCTCCCGTAGCCATGGCACCGGATAAGTGGCGCAGGGACCACAACATATATGCAATAATACCTTTTTCATCTAAATCACCACTATCTATTGAGAATGTAATAGACTAATAGACGCTGATTTTCGCTGATTATTATGATTGCCGCTGATTTTTTCCATATATTAATAATAAAAAAGATCTGCGTAAATCATATTAAATCTGCGGTAATCTGCGTCTAATAATGTTCAGCGTATAATCATAAAAATCAGCGTCAATCTGCGTCAAAATCGTTTCTAATCAAATAATCCTGTTTCTTTTTCCTGCTCTGCTGTCTGGTATCCCAGGTGACGGTAGGCATGTGCTGTTGCAATTCTACCTCGCGGAGTCTTCTGAATCAAGCCTAGTTTGAGCAGGTAGGGTTCATATACATCAGTTAGAGTATCAGTCTCTTCGGAAACAGCTGCAGCAAGTGTTTCCAGCCCTACAGGGCCACCACCAAATTTTTTAATGATAGCATTTAATATCATTCTATCCACTGTATCCAGCCCGCATGCATCTATTTCCAACATTTGCAGGGCTAGTGCAGATATCTCGCGAGTTATAACACCTTCACCTTTGACTAGTGCATAGTCACTAACCCGCCTTAACAGCCGATTAGCTACCCTGGGGGTCCCCCGCGCACGTCGGGCTATTTCAAAAGCACCTTCTGCATCAATCTGCAAGTTTAAGATGGTTGCAGCTCTTTCTATAATATGGGATAAGTCATCTTCATTATAAAAGTCGAGCCGACATGTTATGCCAAACCTATCGCGCAAAGGTGAGCTTAAGAGCCCCGGCCTGGTAGTTGCTCCTACCAGAGTAAATGGCGGCAGATCCAGCCTTAGAGTACGTGCTGCCGGCCCTTTTCCTATAATAATATCGATGCAATAATCCTCCATCGCTGGGTACATAATCTCTTCTACACTACGGTTCAACCGATGGATTTCATCAATAAATAATATTTCTCCCGGTTCCAAATTCGTTAAAATAGCGGCCAGATCACCTGGCCTTTCAATCGCCGGCCCGGAAGTCTTTCTTATGGGCTGGCCAATTTCATTAGCGATAATACTGGCTAGAGTAGTTTTACCCAGACCAGGAGGCCCACTTAAAAGTACATGGTCAAGACTTTGTTCCCTTTCCCGGGCAGCAGAAATAAATATCTGTATATTTTCCTTTACTTTATCTTGTCCTATATAATCATTTAGCCGTAAAGGCCTAATCGACAATTCAGAAATATCATCATCCACAAGAACCTGAGACGATATCAGTCTGTTATCATCCAAGTCTAACCCTCCATAAAAAACTATTATACTACTTTTTTAACTGAGCAGATTTGTATTGTAGTACTTTTTTTAAGTTGTCTTCGATATTTTCGCTTAATTTTCCCTGCTCGTTAAGTTTCATCACCAGCGGAAAAACTTCACTACGATTATAACCCAGTGTTTCCAGAGCTTCGATAACATCATTAATCCCATCAGCCTGACTGTCTGATGCTGTTATCATGGTATCTGCTATGCGATCTTTCAGTTCGAAAATTAATCGCTGGGCAGTTTTCTTCCCCACACCAGGAATTTTGGTAAGCAACTTTTCATCTTTACTGGTAATCGCCCGGTAAAATACTTCCGGTTCCATAAATGCTAATATATTAAGTGCACCTTTAGCACCAATCCCCGAAACTTGTAGCAAAGTATGAAACAATCTGAGTTCTTTCCTGTCTAAAAAACCATACAGCTTGAATTCATTTTCCAGTACCTGCAGGTGAGTGAAAATGCAAATTTCTCCCCCTGGTTCTGCCAAACGTGCAAATGCACGCTGATGAATCATTACTTCATAACCGACACCATTTACATCAATTATGACAGAGTCTTCCGTACATTCAAAAACAATTCCCCTTAAGAAGGATATCATATAATTCTTCCACCTTTTTTATTTATATAAAGCTCCCAAGCGATAAGAGTGAATATGGCATATAGCTATAGCCAGGGCATCTGCAGCATCGTCAGGCCGCGGTATTTGTTGCATTGATAGAATTTTCTGCACCATTATCTGTACCTGCTTTTTTCCCGCATTACCATACCCTACTACCGCCTGTTTAACCTGAAGAGGGGTGTATTCAGCTACTTCGACCCCGGCACTGGCAGCAGTCATAAGTACTACACCCCGTGACTGGGCTACCGTTATTACTGTTTTAGCGTTCTTATGATAAAATATTTCCTCAACTGCAACTGCATCAGGCTTATATTCTGCAATAAGCCTATCTATTTCTTGATTAATTATACAAAGCCTTAAATGCATCTTCATTCCGGCTGGCGTAGTTATAGTCCCATAAGTTATGAGCTTTTCCTTACCTGACTTGTGATCCACCAGTCCATATCCAGTAATGGCTGTGCCAGGGTCGATTCCTAATACCAACATAACAATTCCTACCTTTTTTACGTATTATACTAATCTTACTGTAAAAACCAGGCAGGCGCCATTATTAAGATGGCAGAAAAAGATAAGGATAAAGCATTTACCATGCTTTATCCTTATCAAACTATTGTTCGTATTAAATTTAAAAAATATTTTTTATTCTATTACAAAAGTCATCTGGCGTTAGTTTGAATGTACCCGCAGGGCACATTCAAACAGCTAGTTTAGGGTTTTTCGTAGGAAACCAATTTTCTATAAAAATTCGTCCAGGTTTTCAAGAGCGTCATTCAGTACCTGTTCATTCTCAAATTCGTAGGCGCCATTTTTTATTTTTTCTTGTATGGATGCCGGAAGAATTTCGATTCTAATTCCCGTCACTTTGACCAGAACGTCATTTTTAGCATCTGGCCCTTTGTATACAGCAACTCGCCCCTGGTATTCTTTCAACCGACATTTTTCTTTATCATGGGGGCACCAGTCCTCAACTACCTGGTGAAATGTTAGCGTACCATCTAGAAGTGATACTGAATATCCATTCTCGGGCTTATATATTTTGCGTAAGTCCTGCAGGTCCTTTCCCACCAGTTTTTCCTTATCGGGAAAATCTTCTATAATAACATGGCGGCAAAGTTTATATTCTTTTTCATATATAACCGGAGTGTTATCCCTGATAATTTCTCTTTTTTGTTCTATTCCTACTACCGGCTTTTTTTCTTCGCTACTTTTCCCATCAGCATAAAAACTGGCCCATATATAGCCTAGCCCGAACCCGGCAGTCAAAGCTAAAGCAATTAAAGATGCACCTATCCTTCTGCTCATACTATCACCTCTACTTGATATTTTTACCAATTATCTTGTTTTGTATACTATTTATACATAAAATGATTCTTATTGCCTAATTGTCTGGTAAATCAAGCTATTAATAATTTAATAAATTAAGTAAAGGTTAGCAGTGGACATAAGGAATCCCGTACCATTTTTGAATGATACGGGATACGTTTGAGTCAGTTTCTTTTTAGCGGAGAATATCAGGAAAGTTTTTCTACTATTTCATCAGGTATAGACATGTTCGTGTAAACATTTTGCACATCATCGTGGTCTTCCAAAAGGTCAATAAGCTTTATTATTTTGGCTGCCGTGTCTTCTTCGTTTATTTCTACTGTGTTCTCGGGCAGCATAACTATATCCGCATCTTCGATAGGAATGTTATCTTTTTCAATAGCTTCTTTTACTTCCATAAAAATATCCGGGGAAGTAATGATATCAAAAACATCATCTTCATCTCTAACATCATCGGCTCCCAATTCTAATGCCTTGAGCATAAGCTCTTCTTCATCCATATTCAATTCTTCTTTATTTATACTGATTACCCCGGAGCGGCTAAACATCCAGGATACACAACCAGTTTCACCTAGGTTACCATTATGTTTAGAGAAAAGATGTCTTACTTCTGACGCGGTACGGTTACGATTGTCAGTTGCTATCTCCAGCATAACTGCAATACCTGCAGGTGCATAGCCCTCATAGAGTATTTCCTCTATCATGTCACTGCCTGCATCACCAGTACCTTTTTTTATCGCCCGGCTTATATTATCGTTGGGCATATTTATCGCTTTGGCTTTCTGGACGGCCAATTTTAGCTTAGAATTGGCTTCCGGGTCTCCTCCCCCACCAGTTCTAACCGCGATAGTTATTTCTTTGGCTATCTTTGTAAATTCTTTGCCTTTTTTTTCATCTGAACGGGCTTTTTTATGTTTAATATTGGCCCATTTTGAATGTCCGGACATATTTTTTCCTCCCTGTACTAGATTATTACCATATTCCTGGAATCATTTTCTTGGTATGTTGCATATATTCCCTGTATTCCTCACCAAAATGGCGAAGCAGGAATTCTTCTTCTATTTTAATCCTGTAGCCAAGAGCTGGCACTGTAGCAATCACTATAATCAACAATGCTCCCCAGGAATTAAAAACAATAGGTATAGAAATGAAATTTAAGAGTGAGCCCAGATATAATGGATGTCTAATGCTTTTATATGCTCCCCTGGTTATTAACTGGTGGTCTTCATAGACAGACACCCGGGGATTAAAAAACTTGCCGATAGATTTAAATCCCCACCAGCGAATTACGCAGGAAAGTATAAATATTATAAACCCAATAATGGTTATTACTGGCTCTAGCTCATAAATACGAGTGTAGTGCAGTTCTACAAAATCTATAGTAGCATAGAGTAGTGCTATAAAGAAAGAAAACTGCAGATAAAGATACGATTTTTTATCATCATCATCAATAACATAAGTATCTGGGTCTGTATAAAGCATGGTTTCCGATAATACTACCCATCCGAAATAAATTATAAAAAACCCTATCATAACTGTAAAATCATAAGTTGGCAGTTGCTGCCAAGCTAGATTACCGATATATATAAAGACTGCTACAGCAAGTATAACACGTATTAATACATTACGTTTCCGTGAATTCAAGATTATTCCCCCCCGTTCACAAGGTTAAACTCTACCCGTAAGATCTTACTTCAGCTGGTCAGGTATTAGTGCAATTGGCGGTATTTTCCGCTTATGTTCACTTCTTTTTATCATATTTTCAATCTTTATACTGGCAGCTGGATCTATTTCGTTGTCACTCAAATAACCATCCAGGTCTTGATAAGTGATACCCATTTCGTCTTCATCTGTTTGTCCGGGCCAAAGTCCTCCTGATGGTGGTTTGTCAATTATTATCTCCGGAACCTGCAGGTAATGGGCGAGTTCATATACTTCTTTCTTCAAAAGATCACCCAATAGCTGCAAATCGACCCCGATATCGCCATGTTTCGTCGAATAGCCTGTATTGATTTCACTCCGGTTACTAGTACCAATAACTAGGTTATTACGTGCCTGGGCAGAGTAATAGAGGGCTATCATGCGCAGACGCGGTTTAATATTGGCCAGCAGCAGCTTACCCTTCTTACCATCCAATTTCAAATAGGATTGGAACTGAGCAGCAAGGATATGAAAAGCATTATCCAGTTCTACTACCTGGAAGGGAATATTAAACTTTTCCACCAGGAGCCTGCTATGCATCATGTCAGTAATATGGCTCTCACAGGGCAAGTATAAAGCCATACAATTATCTGGAAAGGCTTTTTTGGCTATAACTGCAGCAACAGCCGAATCAATGCCTCCACTAACACCCAGGACTACACCGGAAGCACCAGCTTCTGTAACCCTTTGCCTCAACCAGTCTGTTAGGTACTGAACAACAGTTTCACAATTCATTTTAAGGAAACTCCTCCTCTATTTAAATAGCTCAGTCGACATATATTTTTCGGCTCCATCAGGCGCAATGGCGAGTATTTTTTTATCTTTTCCGATTTGTCTGGCTATAGTAAGAGCAGCAAATATAGCCGCCCCTGAAGAAATGCCTAGAAGTAGTGCCTCTTTACTAGCCATCGCGCGGCAGGTATTAATGGCCTCATCATCTTTTACCGGAATTATCTCGTCAATTAATTCAGAATTCAACACGGAAGGAATAAATCCTGCACCAATTCCTTGAAGTTTATGTGTACCAGCTGGTTTGCCACTTAGTACTGCTGAATTAAAAGGCTCCACCGCCACAATTTTAATACCTGGTATAGTTGCCTTTAAAACCTTGGCTATTCCTGTTATAGTTCCGCCGGTGCCAACACCGCAAACTAGCACATCAAGATTACTACCCATTTGTTCTAAGATCTCCCGGGCGGTTGATACTTCATGGCTTTCGGCATTATCATGGTTTTCAAACTGTTTTATCATGTAATATCTGGGATCTGATGCAGCCATACTCTGGGCTTTTTCCACCGCACCCGACATTCCTTGGTCAGCAGGAGTAAGTATCAGCTCAGCTCCATACGCCCGTAATATTTTTTTCCGCTCATCACTCATATTTTCTGGCATTACAATAATAAGGGGATAACCTTTCAATGAAGCCGCTATCGCCAGGCCGATTCCCATGTTGCCACTCGTAGCCTCCAGTATAATTGAGCCGGGTTTTAGTTTTCCTTCTTTTTCAGCCTTTTCTATCAAATAGAGGCCAGGGCGATCTTTTATGCTGCCACCAGGATTAAAACCCTCAAGTTTGACATAAACTTCTGCGTCATTTTCTGCGGTCATTTTTTGTAACTTTAATACCGGAGTCTGTCCAATAAGTTCTAGTACACTATTGACTACTTTCATTTGTATTCCTCCTTGCTACCGGCGTAATTTCGATCTCTCCCCAGGCAGCGATATTGTCATCTTTGATAACTAAAATGCCAGAAACACCTGGGATAGCTTTTGCATAATCAATTGCCTTTATTAAGTCAGCTTTACTCTTTACTAGATTTCCAGCCATGGTTGCCACCGCATCAGCCAGAGCTGCAGGACGTCCTTTTATTACGGCTGCGTCAGCTTTACCAAAACTAAGGCTGTGACCAACTGTCCCTGAAGAAGTACAAATGCTTAAGGGGCATTCTCGGGGCTTGACTTGTATAGCAATTTTGTTACTGAAACTTGAATTCCCGGCAAAAACTGCAATTTTTCGGTCCCGGGAAGAATTAATATAGATATCGCCACCATTCTCAATTATAACTTCCCGAGTATAATTGTTAAGCTTTTTACCTATATATTCAGCTACCGCACCTGCGACTGCAGCCATAGGCCCCACTCCAGCCTGCCTGGCTGCTTTAGCCATTTCAACACCTATTGCAGGCGCACCCGGGAGCAGTTCGCTTGGCACCAGGGAACTTTTGAATTCTGGGTGTAAAGATATATAGCTTTCAATATCGCCCCTGACCTTGAACAATTCTTTTTCACAGAAAGCTACCAGGCTATCAGAGTAGCTTTCTGTATCTACCCCAATTGCCAGGTCACTTTCCTTTACTTTTATATTAAAATAACATAAATCACTCGCCGTGTGCAGCAAACGGTAATCGCGTTTTACATATTTCGACGTATTTTTATTATCCGCCATGCAGGTTATACCAGCCCTCGTATATCAAAATGTAGTGTAATAGCACGTGTAGGACAACAGTCAAGACACATACCACATACTACACATTTGGAGTTATTAAATGATATTTCCATAGTCTCACGGTTTATTTCCAGGGCTTCAGTGGGGCAAAATGAGGCACATGCTCCACACTGAATACAGACATCCTCCTGCCAGACAACTGTTTCGCTAAGGGATTCAACAATAACACCCAGCCCTTTTAAGAAACTTATACCTTCCTGGTATTTATCTTTTTCCCCTTCCATTTCCACGACCAGATAGCCCTGTTTTTGCGGATTTATATCAGCCTTTAGTATATTTACAACTAAATCATAATTCTTAACCAGGCGATAGATAATCGGCTGTTCTGATTGTGCAGCAGAAAAATATAAAACTACTTTATTTTTCATACTTAATCCCTCCCATTACCATTCAAGAAAAAACCTTCAACACTACGTTCCGGTATTGACTTGAACTCAATATCAGCCTCGGCAGAAGGAATTGGGGCTACAGGCCTGATTAATTCAAATGTACCGTCTTGAATCCACTGTTTTAGTGTAGCAGCAATTATTCTTGCCCGTGGATAACTAGACTGTGATGTCGTTTTTATTTCTTTACCATTGATAATAATTTTACCACTCTTTAGCGCTTTAAAATTGGCCAGACCGAGATCTATAGGTTTGGAGTAGGGATATCCTTCATTATAATCAACTATGGGACAGTAGATATCTTCATCTTTTACTGCAGTATAGCGTAGTATTTCTTCATCGAGAATGGGGATTGGTATCCCTATTCCTACTGCCATGGTAGCTCCGTAGCCTATGTAGCTTAGCCCTACCAGCCAATTAGGATCCATTTGTTTGAGATCACCGATTACTGACAAGGTTCCGGCAGTAGCCATTGGTACTCCGTTTTCACCCCTTAAAACGTTAGGATGGTGCTGAGTCCCGTTCCATGCCACATACCCAATGCCCCCGCCCAGGAATATTCTGGTGCCAATTCCAAGCGTCTTATAATAAGGATCATTTAGTAAAGGACTTAATTGTCCCGCTGTTGCATAACTGGCATTACCCAGGTGTGGCTTGAGTATACCCATATAAGTATAAAGAGTTCTATCACCAAGGTTAACCGCACAATTATAATTCTGATAAGCGTTACGAGGGTTAAAAATAAAAGCTTCATTAACATCATTAAGGGTAATAATAGTATCAACCTTTTTATTAGGATAACAATCGGTGCCATAAGCTGTGGCCTCTAACCTGATTTCTTTACCAGCTACTAGATCATGAATAACATGACCTCCTCCATAGCTAAAGCGGCCAGGATAAACCTTATTCTCTGGATCAGTATCTGGCAACTGGGCAGCTCCGAGATAGGCATCAACCGCAGCTATGCCGGCATAAGCCTCCACCCCATTTAACCAGACTTTTTTCATTTTAATCCTTGGATTTGAATGGCCAAAATTAATAAAGGCTCCTGAGGAACACATGGGGCCAAAAGTTCCCGTAGTCACAACATCAATTTCTTTGGCTGCCCTTTCATAGCCTTTTTCCTCAACAATCCCAATAACTTCTTCAGCTGTAACTACCACAGCTTCACCCTGCCTGATTTTTTCATTAATTTCCTCGTAGGTCTTTTTGCAAGTCATTAATCTCCCCCCTGGTTTAATAATTTTTGCGCAGCAAGAACTGCCTGCCGGGCATCTTCAGCATAGGTATCTGCACCAATACTATCAGCATATTCCTGAGTCAGGACTGCTCCGCCTACCATCACCTTACAATTTAGTCCCCGAGCTTTTACCCCGGTAATTACTTCCTTCATACGCGGCATAGTTGTTGTCATAAGAGCACTTAATCCAATTAAGTCTGCCCCTTCTTGCTCAGCTGTATCAAGTATTAGCTCCGATTTTACGTCCTTACCAAGATCAATAATTTTAAATCCGTAATTTTCGAGCATTACACTGACAATATTTTTGCCAATATCATGTATATCACCTTCTACAGTAGCCATAATAATAACTCCCCTTGAGTCCCCGGTTTCTTCCGACATATGTTGTTTTACCTGGTTAAAGGCCACCTTCATTGTTTCCGCTGCCATCATTAACTGAGGCAGAAAATATTTTTTTTCATCATACAACTGACCCGCTTTTTCAATTCCCGGAATTAAAGCCTGATTTACTATTTCCACCGGAATCATTCCATCGTTAAGTGCTCCCGCAATTAAGCTCTCTATTACATCCCGGTTTCCCTCCAGTACTGCCTGGCTTATCTGCTCTTTGATGGATCCGGTGGCATCAGATGTAAGTTTAATCTCTCCTTTGCTCTGGGGAGCTACAGTTGTTTCAGCCTTTTGACCACCTTTATTTAAAATCAAATCAGGTATGTTACAAGTTTGACAAATAGCATGCCGAACTTTTCCACCAGTGCTCTCTCCTGGCTTCATATCCCGGTATTTTTCAATAAAATCCTGGCTGTTTATATCTCTGTTCAGCAGAACAGCAGCAGCACGGGTAGCATCCATCATCCGTTCATCAAAGGGATTGATTATGGGTAAATCTAGTCCAGCGAACCAGGCCATGGCCAGATACGAAGAGTTTAATATACTGCGTGCCGGTAACCCGTGGGATACATTACTAACTCCCAGGACTGTCCCTACACCTAGCTCTTCTTTTACTGTTTGTACCCCTTTTAGGGTTTCCATAACTTGTGACTGCTCGGCGCTGGCAGTCTTTACCAGGCAGTCTATATATATATCTTCATCCCGCAGGCCATATTCTTTCGCACGTCTATATATTTTCCTGGCCACTTCCATGCGATCTTCGGCCCGCTCAGGTATACCTTTTTCATCAAGGCACAAGCCTAGTACAGCCGCACCGTATTTTTTGGCTAGGGGAAGAATGATGTCCAGGTTTTTATCTTCACCAGTAGTAGAATTTATGAGAGGCCTGCCAACAAAGTTTTTTAGACCTGACTCAATAGCTGCGGCATTAGATGAATCAATCGAGATTGGTATATCTACTGCTGCCTGAATATTAGTTACTGCCTGTTCCATGGCTCCTGGCTCATCTATCCCTGGAACCCCCATATTTACATCCAGCATCGGAGCTCCACCTGCTATCTGTTTTCTAGCTTCATCTACAACTATGTGCATTTGACCATCTTTTATATCCTGGGCTAATTTTTTTCGAGCGGTAGGATTTATCCGTTCCCCTATAAAAGCCAGCGGATGTTCATTACCTATTAGAATATGTTTAGTACGCGATGCAAAAGCCAGCAGTTTCTTCCGGGTTCTGGTTACTGGCGGAAGATCTCTCACGACACCTGCTATAGCCCGAATATGTTCAGGAGTAGTACCACAACATCCGCCTATAATGTTGGCACCAGCATCTCGTAATATTAGAGCATACTCTGCCATTTCGTCTGGAGAATCAGGAAAAATAGTTTCTGTGCCCACCAATTGTGGTAACCCAGCATTCGGCTCCACTGAAAGAAATACACTGGCGTATCTGTTCATGGTCTCAATAACCGGGAGTAATTCTCTGGCACCTCCTGAACAGTTAGCACCAATAGCAAGTGGCTGCAGAGCCTCCAGTATAATAAGAGCTGTAACTGGATCAGTCCCCATCATGGTTCTTCCATCTTCTTCAAAACTCATATGAGCAATAACCGGGAGCCGGGTATTATGGCGGGCAGCTATAAGGGCAATGCGCATCTCACCAATATCTGTCATGGTCTCAATTGACAATAAATCAGCACCTGCCCTTTCACAAGCAATAACTTGCTCGCTAAATGCCTGGTATAGTGTATCAAAATCAGTATCGCCAATAGGTTGTAGCATTTTACCCGTGGGGCCAATGGAGGCTGCCACCAGTGTTTTGCCCCTGGCACTTCGCCTGGCTATATTTACAGCCTCGGCATTAATTTCCTCCACTTTATCTTCCAGGCTATATTCGGCTAGCTTAATCCGGTTAGCTCCAAAAGTATTAGTCTGGATAATATCGGCACCAGCTTCAGCATAATCCTCATGAATTTTACCTAGAATTCTCGGATTATTTATACCAAATAATTCCGGGCATTCCCCGGGTTGAATCCCGTTTTTCTGCAACATAGTACCCATGGCCCCATCTAGCACCAGAATTCTACTTTTTAATAAAGATTCAATATCTGCAGACATTATAAATACTCCCCCTTTGTTACTATATATTTTATAATTGCTTCCCGGGGGAAATACCTTTTAGGTTATTAATCCCAGGTCGCAGACTTTTTACTATAAATTGGTATGAAAAAACCCTCTTAATATATTAAGAGGGTTAAACGGTTTTCTCCCTCTTATCTTTCAGGATTAGTCCTGCAGGATTTGGCACCATACCTTAATAGGTAGGCGGTTGCCGGGCTTCATCGGGCCAGTCCCTCCACCTCTCTCGATAAGAGAATTTATTAATTTATCAAAATTATTACAGGTCTTCTTTCCCTGTATCATCGTCTGTCTTTTTAGCAGCTGTATCAGATTGTACGCTGTCAGACTTATCTGCTGTCTTCTGGATATTTGCACGTACAGGTTCTTCATCAAAGCTAATAGTTTCTTTAAATTCTTCTTTTATACCTGATGTAGCCTTTTTAAAATCCCTAGTAGCTTTACCAAGGGATTTTGCCACTTCAGGTAATTTACCTGGACCAACCACAATTAAGGCTATAGCTAAAATAAATATCAGTTCCCAGGGTCCGATATTGCCAATAAATCCAACCATAGTTGTTACCTGGTTTCCCAAACTATATATTTCTATATAACCTGGCGTTCTATCGACTATAGAACGGGTAGCTCACAGGATTCGCTACCTTGGAGTGTTTGGCTACAAACCCTATTGCCAGTAAAAAACTTAAGTCTCTTACCGTACTGCAGGGCTACGGGAGTTACCCGTCTCCTTTAGTACCCTGCCAGTGCCTTTCCTTCCAGGTGGCTCCATCTGGCAGTTGTCCTACGCTACCAGAAACGCAGGTTTTTCACCTGCCTTTCTTAATTTGTTGATAGTTTTATTGGCCACATGCCATTGTGACCAATGGTGTTTGTTTTTTTCTCTAATTTCTTGGGGAAGAATACCTCTTATTGCTTGCGGCAGTTTTTCCGGGTAACTATATCCTCTACGGCCTATTACCAAAGCTGCTGACTGGTGAGCGGATAAACCATATTGTTTTTGGTATTTACACCTGCCAATGATGGTGGTATAAGCCGGGTTGACTTTGATTACTTCTATGCCTTGTCTTATGGCTTCTCGTTCTATTCCTTGTAATAAACGGGTGTAAGTAAATTGGTGTGTTTTTCGGGATACTTTGGGTTTTAGATCACGATTGTCTTTGAATTTCAGGTTTTCTATTGCGATAGCAACGTTTTCATTTTGTGCTATTTTTATAGCAGCTTTCACTGTTTCTCCAATTAGGTTTCTTCGTCGTTTGGTACGACTGTTGATTAGTTCACCGTTTCCCAGCCACCAGGATTTTTTGAAGTTACCATCGCTGGTTATTAGGGTTAAAGCTAAACCATCTGGGTTTGTATCTATTCCGATTATTCCCTGGTTGGATGTTATAGCTTTAAATGGTTCGGTTTCTTCCAACGTTATCCGGCAATAATAATGCCCGTTTTTTCGGATTAGTTCTATTTGGTAAGGTTGACCTGTTGTTAGGTAATCCAATACCATC
This sequence comes from Syntrophomonadaceae bacterium, assembly GCA_028706315.1. GTDB lineage: Bacteria > Bacillota > Syntrophomonadia > Syntrophomonadales > Syntrophomonadaceae > STF2-222. Next base: position 111,233 of record JAQWBP010000004.1, read on the forward strand.
TGACGATAGTTACGTCCATTAACAGCTCCAGTTTTTTTAGAAGGCTTCCAAGGTAGGTAGACTTTAGTTTTGAGTTGGATGTATCTTTTTACTTTTCCTCTGGTTTCGTACTGCTCGGTATTAATGATTAAATATACTTTTTCGCCTTCTGTGACTAATCGGGTGTTGGGATTACCTTTCTTGGTTATGTCGCCTCTGGAAAGTAAGCGATTATCTCGGTTGGCCCGATATTCGTCCTGACTTATTTGGCCTTTGCATCTTTTCATGAATTGTTTGCGACCACCAAAGATAATTTTGGGCAAGGTGTTTTGGTTTTTAAATTTTTGCCAGTAGGCTAATTTTCTTTTCCGTTTAGTAAGTTTGGCTTGTAGACCTATATCTTTTTCGGATTGGTTATTTTTAGCTATCTGTTGTTCTACCCGCTTGACTTTGGTCTGCCAGTTTTCTATTTGCAGGTTAAGTAATTTTTCTTGAGATTGTTTAAGTTGACGGGCTTGCTCAATGGCATCGCTGGCATACCGGGAATTAAGACCATATTGGTTTTGAATTAGTTTCTGTATGTCTTTTTTCTTGTTGCCCTGCAGTAGGCGGTGGTAAGCAAATCGGGTAGCTGACGAAAATAGGGTTTGGAGATGGTTAATTATGTTTTCTTGTTCAGGAGTTAGATTGATTAGGACCGCATTTATGGTTGTTTTTATTTAAACCACCCCTTTCCCTCTCTAATTCTGTTAAACATTGTTTTACTTTGCGACCGCCCCTGGCTCCGTATAGTCGTGCGGACAAAGAGGTTATAATGGCGATTAAATCTTCTACCATTTCTTGATCCGGTTCTTTTTGTTTGTTTTCCTCAACAGCTTCAATCTGGACTCCCATCTGCTGGCAGTACATTTTTAAATAGTTATAACCAAATCGGGCTAAGCGGTCTGGATATTCAATGATTATTTTTTATACCTCAGACAATTGTTTCATCATATGGGTAAGTTCTTACGGTTCGCATTGATACCACTAGCGGTTTCTGAAAAGACTTCCACTACTTGATAACCTTTGTCAAAACAATAGCTTAACCCGGTGTTCTAACTGGATGAATTTGTCCTTTTTGTTCCCATGTGCCAGTAAGGCCATACGAGTCACATTTAACTCTTTTCCATAACTTCTTTCATAGTATATAGTTTCATAACCTCCATCTTAAACTATATATTATAATCATTTTGTATTATATATGGTAGCTTCTTCTACCTCCTATAGTCCTGACCGAAACAGTTTTTAATTATTCGTTGGTTATGGTTAATTGTACTTTTCTTTGTTTAGATTAGCAATCATTTTCACTAATAAGTAATTAAGGTAGTTTATTGAAGATTCTATATACAAGTTATAAATTCCTGCACAAATATAAGTGTCAACTAAAATACTTCGCTTAAACCCCAATAAAAATTCCGTACAAAATTACTTATTATATAAACATATTAAAATGGCAAAAGCTTTTATAAAAAAAGAGAAAAAAGGACATTCTCTGTCATTTTATTATGACAGAATGCCCTTTCCGAAAACAAATATAAGATTTTACCATAACGTTAATTTATCCAAAATTACATTTCATTTTCCCGTCTTTAGTTGTTTATTAATTATCTAAGCTCTGTAGGAACAAAAGCATCAACTAGTCCGATAACGAAAGCTGCCAGCAAACTGCCCAGTAAAGATACCGATAAATAACTCGGGATTATGAACTGGGCGACATAAATCACAACTGCAGCAGTTACAAATCCAACTATTCCTCTAGAACGTGGTGATACCTTGTCACCGAGAATAGTTTCCACTATATAACCCAGAATTGCTATAACAATAGCAGCAATCAATGCACCGGTAAAACCAGAAACACTGATTCCAGGTAATAGGAACCCAACAAGCATTAAAACCAGGGCCGATACAACAAAACGGATAATGGTCCCTATCATTAAGCTAACCTCCCTTCAATTTCAAGTGACTTATTTGCCTAGATATACATTCTTATGTTTCCTGAAAAAAGTGGATACTATACAAACCTAATTTAATTTATCCCCGAATATACATCGTAGCTTTTCAAAATTTCTTCTCCCGGTAGCAATTTAATTAACCATAAATTTATTATATGTGTTCCCTGCTCAAAAATACGCTACTTGTATTTTTTATTATTTTGCATTACAAAACACTAAAACTCTGGTTATTATTAGCTTTATATAACACATATTAGGCTTTTAGCTTTTAGCAAATCTTTCTGCACTCATACATATTTTTTGCTATTTGGTGAAAATTACTTAGTAGGTTAAGAATAGCTATTTTATTAATTGTGAACGATAGTGAACACCGTTGTACCTGCAGGGTATATATCCACCGTCATTCAAAATTCTAACAGCATCTTTTGATCATGTATTCATTAGCTTGCTAGGTAATAGGGGGTTCGCAGGCAGGGGAATCGTAATTATTTATATGAGGTATGTTTATGATAAAGTATTTATCCAAAAAGATGAAATTGGCGCAGTTACTAAAGGACGATAACAAGAAAGATAAAACAAAAGTAGAGGAAAAATCCCGTCCGGCAACCCTTAGTACTGATTTAAAAACTAATCTGGATCTATTTAGTGGTATTATGGGCAACAGCCCGGATTTTATTGTGCGCCACTTTACCTTCGGGAAAAATCGGGCTGTAAAAGCAGCCCTGCTTTTTATGGATGGTCTGGCAGATAAGAAGATTATTAATGAAAGTATAATCAAACCCCTTATGTATGACATTCACCTGTTTGATAAAAATCAACTTGAAATGCGTACTATGGAGGATATTGAAAATATCCTTTTGTCAGTTGGAGATGTTCAGCATGAAGCAGCAGTAGATACTATGATTTCCCGCCTTTTATATGGTGATACTATTATGCTGGTTGATGGATACCAGGAAGTACTTATTATTGATACTAAAGGTTGGCAGTCCCGCAGCATTCAGGAACCACCTAATGAACGGGTAGTTCGAGGTCCGCGGGAAGGCTTTACTGAAACTATCCGTTTTAATACGGCCATGCTGCGCCGCAAAATAAACAACCCTGATTTAACTGTTGAGCAGGTGATTGTAGGGCAAAAAACGCATACTTATGTTGCTCTAGTTTATCTTAAAGGGATAGTTAACCCCAAACTCGTCGAGGAAGTAAAACAACGTCTAAAACGAATTAAAACTGATGCTATACTGGAGTCCGGTTATATCGAGCAATTTATTGAAGATAGCCCGCTATCGCTTTTTACAACAGTTGGTAACACTGAAAAGCCTGATGTTGCTGCTGCCAAAATCCTGGAAGGCCGTGTTGCTATACTTATCGATGGTTCTCCTATGGTGCTTACTGTCCCCATGCTTTTTGTCGAAGGGTTTCAATCTGCAGAAGATTACTACTCACGCCCTTATACAGCTAGCCTTCTTCGCATGCTTAGATTCGCTTCGTTTTTTATTACATTATTATCACCCGCCCTGTACGTAGCCATGACTACTTATCATCAGGAATTCATTCCTACTCCTCTGCTTATAACTATGAAAGCAGCATCTGAAGGTACACCTTTTCCGGCCGTTTTCGAGATATTATTAATGGGATTAGTTTTCGAGATTTTAAGAGAAGGCGGTATACGTTTGCCCAGCCCTGTCGGCCAGGCCCTCAGCATAGTAGGAGCTCTGATTATAGGAGACGCAGCTGTATCGGCCGGCTTAATCGGCGCACCTCTGGTTATTGTAATAGCTCTTACAGCAGTTTCCTCTTTTTTAGTCAATCCTCATCAGGATGCCCTCATACTGTTGAGATTTGTATTTATTATTCTGGCGGGCATTTTAGGGGCTGTTGGCATAGTAATAGGGCTTTTATTCATTTTAGTACACCTTTGTTCCATCCGTTCTTTTGGAACACCTTATTTATCACCCCTGGCACCATTCACTTTCCAGGATATGAAAGATACTTTTATTCGAGCACCCATCTGGACTATGCTAACCCGTCCGCAACTAATTAGTAAATTAAACAAGAAGCGAGAAGTAAGCGGATTAGAGCCCGGGCCGGAGCAGAATAGTTAAATATTAAAGAATAACTAATTTGAGGTGTAATTATTGCTGTATAAAATTGCTAAATATAAAAAGCTTCTATCTCTACTGATAATCATATTTCTTGGTGTCACCTTAACCGGTTGCTGGGATCATCGTGAGTTGGATCAGCTTGCTATAGTAGCAGGATTAGCTTTTGATAAACACCCGGAGAATAAGGTATGGTTAACTACCCAGATTATTAACCCCGGGGCCGCTGGTTCATCTGCTTCAGATGGTGGAGGCGGGGGCGAAATACCCTACTGGAATCTCAGCAGCATAGGAGAAAACGTTTTTGATGCAGTCAGAAATGCGAATCACGATTCACCTCGCCGCTTATTCTTTGCCCATAACTATACGGTAATTATGAGTGAAGAACTGGCCCGTTCTGGAATCCAAAACTATTTTGACTGGTACATGCGTGACGCTGAAACCAGATCTACGGTATGGGTTTTAATCTCAGAAAAAAATGCCCGGGATGTCTTAAGTACACAACCTAAACTAGCTAAAATACCCGGTTTGTATATTAACGAACTATTTACTAACACAGCCGCTGTCTCTATGTCACCCAAGGTTAATATGAAAGATTTTGTACAACGAGTACTTAGTGACACTACTGCCCCTATAGCCCCGCTCGTTCACGTAATGAAACATGGCCAGGAAAAAAGTCCCGGTCTAATTGGAACTGCGGTTTTTAATAAAGAACTTAAAATGGTGGGAAAACTAAATGGTATAGAAACCCGGGGAATGCTCTGGGTTCTGGGTGAGGTTAAATCAGGTATTATCACAGTTAAAGCACCCAACTTTAAAGAAAATGCCGCCCTGGAAATTTTAAATGCTAAAAGCTCTATTAAACCGCTAATTGAAGGGAACAATATCAAGATTATTATAAAAGTTAGGGTAGAAAGTAACCTAGGAGAAATTAACAGTCCAGTTGATTTAATGCTGCCCCAGACCTGGGACACATTATCTAATTACCAGGCGGCTGCCATCCGTAAGGAGATTCAGCTGGCCCTTAAAAAATCACATGAACTGAATGCCGATATTTTTGGTTTCGGGGACATGATATATAAGAAATATCCCCGTGAATGGAAAGAGATGAAAGACAGATGGGAAGACATCTATCCCGGACTGGAAGTAGAAATAATAGTAGAAAGCAAACTAAGAAGACCAGGATTGTTACAGGATACTATTAAGGCTATTAAAGCTAAATGATGAGGAATAAAGTGATGCAACTGGAAAGAAGTAAAATTTCATCAGCAGAGTTAATTGCATTAGCCACTGCTTTTTATCTGGGAACTTCCTTTGTAACCACACCTGGAACTGGTGCCGAAAACAATGCCTGGTTGGCAGTTTTGTTAGGCTTCTTAGAAGGCCTGTTATTTTTGTTGGTATTATTTGCCATTATAAAAAAATATCCGGATAAAACCTTGATTCAGATAAATGATATAGTTTTTGGTCCTCTGTTGGGAAAACTAATTTCTATCTTGTATTTACTTTTTTTTCTCAATGTAGCTACCCTGGTCATGCGAATCTTTGCCGAATATTTCGCCATTAGTATGACTCAAACCCCACTAGCTGTTTTTCTGGCCGGTTTTATACTAGTTCCGGCTCTGGCCGTCCGCAATGGTATCGAAGTAATCGGTCGGACCAGCCTTATAATATTTCCTTTAATTATTTTCGCTGCTATACTGGACACCTTATTGCTTATACCAGAGATGAATTTGTCTAATCTATTTCCTTTTATGGATATACCGTTAAAAAACCTAGCGTTAGCGGCCCAAGAAACTAATTCACTTACTGTCGGCGAGTCCTTAGTTTTCTTAATGATTTTAGTATCGCTAAATAAGCCCCCGGAGGCAAAAAACTCAATATTAAAAGCAGTATTATTAGCAGGAATCATCCTCCTGATAATCACTATCCGTAACATCTTAGTGCTGGGAGAATTACTTACTATTGTTATCTATCCATCGTTTTCCGCCATCAGGCTTATC
>JAQWBP010000092.1 GCA_028706315.1 Syntrophomonadaceae bacterium
CCATCATAGGTAAATGTGGAAGGATTAGAAACTAGGATCTGTTCAAAGTATACCCACTTTTTACCGGCTTTGATGTTTACATCGTCATTAGCACCATCCTGATATTTACGATCGTCAACAAAGAACACAAATTTTACCGGCTGACTAGTCCAGTAACTATCTTTAGATTTATCACCCTCGATAATTATGATGTCTTTGCGGGAATCGTATTTGATAAGATCAATATCATATATTTTATCATCATAACGACACTTAAAGGTGGAATCTATATCGTATTGTTTACCTTTAATACGTACCACATTTTTATCTACTACCAGAACCTTGTCGATTTCATAAGCAATACTATCTTTTAAAATTTGTAATTTTGCTGAATCTACATAGTCATCGTTAAGCATTACCCAGTAATCCACATCATCTTCAGTGCAGTAGAAAATAAATTTATCTTTATAAACTCTAATATGGTCAATGGTATAGCGAACATGGTCGATAATCATTTCTACTTTTTCTGGCGGATAAGTTTTGCGGCCTACGGTAAAATTACCGGAAGCATCTATAATTACTTTATTCATGCTGTAGCGCTCACTATCGATCATAAAGTCTATACTATCGATTTTATCCAGGTTCAAAGTAGAATCGCCGGCGAATATAGCTGATATATCGGATAGTGATATACCATCTTTGATTACGGCATCAGTTTCTGCCAACCGGAAGGTAGTTTCTCCGTTACTTAAATTAATTTTTTGAATATCGTAAAATTCATTACTCAGTTCTATAGTTATCTTATCTGTAGAGAGATTATATTTCTCACCATCAATTTTTACGGTATATTCATCAATAATCTCTAAGTCGCTTAAATAGTAATCACTGTTAGCTGAGTTAATGTATAAGTTTACAAAATCAGACTGGTACTTATAGTTCCCATAACTGAAGGAATCAACTTTCCTGTAGGAGGGATAGGCAACTAGTTTATCCCCCTTAATAGTAAGTTTACTTACACCATAACGGTTATTATATACAACGATATCAGGATTATTTAAAGAACTATCCAGGAAAAAACGATAGCGGCTGTTAACGGTTATAAAGTCTGAGGATACAGCTATTGATGATACCCTTATATTAGTAAAATCAACTTTGAAGTAGACAGAAGTATCGTAGATATTAAGTACATCTTCACCTATGGCGACATAATTAACTTTACCAGAAGTAACCGTATCACCTGGCGGTATGGGGGTTGTAGTACCTGTTCCGTCATAAATGTTAATGAATTTACATAGTACAGTACATACCTGAGCTCGTGTCATATTAGAAAATGGTTCAAAATCTCCATTAGGAAATCCTGATATCAGGCCAATATCATAGGCAACTTTTATATGACCCCTGTACATGCTTGTTTCTACGGAATTACTGTCTGTAAAGGGTAGGGCACTTACATCGTCAGATTTTTTGCCCAGTGCCCGGACCAGCATGGCAGAGGATTCACTTCTTTTAATGGCCCCATCTGGTTCAAGTCCATTAGGATACTCGTCAGGAATGAGTATGCCTCTTTTTACGGCTTCGTTTATGTAAGCTTTAGCCCAGTGGTTACCAGTATCCATAAAACTGCGGGTGGAAGTGTCATTGGCGCTAATATTCATACAAGTTATAAGGGATTTGGTAAATTCAGCCCTGCTCATGAATTTATCAGGTTTAAAGGTACCGTCGGGGTAACCGTGTAAATACTCCTTAGCAGTCAACTGATCAATGTAATCCTGCGCCCAGTGGCCCTTAGTGTCAGCAAAGCTGGTAGCAGCAGCAGTGCCAGGCAGTAATGACAACAGCATCAATGACATAATCAAAAGGCATAATAATCGATTTTTTTTCATGCCATAAAACCTCCTTTTTAACAATCTTTATATTTAATTATACGCTGTTAAATTACCAGAACTTACTGCTCTGGTAAAAGAGCATTCTCTATACTTTATTAGCGATAAAGAGTTATTTTCCTGCCTAAATGTTTAAATTTTTCTTCCCTGACAAAGAGCCCGACCTAGAACTAAGCTGAGGCTGGGCATATCTGCTAAATTCTATTATAGTATAACTTATTTTACTTTGCGCTTTTTTCCAAGGTGATAGGTAAAAAACTTAGATTAATGCCATTCTTTTCCTGCAAGTTGCTATAATTAATATTATGCATTAATATTAATATTTTTTGGGAGGTAAAAAAGGTGTTTTTTAGCGGGGGAATTAAGAACAAGCGAGTAAAAGAGCTGCGTAAAAACCGGGGACTGACTGCCCGGGAACTGGCACAGCAGCTTAAGGTAGATACTATAGAAATATTAAAAATAGAAGATAAGAAACTAAAGGAAGTTGATGAACCTTTAAAATCGAGGCTTACACCTGTATTAAGAGGCGATGATCTCGACAAAATTCCCTGGTAGCATTATTTTTGTAAATATTTTGGGTTAAATAAGCTGCAGAAATATGCAATTTTTTCTAGAATTCCTGCGGTTAGTAATATAAAGGAGATAAATAATAAAAAGGTACAGGGGAATCTGCCTTTCCCCTGTACCTGTACCAGTCTTATTTCCTATATTAACAATGGGAAATAGTCTC
>JAQWBP010000051.1 GCA_028706315.1 Syntrophomonadaceae bacterium
AGTCCTAAATTTCCTTATCTAATAACCCCCGGTTGAGGAATATTGCGTTCTTGCAGTATTATCCGGAATAAATTAAGGTAAAATTCTGATTCTTATACAATTATTGTACTATATTTTACTCTTTTTAATTTTAAAGAATATATACATTTCTTCAACCGATTCAAATAGGGGTTCTTCTTTTGCTATTTTATGAACCAGACCTGATCCTATATTCCCTTTGTGCTTTGCGTGGATTATGCAAGTTCTCTGTTTTCCATTTTTCCATCAGGACCAACGCCTTTCCAGATAGATGTGTTTCCCTGCCTCTTTATGTTAAGGTTTCTACAGATTTTCTCCAAGTCGTCCCACATTAAAGTATAACCCATTAGTCTTTCGGTTTCTGCAATGCCATCATAATTCGTCTCTAATTCCCTATAAAATGAGTATCATAAGGCGATAACACATCTTTTTGCGGATGGAATACTAAGTCTATTTAAGGAGATCTTCAAGAAAATCAATTACAACATGTCTATCCAGTTTGTCATGACAAAACTGATTACGATAGTTACGTAAGCATCCATAACAACTTGCTTGATCTTCGTTTCCACCACATTCGCACCGTTTTAGTCGTTGAAGAGAAACTTTTAATATATCTAACAGACGCTGACGCTGAGCCATTCTATGTACATGTCCAGCTCCCCCAGGTACATCATCAAAAAAGATTAGTTGAGGTGACATATCAGCATAGTAAAGACAGCCATCGATATCCTGTCTCTCAATATCGAGTACTGTACTAGTACCTTCTAATAAAGCATAAAGCAAAGAAAACCAGAAACCTTCATCTGGATTGTTGTACCCACTAAATGATAACCGTAAAATATCAGTTGTAAATTCATGACCTAAGGCCAAGTTACTGTATAATTTCCCCTGGCATTCTTTTCCCCATTGTGTTGAATGGGGATGAGGTATGTTTTTAGCATTACCTAACACTGTATAACCACAGTTATAACAGACCTTAAAGCGGCGTTTTCCGGCATTGTTTATTACAGCCAATTTACCGTGAAAGGAGGGTATTGCGATAACTTGAACATTACCAAAGTTAATTTCTAGTTTTTTAACTTCATTTTGTGATTTTTCTTCTTTATCTGTTAGAAAACTATTATCCGCAAAATATACTCTTGTGGTGTAAGTCTTTTCTGGTTTTTGTTGTCCGGGACTACTAGGTTTGTCTCGACTAGCTAAGAAACCGTAAGTAGGAATAATAAAAACTCCTTTATTAATTCCAAATGTGGTTTGGCAAGCCGGGCAGATTTTAAGTTCGTCCTCTAATTCGCGTCGTATACTATAATAATTGTGGCAATTATCGCAAATAGCATAACGATAGCTTTCCCATTCTTTATTGGGAATGCGGCGTAGATATCTGGAAGTCCATAACTTTCCACGAGCAACAACCTGACTTTCCGGTGCATATTCGGAGAGTGCAATTCGTAAGTCTCTCTCCAATTGAACTCCTTCGCCATCAAAGCCATGATGATCAAGCGATAATTCTACGACATCAACCGGGAAACCATATTTAGGGAGTATGTTGTTGCTGGACATATAGTTGATTAAATTCTTATTTTCCAGAGTATTAATAAGTCGATCTAGGTGCCTAATATCTCTACGTTCTTTAAAATTGCGCTCGCGAATATCTTCCAGCTCTTGCAGATCTCCTACGATTTTTTCTCGAGCCAAACCTAATACAGCATTATCCCCGTAAAATAGGTGGTCTATCCAACTCCATTCATTAATACCCAGAATTATGTGTAGATGATCTGGCACAATATTTTGTAGTGATCGCTTTAGTTCTTTCGGGTGTTCTTTTAGATAGCTGCTAAACTCTTCAAATCCACTGGTGGGATTTGAAGTGCAAAAAAAGTCTTTTACCTTACCGAAATATTCCTGATGGGAATTCCAAAATAAAGCTAATGCGACTGCATTCATATGCCTGTTAATAATTTTTAGGTTTTCCAATTTAAAATGGGGAGTTCCAATTTTCCCATTAACAATTCGCCAGGGTTCACGGAAATGATCTAAATCGTGTGAACGTCTTTGAGCAAACGTAAGGACAAAGGCCGTAGTATCAGCTCGTCGCCCTGCCCGGCCAGCTCTTTGAATATAATTGGCAGCTGACGGGGGAACATTGCGCAGGAAAACTGCCTCTAGTTCTCCAACATCTACACCTAACTCAAAAGTAGTTGAACAACTTAGCACATTTATTTTACCAATTTTAAATTGGTCTTGAAGCTCAGCGGCGGCTTGAGTAGTTAACTGAGCTGTATGCTCACTAGCGGACATCTTATGCGGTAGCATCTCACGATAAAGCCTAAAGTAATGGTTGCTAGTTAAAAGTTCCTCCGGTTGACAAGGCTTGAGCGTCCCTGGGCAGCGATAACTTGGACAAACATTTCTAAGATTGTAAATCGTCAACGTCTTACAGCGATCACAGATATACCACTGTACTGATTTATCTATTAGAGTAGGTTTGAGTTGCCATATATCGTTACGTAATTGGAATACTACACCTTCGTTATTAAGATTACGGGTCACAAAAAGATTTTGCCAGCAACTATTGTTGTTTAATAGTTGTAATCCCTCGTAGATATTTTTTAAGACCTCACGACAACCATTTTTAGTAATATTAGGACTAATCCGATTCCCTAAGCGTATTAAATAATCTAGTCGTGAATTTAGTCTAGTTGGATTCCAACTTAATATTCCTCGCTTACGTGAATGCCCTTCAGATGATGCACGAATAAAGTATTCACGATTCCGGGGCTGAAAAAATTCATCCTTAGGTAAAATGTGTTCAGGAAATAGAACTACTCCTTGTTTCCGTAAGGTATTAATTAAAACTGCAAATAAGATCCAGACTTCTTCCTCACTTAAATTCCATGGAAATTGCATAAGTGGACGTGGTGCGCGCCATCGATCAGGTTTTAGTAGTGCAAACCCTAATAACCCCATACCTTCGAGGTTTATTCGTTGATCAAATCCTAACAATTCATACAGCAACCATTTCCATATCTGATCTACTTTATTCTGCATACTAGCGTTATTTGCAAAAAAACTAGCCTCTTCAGCATAGTTAATAAGGGGAACAATCAGATCAGGTACCGTCCAATTATATTCAAGTACTTGCTGTTTATTTTTTTCCAAAGTCTTCAGAATTAAGCTACGCCTTAACAATTGTTCATAGGTACGGTTAAAGTAGGGTGCAAAAAAGGCCGCATCTTGACGATTATCTGAAAAAGCGAGTAGTTTTCGCGAATCATTTGTTTTTAATACGGATGGGTCGTTGGTATTGCTTTCTTCCGCATAGGTTGAACTCCACTTGTTATCAGAACTAATTTGTTGTTGGGGATTATTAGTGATTTGGAGCTCATCAGAATCAATATTTTGATAAAGAGAAGTGGCCAATACGCTAGCTGTAGCATCAGTACCAGTAAGAAACCTTCTCACCATTCCATGAGGGTTTCTTTTACCGCAGCTTGGGCAGGTAAACACTACATCGCGTTGCTTGGCGGTAGCATGTATAAGGTGAACATAATTATTAGTAGTACACTGGCATAATTTTTGAACTTTTTGTTCAGGTTTAATAGCACCACATGCAGCACAAAGAATAAATTGTTCAAGCTTATCCGCATACCCTTGTAGTTCGGAAAAAACTATCTCGTCATCTTCATCTACTTCGTCTACGGAAAGGTTGCGATTAGATACCAGGTAGTATTCTTCAGGTTTTTCAGGAATGGGTTGTTTAAAAAATTCTGTGTCACCCTGTTTCTCTGTTCTTCCTACCAGATAAGTTGCTCCGCAATTCCTACAAGTAGCAACTTCGAAAACTGGATAAGCGTGGTTATCAATAATCACTTTTTCTCGTCGTTCCATGTATAATCGTGGGGTTGGTAGTAAAGATAGATATGCTCCTTCGATAGCCCTTACAAACATATGATACCGGGCAGGCAATAAAGGTTGAGTATTTTTACCGGAACGTGCGCTTTGAGCAATGTCAACTAGTGCTACCAGAGATTCTCCATAATTTTTTTGGCCTTTGAATAACATTCTGGCTATCTTATGCAAATCTTCTGGGCTAGTCTGCAATATATTTTGCAAATGTTTTAAATTCAGGTCTCCTTTTAAAATCTCATATAGGAGTGCTTGCCATCCATGCAACTCGCCTTCTTTTTTAGCCTTTTCTAAAATGGCTTCAGGCATTAATGAATTTCGAGCGCTTAGAACTAATTCATGGCTAATATTAAAGGATGGTGTATTATGAATAATGTTTTGCCATTCAATATATTTAGAGGGGGTAGGACAACCCCAGCCGCTCTCATTACTATTTAAGGGGTTAATCTCGGCATAAACCACATCTTGCTTCATGTTATCGTTTAGATCCCACTCAAAACGTTCTCCGAAAAGATGGCTTGCAAATTCAACAATTTCAGGGCCGACTTTAATACCATCTCCTAATGTAGCACTTGTAGCTATAACTTGTACACCACTGGATGGCTTACTTGTAATCCGGTCTTTTAGCCGCCTTAACAACATAGCAGTTTCAATACCTTTTGCACCCGAAAAAGTGTGTGCTTCATCTATGACAATATAACGCCAATGCTGCGCAAATTGTCCATCAAAAAACACATTATCTTGAGGGCGAAGAAGTAAATATTCTAGCATAGCATAGTTGGTAAGAAGTATATGGGGCGGGTTTATCCACATCTCCTGGCGTGAAATCAACTCATTCTTTAAAGGATTACGTCCATGAATAGCTTTGTATTTTTCCTGAGCCTCTTTTGTATTTTTCCGTGTTTCTCCTGTATAACGGCCAAAAGTAATCGCTGGATAATTAGCTAACAGAAGACGTAGCCTTTCTACTTGGTCATTAGCTAGGGCATTCATAGGATATAATAATAACGCTCTTACCCCGGAACTAATCGTACCGTGCTCTTGCTCTACTAGTAGGTCATTAATAATCGGTAACATAAATGTTTCTGTTTTGCCACTTCCGGTTCCTGTAGCTACCACCAGGTTACGCCGATCTTGCACAAGTTTGCAAATTGCTTTTTGCTGATGAAGATATAGAGGTCGATCAATAGGAAGTATTTCGCTTTTGATCTGTAAAAACTTTTTGGACAATATTCCTTTGTTAACTAGTTCTGCTACACTTAGACCTTTTTGATAGTCAGGGGTTATTTGTAGGATTGGTCCTTTGGTAAAGCGGTCGGGTGCCCGTAAAATTTCGGAAAATTGACGTTGTAATTCTTCGTTTTCAAAGCGAAATGTTGTGGTTAGATAGCTGAAATAGCTCTCTGAGATTGATGTAGCAGCTTTAATCGGATTTAAACTCATTTTTAGCTCCTTCCCCTAAAAAGCTCAATATTTCCATCTCCCTGGTCCAGAGTAGTTTGGCAATAGTAATCTCGTCCGTACTTATATCTTCGGAAAACAAATTCTGTAAGACTTCTGGGAATTGAGTATATGAATAAAGGTGAATAAATTTACTAAACCGCAGGCTATCATTGTTGTTACATTTTTCCAACCATTTTGCTGGATTCCATTTCCAAAATACTTCTCCTTGTACTTCTTCTATGTTAAATGCATAACTTTTGCAGCTATGGTGTTCAGTGTACCAAGCACTAATGGGAATGAGTTCTCTTCTATACTTACAGTTTGGGTCAATGCATATTACCCCTCTTTTTAACTTATAGACCGCATGATGGAAAGATTCTTTAAAAGAAATTGTGCCATTTTTCATTGCTAGAGGTATATTCGTTATTCGATTCCTTGCTGCTTCAAGTATTTTGTTTTTTTCATAGTCTGTTAGCTGAAAGACCTTAATACCATATTCACTAGATAGCGCCCGAAATGTTACATCCCAACAGTTAAGCCATTTGTCATTTGAAATAACTTCTTTTGGTTGGTGATACTCCAGCGAAGCTGGATTTGAAAGCATTAGAAAGGTACATACAGTTATATAACCACCTATTTCAATCCCCAGCCAGTGAGCTATTTTACGGGATGAATAGCGGTTTGATTTTTCATTAGAGATAATAATTGAAAAATTCCCCTGTTCAGAGGCGGTGGAAGTTCCAGTATATCTGATAAATTGGTTATCTATTACTCCTGCGAGGACTGCTTTTACCTTGAGTTTGCCTGCAGATATTTTTCCAGTGATGATAGCTTGTCCTTTACTATCCCACTCAATCTTAAGCTGTTCAATATATGGCTTACCATTACTTATATTAATAATCGTAGTATTGAAATCATCTACTGGGAAAGTTAATTCAATTTCCGTTGTAGCCCATATATCTTCAGTATCAAATTGGCAAAGATATTTGCCTGCAGGAATCGAATCGATATCAATTGATATCGTATTAGTTTCTTCAGGGATTGGAAAGCTAAAGGGTTTGCACCAAGGCTTGTTAGCGCACCATACACGTAAAATCCTATTCTCGGCCTTTCCCTTTTCGTCCCAGGTTAGTTTTAAATGATGACCTAACCCATAATCTATTGGTTCCCAGGATATGTTTGCCACTTCCCATAGACAACGTACAGCAAAAATAGGAACCCTTTTAATTACTTTTCTATTATAGTTATAAACTGAGAGGAAGAATTCATGTATTGGTTTTCCGTCTTTTAGGCTATCTTCAAAGGGTAATAAGTTAATGCGTACCCTATTTGAATCGGGATAAACAGTAATAATTTGGCCGTAAAGATCTTCCATAGATAATTGCAAATATAATATGCCAAAAGGGAGGTCTATATCTAGATTTAATTCTGGGTTTTCCTGCCAAAGACCTATCCATATCTCAGGGTTATGGCTCCAATTTATAATAACTTTTTCATCCGAGCCAATTACCTTCCATTTTATCAGGGGTACAATAAAACTTAACGGTATTACATTATCTATACCATTTGCTTGCTGTAAATCCATTTTAGCTTCAATAGTTTCTTGTTTATGCGTTGCCTGAATGATATGTACATCATCTTCAACATTTATTAGCTCAGCAGGCGGTTGAACGTATAAGCTTGCCCCTTCCGGTACTATAACTGTCAATTGCATAATCGAATTGAGGTCTGAGGTTGGCCAATAAACTTCAGAATCAAATTCCAATTCCATGTATGGAAAGATAACAAAATCATGCGTAAATCCTACCTGCCCTGGTTCTCGAAGAATAAACGAATACCATCCGCATGGTTTATCACCAAGTATTCCTGGGAAAAGTTTGATTTCGATCTGGCCGTTACTTACGTTCACAAGGTTCGAGTTTATTACCCATTCTTCACCTGCCGTGCTTAAACCATGCTGTAGATAAATAAAAAGATCTTGCGAATTATTGGTACTCTCGATAGGTAAAATTAACGCTTTGGGTGCTTCCTTGTATGGAACTAAGCCATTTACTAGAAGATTATTTAATTTAAGCCCACCCAATAATATTGGTTCGAATGATTGCAGTAATTTGAAGTTGTATATAGTACCTTTTTCCCCCACTATGCTCAGTATTTCTTCGCTTTTAAGATCAACTAAAAACATATCAGCTTTTTGGCATACATTATTTATAACTTCTACAACAGGATTATCATTAAGGAGGCTGCAACCATATGGCAGCATTATCCATAGACGTTTTTTGGATAGTATGTCATTAGACAAATGTTTACCATCCTCATTAAATACGAGAAAGGGCAGTTCCTCTGATAAAGTCGAAATGTACCAGGAACGAATATGTTGGTTTTCAAGCCAGAGTGAAACCTGGTATTGAGCAAAAAGGAAAGGCAAGATACATTCTATTTTTTCATTATATATTTGGTGAGGTGTGTCGGAAGATAAATAAAGCGCAGCTTGAACTTCTAGTTGCTGACCTGAATCATTATTGTGGATATAAAAAACAGCATTACGAGGTAGAACATCATTTTGCCAGGTTATACGTTGTACAGGAATTCTGAGTTTCAGTACGCAGTCATAAAAATCAAAGTAAAGTAAAGGGGTCTGAAAACGGTCTTGATTTTCCCAGGTAGAAATTGTCTGATCATTTGTCTGGTAACACTTACTTTTCCACCAGGTTTCGAATCCAGTATATACTCTCAAAGGTAATTTATTATCCCAATCGGTTGGAATTGCACCCGTTTCGAGTGTACGTTGTAAAAGTTCTACACTATCTATTAACCATGTCTCAGCCCATTCTTCACCGAATATTAGAAAATTCCGAATAGGTTCGTCTAAATTTGGTAACCATGGTAAAATTTCAGATAAGCTCTGATTAACCTCATGGATCTGTTCTAATTTTTTGTTACGTTTTATTTTTAAGTCATTATTCAATTTGTGTAGATCAAGTAATGGAAAATTATAAACGCTTTCTGCTAAAGCACCGTTGGTTCGCCAATGACTTATTTTAGCTTTTGCTTTTCGAAGTTTAGTTTTATCTTCTAACCAGGAATCGAGTTTATTGAGCCCGTTATTTAAGTCTCCTCCGCCTAATTCAATGATTTTCTGATCCAATTCCATCTGTTGTTTAATTAACTGCTCCTTCCTCTGCAGTAAAGAAGGTAATAACTTTGCAGCATTCATCTTAGCTGATTGTAAATAGGTTTTTAGTTTAAGCCGGTTTTGCAGTAATTTATCTAGTTTCTTACAGTTCTCGGCTAATATTATTTCTAAATCTTTGGTATCAAAACTCTGATCAGTAGATGCCGCAATTTGTTGCCTTGATGATTCAAGGTCGATTCGGTATAATTCATGATTATATTTACAATTTTTTATAGCTAAAGAATAATCGAGTTCTTTTTTTTGCCAGTTTTGAAGTTCTTCAAGTGTCTTAAGAACCGAATCCGTTCTTAAGAAGAATTGTTCTGGCACAATCATCCCACGAAACAATTTTTCGACTTGTATTTGAATGTTCCTAATTTCATCGCTAATAAATGATATTTTCCTATGGGTCATTTTAAAATTATGAATCAAATTTACAGAAGAAACAGAAGAACCGGTATTACTAGATGGTTGCGGATGAGTAAAGCTTTTTTCACTGCTAAGTTCTAAAATGTGGTCTAAGTTAGATTGGCAGTTAGTATTATTAAGTTCGGTTTTCAATAATTGTTGTTGCACTTCTATTTCGGGGATTATTTTGTGGTTAGTCCCAATACTATATTTTAGTAATTGTAAAATAAGGTCGCAGCTCAGCAATACATATGCATATTTCTCCTTTAATTGCTTATAGATAAATGATTTTTCCTTTAGCTCCTCGATCTGAATTTCGATTAAGGAGTCTTTGTAGCTATCTTTTAGTCCCCTAGGCCATAACTCTGCAGCTAACCTTAGGATCTGGTTACCACATATTTCTTTTAGCTGAGCTAAGTGTATTTCTTTTTGTATCTCTTTTTTGTAACCCGTTTCGCATTTGCGATATTCATCAAGCAAATAAATAAATGAATAGATTTCATTTTCAGACTCTATATTTTGTGCAACGGCTTGTTCTAGTGTATCAGTGGTATCACTTATCTGCTCTATTTCACACTCCACTATATTAATTTCGTTAAGCAGATTAGCACGATATTCCCGGTATTGACTTGGTATACTGTTTTTAGAAAATCCATGCCATTTATTTTCTAATGTATTTATTTGTTCTGTAAGTTCTATTAACTGATTTATGCACTCTATTTGTTCGTTTAGGACCGTAATCTCATTTTCGATTTGAAAAACCTTCTGCTGCAAAGATATTCTATGTTTTTCGCGGTTCCTTAGCCAACGAACTTCGATAGGAATCTGTATTTGTCCTCTAATCTCTCTTTTTAAGAATACACTTATCACAGATTCGAAAAAGGAATCTAACAATTGTTGGGGAATCCCACCATGTAATAGTATCGGGGTTACATAACGATATGAGGATTCTCCAAAATCAAAATTACATAATAAGTTAAGCTTTTCGGTAAAAGACAGAAAAAACTGACCCCATTGGCCCTGCCATCGCGGCTCTAATTCCTGGTTAACTTTAGCAGAAACTGCAGACCAGTAATCCCCACTTCGATAGAACCAAATACCTTGTCCAACCAAAAAAGCAATTAGCGATGCAGGTGCGTATTCTTGAAGAAAAGCAGTTCCTTCTGATATTCCTGCTTTAAGGTTCTGACCAATCAAATTGCCTAGTTTAGCAACATCGCTTGGGGAAATATCCATCTCCCCTATAAATGTAAGGTTAAGTATTTTGCCAACAATTATTGCCTCACATTCCGCTAAATTGTCACAGCTTTTGAGCATTTTGGACTTCCTCACACGTTGATCACTAGTATTGGGAATATAATTCAACATTTTATCTGTAATATCCTTCCACAAAAAAATAAATATATATTTTTTGGTAGGATTTAGGATTAGGAATATTGAAAGCCTTATTATTGGAAGGGCAGATTACTAAGCAGTATTTGCAATAATGTCCTTACCTTTATAGCAATGGGAGAGAATATGAAAATAATTTTCAGACACCTTACGATTGGTTTGCTTTATAAAAAATTTTTTAGTCTACTTCCGGCCTTTTTTGGCACATTTAGTCCGATTGCATTTACAACATGTATTTTGTACGGCACTATACCAATGGCATTACTGAGCTTTGCCTATTTCGGCCTAACTGTTGGTGCTA
>JAQWBP010000052.1 GCA_028706315.1 Syntrophomonadaceae bacterium
TTTCCTGCTCAAAAGCATCCTTTACTGAAGTTTCTCGGCCTCTTATTTGATGATTATCTATATAGCTGATACACCGGTTAAGAAGTAGTTGATTGAGTTCCTCCCAGCTATCTACCCGGGGGATGGGAATGAACCCAGTGCCTGACACCAACTTATCAACTTATTGAGATTTAAAATGAATGGAAATTCCTGTAGTGCGGTTATTTCCATTGAAGAAAAACGACCGCACCCGAAATCTAATTGTGCCGTACCGGGACTCTATTTTTATGATAGGAGAAGGTGGCAGCGCGGGTGTAAATATTGAACAATTTGTAGATAGGCTTAAATTGAATTAGAGGTGTGGAATGATGTTCACATGAAGAGAGTATCAGTGATTAGGAGACATGAAAGATGAGGGATATATATGCCGTAAAGAGGATATTCATAGCTACACCTAGCGATCTCAATGAGGAACGCAAGATATTCTTCAATTTGTGCAATGAAGTAAACACCAACAAGGCGCATTTTTTGGGGATACATGTGGAACCGCTTGGCTGGGAAGACACTTTACCAGGTATGGGAAGACCACAAGAGTTAATTAATCGTGATTTAGTTAGTGCAGATTTATTTATCCTTGTTTATTGGAAAAAATGGGGTACGGCTACCGGAAAATATTCATCGGGTACAGAAGAGGAGTTTGCGGTGGCTCGGCAATTAAATAATGAGTCGGGAAAACCTCAGATTATGGTCTTTTTCAAGGATCCGACTGATTGTCATCACGATGAACGTGAAGATATTAAGAGAATCGAGGATTTCCAGAAAAAAATCATAGAAGAGCAAACCCTGTTATTCAAAGAGGTTAAAGACGCTAAAGATTGGGAAGATCAGTTACGGAAAGTTATTTATAACTGGTTAGATAGTGTGTATAAAGAGACAGTACGACATATTGATGAAAAGCTACTAGTAGTTCCTGAAATATTATTGGAAGTCTCATATACAAGTTGGATACGTGGCAATTCTAAGGATATCATTTATTTTACGATTAAAAAGGCTCCGGTGCCTGACACCAACTTATCAACTTATTGTTTCAGCTAACCAAAAAAGTCCAGCAGGTGATGGAGTTGCCTGACTAAGAATTGCTGGATATAATGACCCTATCTTAGGAAAAGGAAAAGACGAGGCCACTGCACTGAAAAAGTCCCATAAATAATTTGCGTTAAAAGAGCCACAACTACCGTAAAATAGGTAATTTTGGCTCTTTTTATGATATATAATTAAGGTAGTAAATTAAGTGGGTGATAAAAATGTTAAAGAAGCAAATGAATATTCCGGCCCTGTTGAGCCAGTAAATCCGATGCACAGAGCCATGCAATCCGGGATTGAGAGCCAGCGGTTTTAAAAGGGGAATCCGCTATAGAGAGCCACAAAAGTAAGTATTACAATTTAATTGCGGTGATGCCGTAATACTTACGAAAGGGGACATATTTATGTCCAAAGAAAAACAAATATTGCAGCTTCGCATTAAGGGCTATAGCCAGCGGAGAATTGCGGATACCTTGAAAGTATCCAGAAACACGGTGGCAAAGGTTTTTAAGGCGTTGCAGGAACATCCAGTTTCCGAAGATTCCCTGAATACCTTGAACGATCAGGAAATACATCAGCAGCTATTATCAGAGGAATCACAGGTACCGATTCTTGTCACTCCTGATTACGATTACGTCCATAAGGAACTTTTGAAAAGCGGTGTGACATTAAAACTTCTGTGGGAAGAATACGTTGATACCTGCCGCCGTTCGGAAAAACCACCGTATATGTACTCCCAATTCTGCAAACTTTATCAGGACTATGTGAACCAACACCATCTTACCATGCATATCCGGCACAAGCCGGGAGACAAGCTGATGGTGGATTGGACAGGTACTACCCTTCCTCTTTGATAAGTTGGTGTCAGGCACCGGAGCCTTTTATAAATAACTTGATAAGTTGGTGTCAGGCACCGACCCCTCTCTAATGCCTACGGTTACCAGATATCCCTCTGCCGCCAGTTCTTCCGCTCTATGTATATGTATATGTATAATGCTGCGAAACTCCTCATCATCCTCGATATAATGATCAGCCGGGAAAATCCCCAGCACTTCATTATAATCCCCAGCACTTCATTATAAATTTAATTAATTATATCATTTACCTATTATGTATTCAGATGTAAAATTAAGTCAGGATTTGGCAAATAATATATTCACAATTTTTCAAGGTTCTGTTGGAGGCGCTGATCTGACCTGTGACATTTGAGTGCTGTATAGCTAGCCCTGATAATGCTTAATAATGTCATCTTCAAGCTATTCCCATTGACTAGAATAATTGAAACCTTCGAGGATTTCAAAATTTTATTTTTCAGAATCTCAATCCGCTTTTTTGTTAAGCGAAGCATATATTTTAAAATTTTACATTTTAAAATTATTAACATTACAATGCCAATAATGAGGTGATGTGCTTGAAAATTCCACAATTAAGAATTTTAGCCACAACTTACTGTGGACGAAGATGTATATATTGCCGTCCTACAGGGGAGGGTATACCCTGCGAATCTAGCAATATTAATATTGATACTGTTATTCGTATTTCCAAACTATATAAACAGTATGGTGGAAACGAAATTAAGTTCACAGGTGGAGATCCAATATTCTGGGATGGTTTATCCAAGTGTATTAAAATACTTAAGCAAGAAGTTCAGATAGAAAACATAGAAATTATTACTCGAAGCCCAACCATTATTGATTATATTCCTAATCTAATTTCTTCTGGATTGGACAAATTAGACTTCAGTCTAGACACGCTATCTCCTACTAAACATAAACAAATTACAGGGATTGATGATTTAAATGAGTTAATAGATGCGATAACTCAATGCGTTAATATAGGGGTCAAATGTAAAATTAATACTGTGGTAATGAACTGGATTAATAGAGAAGAAATATTTGACTTGATTTGCTGGGCTGAGAAAATAGGGATTAGGAAAATAAAACTTCTAGATGTTATTACCGATTTGCACGATGACTCCAGTTACAAAAACAAAAAATATCTATACGATATTTATAACAAGACCCTTCAAGATTTATATGTTCCACTTTCAGAAATATCGCAAGATCTGAGGACGAAATCAATATCAGAAAGGTTAATTTTTCAAGGCGGCCTTGGACACCCTATGAATTGTTTTAAATTGGAATCTGGATTAGAAGTCATCGTAAAGGATCACCATAACGGAGCTTGGTATGGTGAATTATGCATTAGTTGCGTTAAGTTCCCATGTCATGATGCACTAATGGCATTGCGGCTGACATCCGATGAGAAATTACAATTTTGCCTATTAAATGAAAATATTAGCTTAGATATAAGTAAACTCGATGAACGTTCACTTGTTTCAGTATTCGATAACATATTAGACGTTTACCGAAAAGCATTTTTTGTTCCAAGTGTTGAGTAAGGAGTATTTTATGAAGAATGAGATTATTTTAGTTTATCCTAAAATTGATTTTGAAGATAACTACCCACATACTTGGATTCCATACTCTTTACTATCAATTGCCCAACCTATAATCCAAGAAAAATCAGCTGAAGTCATTATTTTTGATGAAAATCGGAGGTCTATTTCGGATTGGTATTTAATTTTAGAGGAACATCGGGAAAATTTGCTTTGCATTGGATTTAGCATTATGACCGGTGGCGGACAAATACAGAATGCATTAAACTTGGCATCTATTGCAAAAACAATGGATGAATCAATTATTACAGTGTTTGGTGGACCGCATGTCAATGTCCTTCCTATCGAGACATCGGAACATTACTTAGTTGATATAGTCTCAATTGGTCCTGGACAAGTTTCATTTCCACTTCTTGTGAAAGCCCTTAGAAACGAAATCAAGTTTGAGCATGTACCAGGAATCATTGCCAAAGTGGATGGCCAAAAAATATATGGGAGATCAAATGATCTAAAAAAGGTAGCAATAAATGGATACCCTTTTGGCTTAATCGATTTAGCGCAATATGTTCAAAATGATCCAACTATTGCATCACGAACAATTGGTTATATCACATCTCAAGGATGCGTTTATCCCTGTAGGTTTTGCTATGAAACGGTTTATAACAAAAAATATATCTCTTTATCAGCATCAAACATGTGGGATGATTTAATTTTTTTTATTCAAAACCACGGAGTTAATGGTGTTAAATTTTATGATGCAAATTGGTTTATTGATTTAAATAGGGCACAAACAATCTGCAACCAAATTATCCATTCAAATATGGATTTAAAATGGGCAGCTTCTATACATCCATTCGATTTTTATCGCGCAAAACACAGAGGAAAAGACTTGATGCCGCTATTAGATAAAAGCGGTTGCAAAAGATTGCTAATGGGTATTGAATCAGGCAACGATCGCGTGTTAAGTCAAATAGTAAACAAAAAGATAACTAAAAGTCAAATACGAGAAGTGACCAAAACAATTGCAGATTATGGAATACTGGGATCATATACATTCATTGTAGGTTTTCCAGGAGAAAACGAATGCGAACAAAACGAGACCTTTTCTTTTATTGAAGAGCTCTGGAGACTAAGTCCTAAGCCAGAAACAAGAGTTCATATTTATACACCTTATCCCGGGACCCCTCTTTATGATGAAGCATTAAGCAACGGATTTAAGCCTCCTGACTCTTTAGAAAAATGGTCGGATTTTAATTATTACAAATCATTAACTCCGTGGACTAATGACAATCTAGAAAAGAAAGTTGCTGAGTTTACATCTATGATTCCCAAAAATAATTAGAAAGTTGGTATTCAAGTGAATTTTTATGAACTATTAGTTGCTAAGGCAAAAGGCATTGATGGTATAAGATATTCTCTAAATGAAGAAGGTTTTATCGAGGTTTTCACTCCTATCATAACCAACAGAGTTGATTTTCCGCTGAAGGAGCACTTTAGTATAAAACAAAAGTCATTTTATTTAAGAATCTGTATGGAACTTAGACTTAGACAACTCCTCTCTTTTGGATTTAATGGGGTTTATGAGCTTGGTCCTTGTTTTAGAAATGAGAAAGATGAAAATAAATTAATTGAGTTCTATCTTTTAGAGGTTTTTAAAAGAAATGCTAAATATAATGACTTAATTACATTGTCAGAGAATATTTGTAAAGGAGTCTTCACGACACTCGGCAACCAAGATTATAACTTCAACTGGAAGCGATTTAAAGTTATTTCCCTTGTGAGCGAAGAGGAAATATCATACATTAGAAACAACGTTGAAAATGATATAGAGTTTATCGACGAATTTGACAAAAAGATTGAAGATGCTGTCAGCAATATTACTGAGAAAGCATATTTTGTTGTAGACTATCCGGTAGAAACAATAAGTTTAGCCAAAAGGATGGATAATGATCCGAAATATATAGAGAGATTTGAGCTTTATATAAACAAAGAAGAGATTGCCCATGGTTTTATTGACTGTTGTGATGGTGCCGATATAGCTACAAGAATGAATAATATAAAATGGTCCGATAAATATCTTCTTAAACAACTAGAAAAAAAAGAGTTGCCTGAAAGTGGTGGTTTCGGTATAGGTATTGAACGTCTCATTCAAGCTGCTTTAAATATTACGGATATTAAACAAATAGTAGTCGGAGATAATATTATGTGAAAATGAGAGGAGAAAGGTTATGAACAAACAAATTGCAACTTTACCACGACATTTAAAAAAGGATGATAAAGTCAATGTGCTTGTATTAAGCGCACCAGATGGTTTTAATTTTAAAAACCAGTTTCTTAATGGAGTTGATTGTTTAAAAGGTTATGGTCTTAAAGTTCAGTATTCTGATGAGTGTTTTGCTTCTGCCGGTTATACTGTTAGTAGTCCAGAAAAGCAAGCACAAGCTCTCAACAACGCATTCTCTGACCATTCAATAAAAGGAATATTTCTTGCGGGTGGGGGGTATAACCTAAATCGTGTTCTTCCATTTATTGATTTTGATTTAATAAAAAGCAACCCTAAAGTTATTATTGGAATGTCAAATATGAGTGTTCTACTTAACGCAATTTTAGCAAAAACTGGACTGGCATCATACTATGGCCCAGCAGTTATACATAATTTGGGCAATCCTGAAGGATTTGATGAATACTCAAAACAAAGTTTTCGTAAAACACTGTTCGAGAATAGTTTGATTGGTGAAATTACACCATTTTCCAAGTGGAAAACTTTGAATAGTGGAATTGCAGAAGGTAAAATCGTGGGTGGTAACCTTACCTCAATTGAGAGTCTAATAGGTACTGAGTACGAACCTGACTGGACTGAATCAATTCTCTTTTGGGAAGATTGTTTTATGGAACTACATACATTAGACATGATATTGACTCATTTTATGCTTGCCGGAATATTCACCAAGATCAAAGGAATGGTTATAGGAAGACCTTTAGAAATACAAGAGGAAGAGATGGCTTGTGATCTTAATTTCGAAGATATAATTACCGATATATGCGGGAAGCTAAATATACCTGTCATGTATAATGTTGACTTTGGGCACAATGATGAAAAATTTACATTACCTATCGGCGTAGAAGTGACGATTGATTGCGATAACACAAAAATAAGCTTAGACAGGCAACATATAAAATAAAGGATGGGTTAATAAATGTTGCAAACAGATTTACATATTCATACGATAATGAGCGGCCATGCATTTAGTACACTAAACGAATATGCACATGAAGCTTGTAGAATGGAGATTGAATATATAGGAATAACCGATCATGGACCTTCAATGGAAAACGCGGCACATCAAGGATATTTTGATATGGTTGACCGCGTGCCTAATTCAATTAATAATGTACGTATTTTATTCGGATGTGAGACTAATATTACCAATATCTCAGGTGACCTTGATTTGGATATTAATCTTTTATCAAGGTTAAAGTTAGTTATCGCTGGTTTACACGAAAAAACTTCATATACAAATAGTTCCGAGATTAATAATACTTCAGCTATGGTAAATGCACTAAAAAAAAATAGGATTCATATTCTGGCACATCCATACAGATCCATGTTTCCTGTAAATATTGAAGAGTTGGTGTACGCAGCTTGTGAAAATAATACGCTCCTAGAAATCAACAAATCATTAATTTTGTATGCTGTTAAGCATATTAATGAGCTGGGTTCTAGGGATGTAATAGAAAAAACAAGAGAGATGATAGATTTATTGCAAAATAGATCTCGAGGTTTCGTAATAAACAGTGATGCTCATCACACATCTGAGATGGGCATCAACGATAAAGAATTGGATTCATTGATACATTATTTGGATATAAAACCCGAGTATATCTACAACAACAATATTTCTGCACTGTCAAGATATATAACAGCACTAGATGCAGGGAGTAAGGCTAATGAATAAAAGAGGGGCAGCAGTAATAACAGGTGGAAGCAAGGGGATTGGCAGAGAAATTTCTATCAAACTGGCCTCCAAATATAATATTCTGATTGTTTATAAATCCGATCATGTTAGTGCACAAGAAACGGTGGACTATGTTACTTCTAATGGAGGTTATGCAACAAGTATAAGTGCAGATATGACTAATATTATCGAAATTGAAACTGTAACAAAAATGGCAGTTTCTCAGTTTGGCGAAATAGATGTATTGGTTAATAATATAGGAAAAAATATTCCGTGTTCATTAAACGATATAACCCCAGACATATGGAATCAAGTTATTGATTGTAACCTGAAATCAATGTTTTTTTCAACCAAAATTATTGGAAAAGAAATGATGAAAAACAGAGAAGGCGTAGTTATTAATATTTCATCTACTGCCGGAATACAACCTTTACCTGAATCACCTCCTTACATAGCGGCCAAGGCGGGAGTCATTGCATTAACGAAATATTTTGCACAAGTTTATGCTCCTATAATAA
This sequence comes from Syntrophomonadaceae bacterium, assembly GCA_028706315.1. Taxonomy (GTDB): domain Bacteria; phylum Bacillota; class Syntrophomonadia; order Syntrophomonadales; family Syntrophomonadaceae; genus STF2-222. The sequence continues at coordinate 7,935 of JAQWBP010000052.1, forward strand.
GAGTAAATGCAATCGCCCCTGGATATGTTCTTACGGAAAATCATAAGCCCGAGAATTATTCTAAATATGAAAATGTAATTAAAAGAATCCCCATCAACAGAATGGCTAATTTATCTGAAATTGCTGATGCTGTGTTTTTTTTAACTGAAAATGCTAAGTATATAACTGGACAAACTCTAGTACTGGATGGCGGTTTATGTATTAACTAAGAAAGATTAGTTGTTTATCCGATATACATTAATTATTTGCACAATAATGACATTATATGGATTAGGAGTTTATAAATAATGCTTCAAAGACAGGAACAAATAAAAGTCGGAATAAATGATCTTATTATTAATAAAGAGTCCCAAAAAAGTATTATAGAATTAAAGTATGTTGATTCCTTTGTATTGCTCCCCGTTGAGCCATTTAATTTTAGGTATACTCTATGGAAACCTTCTCATTTTTACACTGGCCTAGAAGCGCATTCAGTGCAATATAGTTGGAGAACTTATAAATTAGGAGAAAAACCACTGGGTACAAAGATATACATGAATAATAATAATTTGGTCGTTGACATATTTGCAGAAGGTAACTTAGACGCCCAAGATATATCATCCTTAAAGAATCGTATTACTCATTCATATGGGTTAAATGAAGACCTTTCATGTTTAGAAAATATAAAATGCTCACATAATTATCTTTGCAAAGCTATCGAAGATCTTTATGGTATGCATATAAGTTGCCCGGAAAACCTTTTCGAAATATCCATTGTTAGCCTATTGCTACAGAATACAACAATTAAGAGAACAACCGGAATGTTTCAGAATCTTATTGATTATTATGGTCAGTTGGTTACATTTGACAATATATGTTTGCGGGTTTTCTTTACTCCATTAGATATGGTTAGTGTTGACGAGGCTGAATTAAAAGAAAAATGTAGATTAGGATATCGGGCAAAATTTGTTAATAATTATGCCCGATATTTTGTTGATAACGATGATAATTCTCTACAGTCGTATGATAAAGAAACGTTATTAAAGGAATTACAAACAATAAAGGGCGTTGGTCCATATACAGCAAATGTAATTGCTGCTCATTCTTTACGCGATTTCAAAGCAATACCTTTTGATTCTTGGAATCGTAAAATTATTGGTGGAAGACTATTTGGTAAGTCGGATTTAGAAGCATCTGTACTACAGAATATGATGGAGAACATGTTTGGCGACTATGCGGGGTTAATCGCTCTCTATTTAATAGAATACGAATATATTAACAATCCAGTAGTTCCACTTATTGATTAAATTGTTTTAAGTTAATTCATGCATATTCCAATGTACAGGTGTCCTCTATTTGACGCTTACATATACCGGTGCGGCAGAAACGCCGGTAAGTGCATTCTGCGCCTTCTGGCGTCCACTAATGCGTTTATCAGCGGCCGCTCGGCATTAGCGAACGGCCGATAAAAATTAACCATTTACACCTTTGTATTAATAACGATAGTATAGTGCCTGGTGGCACGTTTGATGATTGCATTAGCGGATACTTCATCATTCAGAATCATGGATGCCCAACTCTTTGGCTCCCGTTGCGAGCAAATAACAGTGCTTTTTGACAGCTCACTGCGCTTCTCAAGTATTTCAAACAGAACCTTCACCTCTCGTTCATCTGTGATTGTATGAAGAAGGAAGTCGTCCAGAATTAGTAAATCTAGGTTCAACTGCTTCTTGGTCTTGCGCTGATATTTCTGGTAATCACTAAGTTTAAGTGCAACCATCTCTTCGAGGAATGTCTCGCAATGGTGATATTCAACCCTATAATTATCGCAAGCTCTGATGCCCAATGATTTTGCAAGATAAGATTTACCGCTGTCTGAAGAACCAAGTATACAAACATTAAGTCCGTTCAGTATAAAGTCCATGGTAGCTAAAACCTCGGTGATTCCCAACGGCAGATATTCACGGTATTTGGAATCAATGCATTTAGACAGTTCCTGTGGGCAGCCAATAAGGTGGGAACTTCTCAGTCTGTTATTGATCCGTTTACTGATTTTATCCCTATATTCCGGCTCTATCAGTTCTGAGATAACCCCCTGTGTCAAAATAGTTGTCATGGAGTTCCACTACAAGTATAGTGAGTTAACGGGACACAGAGGAGTGGAAAGAATATGGCAAGGTATAGTGAAGTAAGATGGACCCCATTGTCAAGACACAAATATTTTAAATTTAAGCAATGGAGCCTCCTCTCGTTTTAATCATATTTAGTAGAAATTGTTCTTTGATAATCCTAATAAGATTTTTTTAATAGGGGGACTAGATCCTTCTTTAATGGCATCGCAATCTGTTTTTGGTGAACCCCGGAGGTAACCTTGCGGTTAGCACCTGGCTAGCGGGACTTTACTGACAGGGTTCCCGCTTGTGGTATCCTGGTTAAAGCGACGGGTGTTCCGCATCTGGACCTGTTTTCGGAGCCACCCCGTCGGTGCATTTATTGACCACAAGGGGGATGGCTGTC
>JAQWBP010000093.1 GCA_028706315.1 Syntrophomonadaceae bacterium
TTTTTCTCATCCTTTCATCTGAGCAGCTTAAACAACTGTACTTACCGGTATGAGCTGGCGCAATTCACTATGGTCATCAAGCCAGCAGGAAATTAACCGGGTATTAACATTGTAGAGCTTTTGCATATTAGATTCGCACAAAACCTCTAAGGGTGAGCCAATTTCCAAAAAACGCTTATTATGCATTAATGCCGCTGTAGTCTTTATCCGATTATTCTCAAAATAAAAAGCATGGTTAGGAAAATGAGTTGCCATGATTATGGTTAATGAATTGTTATGTACCAGGTGGACAATAGTCTCTAAAACTATCATTTCGTGTTTAAAATCAAGGTGGGCAGTCGGTTCGTCCATAACGATAACTGGTGTTCTCTGGGCCAGAGCCCGGGCAATCATAACTAGCTGTCCTTCCCCCCCGCTAAGCTGAGTGTAAGGTCGGTTACGCAGGCGTAAAAGCCCTACCCTTTCTAATGATTCTTCTGCAATCTTGATATCCAGACGTGAAGGGGCGGAAAATCTCCCGGTATAAGCAGCCCGCCCCATTTTTACTATATCAAGAACTGTATAAGGAAAGGTTCGCTCATGATACTGGGGTACATAGGCTATGTGCCTGGCCAGTTCCCCGGAGCGCAAGCAGGAAGTGTTTTTACCATCCAGCAGTATCTGACCATCTATTATTTTGTGAATACCAAGAATACAATCCAGCAATGTTGTTTTTCCACACCCATTAGGCCCCAATAAGCAGAATATCTCGCCCCGGTTAACCGTAAAGCTCAACTCTTTAAAAATTTCATTCTCTTTATAACTAAAAGCAGCATCGGTTACTTCTAGTAGTGCCATTGTATTACCACCCTCCCCCCTTGGTCTTTTTTAACAGCCATACAAAGAAGGGGCCACCAACTAGTGCGGTGAGAATACCAAGGGGCATTTCCGACCCGGTAATTATCCGTCCAATATTATCTACCAAAACCAAAAAACAGGCTCCTAAAGATAAGCTGGCTGGTATTAAAACCCGATTGTCGTTACCTATCAGCATGCGGGCAATATGCGGAATTACCAGACCTACCCAGCCAATAATGCCACTGACACAAACTGCAGCTGCAGTAGCCAAAGTAGCACAGATAATTACTATAGCCTTATCCAGTACCAGGTTTACACCCAGCGTATGAGCTTCTTTATCACCCATTGATAATACATTTATTCGCCACCTGATACCGATTAGTCCTGCTATCCCAATCGCCATTGGAATCCCGGCAATAAGAATATCCTGATAACGAGCCGAGGCCAGGCTTCCCATAAGCCAGAAGACTATCGTAGGTAGTTCTTCATACGGATCAGCAACATATTTCGCAAATGATATCAGGGCAGAAAAAACCGAGGAAACAATAACTCCCCCGAGAACCAGCATTATAGTTGGCGTAGTATTATATATCCTGCCAATCAGATAACTTAAAAGAACTGCCAGCATACCGAAAGCAAACGCAAAAATATAAATAGCAGATGTAGCGGCATGAAACAAAAGTATGGCCAGTGCAGCTCCAAAACCTGCTCCCGAGCTAACCCCCAGGATACCGGAGCTTACCAGTGGATTCCGGAATAAACCCTGGAAAGCGGCCCCGCTTACTGCCAGGCAGCTACCTACCATGGCACCAAGTATGGCCCGCGGCATACGAATTTCCCAAATAAGAGTTTGATATACATCGAGAGGCGCAGTTCCCGCCGTAGTCAATCTATACCATAAAACCCTAAGAGCCATAGTAAAAGAGATGGGATACCTACCTATAAAAAGCGAAAAAAATATAAAGGCTAATGGAGCAAGAACTAATGTTATTTTAAGTATAATTAAACCGTATTTACTCTTACCTGCAGGTTTATTTTTTACGCCGGGTATAAGCATATATTAATACTCCTGCTGCAATAACAGCTATTATGATAAGAACAGTAGTAGAAATACCTTTATCCCCTTCAGTTTCTGGCTGCTCCATATTATCTGTTATATCCTTACTAGTATCGGTACCTGCACTCCCGGAACTGGCAGCTGTACTAAAGTTTATCACCAGTTCTTTATCTAAAGCTGCCCCGCTTTTAGACTGAAGTTCTGGTGCTACTTTAATGATATAACTTGTATCAGATCTTAACCCTTCACCTGCTACCAGCACTATATCGTTCTTATACTCTGGTTCAATCTGATCATCAGCCATGACCACCTCAACTTCGATAGGCTGATTATCGCCATAAAGACTAAAACAATTTTTATTTATATCTTTAACCGTCATATTGACAACATTCTTACTAAACGAAAGCCTTATCTCGGTATCCAATGCTACGCCTGTATCTCCATCAGCAGGATTTGATGAAACTAATTCCAACGGGTTACCTTGTCCCCCACCGGAGCCATCTCCCTGCCCTGCTATTACAGGAATAGCCAGCAACAAACAGAAACTTAATGTTAATAGTACTAATAAATTCAACCTGCCCTTTTGCATCAAAATTCCCCTTTCACTTACCCTTTTT
>JAQWBP010000094.1 GCA_028706315.1 Syntrophomonadaceae bacterium
AAACTATAGTTTCCTCTATTACAGGAAGGAATATTTATGTAATCCTTCTTCATGGGCTTATTTCGGTGTGTACGAAATTTCCCTATTCTGGTATATTATATTATTTTATGATTAGTAAGTTATAAACTCTCGCATGAGTTTATAACCACAAAAATCGGGGAAGGAGGAATGTAGATGGAATACCAAGATATAATTGCTAATTATGGTGATACACCGGGGGGAATAATTCAAGCGTTTCATGCCGTACAAAAGAAATTTAGTTACCTGCCTGAAGATGCAATCGTTGAAGCTGCAAAAGTTTTTAAAATACCTGTAGCTGATGCCTATGGCGTCGCCACCTTTTATTCTATGTTTTCGATAAAAGCACGCGGTCAAAACGTCATTCGCATTTGTGAAAGTGCTCCCTGTCATATTCATGGTGCAGCAGAAGTCGTTGCAGCCTTGGAGCGAGAACTCGGTGTTCCGATGGGAGAAAGTACTGGAGATGGTTTATTTGCCCTGGAATTCACGGAATGTGTGGGACAATGCCAGGCTACTCCGGTAATCACTATTAACGGAAAACCTTACTTTGATGTTACCCCGGCAAAAATACCGGCCATACTTGCCGGGTATAGATAGGAATGGAATTGAATTAGGAAGAAAAAGATTGCGAAAGGAGGCTTCTTAATGGCCGAAGAAATGCGTATCGTACTGCGTAATTACGGCAAAATCAATCCTTTAAAGATTGATGAGTATATTAACCAGGGCGGCTATAAATCTTTGGAAAAAGCCCGCAGTATGGAACAGAAAGCACTAATAGAAGAAATCAAAAAATCGAACCTTAGAGGCCGGGGGGGTGCAGGTTTTAACTGCGGACAAAAGTGGTCTTTTGCCTACCAGGCTATGTCGGAGCAAAAATATGTTATATGTAATGCTGATGAAGGTGAACCCGGCACTTATAAAGACCGCCTGATCATGGAGAATGATCCTCATACCCTCCTGGAAGGTATGGCTATATGCGGTTATGCTATAGGCGCTAATAAGGGTTATATTTATCTGCGCGGTGAATATCCTCATCTAATGGATGTTTTAAATACAGCCATACAGCAAGCAGGAGAAAAAGAACTCTTAAAAGATTTTGCCATTGAAGTAAGAAGTGGTGCTGGAGCTTATGTATGCGGTGAAGAAACTGCCCTGATTGAATCCCTGGAAGGGAAAAGAGGTGAACCCCGGTTTAAACCTCCTTATCCACCCCTAGAAGGTTTATGGAATCAGCCTACTATTGTTAATAATGTAGAAACTTTCGCCAATGTAGCTGTCATACTAGAAAAAGGTGCAGAGTGGTATGCATCTATTGGAGCTCCTGCCTATCCCGGAACCAAGGTTTTTACCCTCACCGGAGATGTTAATAATAAAACTTTCTTTGAAGTTCCAACCAACACAACTATTCGCGAGTTAATCTTTAAACTAGGTGGAGGTATAGCTGGAGGTAAGAAATTTAAGGCAGTTCAAATCGGGGGCACATCAGGTGCGTTTATCCCGGAAGAACTCCTCGATACCCCGGTAGCTTTCGATGCTATGAGCGCTGTAGGTGCCACCCTCGGTTCTGGTGCAGTATTTGTACTAGATGAAAGCCGTGATTTGGTTGATGTAGTTACGAGAATAGCAGGGTTTTTTGAGCATGAATCTTGTGGGAAATGTGCTCCCTGCCGCGAAGGTACTGCCCGAGTTTGTGAAATGATGAACAAGGTTAATGCAGGTCAAGGATCCGCTGGAGATGTTTCCCTGTTGGAAAGATTAGGCCGTGTTATGTCATATTCCTGCCTGTGTGGCCTGGGACAAGCGGCACCTGCACCTGTTTTAACGACAATTAAGCATTTTAAAGCCGACTATAATGCCAAATTAATGTAGGAGCAAAAGGAGTGAATTAAATGGTTAATTTAACTATAGACGGAATAAAAGTATCCGTTCCCATCGGCTCAACCATCCTGCAGGCAGCAAAAGAAGTCGGTATTAAAATTCCTACACTATGTTATCACCCTGACCAGGCCGTAAAAGCCAACTGCAGGGTATGCGTATGTGAAGTTGAAGGAAATAGACTTCTGCAGGCAGCCTGCTCAACGCCAGCATTCGAAGGAATGGTGGTAAAGACTCGTACCCCTAAAGTAATAGAAGCAAGAAAAACTATACTTGAACTCATTTTGGCTAATCATCCCCAGGATTGTCTTAACTGTATAAGGAATCAGAATTGTGAACTGCAAACCCTGGCGGAAGAATACTTTATTAGGGACAACCCGTTTACCATGAAGGTAAGAGGATTACCTAAAGATACTTCTACCCCAGCAATAACCAGAGAACCAGATAAATGTATTCTCTGTCGCCGTTGTATAGAAGCCTGCTCAGTTGTTCAAAGTGTAAACGCTCTGGGCCTGGAAAACCGCGGCCATAATGCCATGGTAGTTCCTACTCTGGGCGGAAGCCTGGCCGATAGCCCCTGTGTAATGTGCGGTCAGTGCATCCATGC
>JAQWBP010000053.1 GCA_028706315.1 Syntrophomonadaceae bacterium
TTACCCATCTCCATCCAAAATTACACATAGATGTAATAATCAAGAGATGTGCTGTCCGTGAATAAAATGAAATACTGTGAAAACAAGAGATATTGGAAGAAATAATTAGTTTATTAAGGGAGGAATAAAAATGATCGATTCCAGAATATACGAATTGGCAAGAAATCTGGTTAAATACTCATGCAATATTCAGTCGGGAGAAAAGGTATTGATTGAATCTATTGGATGTGAATTACCACTTGTTAAAGCACTTGTCAATGAAATTTATGCATCAGGTGGAATGCCATTTGTGACCATTAAAGACAAGTCGATAGACAGGGCTGTTTTAATGAATGCCAGCGAAGACCAGCTGAAAATAATGTCAGATTACGAAGCTCACCGCATGCGGCAAATGGACGCGTATATCGGTATTCGTTCGGGAAATAATGCTTTCGAGTGGGCTGATGTTCCTCACGACAAACTAGAACTTTACCAGAAACTTATTTTTGGTGAAGTTCATGCACGAATCAGGGTACCAAATACCAAATGGGTAATATTACGCTATCCTTCGCCTGCTATGTCGCAGCTGGCTAATATGAGCACCGAATCCTTTGAGGATTTTTATTTTAATGTCTGTAACCTTGACTATGGAAAAATGGCAGATGCAATGGAACCCCTGATCCATTTAATGAATAATACCGGCCAGGTTAGAATAACAGGTCCGGAAACTGATTTAAGCTTTTCTATCAAAGGAATCCAGGCAGTAAAATGCTCTGGTAAACGGAATATACCTGATGGCGAGGTTTTTACCGCACCAGTCAGAGATTCTGTCAATGGATATATTACCTACAATACTCCGGCAGTATTTCAAGGCATGACTTTTGAAAATATCAGGCTGGAATTCAGAGAGGGTCAGATTATCAAAGCAGTCTCAAATAATACCGAGAGGCTTAATAAAATACTAGATACAGATGAAGGATCCAGGTACATAGGCGAATTTGCACTGGGCGTAAATCCCTATATAACCAAGCCTATAAAAGATACTTTATTTGATGAGAAAATTGCTGGTTCCATCCATTTTACTCCCGGCGACTCATATGATGAATGTCCTAACGGTAATAAATCTGCCATCCACTGGGATCTCGTTTATATACAAACACCTGATTATGGGGGTGGCAAAATTTACTTTGATGATGTGCTTATCAGAAATGATGGCAGGTTTACCCTAAACGAACTAAACGCTTTAAATCCCGAAAACTTAAAATAAATAGGCTCAGGCTAAAAAGGATATAATATCATCTTTTAGTAATTGACGGAACAAGTGTTTGTCTTTATAATAACAAGAGAACACATGTTCTAATATTATATGAGGTGATACGAATGTTCAGTGATTTTACCCGCAAAGAATTAGTACAAGCTGCTCTTTATTCAATTATTCTGGCTGTGGCTGGATATTTATTCTCAGTGGGATTCTTTATTATTTTTAGATAACAGTTTTTCCAGAGTACGTTTGGTGTAATATACATATTAAAAGATAGTATAATTACTATGTAATTATTGTAGAAAGGGATGAAACAAAATGGGTTGTTTAACTTTAATTATTTTTGCTATTGCAGCATTTATATCTATGTATTTATTTACTATCTCGATTCCTGTTGGCTTTGTGGGAACTGCATTAGTAATTGCTGCTTGTTTCTTTATTTTTAGCCGAGTGATGAACCAGGGTAATAAAAAAGGTGGAGTGGAAAAGAAAAAATCAATAAATATAAAAAAACTCCCCTTTGCTCCGGATAAACAGTATATTTCTCTAGATCACCAGTCAGGCATATACTTTGATAAGGAGAACCGGCAGATAGGGTTTTTGCTTACTAACCAAGGTAGTAGTCACGATATGGAAATACAGAGGTATCTATTTGATGATGTCTGGGAAGGCAGGCTTATTATAGATGAAAAGACAATTAGATATGTATCTCGTATTGAATCCCTGGATGTTTCGCAGCAACCTGCAGATGATAGTAATAATTTAACTGATGATGTTGATAAAGATGAAGTTTCATCTATTAATCTGCAAATTGTAGTTACCGACGAGTGGGATCAGGAGTATACTATTAAATTTTTAAATAATACTAACAGTTTTGGTAAAGCAGGGCCTATAGACAGAGAGAGTGACGAATACAAAGAGGCCATCGCTACAGCACAAGAATGGTATAAACTAATGGAGATGATAATAAAACCGGATAACGATACCATGGTACCAGAAGAACCGGAGAATGAATAACTCATCAACATTAGATGCTTTTTAATAGGGCAATTAACTACATACAAATCAATTCCCGGTTATCTCATGCTTAATTGATGTGTTAACCGGGTTTTTTGACTCTGACGATAGTTCAGATGCTACAGAATTATTATCGGATGTAGCTGCCAATATAACACTCACAAAAACTAATACCGACCCGATTAATTCGAGAATGGTCAGCTTTTCCCCCAGCATCAGGAAAGCCAAAATAACGCAAAATGGGGGTTCCGCACTGCTAATTAAACTTCCCCGGGAAGCACCTATTTTCTTGATCCCGTTAAGAAAGAATATAACAGCCAACCAGGTGTTAATAATAGCCATAACCGCAGTTATTAACATTTGATTTAATGTTATATGAAATAAAAAATCTATATGAGGTAAATAATAAACTCCAGTAGCAACAGCAGCGATGATGGATAGGGAACAAGTAAGCGTTAAGGTATCATTATTAGCTACTGTCTTTTGCCCGATAATACTATAAATTGCATAAAATATACTAGAAACAAGCGAAAACACTAATCCCTTCAAATAGTTTATATCTAAAGTTTGAGTTGTCCCTGATATTAGCACTATTCCTGCAATGGCAAGCACAAACGCCACTAAAAGGCGAAATTTATATTTTTCTTTAAAAATAATAATTGCCATAATAGCAACTAGAACAGGGTGAATAAAAAATATTATAGTAGTTAACCCGGCTGATATATACTGCAGCGAAAAAAAGTAAAATAAGCTAGCTAGGGTAAGTAAAACTCCCTGGGTTATAATAAGTGGCGATATTACCAATATTTTGTTGCGACGATCTCGCAATTTTATATATAAAGCCAGGAATATAACGGCAAATATATATCTAAGTAGATTAGCACTTACCGGGTCTAACCCTACAGCGTAAGACATTTTACCGAATATTGGCAGGGTGGCAAAAGCCAGAGCTGATAAGAGTATAAAAATAGTTCCCAGGATGTGATCAGAGCAATTTTTAAGCATTTTTTATAAACCTCTTCTGTATACAATATATAATTTAATTCGACATTTACTAGTATAGACCACCACTTATTTTAGTCAATACTAATGGCTTATGGCCTTAAATTCAGCAAACTAACTGTAATTTATTACCTAATACGATCTAAATTATGTTTATGTACTATCATTAGCCGTTTAGTAGATGTAATAGCTATTTACATGTAAAATGTAGTCGAGAATTATAATATTTTATCGTTGGAGGTTGCTTTATAAATGCCCAGATGTTTGATGATTTATTATTCACAAAGCGGTACTACCCAGAAAGTAGCGGAACATATATGTAAAGGACTAAAATCAACAGGCTATCAGGTAGATTTATGTAATTTAGAAACGGAAAAAGCCCCTGATACTACGCAGTATGATTTGCTGGGTATTGGTTCGCCGGTTTATTTTTTTAATCCGGTGTCTGACATCAAAAGATATATAAACCGCCTGCCTCAGCTTAACGGTATGCCCGCTTTTGTTTTCGGCGCATATGGAACTGATTATGGCAAAGCCCCCGAAAAATTGGCCCAACTTTTAGCAACTAAAGGTGCTAAAAATGCCGGTTCGTGTTATTGCCGCAATGCTAATTTCATAATTGGTTATATAAAAGCAGGTGAAGTTCTGGGTCTTGATCATATAAAACCAGAAGAACTAAATAAAGCAGAAACGTTTGGTTCAGCGATAGGTAATATTTTTGCATAATTAATGAAAGGAGAAGGCCATGCCTAAAAACAGCGAAGACAATGAGCGATTATTTAAATTTTTTAGCAAGCTTGACCGTTCCTTTTTTATTGATAATGAATATAAAGATTTTGCTGCAGATGATCGGCCACTACCAATTGGCCACGAACAGACTATATCTCAGCCTAGTCTGGTGTTAGAAATGACCCTGGCGCTTGAATTAAACAAAGCCCATAACGTACTGGAAATCGGAACAGGTTCCGGCTATCAGACTGCATTTCTGGCCCAATTCGGTGGCCAAGTGTTTACCATTGAAAGAATTGAAGAATTATCAAAAAGAGCCCAGGAAAAGCTCTCCTTACTCGGATATAATAATATAAGATTTAAAATAGGTGATGGTAGCGACGGTTGGCGGGAATTTTCGCCATTCGATCGAATTATTGTTACTGCTGCCGCTGCTAAAGTACCTGATAATTTAATACATCAGCTGGTTTCTGAAGGTCGAATGGTAATTCCGGTAGGTGATAGGGAAGGGCAAAAACTACTATTAATTCATCGGGATAAAGCAGGAAAAACCAAAAAAAAATCTCTCGGTAAAGTCAGGTTTGTAGAATTTAAAGGAAAATATGGCTGGTAGATACTTTATCATAATCTAAAAAAACTAAGAACCTGTACTTCATACACAGGCTCTTAGTTTTTAATATATGAATTAAATTATTAATTACCAACCACGTTCGGCATACTGGTCTTCAAGCTTTGATATTTCCAGACCATACATGGCTTCTCCGAGTCCTTTAGAAACTTCCAAAATGATTTGGGGTTCGTTGAAATGTTGGGTAGCTTTTACTACTGCTTTGGCTCTTTCGGCCGGGTTTTCTGATTTAAATATTCCGGAACCAACAAACACGCCATCGCAACCAAGCTGCATCATCAATGCTGCATCTGCAGGAGTAGCAATGCCGCCGGCGGCAAAATTAACTACGGGAAGTTTTTTATGTTCAGCTACGTATTCAACTAACTCAAATGGAGCACCTATTTCCTTAGCATAAGCCATTCTTTCTTCAGATGGTAATAGGGTAACTTTGCGAATTTCGGACATCATAGAACGCATATGTCTTACTGCTTCTACAACATTTCCAGTTCCAGCCTCACCTTTGGTGCGCATCATGCATGCACCTTCACCAATTCTTCTAAGTGCTTCGCCCAAGTTTCTGGCTCCACAGACGAATGGAATATTAAAGGTTCTTTTATCAATATGGAAAAGTTCATCTGCAGGGGTAAGAACTTCACTTTCGTCAATGTAATCTATGCCAATAGCTTCTAATATCTGAGCTTCTACAAAATGGCCAATCCTAACTTTGGCCATAACCGGAATCTTAACTGCCTTTTTAATTTCTATTATCATTTTGGGGTCCGACATACGAGCTACTCCGCCTTCTTTTCTAATATCGGCAGGTACTCTTTCTAGTGCCATTACTGCAACTGCACCAGCTTCTTCGGCAATTTTAGCCTGTTCCACATTGGTGACATCCATAATGACTCCGCCCTTAAGTGATTCTGCCAGTTTTTTGTTAAAAGTACCGTGTTCCATAGTATATCCCCCTTTTAAAATGTTGATAAATTTGTTATAATCAATTGTATCGATACAACGGTTAATTACCAACTGTATCGATATAAATTATCGCACCCAGTTCATTCGTTGTCAAGACCCGTAAAAGGAGGTTTTATGCAAAAATATGTATCGATACATTTAGATAGAACTAATTCTAAACCGTTATATCAACAACTTTTTGAGCAGCTATTAGATCTTATCAAGCAACAAAAAATCATTAACAATGAAAAATTACCCCCTATTCGTAAATTGGCCAATTTACTAGATGTTAATACTGTTACAGTTGTTAATGCCTATCGGTTACTCGAACAGAATAATCTGGTTTATTCCCGGGTAGGCAGCGGAACATTCGTGAGAATACCAGCAAATGACGTTAGTAATGCTCAAGATACCGAGGAAAAAGATTTACATGAATACGATGTTCCTGAATTAAAAATGATGGATCAAGGCCAGGTAGAAATTAGCGAAGATGCTATTAATTTTGCTAGTGTTATACCTGCACCTGAACTTTTTCCCGTTGATGATTTTAAAATAATACTTAATGAAATCCTGGATCGGGATAAGGGAAATGCGTTTGGCTACCAGGAAAGCCAGGGATTCTTACCATTAAGAGAAAGTATTAGCTCTTACCTGGAGCAAAACGGAATTATAACCCGGCCTGATAATATTCAGATAATATCAGGTGCTCAGCAGGGGATTGATATTATTGCCAAAACACTAGTTAACTTTGGCGATTATATTATTACGGAAAGCCCAACTTATACAGGTGCAATAGCTGCTTTTAAATCACGCGGGGCCAGGATTATTCCCATTACTATAAAGGATGATGGTATATCGATTGAAAAGCTGGAAAAAGCCATCAAAACCTTTCATCCGAAATTAATTTATACTATGCCTAATTTTCAAAACCCTACCGGCTATTGTTATAGTGATGAAAAGAAAAAAGCGCTTTTGGAGTTATCTGCAAAAGAAAACTTGTATATTATTGAAGACGATTCCTTTACCGAATTATCTTACGATAATATTGAACGCCATCCATTAAAAGCTATAGATGATAATCAGCGGGTAATTTATATCAAAAGTTTTTCCAAGATATTTATGCCAGGATTAAGGGTAGCGTTTCTCGTATCTCCGGAAAATGTTATTCCCGATCTAGTTGCTGCCAAACATAGTTCTGATGTTTCAACTTCGGGTTTTATTCAAAGAGCATTTTATCTTTACCTTAAAAAAAACCTTTGGAAAAAACACATACTCCATATGAAAAATGTGTACCGCGAACGGTATCTAGTAATGTTGGAATCTATGCGTCGCAATTTTCCTGATGATGTGACTTTTGATGCTCCTGGCGGTGGCATGACATTCTGGGCCAAACTTCCTAATGCATGCTCAGCAGACGAATTCTACAAGCAATGTCTGGAGAGTAATGTGATAATAACACCAGGTAGTTTGTTTTACCCTGATAATCACGATACTAATTATTTCCGCTTGAGTTTTGCTGCACTTTATCCCCAGGATATTGAAAAAGGAATAGTCGAACTTAGCAAGTGCTACCAAAGACATGCTGCAAGTCCCAGACTAAAAAAAGCAGAATATACCCCCTTACTATAATTAATTTGTCTGTCTATAGCATAGTTTAACCTCTTGATAACTATATATTTTGGGCATAATAAATTATCTTCATACTTTTTATCATGTTATTAGCAAGGAGTTGTACTTTAATTGACACTGTTTAATGGCAATAAAGTATCAGAACAGCATAATAATTCAGGAGAGAAAATATCATTTAAAGACATCGCGGGAGTTATTGCGGGTTCATTAATTATTTCCTGTGGAATACAATTTGTAATTGTACCTGCTCGTATTCTAACTGGTGGTATAACGGGACTGGCTATTATATTACATTTTTTAACTGTCTATCCCTTGTGGGTATGGTATATTGGCTTAAATATCCCCGTTTTTATTGCAGGATATAAGCTGGTAAGCAAAAGGTTTGCTCTCTATAGCTTGATTGGCATGTTATCAATTTCCGGCTTTCTAGCACTTATTGATACTATAAATGTTAGTTTAGGATTAAATGATATACTATTATCTGCTCTTTTGGGAGGAACTATCAATGGGTTAGGGGTTGGGTTAACCATGGTTTACCGTGGTTCCTCTGGGGGCCTGGATATTCTTGCTGCTATTGTAAACCGCTTTTGGGGAGTAAGTTTAGGTACAACTATTTTCATATGTAATTGTTTTATTTTAGCGGTTCTCCTCATTACCAGTAATTTAGAACTGACTCTCTATTCAGCTATAGGTATGTTTGTAAGTTCTAAGATGGTGAACGCTGTAAATACTGGGGTAGATGCAAAAAAAACTGTTATGATTGTATCCAACAAGTCAGAAGAAATTGCTGCTGCTGTTATGAATAACATGCATAGAGGATGCACCTTCTTAAGCGGGCGGGGAGCATATACGGGTAGTAGCGAAGATATAATTGTGGTGACAACTGGTAAAACCCAATTACCGCGGCTAAAAGAAATAATTTTTCACATTGATCCGAATGCTTTTATGACTATAAATGATACTGTAGAAGTTTATGGCAAAGGGTTTAAAGCGTCTACCATGCATTTCTAACGCACTAAAGGGCCTTCCATAATAGAAGGCCCTTTAGTACACCTAAATCTTTTAAAACCAAATTATACGGGAAAAGTTATTTAAGAAAAACTACGTTGATAGCTTTAATCAAGGCTGTAACAGAATCGCCCTGGGAAAAACCAGAGTCCTCTAATGATTCTCGCGTCATCACGGACGTGATTTCAGTGTCACCCATTCACATAGTAACCTGGGCCATGACACCGTCAGCTTTGACATTTCAAACCTGACCGCGTAATCGGTTGCGTACACCTGCTTCCATGAATTTACCACCTCCTCACTGCTTGCATATTAATGTGGTCATAAAATCTACGGTATATACGAAAAACTTCCACATATAACCATATAAATTAATATTTATAACTATTAGTTATAGATTAACTTTTAGTAACCTCCAGGCAAAGTTGTATATTATAAATTTTGTTTACCGGCACAAAAAAAGAAAAGAAAGAGCAATTATAATGCTTTTTCTTTTCTTTTAATAAATTAATATATTTTATTTTTAAACTAATTATCCAAGGAATCCCAGAGCATTTATAAAAATTAATAATATCGCTATAGGAGCTACATATTTAATTAAAAATGCCCATACAGGCGCTAGCTTGAACTCTAGGCTACCTTCATTGGTGATTTCATAAATAGCTTTGTCAACACCCCATACCCAGCCAATAAAGATACATAATAGAAATCCGGCAATCGGCAGTAAAATATTACTCGACAAATAATCAACTGCTGAGAAAAAGCCCATTCCGGGTAGAAAATGAATATCTGCCCACGGTCCCATTGATAAAGATGCTGGTATAGTAAAAATAAATATAACTGTAGTAGCTAATATAGCAGATTTTCTTCTACTAAATTTCTTTTCATCAATCAAGTAGGTAACTACTACCTCCAGTAAAGATATGGTAGAGGTCAGAGCAGCAAAAAAAACTAATACGAAAAATAAAATAGCAAATATTTGACCTAAAGGCATCTGGGAAAAAACTGCCGGTAGAGTAGAAAACATTAGCCCCGGACCACTATCCGGACTAAATCCGAAAACGAATACGGCTGGTAAAATCGCCAGGCCAGCCAGAACTGCTGCCAGGGTATCTAACATGGGGACAATAATACTACTCTTTACCATATTAGATTGCTTATCAAGGTAGCTGCCATAAGTAACCATTATTCCCATACCCAGGCTAAGAGAATAAAATACCTGGCCCATGGCTGTAAGTATAGTTTTGCCATTAATAGCACTAAAATCTGGCACCAGAAAATAAGCTAAGCCCGTACTGGCACCTGGTAAAGTTACAGAACGAATAACTAGAACAACTATAAATAGAAATAGTAAGGGCATCAGTACTTTACTAGCTTTTTCTATACCACTACTAACACCACGGTATACTATCATAGCAGTGGCCAATAGGAATATAGCCGTATAGATAATAGGTTCTACAGCTGAACTGGCAAAATTAGCAAAGAATTGCCCACAAACAGCCGGGTCATTACTAGTAAATTGCCCGGTGCATGCGGCGACAACAAATTTAAGTACCCAGCCACCTACAACGCTATAATAAAACATTATAATAAGTGCGGCAAAAATACCCATGCCACCAACCCAGGCCCATTTTTTACGTAACTTACGGTAAGCCCCTAGAGCATTTAACTGGGTATGTCTACCTAATGTTAATTCGGCAAGTGTTACTGTACAACCTAGTAAAATGACCATCAGGAGGTAAACGAATAAAAAGGCACCTCCACCGTTCTGACCTGCCACATACGGAAATCTCCAGAGATTCCCCAAACCTACTGCTGAGCCAACCGTAGCCAGTATGAAACCCATACGGGTAACCCACTGATCTCTTGCAGGTTCAATGCTGCTATTAGCCCACTGGTCTCCTGCATTGCTGCTTTTGTTCATAAATATTACTCCTTTTACAAAAAATTAGCATAATTAAAAGCTCCCTCTATGGAGCCGTTAGTGCATCATATTTCGGATGTGAGCTTAAAATATATACCAAAAATGATTTTACATAATCAGACTTATTTTGACAAGTAGATTCTAAACCTATTTAGTTAATAT
>JAQWBP010000020.1:0-31419 GCA_028706315.1 Syntrophomonadaceae bacterium
AACGGCCCCAGTTTCAACAGGCTGCCAGTGTGTCGGTGTTTAGATGGCTATGGGTAATACCATGGCAGAATGAAGAGGATTTGGAATTACTCTGTGCATTTTAGAAATTGGTTGATTAAATATATATATTTCAGATAGTATTCCAGGCAGGTGCTTATGGAGTGATAAACGATTTCGTTATCGATTTCTTCATATTCGTGTACTAATATATTCCTGAGACCGGTAGAAGGAGCTATTTTTAAAGCAAATTCGGCAGGTATGATGTTTTGTTCAGCAATATCGATAAAGGAGTTAAAATAATCAGTGGCACCTTTTTTGTTATACATTTTCAAGAGCATATTGTTGATGTCGGTAGCACATTCGACTATAAGCTGTATGGTTCTTTCTACAGCTCGTCGATAAATAGAGTTACTCATATACTCTTCCAGAGAAAGAGCAGCAAGAGATTTTAGTTCTGTATAATAACTGTGTAGCCTATCTAATTTAGAGCAGATTCTATCATGATCGGACATTTTTTAATTCCTCCGCTAATTTTTTCTCGAATATGGCCTTTTGGACCTGGCGAAACTTACGAGTTTCGTAATAGCTTTTATATAGATACGGGCATAAGGTTTGAAAGTATCCTTTTTCTTTCTCATATAAAACCCTGCCATCGTTGGCAACCGCTTCTTTTAAGAGGCCAGAAGCAGTTTGCAGATTGACTAGATCTATCTTGCTCTTGCGATGCAGAAGAACTAAATCACTCATTAAATCAAATAACTGCCGGCTATTAAGTTGCTGTTCCGATATGAAGGCAATATCAATGTCACTGCGAGCAGGATCATAATCTTCCTGCCGGGCGTAGCTTCCATAATAAACTAAAAGTTTCAGATGATATTGTTCTACCATCTGCTGTAGTTTCTCCGCATCGATTTTAATGATCATTACCATCTTCCTTCTCATATGCCCCTCATTTTATCAGGGTGATACCAGTATCTAACCGATCAAGTGCTTTTTGACCATAGGCTAATTTTCCCCTATCTTTTTTTACCATAACTGCCAGATAAACCCTACGCTTTAGTGTATCATATTATTATAATATATCACAGCATTCAAACACTGGAAACAGGGGGACGTATCAAGTAGGGACGGTTCTTGATTTAGACCAAGTTTAGTGAGATAATACCAAAAATAGTTAAAACAGGTGAAAATAATGCCACGACATGCACGAATAAAAACAGGTGAATATTGTACATATCATGTAATACAGAGGGGAAACGAGCGCAAGCCAATATTTATCGACGATGATGATAAGGAAAGATTTTTGGACACCTTATCGAGAATGAAACAGAAATACGACTATAAGTTGTATGGATATTGTTTGATGGATAATCATATTCATTTAACTATTGATTCTAATGGCAGTGATATTTCTACAATAATGAAAAGCATAAATGTTAGCTATGTAATTTATTTTAACAAGAAATACCGGCGCTGTGGACATCTTTTTCAAGATCGATTTAAAAGTGAGGTTGTTGAGAGTGACCGGTATTTAGTTGAATTATCAAGATATATTCACTTAAATCCAGTAAGAGCTAAAGTAGTTAGTAATGCATCTGACTATAAGTGGAGTAGTTATGGCACCTATATTGGCCTGGTAAAAGGGTACACAGGTCTGCTAGATACTTCCTTGGTTTTAAAACAATTTTCTAATGATTTAAACAAGGCCAGGAAGGAATATATTAGTTATGTTAGCCGTGATGACGATATGCTACATGATAAAGATGCAAAAACCAGAGTTCCTCTTGACTACCCGGATTTAGAAATGGAGTTTTTTCCTGATGTTCAGAACTCTGAATGGGTGCAGGAGTTAATTGAAAAAGTTGCTAAAGAACATGGTGCATTAGCGTCTGATATAATTAAAAAAAGGAGCGAACACATAATACCAAGAAATCAAGCTATTGCTGAAGTAAGAAAAAACACAAATTTGAGTTTGGGTGAAATAGGCAATTTGTTTGGGGGGTTAAGCGAGTCTGCTGTTAGCAGAATAATAAAAAAGGCAGGTACTTAATCTGCAGGATCTGCTAAGGGGATAGTCCCTGTGGCTGGCGCCGGGGAGTACAAAGGGCAGATAAGGGTAACAAAAGTAAATGAGAACGTCCTATTTAAGTGGTATTCCTTATAGGTTAAGATAAAATGAAGTGAATAAAAAACATGGATTAATAGTAAAAAAGGAGACTATTATGGATATAGCAGCACTATCAATGACTATGAAACAGGGCCAGGTGCAGCAGGCTGCCAGTGTGTCGGTGCTTAAGATGGCGATGGATAATGCCAGTCAGAATGGAGAGGATTTTACCAGAATGATACAGAGTGTAACTAGGGCTATGGAACGGTCGATTACCCCTCATCTGGGAAATAATCTGGATATTAGAGGCTAGTATTCGACCGGGGATTGATTTAGGTCAGTTTAATATCAAACTGGTTAGCAGCGAGGATTTTAATCCCCGCTTTTTTTATACTTTACCATTTTATGCAACATAGATTCTATTTCTATGTTAACCCGGTTATAATTGAAGTAACTGAATCTAATCTGGAGATTTGCAGGCTATCTCTGAAAATGGGGTAAACTACCCAATCAAGTCTGGTTATAGCTTACAAACTAGGAGGGAAAAACAGTTGAAACTTAAGTTAGGCAGCCTGGAAAAAGCTATTAATTCATTAGCAAAAGCCTTACGGATTACTGAGGATAAAATGCAGCAAGGGGTTGAAACTGATGAATTAGAGCTTTTGAAAGCTGGTGTAATTCAGAATTTCGAATTTACTTATGAGTTGTGCTGGAAATTTATGAAGAGATGGATTGAGACTAATATCAGTTCGGAAATTGTTGATGGTGTGACTAGAAGAGAGCTTTTTCGCTTAAGTGCTGAAAATCGCTTAATAATTGATTTTGATGAATGGATGGAATATCATTGGGCGAGAAATATTTCATTACATACATATAATTCTGAAATAGCAGAGGAAGTTTATCAAATAACGCTAAAATTCATAAAGGCGGCTCAGGATTTTCTGGGGAGGCTGGAAATGCGCAATGATTGATATAAGTGACATACAGATGGAAGAGGTTCTGAATATTTTGGAACGGTATGTACCTGACATGGAAGTATGGGCCTTTGGTTCCCGGGTAAAGGGTAATGCTAAAAGTTATTCAGATTTAGACTTGCTTATTATTGGGGATGAAAAAATGAGCATCAACCAATGGGGAGAACTAAAAGAAGCATTTCAGGAATCAGACCTGCCTTTTCGTGTTGACCTATTAGATTGGCACCAGATTTCACCAGAATTTCGCCAAGTAATCAAGCAAAAATATGAAATTTTAAAAAAGCGCCAGATGGGGGGATAGTCAAACTAGAAATTTGTAGGCAACTTTTATGCAGAACATATTAAAAGTGCATTTTAGTGGTGTAACTAAATGGAATGTTCACGTCCGGTATAGAAAGGGGAATCTGGGTGGAAAGGTCAGGAATAGGAATGGAAGAGGCAAACCAATATTAGATTATCCCCTGCCTGGTAGAGGCTATTGTTAATCTTATTCAACCATCTAAGATTATCCTTTTTGGTTCCTGTGCTCGGGGCTGTATTACCAGGCATAGCGATATTGATCTGTGTATTGTGGTTAAGGAAGAAATTAGTGTAAAAGAAAGAGCTGAGCTGAGGGGATTTCTAACTAATGCCCTTTTGGATATAACAGATTATGATCTGGATTTATTGATTTTTAGTGAAGATATATGGAAAAGAAATTGTTTAGATAGGGGAACTATTATGGGGAAAATTCTCAGGGAGGGGGAATTGCTTTATGGTGGATAGTACTAATTATGAAGAATGGTTGGCGATTATTAGGCATGCTATAATGAACTATAGAAAACATGTTTAATGGAGGGAATATCATGGGAATTGCAAAGGAAGAGGCGAAGAAACTTATTGACAGGTTACCTGAGCAAGCCACATGGGATGATATAATGTATCAGTTTTATGTTCAGAAGAAGATAGACAAAGGATTAAAAGCGCTTGAAGACGGAAAAGTCATTTCTCATGAAGAAGCAAAAATGAGGATTTTTAAATGAGAATTGTATGGACTGAACCCGCGATTCAGGATGCTGAAAACATAAAAGCATATATTGAACACGACTCTGAAATATACGCAATTAGGGTTCTTGAAGAGATTTTTGAAGTTGTAGATGAATTAAGCATATTTCCACGTTTGGGTAGAGCTGTGCCTGAATTTGAAAAGCATGATATTTGAGAGGTCTTTGCTTATAATTACAGAATTATGTATTGTCTTAAGGATGAGGAGATTAGCATTTTAACGATTGTACATGGAGCACGAGAATTGCGTGGTTAATTTTCCAGTACTTCGCCTGCCAGGACTTGCCAGTGGGACAGTCCCTGTGGCTGGCGCCGGGCAGTCAAAAAGGAGATTATTATGGATATATTCAATCCTGCCTACATATTACAGGGACGGTTCTTGAAGGGTCCAATCGGAAGTTTTGCGTACTAAAAAGCTCAAAAACTTGCTAAATGCAGGAATTTGAGCTTTTTGGGTGTGATTTTGGGTTTAAGTTAGTAAGAGCAAAATTTTTGATTGCCCTAGAAGAAGGAAATCGTCAGGCAAACCTATGGGGATTCAATCTTTTGGATTTTCTCTTTTAAGGTGAAATATTGCTGGCTTTTTGCCTTTCTCCTATTGTGCTGGTTAAAAATAAAAAAGCCTCCATTTGGGCATACTCCCCCCTCCCCAATTAAGGGTATCTAGTAAAGTATTAAGCTTCCTTCTTATCAAGGACCTGTTCCGGGATAGAAACAAGATAATTGTTGCAATCTACCCTTCTTACAAGCAGGACAAAGCGTTACGTCTCTACCCACCAATAATGAAATTATTTCAACGGTAGTTAATCCTTCAAATTTGGGTTTGTAAACAGAGCTGTTTGTAAGCATACGGCAGCGGCTCAGCTTAGTTTTTTTGTTCCGGTTCGCCAGTAGCCCATAATGCCTGATTTTAACAAAGCCTTTCGGCAGGATATGCATTAAAAATCGCCTTACAAATTCAAGCCCTGTAAGAGTTACAGTTTTCTTCTGGCTTTCATTTTTGTAGTCTTTTACAGCAATAGTTACAGTTTTTTTATCCACCGAAACAATTCGTCGGTTCGAAATAGCAATCCTATGAGTGTATCGCCCCAGGTATTTTAAAACTGCCAGCGGCCCTGAAAAAGGTTCCTTAGCATAGGTGTACCAGTCTTTCTCATAACAAAGATCCAGTAATTTTTGAAACAAAACTTTATCCTGATACTGTCTGGCATCACCATAAAAACTAAGGTAGTTTTCTCGATAGTAGTGCTTTAGATGATACAAAAACTTACCGCGAAATTTTTTGCCCAGCACCTTTATGGGGATGAAGAACCTTTTACCACTGCTACGCCAGTTGTACTGATGTTTTTATGCCCCAGCATTTGCTGGATAAGCGCTAACGGGACACCATCTTCTAAACAAAAGGTCGCAAAACAATGGCGTAAGGTATGAGCAGAAATACGCTGGTCCAATTGCAGTTTGTTACGCAATTTAATTAAGGTATTTTTGATGGTCTTTACATTAACATGCTCGCCCGGGTTTTGCCCCGGGAACAGCCAATCTTCAAGCTTGTAGCTATCGGGAGGAAAAGTTGCCCGGAAATACTGTCTGAGTACAGTAAGTGCCGTTTCAGATAAAATAGTATATCGGTTGGTATCATGTTTAGCCTGTTCAACCCGGACCCGCATGGTTTTACTGCAAATATCACAGATTCTTAAGCGAGCGACTTCGGAAACTCGTAGACCACTGCCATAAATTAAAAGTAATATAGCTTTGTGCTTAAGGTTTGTTGTGCTTTTCAGGAGTGCCATCACGTCTTCTCGGGGAGGAATGACCGGAAAGTACTCTCTTCTTTTCATTCTTGGAATCTTCTGCGGGTTCCATGCTTTACCTAGTACATGAGTGTAGAAAAACTTGATGGCAGAGACATAATTATTAATAGTTCCAGGCGAGAGTCCTTTTTCTCTTTTAAGATAGAGGATATATTGCTGAATATTTTCTTCAGTAAGTTTTTCTATGCAGATATCCCGGTTTTGCATATACGATATAAATGCATTAATTCTTCGCTGATAGGATTCCTGTGAAGAATAGGGCATTCCTTTAAGTTCAAAATATAGCTCAATAGCTTGTTGATATGAATCCATGTAAAATACCTCCATATTTTTTTATGGTTTTAGCAGCCATCAAATTTGGAGGTGGGGCTCGAGATGTACTGAAAAAGATATGTATTGGATTCGTTTTACATGGTATAATCATAAACATGAAAAAGTATGTTCCCTTCTGGTTTGTTTGGTTTAGCGATTTAACAATACCATAAAAGGGTCATACTTTTTCTTTTTTTGTTTATTTTTTTTATTTGAACGAAACTAAAAAGCCATCGCGGAGCGATTTCGTTCTTCTTGACTTGATTAAACCTGCCAGGAGAATATACCTACGGGGAAAAAAACAATGGTTTCCCCCAGCAGTGGATAATTCACTTTCCGCGGTCATATACATCATAAGGTGATGAGGTCTGTAGGGGATAAGGTGCCCCCGAAGTACCCGGTACCCGAAATAACTATTTCGGGTAAAGATATAGTCTTGCACTTAACGAAAGCTAGGTGATGGTCCGCAAGCAAACCAGGCACCTCAGTCAGTACTATAACTGCTTAGATAAGCAAACTAAATTAAAACTCTTACCGTAGCGGAGAATTAATTCTCCGCTAAATGTACATATATTAGTTTCTTTGCTATGTGGTTTTAATCTTTAGTAAACAATAGGATGGGCGGTGAAACACAGTGAAAAATTATGGTGAGGAGTTAGCGTATTGGTATTTTAGGCTTAATGGCTTTTTCCCTCTAACAAATTTTGTCACACATAAAAGTCAAAAACGTGACAAAGCATCTAATGTGGATGTATTGGCAATCAGATTTCCCTATGTTTACGAAAATATAGGAGGCAAACAGGAAGATTGGGATAGTAAACTCAGTAGTTTAGATATACAAACTAAAGTGGTAGGTGTTATATGTGAAGTTAAGACCCGATTTGAGGGTTCTGTGGATAAGCTTTTTAAGGGAGAAAATTTACAACAATCAGTGGAGAGACTAGGATTTGTTGAAAAAACTGAAGCATATGAAATTGCAAAACAATTAGAAACTAAAAAAGAGGTTAATAAGGGCGAAATGAAAATCGCAAAGATACTACTTTCTGATCGCGAAATAGAAAATGAACATTTTTACTCGATTTCTATTAACAGTATTATAAGGTTCATAAAAGCAAGAATTAGTAAATATCCTAACTATAAAAATAGTGATAGAATGTTTTTTGAATCTCCGCTATTACAATATTTAATTTATGAAAGCACCTGCAAAAAGTGACAAACCTTATGGCTAATACGTCGGAAAGCGGATGTATTATGATAGTCAAGTGGGAGTCAAGCTAGAGCGGTTCTTGATTTGACTTAGCTCTAATTTAGTGAGATAATACCAAAAATAGTTAAAATAGGTGAAGGAAATGCCACAACATGCACGGATAAAAACAGGTGAACATTGTACAAATCTAATTTTCAAATCAAATCCTCAAAAGCTAGATTAATCCGCATATCAATCTAGCTTTAAAAAATAAGAACCATCGGAATAAGATTATTCCGGCAGTTTTTTCTGGTTGAAGAGCATATGCTGACAAATTTCTCCATAAAAATGACCACAATTGTGGTTATAATGATATTTAATATCATTAAATGGAGAGAATAAATGACATTACATTCGAATGGATTAATTTATAAATTCCATGTTTTTCATGGCACTGATCATCAATCAGCTGCATCTATATGTAATAAAGGATTAAATCTGCCCTGTAAAATTAGGAAAGATCACTATCTAGGTCAAGGTGTTTACTTTTTCAGAGAAGATTGGCTACAAGCTAAAGTATGGGCAATCATTAAGATTAAGCAAACTGAATGGCTTAAAGATAGAAAGCCTTGTATCATTATGGCTTATTTAAGAGTCCCCGAAGAGAAATTTCTAAATCTAGATACCCGTTGGGGACTGGAAAAACTTACGCAGCATATAGCGAGAATCCAAGAGGCTGCGGAAAAAGAAGGGAAAATAATTCAGGGTACACCAAAATTAATTCGTTGTTTTATTATGGATTTACTGCCTAAAAGTCGGTTTTATGTTATACAGCGAACCTTTTCGGTTCATTCGAGATATGATAATATTGATTTACTTAACAAAATGGAGTTGCCATTACTTAGTGTTCAAGTATGTGTACGAGATTTATCAGTGATCAAGCCACAAAGTGTAACTATATATAAAGATTAATTCATAATTTAAAATAGTGTTTATTACAAATCATAATAGAGAATAATAATTGAGTATATATGCCTAAAGAAAGCAAGGTGGAAAAATGGATAAATTAGAATGGGATGACATAACCCGTCTGGCAAAAGAGTTAGGCTTGGAAATTGGTGATGCGAATAGTGAAATGAGGCCCGGTATTTATGCTCATGGCAAAGGGAAATACCCACAAAGACTTAATTTAGAAGATTTAATGCAGATATGTTTATATGAAGATTTTACGGACATATGGTCTGAAGAAGATTACACTGATTTTAACCAAATAAATTATGAATTCACAGGGAATCAATCCTGGTCTTTTTCGCCATCTGTTTTTACAGTAAAAATAGATTATCAGCATTCTTTTTTTGCATTTCAGGATCAGAATGAATTAGAAAGGGGAAAAGTGGTGGCGTAGTATGCGAGCCAAGCTACAGTTTGTTGATTACCATGTAAAAGAAATTGAGTATAAAATAAACCCGGAGACACAGAGTACAGAAATTGAGTTAAATCCGTTCTTTGATTATAAGATAATGCCTGAGACTCCGGATTTACTTCGAGCATGGGTATCTTTGACTTTTACTGCTGGCGACCCACAGCTTGAGAACCCTGGTTTTTACCTAAACGTAACCATTATGGGATTGTTTAATATTGAGGATAGTAATTCTGATGAAAAGAGCATAATGAAATACTACCAGATCAATGCTTTAGCCATTCTATTTCCCTATCTTAGAGCTTTAATATCAGATATAACCAGTAAGGGAAGCAGCCGACCTCTAATATTACCCACAATTAATATAGTAAAACTTATTAAGGATAAGGAAACCAATCATCAATAGGTTCTGCTAGTGGGACAGTACCCATGGCTGGCGCTGGGTAGTAAAGAAGGAGGCCATTATGGACATAGTAGCACTATCAATGACTATAAAACAGGCCCAGGTGCAGCAGGCTGCCAGTGTATCGGTGCTTAAAATGGCTATGGATAACGCCCGGCAGAATGGAGAGGATTTTACCAGGATGATACAGAGTGTGACTCGGGTTATGGAACAGTCGGTCACCCCTCATCTGGGAAATAATCTGGATATTAGAGGTTAGTGTTAAACGGGGGTGTCTTTTGAGCCCTATTGTTTATATTCCTATAATAGTAAAATAGTAAAAAGAGTTGATAACATGACAGAGCAAGCATACGTCAAAAAGGAACTGGAAGCACAGCTGGAGAAAGTTAAGCAGCGGCTGCAGATTCTTGACATGATTGAGGAGAGACTTCTTCAGATGAGCGAACTAGTGCAAAAAGTAGTAGATGAGGACTTAACAGAGGAAGAACTTCAGAAGATTAACCAACAGGTGAAATACATGGAAGAGCAGGTTAGACTGCTAGATAGTGAAAGTACCAGCCTGTCCTAGAAGAAACAACGCCAACAAAAACCCACCGAAGGGCCTGCCAATCTGCCACTTTTCAGTGACTCATTTTCAACTGCTAACCAATCTCAAGATAGCTTTTTTGTTGCAACAGTGGGAGTTTTTATCTCCACTGTTTAATTTTATCTGCGAATGGAGACAGCTCCTGACACTATTCAAGTCAAGGACCGTCCCCACTTGAATGGGGAAAATGTCGTTATTTTTTGGCTGGATAAGAAGGCTTTTTATGGATGTTGTAGAAATAACATTGAAGGTAACATATATAGCCAATTCGAGTAGAAAAAGGAGGAAACTGCTATTCATGGAAACTTGAGCACCGCCTGCCATTGTGGGGGATACACATGCCGGGGAATGAATTCTCCTCTACACATTATGGGGTAGCCTGCATGGTTTTGTAGCGGAGCCTGGCCGTATACCATTCTACTAAATAAGTTCTGACCATAAATAATATTCGAAAAAACCCGCTTTTAAATAAGCTTTATAATAAGCGGCTCTACGTTTTCTGTTTTGCTGCTGGCAAAGCAGGACGTAAATGCTTTTGTGAATGCGGAATAAATATGGGAAACTTAATAGAAGTTATAGGTATTAAAGAGGAAAACTGTATAAATTGTCACCAGTGCATTGCGGTTTGCCCGGTAAAGGTATGCAGTGATGGAAGCGGTGACGTGGTTAAGTTTAATGACGAGCTTTGTATAGGTTGCGGCCGCTGTATTGAGGCTTGTATTAAAAGCCATGGAGGAATAGTGGAAAAGAGTGCCCGTGTTCCTATCGATGATTCCCAGGAGTTTATTAATGACCTGAAGGATAAGAACATTGTGGCTTTAGTAGCTCCTTCGGCACAGTGTAATTTTGATTTGAAAAAGCTGATTAAGGCCTTAAAGGTACTGGGGGTCAAAGCAGTTTATGATGTTTCGCTAGGTGCTGAAATAACTGTGGCTTGTTACCACCAGATAATTGAGTCTGGTCAGGTGGAATTTCCTCTGATTTCCCAGGCTTGCCCGGCGATAGTTACATACATAGAGTTGTACCAGCCGGAACTGCTCAAACACCTGGCTCCCAGTGGAAGTCCGGTTCACGATATCGCGGTTTATGCCCATTCCCTGCATCCAGACTGTGAACTGGCTTTTATTTCACCCTGTCTGGCCAAACGTCGAGAATTCCAGGATAGTAAATTAATCCGCTACAATGTCATTTATTCTTCTCTTACCCGCATATTGGAGCAGAATCAAGTTCAGCTGGAGGCAATGGCAGAGGCTGATTTTGATAACCCGGTGGCAGCCGGAATTGCCACTAATTTTTCCCAACCGGGGGGATTAAAAGCATCTTACCTGCATCATTATCCCGATACCCCACCCCACTTAATCAGTAAAATAGAAGGCCCTTCAGCCTTTGAAAAATACCTGCCTGATTTGGCCACAGCTATCAAAAATAATAGTTTTCACCTGCCTATGATAGTAGACATTTTAAGCTGCGAAAACGGTTGTAATATGGGACCTGGCTGTATTAACCATGATAAATCTCTGGATATGGTTGAACAGAGCATAGCTGTCCGGTCGGAAGCATGTGCCGGTAACCCGGAAGCGGAGCGAATTTTACAAGTCTTTTTAAAAGATATATTAGGCAAACGTGATTTTTCTTACCGCTATTATGAGGACCTTTCCTCCCATAATACGATTAAAACTCCTTCGGTTGAGGAAATACAAGCTATTTATCGGGCCATGCATAAAGAAGAAGAAAAAGATTTCAGGAATTGTGCCACCTGCGGCTATAATTCCTGCTATAAGATGGCTGTAGCCATATTCAACGGTCTCAACAAAGGCGAAAACTGTCATCTCTACCAGGAGAAAGAGCTGCTCCTGGAACAGAAAATTCTCAATGATATGGTGGCCGAGTTAGAAGCGTTAAATTCACAATTAGAGGAAGAATTCCATGAGCGCAAACAGCAGGAACAACTGCTTATTCAGAATTCTAAGCTGGCTGCCATGGGTGAGATGATTGGCATGATTGCTCATCAATGGCGGCAGCCGCTATCATCTATAAGCACGCTGGCTGCTAATCTGCAGGTTTTTTTAGAACTGGAGATGTTTGAACAGGAACAGTTTATGCAGCTGCTAAAGGAAATTAATAGTCATGCCCAGTATCTTTCTGCTACCATTAACGATTTTCGCCATTTTTTCAAACCTGATAACCCGCAGGATATGGTGGTGCTTAGTAAGGTAGTTGAGAATACTCTGGGAATTATGGGTAAATCCCTGGAATATAAAAATGTCACTCTTCAAAAGCATTATTCATTTACTACGCCGATTCTAACCTATCCTAATGAATTGATTCAGGTATTTCTCAATATTTTAAAAAATGCCAGCGATGCCTTCGTTGAAAATGAGATACAAAAACCTTTAATAGTCATCCGGGGCGGTGAACAAGCTGATCATCATCTGCTCGAAGTAGAGGATAACGCCGGTGGTATACCGGCAGACATACTGGACAAGATATTTGAGCCGTATTTTTCTACTAAAGGAGCAGGTGTAGGAACAGGTCTGGGGCTATATATGTGTAAAATGATAGTTGAGGAACACTGCCGGGGGGAACTTAAGGCCACGAATACCGGGAAGGGCGCTTGTTTCACTATTAAACTACCTGTCCATCAGGAGGAAATAGAATGAATAACATAGTCAACCCTAGAGAATTGAAAGAAACTGCCCGGGATATTACCGTCCTTTATGTGGAAGATGATAAAGAATTGAACCGAAATACCACCCGGTTATTATCTACTTTTTTCCGGAGTGTCGTAACTGCTTTTAATGGCGTAGAAGGTCTGGATCAATACCATGCTGCCAAATATGATTTGGTTATTACTGATATAAATATGCCGCTTATGAACGGAGTAAGGATGGCCCGGGAGATAAAAGCCAGCAACCCCGGGCAGATAATTGTTGTTATTTCGGCTCATGATGAGACTAGTTACCTGTTGGAACTCATTAACCTGGGTGTAGAGTATTTCGTATTAAAGCCTTTGGATATAAACCAATTTCTGATCGCGCTTGATAAAGCCGTTAAGTTAGCCAGGTTCCACCAGTTAGAAGAGGAGTACAAGAGAAATCTTGAACAAACTGTAGCCCGGAGAACCCAGGAACTCTCTGAAGCTCTGTCAACAGTCAATGAATTAACGCTTGAAGTAATGCACCGTCTATCAGCGGCTGCTGAGTTGCGAGATACTGACACGGGTATGCACAACAAACGGTTAGGCTTATATGCACCTCTCCTGGCCCAAGAAATGGGTATGCCTGCTGGTTTTCGTGACTCTCTGGCTTTTGCTGCTCCCTTGCACGATATTGGTAAAATTGCTATATTGGATAACATTCTTTTAAAACCTGGTCCCCTAAGTGAGGCAGAATTCGAGATAATGAAGACTCATACCACAACTGGGGCCAGTATATTGGCCAATTCTAAACATGAAAGAATTCGTATGATTGAGTCAATCGCACTCACTCATCACGAACGCTGGGATGGTTCCGGCTATCCCAGAGGGCTGAAAGGCGAAGAAATTCCTATTGAAGGCAGGATTGTAGCTATCTGTGACCAATATGACGCTCTGCGCAGCAAAAGACCTTACAAAGAGCCTTTTTCTCATTTCCGCGCCCTGGAAGTTATCACCAAAGGAGATGGCAGAACCCGACCAGAGTTTTTCGATCCCCGGGTGCGGGAAATATTTATTGCTGTTAATGGTAAGTTCGATGAAATATTTTTAAATAATTCAAATAGGGACGGTTCTTGACTTGAATTTCCAATAAATTCAAGTCAAGAACCGTCCCTACTTGAATTGCGGTGCCTGAGATAGGTTATGGTCATAATAAGTATGATGAGGATTTTAAAACCCCAGGGCATATGGAGGATACGGCCGGCCAGGGTGAGGCGGGGTATATCAGCGCCAGCCCGCAGGTCGACTCTTTTTAGTAGTTTGCCTTCATCAAAGATTAGGATTTCGCCTACTTTCTGCCCGCTTTTAACTGGAGCTTTGACGTGGGGGAGTAAATCCTGACTGCGGGTTAAGTTACCCCGACTGCTGTTAAGGCAGATAGCATTTACCTCATCTGGTACTACCGCCGGGACTTCTTTGGCGGTCCCACCTTTGACTTTAACTGTTCCGCATACTGTGCTTTTAGCCATTAAGGTTTTACAGGAGTAATGATCGAATCCATAGTCTAGCAAGGACATAGCAGCTTGGGTATGTCCGCCTCGGAAAGGACAGCCCATGACTACTGTGATTAGCCGCAGTTTTCCACGTTTGGCGGTGGCAGTCAGGCAGTTTTTTGCTTCGGAGGTGTAGCCGGTTTTTAAGCCATCAGTTCCCGCATAACGCCAGAGTAATCTATTGCTATTATACATAGGAAATTCCCCATCGCGTAGCGCATCCTGCTTTAATGAGGTATAGTCAGTTATAGAGGTATGCGCAAGCGTGTATTTAGCTAAAAGGGCCATATCATAGGCGGAGCTGTAATGACCTTCCGCCGGCATGCCACTGACATTCTTAAAACAAGTGTCTTTCATGCCTAGGGCCTGGGCTTTCCTATTCATCTGCTCGACAAAAGCTTTTTCACTTCCAGCCAGGTGTTCTGCTACTGCCACACTGGCATCATTTGCGGAAGCCAAAGCCATGGCTTTGAGCATATCATCCAGAGTCATCATTTCTCCAGGCTCCAGGTATATACGAGTCCCGTCCATGGAAGCGGCGTATTCGCTGCTGGTAACCTGGTCAGTTTTATGGGCTGTACCCTCATCAATAGCTTCCAGAGCGAGAAGCATGGTCATTAATTTGGTCATGCTGGCAGGGGCTAGTCGTTGGTGGGCGTTCCGGGATTTCAACACTTTTCCGGAATCCGCATCTATTAATATGTAGGCTTTAGTACTTATATCATCAATAGCGGTAGCATCCGCTATGGCTATATGAGCTGGTATGAGGGTCAGAGAAAACACTATTAAAAATAGGGTGCAGATGAATCTGGATTTATGCAGCATAGTTATTTCACACTCCGGTAGAATAAATTAACATTTCTATTATAATATATTTTCCAGTCAAGCGGGCATTCAAGTGGGGACGGTGGGACAGCCAACCTGTCCCCCTGTCCCCCCTTGACTTGACTTCTGGAAGTCAAGTCAAGAACCGTCCCCACTTGAATTAGATTAAAGTTATGGATGGGAAAAACGATAATAATAATAGAGACTTTTCTAGCAGGGAGGCGGAAAAATGAGGGTCGATGGGCAAAGGATTGCTGTGGACTATAGTCCTGCGCGTGATGATGCTAATACACAGCAGGTTAGTCAGGAAAGTCAGCCACCAAAAGCGCAGGCTAAAGTAGGTTTAGGCGATGTACTGGCAAATAAAACAGTTAGTAAGGAAGAACTTGCAGCAGCAGCTAAAGTTTTGAACGAAGCCATGCAAATTTCTAATCATTATCTGCAGTTCAAGGTTCATGAGGAAAGTGGCCGGGTGCAGGTTAAAGTTATTGATTCCGAGTCCAAGGAAGTTATCCGGGAAATCCCACCAGAAAGAATGCTGGAGTGTTCAGCCAGGATTAAAGATATGATTGATGAGATGACGGGTATTTTAGTTGATGAATTAGTTTAAAAAGTAACGAAAATATCTACTCAAATTCTTTGACTAAATAAGTCCTAGGACTACTATCTTATTCTTCGGGCAATTGAGGGTACTTACCATAGGAGGATCATTATAAATGAGTATAAATGTACAGGCTTATGATAATTATAAAAGGGCAACTGTAGAAACAGCCGCACCAGGCAAGCTACTGCTGATGCTTTATGATGGAGCTATTAAAAATATTGATAATGCTAAAAAAGCTATTAACAGCAAAGATATGAATACTGCCCATGAGCAAATTATTAAGGCCCAGGATATTATTTTAGAATTAATCGCTACATTAAATATGGATTATGCCATAGCTAAAAATCTTTTTAGCCTGTATGAATATCTGCATTACCAGTTGGTTCAGGCCAACCTGAATAAGGATATTAAGCCCCTTGATGAAGTAAAAGGCTTTTTAGTTGAACTGAGGGAAACCTGGGAAGCAGCTATTAAGAAAGCTGGATCTGCCCGGGTAAATCCTGCAGTATCCTTAAATCAGGGCTTGAATGTCAGGGGTTAAACTGATGAATATGCATGCGAATTTAGAATTATTAATGGATAAAATTAGGAAAGAGAAACAGCTATTTGTTAAGATGCAAGTCATATCTCGCCGGCAAGTCGAGCTGCTGCAAAATAGCCGGGAAGATATTGAGGCTATTAATAAATTTGTCGCACTAATAGATGAACGCCAGGGTCTCATGGATAAAATAGATCTGCTTAGCCGCCAGAGGACAGCTATCGAAACAGAATTTGGTGAAGATATAATGGGGCAGGAGCAGTATAGGGACTACCAGGGAGAAAGGGCAGTTATCTGCAGCATTATCAAAAGCATACAAGGAAATGATAGTAAATGTAATGAACTGGCCCGGGAAATTATGGAACAAACTGGCGATAAACTGGCTAATACGCGGAATAACCGGAAAGCCGTTAAGGCTTATCTTAATCCAGACATGTACTCGGAGGCTTGTTTTTTTGATCGTAAAAAATAAAATTCGGGTATTAGTTTTTTCATAAGAGGGGATTATAGTGATAAGGGAAGAGTGTGCTATGATTAATGAAATTGTAAAAAGGATAACGGACAACTTTCATAATCAAAAAAAATCATATTGCGATATGGTAGGATTAGCAGCAGAACAGTTAAGAATCCTTCAAGCTACTGAATATATTAAGGATACAACTGAGGTAAGGGAAATAGTCAATCGGAGAAATGAGCTTATGGAGCAAATATTCCAGATGCATAAGGAAAATAAGGATCTGCAGGAGGAAATTTGCCAGGAGTTAGAACTTAAGCAATTTGTACTTAGTAAAATTGAAGGTAAAGTTGAAACAGAGTTGTTCAGGGAGCTGAAGGATTTAATTGCCGAACTAGGCCGGATTCTTGAGGAGATAAATACGCTAGATAAAAAGAATCAGGCCCTAATGATGAGGAGTGTCGACTTTTGGACTGAGCAGCAGGGAACTAGCACTGTCCAGGCTCAGCAGGCTTACCAAAAAGAAGTTTCCCGGGGTAAAAAGGATAAAAACTAAGCTATACAGTGCAATTGTTATCTTTCTTGCTATTTTGACAAGAAGAGGTTATAATAATTAATATGGGTCGGAAGGGTACTTGCTATAGTGCACTAACCGGCGAAATCTACAAAACAAAGTGAGGGATTTTTTCAGAATGTTTGAAGACAAAAAATTAATTTGCCAGGATTGTGGCGAAGAGTTCATTTTCACAGCTGGTGAGCAGGAATTTTATCATGAAAAAGGGTTTGAAAATGAACCCAAGCGTTGCAAGGATTGCAGAGTAAACAGACGTAACAGCCGCAATGGCAGAGCTCCTCGTGAGATGTTTTCTGCAGTATGTGCAAGATGCGGAGCAGAGACCGAGGTTCCTTTTAGACCTGTAGATGGCAGACCTGTTTATTGCATGGAATGCTTTCAGCAGATGAAAGACGAGACAGCATTATAAGAATAAGTGATTTTTGATTTTGATTTTGATTGCCGGGCTTTAAAAGCCCGGTTTTATTATTTTCTGCAAACATATTCCCGCCGGTTTTTTAAAATGCTGATGCTTACATCACCCGAGAGTGCCTGTCTGGGAGTTTTTTTATGATTGCTTATGATTTACGCTGATTGCTCTTTCATCCGGGCAATGCCTGTGCCCGGAAGGTGAATTCCCCTCTACACGAGTAGGGAGCCGGGGAATGTATTGCCGTTCATGATTAGATCCGTTTTTAACGGATATTTATACATTTTACGCATACTACTAGAGTAATAGCATTTGTTTTGCGGTAGAGAAATTTATTATCATCGAGTACAATAAAGGTATACAACGGGAAAGGAGTGGTCGTATGAGGTTCGAGATTAGAGGGAAAAATATCGAGATTACTGATGCTTTGAAGGATTATACCACTAAACGGCTTTCCAAGTTGGAGAAGTACATTGAGGATGTTAAAGAGGCTCAAGTAGCCTTATCAATCGAAAGGGGTACGCATAAGGTAGAAGTAACTATACCATTAAACGGGATTATCCTCCGTGGTGAGGAAGTTACCGATGATATGTATACTTCCATCGATATGGTAGAAGAAAAATTAGAAAAACAAATAGAAAAATACAAGACTAGGTTATATAAAAATAACCGTGGTGCAGGGTTAAAAACTGCCTTCCAAGAGGAAGCTAAAAGGGAATTAGCGAAAAAAGATAATCATGTAGATAATTTTAAGATAGTACGTACTAAGAGATTTGCTTTAAAACCTATGGATGAAGAAGAAGCTATAATGCAGATGAATCTGCTGGGACATAATTTTTTCGTATTCTTCCATGCTGATGATGAAGAGGTCAATGTGGTCTATAAAAGAAAAGATGGCAATTACGGGTTAATTGAGCCTAATTTTGATTAAGTTGAAGCTAGTTGTGTAAAAATGTTAATATAAAATATAATTATTAATTATCCTGAGGAGCCTGATGGTTCCTCGTCTTTTTTTGAGAAAGGTTGAGGCTGATGATTAGAAAGTTTTTAAAAAGTATTATCGATGACAATTCCCGGGAAATAAAAGCATTAATGCGTATTGTAAATGATGTTAATGAACTGGAACCCCAGTTTGAGCAGTTGGCTGACGAGGATTTTCCGGTCAAAACGGAGGAATTCAAGGAAAGATTAAAGAATGGTGCAACTTTAGACGATATATTACCTGAGGCATTTGCTCTGGTCAGGGAAGTATCCCGGCGTACGCTGGGAATGAGGCATTTTGATGTGCAGCTCTTAGGAGGAATAGTGCTCCATCAGGGCCGGATAGCAGAGATGAAAACTGGTGAAGGTAAAACCCTGGTGGCGACCTTGCCAGTCTACCTTAATGCTCTGGAAGGCCAGGGTGTGCACGTAGTTACAGTTAATGACTATCTGGCTACCAGGGACTCCGAGTGGATGAGGCCAGTTTATGAAATGTGCGGTCTATCTTTAGGGCTTATCGTGCATGGTCTTAGTTATGAAGAGCGTAAGGATGCTTATGCCTGTGATATAACTTACTGCACTAATAATGAGCTGGGGTTCGATTACCTCAGGGATAATATGGTGGTAGCTCCAGAAAATATGGTACAAAGACCACTTCATTATGCCATCATAGATGAGGTAGACTCGATTTTAATTGACGAAGCTCGTACCCCGTTAATTATTAGCGGTGAAGGGGACAAACCGACTCACCTGTATCACGAAATAGCCCGGTTTGTACCAGGGCTCGAAGTGGAAAATGATTATAAGGTGGATGAAAAAGCTCATCTGGCTACTTTGACCGAAGAGGGAGTCAAAAAAGTAGAAAAATATTTTGCTATAGAGAACCTTTCTGAGAATATGGAGCTGGCCCATCATGTTAACCAGGGGCTGAAAGCTCATGCTCTGATGAAAATAGACCGTGATTATGTAGTTAAAGATGATCAGGTTATAATAGTTGATGAGTTTACCGGGCGTTTAATGTTCGGCCGGCGTTATAGTGACGGATTGCACCAGGCGATAGAAGCCAAAGAAGGAGTTAAGGTGGAAAAAGAGTCCCAGACTCTGGCAACTATCACTTTCCAGAATTATTTCCGCATGTACAAGAAACTGGGCGGGATGACTGGTACGGCTAAAACTGAGGAAGAGGAATTTCAGAAAATATACGGCATGGATGTAGTAGTAATTCCAACTAACATGCCGATGGTAAGGGAAGATAAACCTGATTTTATTTATCGCACGGAAGAAGGAAAATTCCTGGCGGTAGTAGAGGATATAGTGGCCAGGCATAAAGAAGGCCAGCCAGTACTGGTAGGTACAATATCTATTGAAAAATCAGAACTTTTGAGCAAGATGCTCTCCAAAAGAGGGGTAAAACATCAGGTTCTTAATGCTAAATTTCATGAACAGGAAGCGCAGATTATTACCCGAGCCGGGGAAAAGGGAACTGTTACTATTGCTACTAACATGGCTGGTAGAGGTACTGACATTGTCCTGGGCGATGGGGTCAAAGAAATCGGCGGCCTTTATGTGCTAGGTACTGAGCGGCACGAGTCAAGGCGTATAGATAATCAGCTCCGGGGACGTTCCGGCCGTCAGGGCGATATGGGTGAATCACGTTTCTATGTTTGTTTAGAAGACGATCTTATGCGGCTTTTCGGGTCTACTAATATTGAAGGTGTTATGGATCGGCTGGGCATGGATGATGACATGCCGATTGAGAATAAGATGATTAGCCGGGGTATTGAAAATGCGCAGAAGAAGGTAGAAAGCCGTAACTTCAGTATAAGAAAGAATGTTTTAGAATATGACGATGTAATTAACCAGCAGCGCGGAGTAATTTATGGCGAGCGCAAAAAAGTACTTTTTGGCGAGGACTTGCAGGAAACTGTTACTAGCATGATTGATGATGTTATTGATCAGGTCGTAGATAGTTTCGCCGGGGAGACCAAATACTCTGATGAGTGGGATTTACCTGCACTTTTAAATTATGTGGAACGTCAGGTATTACCATTGATAGATTTTACACCAGAGGATTTAAAAGGTTTTACCCGGGAGGAAGCGAAAGAATTTATAGCCGAACGTACTCATGCTCTTTATGCTGCCCGGGAAGAAGAAATGGGCAGTGAAACTATGCGGGAGCTGGAAAAAGCTCTAATGCTGCGTATTATTGATAATAAGTGGATGGACCATATTGATGGGATGGACCAGCTGCGCAATGGTATTTCTCTGCGGGCCTATGCCCAGAGGGATCCTTTAATTGAGTACCGGTATGAGGCTTACCAGGCTTTTCAGGAAATGATCTATAGTATTAAAGAAGACGTGGTACGGTACATCCTGAGGGTGAAAGTAGTACAGAAACCGGAAGAGAGAAAAATGTTTGATAACCAGGGAGAAGATGCGGTCAAGAAACCAGTCCGGGTGGGCAAGAAAATAGGCCGCAATGAGCCGTGCCCCTGTGGCAGTGGTAAAAAGTATAAGCATTGTTGTGGAAAAGGGGTTTAGTTAATGGATATAGCTACGCTGATTGGTTTACTTCTAGGCTTTGGAGGTTTAATAGGCGGTTTCCTGCTTGAAGGAGGAACCCTAGGTATGCTCTGGGTAGGAACCGCAGCTATGATTGTTTTTGGCGGTACCTTTGGTGCAACGATTTTGAGTTTTACTATGGATGAATTAAAAACTCTACCTTATTTTTTCAAAATGGTGTTCGTAGAGAAAAAAAATGATTATTTAACCATTTTAGACCTTTTAGTTGATACCGCCGATAAAGCCAGAAGAGAAGGCCTTTTAAGCCTGGAAAGCCAGCTCGGGGAAATTGATAATGAATTTTTTTCCCGGGGTTTACAGCTAGTTATAGATGGAACTGACCCGGAATTAACTCGTAATATGCTAGAAATGGAAATAGAAGCGTTTGAAGGCAAGGAAAAGATAGGTTCGGACATATTTATGTGTGCCGGAGGGTTTGCCCCTACTATGGGTATTATAGGTACCGTTATGGGCCTAGTTCATGTTCTGAGTAATGTTTCCGAACCGGATAAGCTGGGTGGGGCCATTGCAGTTGCTTTTTTAGCTACGCTTTATGGGGTTAGCTCGGCTAATGTTTTGTGGATTCCTTTCGGGACTAAGATTAAGGTAAAAACCGAAAAGGATATCCTACTGATGGAAATGATACTTGAAGGTATTCTTTCGATTCAGGCGGGAGAAAATCCGCGGGTTATCCGGGAAAAACTTATGACTTTTCTGTCGCCAGAAGGCAGGGTAAAGGCTACAGAACAGCAGAATTTGCAAATGGGGATGTAAATAAATGGCGAGGAGACGCAAAAAAAAGCAAGAGAGTGGTGAAGGTGGGCAGGAACGCTGGCTGATTACTTATGCGGACCTGATTACTCTTTTAATGATATTTTTTGTCCTCATGTACACTATGAGTCAGGTTGATGCCAGGAAATATGCTGCAGTAGCTAATTCGCTTAGTGTAGTTTTAACCGGGGAGGCTATGTCAGTACTCGAGACTCAAGGGCCTTCTCTGGTGGACGGTATTTCTGGCCAGTTACTGCCAGAAGGTCCAGGTGCAGTCCCTGATAATCAGGGACAGCTGGATGAAGTTAAACGCATGATTGCCGAGTTTATTAAGGTGGAAGACCTGGAAGCCAGCCAGGCACAGGCAGCAGGAAGTACTGCCATTGCTAAGCTTAGTGATTACATAGTAGTTTATGAGCAGGAACGCGGACTAGTTATAAGTTTTAAGGATACGCTGCTTTTTGAAAGCGGCTCTGATAAATTAACTCCCCGGGCCCAGAATATAATTAAACAGGTGGGGGGAGCTTTGCTGGGTATACCTAATTATATCCGGGTTGAAGGCCATACTGATAATCTGCCTATTAACACGGGAAAATTTCCGTCTAACTGGGAGCTTTCGGTTTTACGTGCTTCTAATGTAGTACATGTTCTTCAGGAACAGGCCAGTGTACCAGCCGAGCGTTTGTCGATAATCGGTTATGGTGAGTACCGCCCGCTGGCTCCGAATGATGATGCTTTGAGCCGTTCTATGAACCGGCGCGTCGATATAGTTATTTTAAAAAAGAAGTACGATTATTTCGAACCACCTCGGGTGCAGACGGATAAAAAGATTTAAAATTACTAATTACTTAGGAGAATCAAGTTAGTTACTTTATAATATAGATGAGTTTTATAAACCTGTGAAGGAGGTTTAAGTTTTGTTAGAAGATCCAAAGGGTATTTGTTTGGAGATATTAAAAAATTTAGATGAAGTGAGGGCTTCTCTTTGACATCGATAACCGTAGGCAACAGATAGAAATGCTGCAAAAGAAAACTATGCAGGAAAGCTTCTGGGATGATAATCTGGAAGCGCAGCGCGTTTTAAAGCAGATAAGCGATTTAAAAGAGAATGTCGATAAATATAAACAACTCCAGAGTACAGCTGAGTATATATATGAAATGCTGGATATGGCTGAAAATGAGAACGAACAGGAAATCTTAAAAGATACTGTTCAAGACCTGTTGAGTCTGCAGAAGGATTTTAGGGAGTTTGAGCTCCTGATTTTATTTTCTGGTGAACATGATGATAAAGATGCCATAGTTTCGCTGCATGCTGGTGCTGGTGGCACCGAAGCGCAGGACTGGGTAGAGATTTTACTGCGTATGTATACCCGCTGGGCGGAAGGGTCTGGTTATGCAGTGGAAGTCCTCGATTATTTGGCCGGCGATGAAGCTGGAGTTAAGAGTGTAACCTTTCTAGTTAAGGGTACTTTTGCTTATGGCAAGCTCAAATGTGAAGAAGGGGTGCACCGTCTAATTCGTATTTCTCCTTTTGATTCAACCGGGCGCCGGCATACTTCGTTTGCGTCACTGTCAGTACTGCCGGAGATTAGTGATAATGTTGAAATTAATATCAATCAGGATGACCTCCGTATCGACACTTACCGTTCCGGAGGAGCCGGAGGCCAGCATGTTAATAAAACTGATTCAGCAGTGCGTATAACTCATATTCCTACCGGAATAGTAGTGCAGTGCCAGAATGAGAGGTCTCAGCATGCTAACCGGCTCGTGGCTATGAAGATTCTGACTGCTAGGATTTATAAATTAAAGCAGCAGGAAGTTGAGGATAGTTTGCAAAGTTTAAAGGGAGAATATAAAGAAATAGCTTGGGGTAGCCAGATTAGAACTTATACCCTAAACCCTTTTACTTTGATAAAAGACCATCGCACTAGCCTGGAAGTAGGTAATGTGCAGGCCGTCCTGGATGGCGATCTAGATGAGTTTATTTATGCGTATCTGCATAGGAAATAATAGACGCGTACGCATAGGAAATGATAGACGCAGATTTTCGCTGACAACAGGGAATAATAGACGCAGATTTCCACTGATTATTATGATTACCGCTGATTTTTTCCTTTATAATTTATATTGTTTACTAAAAGATCAGCGTAAATCATATAAAATCATACAAAATCAGCGTCCAACGTCCAAATTCAAAATTAATATAGTGTTGAGGTGGCAAGGTGAAAGAGATTAATGATAGTTCAGTAGCATTAGTGGCGGAAAAAGCCAGAATTATGCGCAGAGATATTGTTACCATGCTGGGGGAAGCTGGCTCAGGCCATACCGGTGGCTCACTTTCCGCAGCTGATATCGTGGCTTGTCTCTATTTCTGGGAAATGAATATAGACCCGGATAAGCCGCGCTGGGAAGACCGGGACCGTTTTGTTTTAAGTAAAGGACATGCTGCTCCAGTTCTTTATGCTGCACTGGCAGAAAAAGGTTTTTTCCCGCGGGAAGAGCTTATGGGGCTGCGTAAATTAGGGAGTCCTTTGCAGGGGCATCCTGATCGAAAGAAGTTAGCCGGAGTAGAAGCTTCGACTGGTTCTTTGGGACAGGGTATTTCCTGGTCAGTA
Organism: Syntrophomonadaceae bacterium; assembly: GCA_028706315.1. GTDB lineage: Bacteria > Bacillota > Syntrophomonadia > Syntrophomonadales > Syntrophomonadaceae > STF2-222. The sequence continues at coordinate 24,365 of JAQWBP010000020.1, forward strand.
GGAATGGGTCTGGCCGGAAAAATGGATAAGAAGAATTTTCGTGTTTATGCTCTTCTGGGCGATGGAGAACTTCAGGAGGGTATAGTATGGGAAGCTGCTATGGCTGCAGCTCATTATAAGCTAGACAACTTGGTGGCTTTTGTCGATAATAATGGCTTACAAATTGACGGAAGAGTAGACGAAGTTATGTCTCCACTGCCGATACCTGATAAGTTTAGAGCCTTTGGCTGGGAAGTGCTGGAGATAGATGGCCATGATTGCCGGCAGATAATGGAGGCTTTAAATCAGGCCAGAACGATAAAAGGCAAGCCCACCGCAGTAATAGCCCGGACTATTAAAGGAAAAGGCTGTTCTTTCATGGAAAATCGGGCTGAATGGCATGGAACTGCCCCTAACAAGGAGCAGGTAGAAAAAGCCTTATCTGAACTGGAAGCATAATTTTGATTCCCCCTGCAGAAATCCCTAAACTAACGTTATATAACTTTTTACCGGGGAATCAATTTTGAATTATGAATTAAAAATTAGCGCAGCTTTGTTTCGTTAAGGAGGAAATGACGTGGAAAAACAGGCCACACGGGAAGCTTATGGGAAGGCCCTGGTTGAATTGGGCAAGGTTCATGATAATATAGTTGTACTTGACGCTGATCTTTCAAAATCAACTAAAACGGCTGATTTTGCCCGGGAGTTCCCGGATAGGTTTATTAATGCCGGAATTGCCGAGCAGGATATGATCGGGATGGCATCTGGTTTGGCGGCAGCAGGTAAAGTCGTTTTTGCCAGTTCGTTTGCTATGTTTGCAGTTGGACGTGCTTTTGAACAAGTGCGTAATTCTGTAGCCTATGCTCATCTGGATGTAAAAGTGTGTGCCACCCACGCGGGCATAACAGTAGGTGAAGATGGTGGTTCACATCAGTCAGTTGAAGATATTGCGCTGATGCGCAGCGTTCCGGATATGCGGGTTATAGTTCCGGCTGATGGGGTCAGTACTCGTAAAGCAGTATTTAAATTGTATGAAACGGAAGGTCCAGCCTATCTGCGCCTGGGACGCCCTTCTGTACCAGTAATATATGACGAAAACGTAGATTTTGAAGTGGGTAAGGGTATTGAGTTAAGAAATGGCAAAGATGCCACCTTAATAGCCTGCGGAATAATGGTGGACAAAGCGCTCCAGGCGGCTAAAATACTAGAAAAAAACGGGATAAATGTTGCCGTAGTTGACATGCATACTATTAAACCCATCGATAAAGAGTTAATAGTAAAGAAAGCCCGGGAAACCGGTGCTATCCTGACGCTGGAGGAACATAGTATAATTGGCGGACTGGGCAGTGCAGTTTGCGAAGTAGTAGCGGAAAATTATCTGGTACCCGTATTACGCCTGGGAATTAACGACATATTTGGCCAGTCAGGGAAACCAGACGAGCTTATGGAGTATTATGGCCTATCTGTAGACCATATCGTACAAAAAGTCCATGAATTATTGAAAAAGAAATAAATATAAAAAATATAAAGGAATTTTTACTTATTTTGTAGAACCACCTTATGGTGGTTTCTTTATTTTTTCTGGGAGGGGAGATAAATGCTGGTTCAATTTTACAACGTCTCCAAAGTTTATTCTAATGGTGTGAAAGCACTTGACGATATTTCGTTAAAGATAGATAAAGGAGAATTTATATTTCTTATGGGTGCCAGCGGGGCTGGTAAATCGACTTTAGTTAAATTGTTATTTCGGGAAGAGTTGCCCACCCGGGGACAAATATTTTTAGCGTCACGAAGTGTTGTGAGGATGAAACGGGCTGAGGTTCCGAAGCTGCGCAGGAATGTAGGTATTGTTTTTCAAGATTTTAAGTTGTTGGAAAATAAAACGGTAAGTGAAAATGTCGCTTTCGCTATGGAAGTTGTAGGGGCTAATACCCGGGATATAAAACAGCGGGTTCCCGAGGTAATTAAAATGGTGAGCCTGCAGGGGAAAGAAGATAGTTTTCCCGGCGAGTTATCAGGTGGCGAGCAGCAGAGAGTAGGCATTGCCCGGGCCTTAGTTAATCGCCCGGTACTGCTTATAGCAGATGAACCAACTGGCAATTTGGATTTTGAAACATCGACAGGGATTATGGAGCTTCTTTATGACATTAATCGCAAGGGTACAACAGTAATTATGGCTACCCATGCTCGGGAATTGGTAAAAGTAGCCCACAAGAGGATTATTACGCTGGAAAAGGGCAAAATCGCATCAGATAACGCGGATGGGGAGTCAATAGCATGAGAGCAGGCAGTATTTTTTATTTTTTTCGGGAAGCATTTAAGTCTCTGTCAAGAAACAAGTTGCTTAGTTTTGCTACTATATCGACAATTAGTGTTTGTATTTTAATTATTGGTATAGCTGTTTTAATTACCTTAAATACGGGTAATTTTATTACCCAATTGGAATCAGATGTAGAAATTGTTGCTTATATGGATAAGGATTTGACATCAGAAAGCGTAACAGATATTGGGGAGCAGATTAAGGAGATTCAAGGGGTAAAAGCGATTAATTTCGTACCCCGGGATGACGCTTTGAAAAAACTGCAGAAAAATATTGGCGGGAAAGAATATGATTTGAAAGCGACCCTAGGGAAAAATCCTTTACCTGATACTTATGAAATTAAGGCTAGTAACCCCCATGATGTCGCCTCAATAGCTGGAGAAGTGGGGAAAATCTCCGGGGTTTATAAGGTTAATTATGGTAAGGGTTTTGTCGAAAAGTTATTTAATGCTACTCGTTGGATCAGAATTATAAGTTTAGTATTTATAGCTTTGCTAGTTCTGGGAGCTATTTTCTTGATTGCGACAACTATTCGCCTGGCTATTTTTGCCCGGCGCAAGGAAATTTATCTGATGAAGTTAATCGGTTCTACGGACTGGTTTATACGCTGGCCTTTTATTATCGAGGGGATATTGCTGGGTGTATTGGGAGCAGTAGTATCCATAGCGATTTTATTAGCAGCTTATAGTTCTTTACTTAATAATATTGAAACTATGTCTTTCCTCCCCTTAATTACTAGTTCCAGTATATTGCGTAATTTTTATTTATCATTGCTGGCAGCAGGGGGAGTTCTGGGGGTTCTGGGAACCTTTATATCTATTAACCGTTTTCTCGATGTATAAGAGTAATTATTGGCCGGGCAGGGCGCATTAGTTTTGCCCGGATTTGATAAAGGGAGGATCAGGGAGAGTGAGAAAAAGTAAGAAGGCAATTGGGTTAGTTATTTCTCTCGTTTTTCTCGCCGGGCTTATTTTTCCGGTTTATGCTGATGAAACGGATGATGCACGGCGCCAGCTGGATGATGTAAGTCGCAGGATTGATGTACAAAAGAATAAAGTTAATGATGCTAAAAAACGGGAAAAAACGGTAATGGGCCAGATCCAGAACCTGGAGCAGAGTATTAAGAATACGGAAAATGAAATTGAAAACATTAGTGCACGTATTGCTAATCTGGAAGAGAATATTGGAAAAATTGAAAAAGACATCGCGCAAACGGAAAAGGAACTGGATGAACAGACGGATGTGCTTAGCGAGCGGCTGGTTTTTGTTTATGAACAGGGAGATGTCTCTTATCTGGAAGTACTTTGCGCGGCAGCTGATTTTAAGGATTTGCTAACCCGTTATGATATGATTCAGTGTATTGTTGATCAGGATGTAGAGTTGATAGAGACGATTAATAAACAGAAAAAAGCGCTGGATATGAAAAAATGTGACCTGGAAGTTAAGAAGAAAGAAATGGTAAATATCCAGGCCAGCCAGGAGAGTAAGAAACAGGAGCTTGATGCCCAAAAGGCACAGAAAAAGGAAATATTAGGTAATGTACAGCAGGAGAAGGGTGCTTATCTGAAAGCCCTGCAAGAGTTGGAGCAGGCTTCGCAGCAGTTAGAACAGATTATCAGGAGTGCTCAGTCTTCAGGGGGGCAGCAACTGGGTACTGGTACATATACCTGGCCTACTCCAGGATACGGTGCTATAACTTCTGAATATGGGATGAGATACCACCCCATCTTAAAGCAGAGGAAGATGCATACCGGGGTTGATATAGGTGCGCCATCGGGGGCTACTATAGTTGCTGCAGACAGTGGAACAGTTATTTATGCTGGATGGATGGGTGGTTATGGTCAAGTCCTGGTAGTTGATCACGGACCAGATATGTCCGGACAAAGTATGTCAACTCTTTACGCCCACCAGTCAAGATTTCTGGTTGGAAAGGGAGCATCAGTTAGCAAGGGGCAGGCTATTGGTAAAGTTGGTTCGACCGGCTGGAGTACCGGACCGCATCTGCACTTTGAAGTCAGAATAAACGGTCAATACACTAACCCCATGGATTATATCCGCTGAGGCTCACTATTAACGAGGCATAAATATTTCGATTCTAATAACTCAACAAGGGTGGCAGACACTTTTGTTGAGTTATTTTTTACGGAATGATAAGGAATAAATTGTGTTATGATTTACAGTGCGGTAACATATTAATTGAAGTTTTGAAATAAGATACAATATGAGGTGAAGAGTTGAGAAAAAGTAAAGTATTACGCGGCCTTAATATATTTTTTGCTACATTGGGAGTACTCGTAGTAGCCGGGTTACTATTTATATTTATAACTAATTCTACCGGGTTAGGGACCTTAGCCAGTGTAATAGGGCTGGTAAAGACACAAGCACTGTATGATATTCACACACCTAATATTATTGAGGGTGCCACTTCCGGGGTGGTTGATGCCCTGGATGATCCGTATTCTAAATACCTGGATAAAAAAACCTGGAAAGATTTAAAAGAAAGGCTGGAAGCTGAGTTTGGCGGCATAGGGGTTTATGTGCTGCAAGATAGGGAAGGTCGGCTGAAAGTTGTTTCACCTATTAAAGGGACTCCTGCCTATAAAGAGGGTATTAAAGACGGAGATATAATAATAAGAATAAATGGGGAAAGTACTATGGGGATGACCCAGGATGATGCAGTACACCTGATGCGTGGAGACCCGGGGACTCAGCTGGTGTTAGGGGTTTATCGTGAAGCGGCCAACCAGGAATATGATTTTAAAATTATCCGGGAAGTTATTAATATTCCGTCAGTAGAGGCTAAAACTCTTGATAGTGCCGGGCAAATTGGCTATATCCGGCTTAATCAGTTTCATTCACGTTCGGCACAGGAAATGGCTGATAATCTGAATAAACTTCTGGCTGAGAAACATATAAAGGGACTTATTCTTGATCTGCGTGATAATGGTGGGGGAGATTTTGATAGTTCCATATCGATCGCCAGTATTTTCCTGGATGGCGAAGAAGTAGTTAGTGTTGCTGATGCCAAGGGTAATAAGAATGTTTACCGGGCTTCGCGGGAGAAAGTAGATATCCCTATGGTGGTACTAGTAAATGGGAATAGTGCCAGTGCTTCGGAAATATTAGCCGGGGCGCTGCAGGATAATAAACGGGCTCTCCTGGTGGGACAGAAAACCTACGGTAAAGGGCTGGTGCAGACTGTTTATCCGCTCCGTAATGGAGGGGCGTTAAAATTGACTACGCAAAAGTATTTTACACCTGATGGTACTGATATTAACGAGATAGGGATTAATCCCGATTATACTATAGAAAATAACCCGGAAAGCGACCAAGATCTGCAGCTTAATAAGGCTACCGAACTTATAAAAGAGCAGATTTATTAATTCAACCATATCAAGTAATAGGCGTTAGTCATGCAACGCTAACGTCGCTCTCCATATTTATGCATCCGTAGTGGTGAGCTATGCGAACATCAGTGGTGCTCTGCGGGTGCATTCAAACAGCTTACTTATCAGGAGGTGCAAGGTTGGACCTGGGTTTATCTATTCTGATGATTATGGGGCGAGTATTAATGGAAACATTTACTTCGTCCCTTTTTATTTTTATCCTTTTATGCTTAGTTGTAATTATCAGCTGGCAGTATAAGCGCCTGGAAAAATTGTCGGAAAGCCTTACAGATAGCAGGCCAAACCGATACTTGCATTCAGCGCTGGCATCTACTTTACTAGGGTTTATCGGAGGAGTGCTGGGCAGTATTTTACTAGTTTTTGCTGGTATTGATCTGATGAGTATAGGGATTATGCCGCTCTGGATAGTGGCGCTGCTGCTAATGCTTATAAATCCTCGCTTTTTATGTTTTGCTTATGCTGGGGGAATTATTTCGATAGCTAATCTCTTGTTTGGCTATCCTGATATAAGTGTGCCTCAATTAATGGGGTTAGTAGCAATTTTGCATATGATAGAAAGTATCTTAATACTTATGAACGGTCAGTTAAATCCGGTTCCAGTTTACGTTAAGAAGAATAACCGGCTCCGGGGAGGGTTTAATCTGCAGAAGTTCTGGCCGATACCTCTGGTTGCCCTGGTGGGAAGTGGGATGGCTGCTCCGACTGCTGGTCTAATAATGCCTGACTGGTGGCCGCTTTTAAAAGATTATGGGAGTTTTGCCTATGACCAGAGTTATACCCTTCTGCCAGTATTGGCAGTACTTGGTTATGGGGAGATTACTACTACTAGTACTCCTGCTCGCCGGGTGCGAAAGTCAGCTTTAAATCTTTTTGTTTTTAGTTTTATTCTGCTGATGTTGTCTCTGCTGGCCGCCAGGTGGTCGGGATTATTGTTAGTTGCTGCTTTGTTCAGCCCTTTGGGACATGAATTTATCATCTGGCTGGGGATGAGGGAAGAAGCTAATAAACCGGCTTTGTTTGTAGAACCTCCTCAGGGAGCTATGGTCCTGGATGTTAAGCCCCATAGTTCCGCCGCCAGGGCAGGGATTAGATCTGGTGATATTATTACCAGCATTAACGGTGAGATTATTAACACTAATAAGGACTTGTACGAGTCTTTGAACCGGGGATGGGGTTTTTCAACTGCTGAAATAATGCGTGATAATACTGCCCTAAAGCTGGTAATTAATCGTGATTTGTCTCCAAAAGCAGGAATTATTACCGTACCGGATTACTATACCCCTCGCTACCTCTCCCTTAGCGATGATAACATTTTCACCCTCATCCGCCACCTGTGGCGTAAATTCAAG
>JAQWBP010000020.1:31519-36284 GCA_028706315.1 Syntrophomonadaceae bacterium
TCTATCATGGCATATATTTTTTGCAATTGTACCTGCTGCTGGTCAATAAAAACCTGGTCAACGCCGGATTTTTTGTACTCTTCAATGGTTTGAAGTATTATGGGGACGTTGAATTCTTTTAAATCGGCAATTTTCTTATTAGTCTCTTTTAAAGTCTGGAAGATATATTCGTCTGACAATTTTGACACTCACCCTCATTTATTATTTTGACGGTGGTACACCAGGAGAGTGAAATCATCCAGGTGCACCTGCTGTTTGCTATTCTTTTAGCACCACAATGTCATTTTGCTTGGCCCCGAATCTTTCCATAAAAAGATTGCATTTGCACAGGAAAATGTAGTACAAATTACTCTGCCCGCTGCCGCACAGCGATTCAAAATTGCCTTGTCCTTTGGCGATAATTACATCCGCTTCATTAAATATGCTCAAAAAAGAATCAGAACAGTGTTCGAGAATCGTCCCCGGGATATCGGTACCATTGTTGATGATACTGGCATAGGCATCCATTCCTACTGCATAAGCATCTTCTTCTGTAGCATCATTTATCACTGCTTCACCCCGAGTGGCGAAGTATATTTTCAGGCCGGGGTAATATTTCTTGATGGTGCGGATAAATATCTTGTCAAACACGATCTCGCCGGCATTATCTCCCAGATAGAGAAGCTTATTGGCTGCTTTTAAAGAGTTTTTAAGGGAAAGAAAAACTTGCTCCGGGTAGTCTTTTTCTATGGTTTCTCGTATGGTTTGGAGTACCTTATCTCTGGATAAATCATGACCAGGTCCGAAATCAATAATATTACCAGCAGCAGCTAACTTCAGGGCTGTATTGAGAGGGCTGGCGGAGGATTCTACCAGATGGGAAAGTTCACTTTCCAGTTTAAGCATCTCTTGATTATAATAAACTTTTTCCTGGTGATAGGGGTCGGGATTTTGCAATACTTTTTTTAATTCCCGGTGCATTTTTTGAGCTATGTAGGGCGCACTCACATTAGCGTTCATCGAGGCCATTTCCGCCATTAATCTCTGCAATAGTTTACGCTGTTCTTCTTCAGTCTCCAGGTTAAGCCGCGCTATTCTAATGGCCTGCTGGAGTAAACAGGGCAGACAATCCAGGCTGAATCTCATGATATTTATCTCCTTTGAAAAAATTATTATTAATATTATAAGGTATTAGGTATTATTAAGATTTTAATACTTTTTCTTTATTATCCTATAAAATACTATAAATTGTAAAACTATGTTCTGAAAATATTTGATTACTTCTTTAGTCGTCTTGATGAATAGCACCGAAAGGGCAAATATCAATACAAGATAAACACTCTACACAAAGTTCTTTATCAATAACTGCCTTATCTTCGCATAGTGAAATGGCTTCTATCGGGCATGATTCAACACATAAACCGCAACCAACGCAATTATCGTCAACAAACATTTTTAAACCTCTCCCTCAATTAGTTTTATTTTATTACAAAACAGGTAATTTTTCTGCTATGATAATTTTTATAAGATTCGGTAATAGTTCAATTATAAAAATAGTCAGGACTGTTACCAGCCCTGACCAGGTAATAGACAAGGTATACTTGGCAGAGTTAGTCTGTTTGTTTTCGGGTTTTTAATTCTGCTATTTGTCTCTTAATATTATTCAGGCTATTTTCTAAGGATTTTGCCAGATTTTCCAGACTTCCGGTTCCATAAGTCTCGTTTTCTACAATGGGATAAGGATTTACTCCTGGGGTAATTCCTCTGAAACCGTAGGCTCTACCTCTACCTCCTCGTCGGTTTCCACGACCACATCCCCAGTAAGATTGATCCTGAACAGGGTTCATGTATCCGGGGGTTGCATAACCGGAACAGTAACCTGCGCCGCGTCCAGTCCTCGGTCCCATTCCCGAAGGGCCAGTACCATTTCCTCCTGGCATATTAATCACCTCCTTTCCAGAAAGTTTAATTTCCTCTATGGCGACATCGTTTTCTTTGTTGTCTTTTATTAGAAAAAGAGAACGTATCATTATCATCGCCAGTAAGATCCCCATTGATGTAACGCAAAAGAATATTATCCAGTGGACCAAAAACGTTAGAAATAATTTTTATGTTTTGCCCTGAGACGGCCATTTTAAGTGTTTGGGAAATAGCCCCACATATAAGTACCTCCACCTCCGAATCTAATAATTCTCTGGCACGAGCAAAAGGCAAATCATAATCCAACCTAACGCTTGTATACCTTTTTACTAGATTATCTTCCATATCTACAATTAATAAACTTTCGGAAACATCAAAAACAGGTGCTATACAATTTTGCCAATACGATATTGCTATTATCATTTCACTTAATTATATATGCAAATACCGTGCCATCGTCATTATAAAATCTCTAGATGGCATTATATAGGGGCTTAGCAAACAAAAGGCACAAAATGCGCTGGATAGGTATAATGGCAATTTGCAATGTATTGTCTCAACTATCGTGGCATAATGCACTATTATTAGTTATAATGTAAAATACCAGGACTCAAAGGAGCGGAAAAAATGAATGACAGGTTAATTAATGATTCTAACCATGATATTATTCTGGATTCCATAAATGAAGGAGTTTTTACAGTAGATATTGACTGGAAAATAACCAGTTTTAATTCTGCTGCTCAACGCATAACCGGAGTTCCACGCGGGGAAGCTATAGGCTGTTTTTGTTACGATGTTTTTCGGACCAACATTTGCGAAAAAGATTGTGCTCTAAAACATACTTTTTCTTCTGGTAATCCTATAATTAATGCTACTGCCTATATTATTGATAAAAAAGGGCATCGGATTCCTATCCGTTTGGCAACTGCCATATTAAGAGATGAAGAAGGTAAAATCATAGGAGGAGTAGAGACTTTTCAAGATCTCAGCCATATTGAGCAACTGCAAAAACAACTTGAAGCACGGTATAGTTATGAAGATATTATTGCCCGCAGTTCTATCATGATGGATTTATTTAATATTTTGCCGCGCGTAGCCGAAAGTAATAGTACTGTATTAATTGAAGGAGCCAGTGGGACAGGAAAGGAGCTTTTTGCCAAAGCTATTCATAATCTTTCACCACGGAATAAGAAACGATTTGTTAGTGTAAATTGCGCTGCTTTACCAGATACACTTTTAGAAAGTGAGTTATTTGGATATAAGGCCGGAGCATTTACAGATGCCCGGCGAGATAAGCCGGGAAGATTTGCTTTAGCTGACGGGGGGACCATCTTTTTAGATGAGTTTGCTGATATGTCACAGGCTATGCAGGTAAAGCTTTTGCGTGTATTACAGGAACGCGTGATTGAACCTCTTGGTTCTGTTGAACCATTGAAAATAGATACCCGTGTAATTGTTGCAACAAACAAGGATTTGAGTGAACTAGTTAAAAACGGAAATTTCCGTGAGGACTTGTATTATCGTATTTGTGTGATCAATATAAAACTCCCTACATTGAAACAACGCAGGGAGGATATACCTCTACTGGTAGAGCACATGATATATAAGTTTAATCGGCTGCAGAGTAAAGATATTGCAGGAGTTTCTGACGAAGTTATGTCTGTATTAATTAATTATGATTTCCCTGGTAACGTTCGTGAGTTGGAAAATATTATTGAGCAAGCATTTGTACTTTGCCGGGGTGGAATGATTGAACTTCACCACCTGCCAGTGGAGTTACGGCCGACCAGGCCATCTGCATTGGGAGAGTCAGGACCGGTAAGTCTTAAGTCCATGGAAAAACACTTAATTATTGAAACTCTGCAAAGGCACCAGGGTCATCGCCAAAAGGCAGCTAATGACCTGGGTATTGATGTTAGTACCCTTTATCGTAAAATTAAGGCATTTAAGATAAATTTTCCTGAAAGTGATGGTAGAAGTATAAAAAGTTGAAGGGTAACAAGGGAGATGGTTTTCGGTTTTCCCCGATAACCGCTCCCTCGGTTGTTACCCATGATTACTTCTGGGCAAAACGTTTGTAGAATGATTTGCTGCGATTTCTGGGGATAATTTTTTCATTAAGAAGTTTAAGATTTTCCATAATCGTTTCTATTTGTTTTACAGGAAAACCGAATAAGGCTTCGGCAGGAGTCAAATCACTGGCCTCGCGACAACCAGTACAACCAAAACTGGCATTAGGTTTACCTGTCAGCATGGGGACAACGGTTACGTCTACGCAGGTTCCCTGTACAACCGAAGTACTGAATTGCAGTCTGTCGCCCTGGAGATATATATTTGCCAGGCTGAGCCACATCACTGCTTCGGGGTGTGCTTCTATCACAATTATGTCAGGTTTCCATTCTATTTCCCCCAGGGGACCAAGTTTAACAAACTTATAAACATCTTGTTCCAGACGAGGTATCTCTTGCATAATTTTTCGGGCACTTTCGGGACTACCAAAAACGCCGGTATTAAAATGGGCTGCCCCTGATGCTAGTTTAGGATGTAAGGGCATCAGACCGAAGGCGCTGCCTGCGGCTGCACAGGCAAGGTTTTCTTTACTTAAAAGGATTTTTTTACCCTGGCCAGCGAGCATTACGGCTTGACAGTATCTCATCTTAGCAGTTTGTTCATATCCTTCTAAAGAGCCTAATTCATCACTGCTTTTTAAAAATTGTACTCCCACCGGCTCCCGGTTTAGTTCCAGGATCTCCTTGAGAATTCCAGCCTGCTTAAAGAATATACTCATTTCATAACCCTCCCCGCAAATCTTAATTTGTTTACTACCATTATAACCTTTTATAGAATTCAAGTGGGGACGGTTCTT
>JAQWBP010000020.1:36384-39587 GCA_028706315.1 Syntrophomonadaceae bacterium
GGAAATTCAAGCCAAGAACCGTCCCCGCTTGAATTCCACTTGAATTTTAACCTTTAGCGTACAAAATGAATATATTATAAAAAAGCTGTATGAAAAGGGGTAATGGGAGTGGGAAATAAGGGAGGAATACGGTATGTTTTTGCCAGCAGCAACACTAGTCAGGGTTTTTATACTTTTATTCCCGAACTCATAAAAGGACTAGGTAAAGTATATATCCTTAAAGGGGCCCCTGGTTCCGGCCGGGCAACTTTTATAAAACTTCTGGGTGAGTCGCTTGCTGAGCAGGGTTATGAGATAGAATACTGGATCTCAGCTATGGATCCGGTGAATCCTGATGGTCTGTTTATTCCCCAACTGGATGCGGCAGTTATTAATGGCAGCTTGCCTGAGCCTGTAGATCCGAGGTATCCGGGGGTTTCCGGTTGTATCATTAATCTGGGCGATTACTGGGATAATAATATTATTAGAGAAAAAAGCGAAACCATCATTGATTTGGCAGACAAAGTAGAAAATCAAAAGGTTAAAGTTTATAATATTTTAAAAAATGCTGCCCAGCTTAAAGATGAAGTTAAAAAAATAGTTACCGGGCATCTAAATATAGAAAAAATCCAGGAACTTATAGATGAATTAACTACCCAGATTATTAATAAGCAGATGGGAGAAAAACATTTTTTTGCCAGTGCAGTTACAGCAGAAGGAATCGTAAACTATTTGGATGAACTGAGTGCTGAATGCCGCAAAAGGTTTATTTTTATAGGTCCCCCAGGCAGCGGTAAATCAACAGTTATCAGTGAAATTGCGCGCCGGGCAGCGACGCGGGGATACCGGGTGGAATATTACCACTGCGGGTTAGAGCCAGATAATATTAGTATGGTAATTATCCGGGATCTGGATCTGGCCATGGTTGATGCCGGTAGTAAAGAGATGTTAGTTAAACCATGGGATCGTATAATTGATATGGGTGCTTACCTGGATGAGTATAATGAAGATGGGCTGGCGGAAAAAGCTAATGAGGTCTGCCGAATATATGAAACGCTTATAGAGGAAGCCCAGAGTGAACTTAAAAATACTGCGCAGACGTTAAGAGAACTGAAAAAAATCTATAGTTCTTCTATGGATTTTGAGCAGCTGGATAAAAAGCGCTATGATGTTTGGAAAGAAATAACTCGCTAACTGGCAGTGTTGTTAGTTATGGGGAAGGGAAGAAATATGGAAAAGTTTAAGCTACAATCGCAATACCGCCCTACTGGTGACCAACCACAGGCGATTAAGGAAATAACCGCGGGATTAAAGGCTGATTATCGCGAGCAGTGCCTCTTAGGGGTTACTGGTTCGGGTAAAACTTATACTATGGCACAAGTGATTCAAGAATTACAGCGGCCTGCCCTGATTATGGCTCCGAATAAGACTCTGGCAGGTCAGCTGTATTCGGAGTTTAAACAGTTTTTCCCGGAAAATGCGGTAGAATATTTTATCAGTTATTATGACTATTATCAGCCGGAGGCTTATGTGCCGCAAACGGATACTTATATAGAAAAAGATTCCTCAATTAATGATGAGATAGATAAGTTGCGCCACTCGGCTACTGCGGCTCTCTTAGAACGCCGGGATGTCATTATAATTGCCAGCGTATCTTGCATCTATGGCCTGGGCTCACCGGAGGATTATTATAAAATGGCCGTATCACTGCGGCCCCAGACGGAACTGGTCCGGGATGATTTACTGCGCAGGCTGGTGGAAATCCAGTATGAGCGCAATGAAACTTCTTTTTCCCGGGGAAATTTTCGGGTAAGAGGTGATGTAGTTGAGGTTTTTCCCGCGTCTACGGGAGAAAATGCTTTGCGCATAGAGTTTTTCGGTGATGAAATTGACCGTATTATTGAGTTTAATCCTATGACGGGTGAAATACTGGGCCGCAGGGTTCACGCCATGGTATTCCCGGCTTCACACTTTGTTACTACCCGGGATAAGATGGTAGCGGCAGCAGAAGAAATCGAGCAGGAACTGGCCGGACAGCTGACGCTATTTAAAAAAGAGGGAAAACTTCTGGAAGCGCAGCGCCTGGAACAGAGGACCAGATATGACTTGGAAATGATTAAAGAGATAGGGTATTGCAAGGGGATCGAAAATTTTTCCCGCTATATAACGGGACGGGCCCCGGGTGAACCTCCTTATACATTGATGGATTTTTTCCCCGAAGATTTTCTTCTCTTTATGGATGAGTCTCATATTTCCGTATCCCAGGTGCGGGGCATGTACGCAGGAGACAGATCGCGTAAACAAAACCTGGTAGACTTCGGTTTTAGGTTGCCTTCAGCTCTGGATAACCGCCCCCTCCAGTTTGCGGAATTTGACGATAAAATAAAGCAGGTAGTTTATGTTAGTGCCACTCCGGGCGATTATGAACTGGAAAGAAGCCGGCAGGTGGTGGAGCAAATTATTCGCCCTACCGGGCTTATCGATCCAGAAGTTGAGGTTAGGCCTACGGAAAATCAGATTGATGATTTGATGGAAGAGATCCGGTCTACAGTGGAAAAGGGTTACCGGGTGCTGGTAACTACACTTACTAAGCGAATGGCGGAAGATTTATGTGATTATCTTGCTGATGCTGGCATTAAAGTCCGCTATCTGCATTCTGATATTGATGCCCTGAAAAGGTTGGATATCCTGCGGGAGCTGCGCTCGGGAGTTTTTGATGTGTTAGTGGGGATAAATCTTTTGCGGGAAGGGCTAGATTTACCAGAGGTGGCTCTGGTGGCTATTTTAGATGCGGATAAGGAAGGTTTCCTGCGTTCAGCCAGGTCGTTAATACAGACGATTGGCCGGGCAGCCCGTAATGCAGAAGGGCGGGTCTTGATGTATGCTGATCGGATTACTGATTCTATGCGTCAGGCGCTTGACGAGACTAACCGCCGCCGGGAAAAGCAGGTGGCGTATAATAAAGCGCATAATATTACTCCAGAGACGATTAAGAAGGCTGTCTATGCTGCGGTTGAGGCTACGATTGCTGAAGATCCGGCTGAATATGATATTGCTAATTTGCAGAGTATGGGTAAAGAGGAAAGGGAGCACCTGTTGGCCGAAATGGCAGTAGAGATGCGTAAAGCAGCGGAAAACCTGGAATTCGAACGAGCCGCCCAGCTAAGGGATATGATAAAAGAACTAAACACCCCACCCCGACGCAAAAAACGCAACCCGCGCTC
>JAQWBP010000021.1:0-14924 GCA_028706315.1 Syntrophomonadaceae bacterium
AAAAGCTCCCTCTATGGAGCCGTTAGTGCATCATATTTCGGATGTGAGCTTAAAATATATACCAAAAATGATTTTACATAATCAGACTTATTTTGACAAGTAGATTCTAAACCTATTTAGTTAATATAGCACTTAAAATATTCGGTTGCACTTGGTAAAAGAGTAAGCAGTAAAGCTGGTTCAGGTGGTTTTTCCATCGGGCTAGGAAAAATAATTTTATTTAATTACGATTCCACTGCGAAAAGTATTAATTATGCACCAGCTTGAGTAATTCAACGCGGAATCCGCCGATTTTTCAAGGAATTACGTAGCTTTAGTTAACGTTAAAAAAGAGAGAAATATGGATTATCTCTGCTACAAAAGATTTAACACCATTTTAAAACCATTTCACCTGCAAAAAGTTATATGGCGTTAGTTTGAATTGGAAGCGACATAAATAATTACCTTTTTATGGGTTTATTGTTTATGGTTAGGCAGGAATCTTCTCTTCTGTAACGAAATATTTGGTTAATCGGGTGGTAGCAAAATAGCTAGGGGGAGAAGTTTTATGCAAAAGCTTACTGATAATGTATTATTGCTGGGTAATGGTAATTTTAATTACTACATAGTTGGTAAAAAGGAATCAATCCTTATAGAATGCGGCACCAGTGCCGGGGTATCCATATTCGCGAATGAGTGGTCCCAACTCAAAGAAAAACCGGAGATCAAATATATTCTAGTCATGCATTCCCACTTTGATCATGTCTGTGGCATACCTATGTTAAAAAAGCTTTTTCCGGAAGCTCAAGTAATAGCGAGCCAGGTTGCGCAAAAAATACTGTTGCTAGACAAAGTAAAAGTAGCCCTGGGTAAAGCTGATGAATTTATTATAAATACTTATGCTAAAGAGGGCCTTTTACCTACCAGACCGGATAAAATTGATATTAATAACCTTAAGGTAGACCTGGCCGTTAAGGAAGGAGATAGTCTTAAGTCAGGGGATGGGTTGAAGATTGATGTTTTCGAGGCTCCTGGGCATAGTCCTTGCTCTATTGCCGCTTATCTGTCATCAGATAAGGTTATGTTTATTTCCGACGCTGCAGGTTACATGACCCCAGATGGTTTAATGTCACCAGTCTTCTTTCAGGATTATGACTTGTATCTTCAAACGATTAAAAGGTTAAGCCAATTCCCAACAGAAGTTCTGGGAGTTGGGCACGGAAATGTGCCACTTGGAGCCAATCAGGTAAAAGACTTTTATAGTCAGGGTCTTCAGGCTGCCGAAGAGGCATTTAATAGTATAAAGGAGAAACTCATCCAGGGACAAAGTGAGGAATCAATTACTGCAGAGTTATTTAATACTTATATAAAAGGTGCCCTCTCTTATTATCCCGAAGATATGATGCTCGGTTCAATGTATTTGCTGGTTAAGAATGTGAAATCACGCCTCTAAATAGCTTAAATTGCTAGTAGCACTGTTAAGCCTGTCCCAGCTACTATTAGTCCCGCGATAACAACCCCGACTATAATAGATAGCAGCGATAGCCAGAAGTTAAGACCCAGCAGCGCAGCCAAAATTGATCCTGTCCACGCGCCGGTGCCAGGCAGGGGAATAGCTACAATGGCAAGTAAACCAAACCATCCCCAGCGATGGATTTTCAGACTTAGTTTTTCAGTCTTTTTAGTACGCCATTGTGTCAGTTTTGCTTCGATAAAAGGGATGTGGCTAAGCCATTCAGTAATTTTCCGAGTACCGGCAAGTATAAAAGGAACTGGTATAATATTTCCAATAACAGATAATATAAATACTTCCCATATAGGTAATTTCATGGCCAGCCCTAAAGGTATTGCTCCTCGCAACTCTAATACTGGTGTTGCGGCAGTTAACAGCACTAACAGTTCGGTATGCATCTATAATTACCTCACACGAATCATTATTGTGGTAATAAACCAATCCTTTAGCAGCTTAATCAGATTTAAGTTAAGCCTGAATTAATATTTCGTCTGTCGAATGATTTACATCTATATTGTACGCTTTTTGGGAAAAACCACAACCCGGCAGGTCGGTCGAGGCAGAAGTAATGACGTTAAATTGCTTACATAAAGGCACTACATATTGCCAATAATATTAACTAAAGTTCTAAAAGCAAAAAGGAAGATTAGATGCTCCTAATCGTTATTCGTACATTAATCTTGTATATGGCTGCGCTTGTACTCCTTAGGGTCATGGGAAAGCGGCAAATTGGTCAGTTGCAGCCTTATGAATTAGTCATTATTATTATGATTTCAGAGCTGGCAGCTATCCCGATGGAAAACACAGGTGTTCCCATTTTAAGCGGCTTAATTCCCATGTTTATATTAGTTGCAGCTCAAGTAACTTTATCTTATATCTCTTTAAAAAGTCAAAGGGCACGAGGAATAATTTGCGGTAAACCTAGCATTGTGATTGAAAATTCTAAAATATTGGAAGATGAACTAAGAAGGTTACGTTATAACATTAATGATTTGCTCGAACAACTACGCTTAAAGGATGTATATAATATCGCTGATGTAGAATTTGCCATTTTAGAGACTAGTGGTGAGCTTAGTGTGCTTTTAAAATCACAAAAAAGGCCAGTTGAACCTGAAGATCTTAATATCGAAACTCAATACGAAGGTTTACCGACTACTTTAGTTATCGATGGTCGGATTATTCAAGAGAATCTTGAAAAAATGAATCTAGGTTTAGATTGGCTGCAGGGTGAACTCAACAAATCGGGAGTTAGCAATGTTAAACAAGTGCTTTTCGCTAACCTTGATTCCCGAGGAGATTTTTATTACCAGTTGAAGGATTCTGCTGAGGAATAAGTAAAAGGAGTCTTTACCAAAATGAGACTAATAGTTACTTTAACAGTAATTCTTAGCATGATTATCGGTTTAGGCTTTTGGTTTAACTATTCGCTAGAAACGTCAAGCGATGAATTAACCCAACAAATTGATTTGATTAGTGCTGAAATAAGAGAAGGGCATTGGGAAAAAGCTGTAGAACATAATAAAAAACTAGAAACAACCTGGGGGGAAAAGGCTAAATGGTGGCCTATTTTTTTAGACCATCAGGAAATGGACAACATTGAATTTTCCCTGGCTAAGGTCAAAGAATACGTGGCCAGTCAGAATCTCTCTCTTTCCCTGGGACAGCTCTCTGAACTCAAACTGATGATCGAACATATCCCCGAAAAAGAAATAGTAAATCTTAAAAATATTTTATAAAACTTAATGTCTTGCTCCTAGTGCCTTTTCCCAACGGACAAAAAGGTTAGTTTTCGCCAGGGAAAAGATAATTAACCCTGTCCAGATAAGGATAAATGAAATCAGATGATAAGTAGTAAATGGTTCATGGTACAAAAAAACGCCTAGTAATAATGTCATAGTAGGGCTAATATACTGCACAAACCCAAGAATGAAAAGTGGTAAACGTGTGGCTCCATAAGCAAAAAAGATTAATGGTACTGCTGTAACTATGCCTGCTCCAATTAAGAGTGCGGAGATTAACGTAGAACCTGTTAGAAAGTTTCCGCAACCAGTATTATGTATATAGCTCAGGTAAAGAGCTGCAACAATTGTCATTAAAAGGGTTTCTATAGTTAAGCCAATAACTGCACCAGTGTTAACCACTTTTTTTAGTAAACCATACACTCCAAAAGTAATCGCCAATGATAATGCAATCCAGGGAACAGTTCCGTAGTGGAAAGTTAAAATTAATACACCTATCGCTGCTAGCAGAAAAGATATGAACTGCCAAAATGACAATTTTTCTTTTAACACAACTATTCCTAAAAGAACAGTAACCAGGGGATTAATATAATACCCCAGACTCGTTTGGATTACGTGATTATTATTAACTGCCCATATATAAGTAAACCAGTTGAGATTAAGGATAGCGGCTGCGCTAATGATACCCACCATCCTCCAACGTTGGTGAGCTAATTCATACACCTCTACGGCAAACTCTTTTAACCTTCCGGTAATAGTTAATAGAATCAGTAAAAATATAAAAGACCAGACTATCCGATGAGCCAAAATCTCCTGCGCGGGTACACTTTGCAGCAATTTCCAGTAAATAGGTAATATGCCCCACATAACATAAGAACCTGCCGCCACAATTATTGCTTTTACCTGTTCTCTATCTTGTCCCAGTTTCATCCTGTTCATCTCGCTTGCATCCATTATTAGTTACACAATTTATAATTATAGTTCGATAACAGCATCATAGCAATATGACTATTTACTTTTACCCCTTTTGGGTTTTTGCTCAGTTTTGTGGCTTTTCTTGTTCTGGCTAGGCTTGCGCTTAGTAGCAAAAGTACTTTCTTTAACTAATGCTTTACGTGAAGACCCGATAAGGTCGGTCCTCCCGCATTTTTCTAGTGCTTCGCATACTAGACTGTGATTACTTCTGTTGCGGTACTGTAGAAGGGCTCGCTGCGCTTTTCTTTCCCAGGTATTGATCGGCACATACACTTCTTTGCCATTTAGGGGATTAAGGCCAGTATGATACATACTGGTAGATATGGTCATGGGAGTCGGAGTAAAATTTTGTACCTGTTCAGGATAATACTGCATTTGATCCCGGACAAATTCTGCTAGTTCTACACTTGATTTTAAACTGCTGCCCGGATGGGCTGAAATAAAATAGGGAATAAGATATTGTTCCTTGCCCAGTTTTTTATTGATCTTATTAAAGGCTGTAACAAATTTCACATATTCGGAACAGCCTGGTTTGCCCATTAGTTTAGTAACCTCGGTAGCAACATGTTCTGGTGCCACTTTTAATTGCCCGCCTACATGATACTCACAGAGTTGACGAAGGTACTGGCCAGACTTGTCTAGTAAAATGAGGTCATACCTTACGCCGGAGGCTACACGAATATGACGCACACCTTTAATTTTTCTTATTTTTTGCCACATGCGGATAGAAGGAGAATGATCAGTATCCAGATTATTACATACTGAAGGATACAGGCAGCTGGTGCGACGGCACGTATTACATTTTTCAGATTCCTTGCCCCTCAAACCATACATATTAGCCGATGCTGCTCCCAAATCAGGAATACTGCCTCTGAAATCAGGATGAGAAGTAAAAGATTTTACCTCAGCCTCAATTGACCCTATACTACGGTTCTGGATAAATTTCCCCTGGTGAAGTCCTATAGAACAAAAGGCACAACCGCCGAAACACCCCCGGTGAGTTAGTACCGAAAACTGTACTGGTTCTAATGCTGGAACTCCGCCATCTTTCTCATACATAGGATGATATTTACGTAGGAAGGGTATGGCATAAATGCTATCCATCTGTTCCGTAGTTAGCGGCAGAGCGGGTGGTTTCATGATTATCCATCTATTTTCGTGCTTTTGGGCCAGGGGAGGAGCAGAGTAAGGATTAGTATTCAACTGGATTAAACGAGTGCTTTCAGAAAAATCTTGCGCATTTTGGGAAACGTTTTCGTACGAAGGTATTTCCAACGCATCCTCTGGTACTATAGAGGAGACATAACCGGTACCACGCAGATGGTTTAAGTTGCCAATCTCTCCGCCTGCCTCCAGAAATCTTGCTGTCTCCAGCAGGTTATATTCACCCATACCATAAATCAGAAGGTCAGCTTTACTGTCAAGTAAAATAGACCTGCGAACCTTATCAGTCCAGTAATCATAGTGGGCAAAACGTCTCATACTAGCTTCAACCCCGCCAATAACTACAGGTACTCCGGGATAAGCTTCCCGTAAACGGTTCGTATATACGATGGTCGCCCTGTCTGGCCTGTACCCAGCCTTGCCTCCGGGTGAGAGTGTATCATCACGGCGCTTTTTCTTATCCGCCGTATAGTGGTTAACCATGGAGTCAAGATTTCCGGCTGCCACCCCGAAAAACAACCGCGGAGCCCCCAGCTTTTTAAAATCATCCAGGCTGCGCCAATCAGGTTGAGCAATAATTCCTACCCGATATCCATGTCGTTCCAGAAAACGCCCAAGTATAGCCGCCGCCCAGGCAGGGTGATCAACATAAGCATCCCCGCTAACCAGAATAATATCTAATTCATCCCAATTTCTCCGCTTTAAATCATCCTTATTAACCGGTAAAAAATCCATCATCATTCATTCCTTATATATTTATATCCATTAAAAAAAGTACCTAGCTTTATTAGCTTAGCTAATTATACCTTATCTATGAATTCATATCTTTTTGGTGTTTATAATATTTTCACTAAATTGGTAACTTTTGTATACATACTGTATAATATTGTAAATGTTAACTACTGTTTCATGTTAATTAATCACATCATTAGCTGTTCGTTATTTTAAGCATTGCTTCTACTGCGAAAAGTATTAATTATGCACCAGCTGGAGTAATTCAACGCGGAATCCGCGGATTTTCTAAGGAATTACGCGGCTTTAGTTAATATAAAAAAAGAGAGAAATACCAATTATAGCTACTATAATTTAGAATTTATAATTGCCAAATACAAAAGATTTAACACCATTCATTCTTATCTGGGATCAGAAAACAATTTTAAATTTAAGCCGGGGAGGAAAAAAATGAAGAAAAAAGGAATTAGAGTATTAGTGACTATGGTATTTGCATTGTACATGGCCCTCGGGGTAATGACCCCATCGGTACAGGCTAGTTCAACCTACGAGGTATTAAAAGCACCCGTTGTAGGTGCAAGTTCAGGACCACAGGATCTGGGTGTGGTTAAGGTGACGCTTTCCGATACTATATTATTTGCATATGGAATCGTAAACATCTCGCTGCCCTCTGATTTGAGTTTTCCGAATAATGAGACTGCACCAGGTTCAGGCATTTATGCAGTTTCAGTGGCAGAATCAGCTTACGCTGGCATAACTATTGTAGCTCCTGAAAACTCAGTTGGTGGTGATGCATTAAGTGCCAGTTCATTTGCTGCAGAATCGTTCCCAATAAATAATAATAGTTTTGATATACAAATGGCTAGTCAGGATGCATTTAATCATGGTTCAGATAAATACTTTTATATCTACTTTAATGGGATTGATTTAAATAATTATGTGGGTGATATAGTGGTTTCTTTTTCTGCCCCGAGTGGTTCAGGATTTAGTTCATCCTCTGGTCTTGTTATAGCTAAAGCTAGTTTAGTAGGTTCAACAACAACTAGTATAAAATCCGTGGAAGAAATACCAGCTACTGGCGGGCAAATTGATACGATAACAATAATGGAGGATAGTACTGGAAGCCTGGATTTTCGTGAAAATCAATCATTTAAACTGGAAATATTGACTGAGGGCTGCTCCTGGGCACCGATATCTGAACAGGGAGATGTAACTTATGGTTGGAGTTTCCCTCCCAGTAGTAATGAAAGTTTGACCGAAGCCGGTGCCAGAGCCTGGACATCAGGGAAAAATAATGAGATTTTAAACTATAAGGTTAATAATCTTGACCATCGTTTTTATTCACCTGGAAAGATTTTATTTAATAGTCTTAAAATTGAAGTTGACCCTCACAAAGTAATGCCCGGGCAGGAGATTAAAGTGAAAATTTCAGGCTATGATATGGATAAAACTACTCTTGTTGTTGCGAAGTATGCTGCTCATCATAATCTTCAAGGTAAAATAACCTTAGAAAATTCCAGCGACCATTCAGGTATACTAGTTACTTTGTATGACCAATCAAATGTTATTGGCCAAACCGTAACTGATGCAAACGGGCGTTTCATTTTTAGCAATATTCCTGCTGGTATTTACGATTTAACTGTGTCCAGGAGTAATTGGTTAAGTAATAAAATTTATGATATAACTATTCATCCAGGTAAGACTACCGTAACAGAACCGATATCTCTCTGGTTTGGTGATTTAAACAATGATAATACTGTGGATCTGTTTGACCTGGCTAAATTATGCCAGAACTACGGCAGATCAGGATTATAAATATATATAATCATGATTCCACTGCGAAAAGTATTAATTATGCACCAGTTTGAGTAATTCAACGCGGAATCCGCGGATTTTCTAAGGAATTATGCGGCTTTAGTTAACATTAAAAAAGAGAGAAATATGGATTATAGCTACTATAATTTAGAATTTATAATTGCCAAATACAAAAGATTTAACACCATTTTTTAACAACGTATTCATTAAGTTGCATTGGGAAAGGGTTTTTTGCAGGGGAATCAATCATTTATTCATAAGAAAGGGGCGACGAAGTTGCGAAGAATTAGTATAATATTATTTCTTAGCTTAATTTTTCTTACATTTTCCGTAAGCGCATCATATGCTGCATCTGTCATGGTTGAGTCTACTGCTGCCAGTACTAGTATAAATAGTACTTTTGATATAAATATTTATTTAGATGATGTTGATGACTTATATGGAGCTTCTGTGGATTTTATCTTTGATTCATCAATAGTTAAGGTATTAAATAACGGAGACACACCCTCATTTTTGGAAAAGTCTAATTTCTCAGCACCATATTTCGAGCTTAGAAAAATAGAACAGGCAAACAATAAGAGTGCATACTCTTTCGTGAAATGCCTTACAGGTAAAGAGCCCGGAGTTAATATTAATACTAAAACCTTACTATGTTCTATACCCCTAAAATCGGTAGGGAAGGGTAATGTAAAAATTAATGTAGCAAATTATGATGACAAAATAACTTCTTTGGATTTATCAGAGAATACTTTATTAATTCATCTGGCGAATTCTTCAGCAGAACCAATTTATTATTCCAGTCCTCAGGGTTCAAACGTTACAGTGCATTCAAACGACAGCGCCAGTACTTCAACAGGTAGGGATTCATCTGGAGGTTCAAGTGGAATACCAGCAGAAACTATAAGCGAGACGATTGCTAGTAATGGCGGACAAATCGTTCATAATAATGTTACTTTAGAAATTCCCCCAGACGTATTTAAGAAAGATGAGCAGCTAAAAATCAGCAAAATAACAGACACTGTCAAATTACCTGTAGCAAAAAACCATAAATTAGTCAGCGAAGTAGTGGAAATATTAAGAGACAATACTGGTAATTTTGCTAAACCAGTTATGCTCACTATTTCATTTAACCGTTCGGAAGTTGATTTAGATAATTATTTGCTAAGTATTTGCTGGCTGGATGAAGAAAAAGGAAAATGGGTGGAACTAGATAACGTCGAAATAGATTTCATTCATAATACAGTGAGTGGGGAAGTAACGCATTTCACTAAATTCGCTATACTCGCAAAACCAAAAGAGACAAAAGCACCTTTAGAAATTACAGTTTTAACAGATATACAAGAACACTGGGCAAAAGAATCAATCGATAAATTACTAACACTAGAAATTCTAACGGGATATCCGGATAGCACATTTAAACCGGATAATTCAATTAGCAGAGCAGAGTTTACCAAGATTTTAGTCCAAGCTTTTAAGCTTGAATCACTTGAGCAGGAAACACAATTCAACGATACTATTTCACATTGGGCTAATCAGTATATTTCAACTGCAGCAGCCCATGGAGTTGTTAACGGTTACAACGCGAATTACTTTCATCCCGACGACTGCATCACCCGGGAACAAATGGCAGCAATGATTACTAGAGCAGCTAACTTGGAAAAACCTGACCATAACATAACGTTTGAAGATAGTAACCAGATTTCTAATTGGGCTAAAGATGCTGTCAACCAGGCAGCCGAGAGTGGAATTATTTGCGGCTATCCTGATAATACTTTTAAACCCCAAAATAATTTAACCAGAGCTGAGGCAGCTGTCGTTTTTGAAAGAGTGTTAAAATAAAACGGTACAGTCTCGTGCCAGCAACTGGCTAAAGATTCGATTCTATAGACAAGGCTTTAGCCATACATAGTAGCACTTGGTGGTTAAAAGCTAATTTATAGTCTGATCTAAGCATATTCTTTGAGCACAGTGCAAAAACTATTTCTACAATCTCATTTCCATATACCCATTTATCACTTATACTTATAAAGGTGAATCCTTCCTCCTTTTAACCACAATTCCGGGGAGGAAGGTAGATCTAATTATTTTATCACCTTAAAAACGAAGGGAGTTTTTAAACTATTGACAACATTTAACGAATTAATATCGGAGCCGCTTATTCTTAAAGCAATTAGCACCATGGGGTTCGAGGAAGCTACTCCTATACAGGCTATGACGATTCCTGTGGCTCTTGCAGGAAAGGATCTCATAGGCAGAGCACAAACAGGAACGGGGAAAACAGCCGCATTCGGAATACCTTTAGCAGACCGATGTGATATGGAATTGGATTACATTCAGGGTATCGTAATTACACCTACCCGGGAACTTGCTATGCAGGTAGCAGAAGAACTGAATAGAATTGGACAGCATAAAAACGTTCGCTGCTTACCTATCTATGGTGGACAGGAGATAGAACGACAAATCCGAGCACTCAAAAAAAGGCCCCAAATCGTTGTAGGTACTCCAGGGCGACTATTAGATCACTTACGCAGAAGAACTATCAGGCTTAATCAGATAAAAATACTAGTTCTGGATGAAGCTGATGAAATGCTTAATATGGGTTTTAAAGAAGATATTGAGGACATACTTAAGCAAATGCCAGCAGAGCGGCAAACTCTATTATTTTCAGCTACTATGCCTCCACATATTCAAGCTCTGGCTAGGGAATTTATGAACGATCCGCAACTAATCCATATTAATCCCCGCGAAATAACTGTTTCTAATATTGAACAGCAATATATGGAGACACCCGAATCACAAAAGCTGGATATATTATGTCGGCTGTTGGATATTCATAATCCGGCTCTGGCTATTGTTTTTGGTCGCACTAAACGCCGGGTCGATGAACTGGCAGAAGCATTAAGTAAGCGTGGCTATTCGGCTGAAGGTATTCACGGTGACCTGACCCAGAACAGAAGAGATACTATCATGCGTCAGTTTAAAGGGGGTACCATCGATATTCTGGTCGCAACGGATGTAGCTGCTCGTGGTCTGGATATCTCAGGGGTAACTCATATCTATAATTTTGATATACCTCAGGATCCTGAAGGCTATGTGCATCGAATCGGCAGAACCGGGCGTGCAGGAGAAACGGGCTTAGCTACAACATTTGTTACCCCGCGCGAAATTAGCCATCTTAGATATATTGAACAGCTTACTAAACATAAAATAACGCGTAAACCTGTGCCAACCGTGAATGAAGTATTTGCTGGCCTACAGCGTGTAGTTGTAGAAAACCTGCTTTCCGTTAGCGAAACAGATCGCCAGCCATATAAAAAGCTAGCTGAGAGCTTATTAGAAGATCATGATTCAGTTTCACTGTTATCAGCAGCTTTAAAAATATTAACTCGGGAACCTTTAAATACTTCTCAGGTATTGTCGGAAGCCCCACCGATTAAAATAAAAGAACCGAGAAACAAGAAACAAGATTACAAGAGAAAAGCAAACTCTTGGAGAAACTCGAAAAGAGCGCCAGGGGGTAAACCTAGAAGTAAACGCGATTATTAGATGTAAATCAATATAGAAACACAAAAACCTTAAGAATTTTTTCTTAAGGTTTTTTAGTATCCCCGCGATGCCGTAAACAAAATCATTTTTAAGACCCACTTACACAATAAGTGGTGTCAGACTAACGGCGTCTGCCTTCCACTAGATAATGTGGCCCGACATAAACAGTTAGATCGAAACTCCTTGGTTTCATAATGTGGTTAAAAATAAATAAGTCCTACGCACATAGCATGTTATGCTTGTGTTGCTATTATTATAAGACGTGGATAATCGGCAATCAAGTGGTAATGACTGACAGTTGGATCAGATAATATCCTAGCTATCGTAACAGTAATAGGAACGTATGATAAAATAACAGATGAACTTATGTAAAGGATGGTTTTTATGAGCATTTTATCTATCGAGAATGTAGTTAAAAGTTACGGTGAGCGGATACTTCTTGATAATATCTCCTTTAGTATAGATGATAACGACAAAATAGGAGTAATAGGCATCAATGGCACGGGTAAATCTACCCTGTTCAATCTTATAGCCGGGAATGATGCACCTGAATCGGGTATGATCAAAATATTCGGGGATGTTACTATTGAATATCTGCCGCAAAACCCACAGTTTGATCCTGAAGTTACTATTCTTGAACAGGTGCTTAAGGGTGATGCCCCGGCTATGCAAGTCATACGGGAATATGAAAAAACACTTGATGAACTTTCCGGAAATCCCGATGACACCGTACTGCAAGATAGGCTACTACAAGCAACAGCTGCTATAAACTCAATCGATGCCTGGTATCTTGAAAGCCAGATTAAAACAGTTCTTACCAAACTGGGAATCAGAAATTTCGCTGCCAAAATGGGGACATTATCCGGTGGACAGAAGAAAAGAGTAGCTTTAGCCAGAGCTCTAATTACTCCATGTGATTTGCTGCTTTTGGATGAACCTACCAACCATATGGACACTGAGACGGTTGATTGGTTAGAAAATTATCTAGAGAAGAGAAAAGGTGCTTTGCTGATGATTACTCATGATAGATATTTTCTAGATAAGGTTGTTAATAAGATAATCGAGCTAGATGATGGTAAGGCATATCTTTATCATGGTAATTATGCGCAGTTTGTAGAACAAAAAAGTGAAAGGGCATCGATCCAGTCGTCTATGGAGGCAAAACGGCAAAGCCTTTATAAAAAAGAACTGGAATGGATTAGAACCGGCGCTAGAGCACGTAGCACTAAGCAAAAGGCTAGAATTCAGCGTTTTGAGGAAATTAAAGCAGCGAAAATTGTTATAGACGATGCTAAGCTCGATATGCCCGTGGGTCACTCCCGACTGGGTAGAAAAATCATAGAGATAAATAATATTTCTAAGAGTTTTGGTACAAATCTTTTAATCAAGGATTTTTCCTATTTACTTTTAAGAGATGACCGCATTGGTATTATCGGAGCGAATGGAGTGGGTAAGTCAACACTGCTGAATATTCTTGCCGGAAAACTAAGTGTTGAAAGCGGCACTGTTGATATTGGTACTACTGTAAAAATCGCTTACTTATCCCAGGAATCCGAAGATATGGATCCTGAGCTGCGTGCCATCGAATACATTAAAAATACGGCCGAATATGTCACCACGGCAGATGGCATTAGAATAAGTGCGGCACAGATGATGGAAAGATTTCTCTTTCCCCCTGATATGCAGTGGATTTATATTTCCAGACTTTCCGGGGGTGAAAAACGGCGACTCTATCTGCTTAAGGTGCTCATGGATGCGCCTAATGTACTCTTTTTAGACGAACCCACTAATAATCTTGATATTGATACACTCAATGTTTTAGAAAACTATATTGAGGAGTTTGACGGTGCCGTTATTGCTGTATCCCATGATAGGTATTTTCTAGATAGAACTTGCCATAGAATTTTTTCCTTTGCTGGTGATGGAAAAATCGTTGAACACATTGGTAATTACACTGATTTTACCGAGTATAAAAAAACAACCCTCAATGAAATTGACCCGGGGAAAAACTCAAAAACCGATGCAATTAAAAAGAGTACCAGGGTAAAGTTGCCCAAATTCAAATTCACTTATAAAGAGCAACTAGAATACGAAACAATTGATGAAGACATAAAAGATCTGGAAGATAAAATCTCGCAAATTGACGATAAAATGAGTAAAATCCCCAGTGATTTTGTTAAACTGCAAGAATTGATGAATAGGAAAGAACAGTTGGAAGAAGACCTGCTCTATAAAATGGAGCGGCAGGAATATCTAAGCAATTTGGAAAAAGCGATAAAAGATCAGATCTGAGCTGCAGGTCGCAGTTTTAGAAAAGCTTATTAATAAAATTAGATAAGCTGTGGCAATCCACCTAATTTGGCTAGAAGGTGGATTAGGCTCCTGATAGCAGCACCTATCCTTCATTATACTTTGCTTTCATACTCTTTGTTGCAGCGCTTGTACCATGAATAACAGACAGAAAAGTGATATACTTAAATAGTAAGCCCTGGGATTTATGTCCCGGGGCTTATTACGCGTAAACACTTAATAGGAAGGTGAAACCATGGATGAACCAGCATGTACACTTAGATGTGCTGGGGTTCAAGATGTTCCAGCTATGCTGGATTTTGAGCAGAAGTATTTTGAAAGCTGCTGGCAGTCTATACCTAAGGTCCTGAAAAGTTTAATTCAAAAAGATCCGATGATGTTTCGATTATGTAAAGTAGGGCAGAAATTAAAGGGGTTCTACGGAGTCGTTCCACTCCCATATGAAATTTGGCATAAAGTACTTCAGGGGGATATCAAAGAAGAAGAAGCTGTGTCTCATATGGTATCGTTTAAGGCACCAGAGATTTACCTCTATGTCTATTCGGTAATTGTTGACTTAGCTGACAAACAGCATAAAATCTATACGCGGGCACTAATCCGTGACTTTGCCCGGCAGTATGTTCTGGGGCAGAACCAGAAAAGATCTAATATTAGAGCTGTAGGAGCCTTTACTGTTTCCGAAGGTGGCAGGCGGCTGGTGGAACGCTCTAACTTTATATATAAAGGCGGTTTCCGTGGCGCGAACGGGAAACTGGTACGCTCTTATGTCATACGGCTGGAGAATTTAGCACAGCAAGTTAAGATATTTAGAGATAAGCGTAAAAAAATACTCATTGCGTAAGCAAAATACGGTATACCCTCATACGCAAATTACAGTATAAAACCATTAGAATAGGTAAGCATGGTATTTAAAGATACATTTGTTTTTTGCTTTCCCTACAAAACCCGAAAAGAGCTAGTTATAATGACTAGCTCTTTTTTCACAAAATAACCGACCCAAACTGGAAGAATAAATCCCCACTGAACCGGTTAATTATATTCCTATTCTACTGTTACAGCTTTAGTTAAGTTGCGGGGTTGGTCTACATTATTCCCACGAGTTACGGCCATATAGTAGGCAAATAGCTGCAAAGGCACTACCGTAACAATAG
>JAQWBP010000021.1:15024-38798 GCA_028706315.1 Syntrophomonadaceae bacterium
ACCGGTTAATTATATTCCTATTCTACTGTTACAGCTTTAGTTAAGTTGCGGGGTTGGTCTACATTATTCCCACGAGTTACGGCCATATAGTAGGCAAATAGCTGCAAAGGCACTACCGTAACAATAGGGGTTAATATTGGGTTAACAGCAGGAATGGGTATTATCTCATCACAAACCTGACATTCTTCCTTAAGATTTTCTGTGCAAACAGCAATAATTACTCCACCACGGGCTTTTATTTCTTTTAGATTAGATATAGATCTTTCCACCAGGGACTCCTGGGTGATAGCAGTTAATACTGGTACCCCTTCAGTAATAAGAGCGATGGGACCATGTTTTAACTCTCCAGTAGGATAGGCCTCAGCGTGAATATAGGAGGTTTCCTTTAGTTTTAGGGCCCCTTCCATAGCTACTGCAGCGTCAAATCCTCGGCCCAGGAAAAAAGTGTTCTCTACCTGATAATAGCGCTGAGCTATTTTTTTTATCCGGGGTTCCTGCCCTAAAGCCGTCTCTATATTTAAATCCATGTTAACTAAGTCGTTACCCATTTGCCGCAATTCCTGTTCATCCCAGGTTCCTCTCTGGTGTGCCAGATTAAAGGCTAAAAGGTACATAATCGCCAGCTGACAGGTATAAGCTTTAGTTGAGGCTATAGAAACTTCCGGGCCAGCCTGGGTATAAATAACCTTATCGGCTTCTCGAGCTATCGTACTATCTACTACGTTAGTAACTGCCAGTACTCTGGTACCAAATTTTTTAGCTTCCCGCATAGCCGCTAAAGTATCTGCCGTTTCTCCTGATTGGCTTATGATTATCATCAATTCATCGGTTCCCCAGGGAATGTCCCGGTAGCAAAACTCAGAAGCGATATCAATTTCTACCGGAATTTTAGCCAATTTTTCAATAGCACGCCGTCCCACTAAACCAGCATGATAGGCGGTACCGCATCCTACGATATATATTTTTTTTATTCCATCGAACAGTTCATTAATTTCTAAATCGGATAAATCAACTAGCCCATCCTTTATGTACCCATTCAGAGTACGGCGCAACGCCTCCGGCTGTTCATGGATTTCTTTCAGCATAAAGTGGTCATAGCCGTCTTTACCTTCCACCACTGACGCCGGGCTGAGTTCAAATGCTTCTCTCACCACTAATTACCTCCAAAAAGTAAAATTCACTTAAGCAACATAATTCTAGTAAACTAGGCTGTAACCTTCCTAAATAGTATTTATTTCTACCCATTTTCTTATTATATCTAATTTAGTTGCTATGTAAGGTAAAAATTTTTCATAATTTATTATATTTCAAAGGTTACAAATCTGTTAACTATTAATAATATTTTTCTTAAGACTAGACCCTATTTGATGTTAATTAACACCAGGCCAATAATGCATAATATAATACCCATACCGCTTTGAATGGTAAGCGTTTCTTTAAACACGGTTAGACCAATTGGAATTAGCAGTAATGAAACAATAATAGTAGATACTAATGCGCCCAAGCTAATATTCCATCCTGCCCTATAAGCTAAGAGAAAGCCTAATTCTAATCCGATAATAGATGCTCCTAATGCAAAGCTGGCCCAATTAACTTTTCTTATTTCAGCTAGTAAAGAAGTATCTTTTAAGCCAAACAGCAGAATTACTAAAGACAGTACTATAGCTGTCAGATATGTAATAACAAGTGAAAGAATAGGATTAACATTATCTGGGATAAATTTCTGGCATATATGGTAAAAAACATTAGAAACTATAGTAAGTGCTATGGGTAAATAATAATAGATCATTCATTTATACCTGCTTTCTGTTAATTTAAAGACTTAATACATCTTATTATTACAGAAAGCCTTCCCAGCTTAAAGGGGGCATAAGGCGTTTATAAATTAAAGTCGATTAAGCGCAGATCTTAAACGAAAGAATATTATATTTCGTAATATTTTTCAAAATAGTCATTTTGTGGCATGAATTTTGCATATTTAAGGGGTACATACATTAAAAGCTGGTCTCCAAAAGCAATAACATGCATGGCTTATTAATGATATTTGATAAATCAATAGCCCTGGAGGTGAAATAATGCTCGTAAAGGTGAAACTTTTTGCTACCTTTCGCACAGGACGATTTAAAGCAAAAGACTCCATAATGGATGAAGGCACCACGGTAGGATGGGTAGTAGATTCATTACATCTACCCCGCGAGGAACTAGGTATCATATTTCTTAATGGACATGCTGTAACGCCGGAAACAGTCCTAAACGATGGTGACACCCTATCAATTTTTCCCATGGTCGGAGGTGGATAAGATGCCTTATCTTAAATGGAGAGATGCGCAGAGACTAGCAGAACTGCAAAAGAAGCCCGCAGCAGATGTAGAAAGAACAAGTTTGGAGCAAGGTGTTTTACCTTTGCGCTATGCCAGGAATAGTAGTGCGATTAGCCTTGAGGAGCAGAAAAACCTGGGGGAAGCTCGTGTGGGAGTATGTGGTTGTGGTGGATTAGGCCTTTATGTGGTTGATCAGCTGGCCCGTATGGGTGTGGGGCAAGTTACCGTCTGGGATCCGGATGTTTTCGAAGAGCACAACCTTAACCGTCAATTGCTGGCCAATATGTCAACTCTAGGAATGAGTAAAGTAGAATGTGCCCGCAGGCATGTGGAACAAGTTAATCCAACGATATCCCTGACAACTGTACAAAAGAAGTGGCAAGCAAGTGAAACTGCTTTTATTGCAGGACATCAGGTTTTGGTGGATGCTCTGGATAATATTCCCGTTCGCAAGGAACTGGCTCAATTTTGTGCTAACTCTGGAATCCCCTTGGTTTCCGGAGCCGTTGGAGGTTGGTATGGGCAGATAGCTGTTCTCTATCCCGGCGATGCAACAGACCGTTATCTATATGGAGAAAATCCTGATCCTCGTGGGTTAGAAAAAGAAGAAGGTACTCTTCCTTTTGCTCCGGCTGTTATTGCCAGCATAGAGGTTGCTGAAGTAGTTAAAATCCTTATAAATCGGGGGCAGGGACTCAAAAACAAGATTTGTATGGTAAATCTTTTGGATATGGAGTTTGACATTCTGGATGTATAGATTTTCTTTACGGCACTATGCAGTGTAACATTGTTGTTGCACTGATGTTACATATACCACACTGATGCAACACTACACATCAAATATACTCGCCAATATTTTCAGTATAATCTCATAAAAATATTTAGTAATATCACATATCACAAATAGGAACGGCGCTGTTTTGATGATAGGGCCTTTTCTTAGCAAAAGTTAAAATTTATGGCACAAAATTTGCATTGTAGTTGACTAGTGAGTGACCAGTGAAGAACATCTGAGATGTCTAGATTATAATAAGAAGGGAGGGAACTGGTTTCATTCGTAGTGAGACCAGGTGTAAATGAGCAAAGTTCTATTTGTAGAGCCGGAAAAATGTACCGGTTGTCGTACTTGTGAGTTGATTTGTTCTTTTACCCATGTAGGTGAATTTAATCCTTTGCGTTCACGCGTGTCAGTAGTCAGTTTTGAAAAAACTGGCTTTTCTTTTCCTGCTGTTTGTCAGCAGTGTAGCGTGGCAGCTTGCATGCAGGTATGTCCCGTTGGTGCAATTACAAAAGACCAGCTAACCGGGGCTATGAAAGTAAATGATAAAACCTGCTTGCGCTGCAAGATGTGTACTATTGCCTGTCCCTTTGGAGCAACGTTTTATGATGGGGAACATGATGCAATCATTAAATGTGATCTCTGCGATGGTGACCCGGAATGCGTGAAGTTCTGTCCTTCTGGAGCAATATCCTACCGTGAAGCGTATACAGCCAATCGCTCCAAGCGCAAAGCTACCGCGGCTAAATTCCAAGAGGTCTTTGAGGAGGGAAGATAATCATGAATGGATGGATGGGAAAAATTCTTCGTGTAAACCTCAGCAAAGGAACTATAGATACTGAAGCTCTGAATATGGCATATGCCCAACAGTATATTGGTGCTCGCGGACTGGGAACGAAGTATTTTATGGAAGAAGTTGATCCTAAAATAGATCCTTTAAGCCCAGAGAATAAAATAGTATTTATGACCGGCCCAGTAACCGGAACTTTCGCCGCTTCTGGCGGGCGTTACAATGTTGTTACCAAGGGGCCTTTAAACGGAACCATTGCTGCCTCTAATTCAGGCGGAACCTTTGGTCCGGAACTTAAATATGCTGGTTGGGACGGTATTATCCTGGAAGGTAAATCAGAGACACCAGTCTACCTGTGGATTTATAATGACCAGGTAGAAATTCGTCCTGCTGAGGAACTATGGGGTAAGGATGTCTTTGCTACTACTGATATGGTTAAAGAGGCTACAGATGAAGATGCTAAAGTGGCTTGTATAGGTCCAGCAGGTGAAAATCTGGTAAAGTTCGCCTGTATTATGAATGAATACCATCGTGCAGCAGGACGTTCAGGTGTCGGCGCTGTCATGGGGGTAAAGAATTTAAAAGCCATAGCTGTCCGGGGTACCGGCGGCGTTACCGTGGCAGATGCAAAAGGCTTTCTCAATGTTGCCATAACGGCCCGTAAAAAACTTATAGAACACCCCGTAACTGGTCAGGGACTGGCGGCCTATGGTACGAATGTTCTGGTGAATATTTTAAACGAACATGGTGGCCTACCAGTTAAAAACTTTAGCGAAGCAGCTGTTTACCCGCGGGCAGAACAGATTTCTGGTGAATATCAAACTGAGAAATATTTAGTTCGTAACAAAGGATGCTTTGGTTGCACTATTGGCTGTGGCCGAGTGACCAAAATTCCCCAGGGGCGTTTCAAGAGTAGTGGTGAAGGACCTGAATACGAATCCACATGGACTTTTGGTTCTAACCTGGATATAGACGATTTCGAAGCCATTTGTAAGGCGAATTTCCTCTGCAATGAACTAGGCATGGATCCGATCACTATGGGAGGAACGCTGGCCTGTGCGACCGAATTAGTGGAAAAGGGGATCATTCCACGTACTACTGCTGATTTGCATTGGCAAGATAAAACTACTCTGGTGGAAATGGTGGAGAAAACGGCATATCGTGAGGGATTTGGCGACCAACTGGCCGAAGGTTCCTACCGTCTGGGTGAAAAATACGGTCATCCTGAATATTCTATGTCGGCCAAAAAACAAGAGCTACCTGCTTACGATCCCCGTGGGCAGCAGGGCATAGGGTTGGAATATGCTACATCCAACCGGGGCGGCTGCCATGTACGCGGATACATGACCTCACCAGAGGTCTTGGGATTACCTGAAAAGGTAGACCCGGATACAACAGAAGGTAAGCCTGCTTTACTTAAGGTGTTTCAGGATTTAACTGCTTTATGTGACTCAGCAGGAATATGCCTGTTTACAACTTTTGCTATTGGGCTGCCGGAACTGGCAGGACAAGTTCGTACCGCTACCGGGTTAGACATAAGTGACGAGGAATACCTCTTAGCCGGAGAACGCATCTGGAATTTGGAGCGCCTTTTTAACCTTCAGGCCGGCCTTAGTGCAAAAGACGATACTCTCCCTCCCAGACTCTTAAATGAACCAATGAAAGCTGGACCTCACGAAGGCAATGTCGTTCATCTTGATGTGATGCTGCCTGAATATTACCGTCTGCGTGGTTGGGATGAAAACGGTGTACCTACACAAGATAAATTGCAGCAATTAGGCATAGATTAATATATTATACTTGTTTGACAGTTTGACAAGCAGGTTACAGGAAAAAGCAGAATAAAATAATAAAAGCAGACATAGAAGCCTCTCCCGATTAAATGCAAGCATTACCCATGTACATTGGAGAGGCTTCTATTTATAAGGAGGCATTGTAATTATGTATATCGACCCCCGAGAGTATGAATATCACAGCGAATATGAGCGCATGATTAAAGCATACCCACCTGAACAACGATATCTGTTAGCGATCATGCAAGATATTCAAAAAGAATTTCATTACCTGCCTCGTTTAGCATTAAAAATTATATCCCAGCATATTGGAGTACCTTTTAGTAAGGTCTATGCTATTGCCTCTTTTTATAAGGCCTTTAGCCTAGTTCCAAAAGGGAGGGTGGTTTTCCGTGTATGCGACGGAACTGCGTGTCACATTAAAAATTCAGAAACTCTTATAGATCAGCTTCATAAACAGCTAGGAATCGGGCCTGGTGAAACGAGTGCAGATGGGGAGTATTCCCTTGAAACTGTCAACTGCCTGGGAGCATGTGCACTTGCTCCAGTTATGGTTGTGAATGGGAAAGTGTATGGAAAGGTCGGTCCGAGTAGCATTGAAAAGATCATAAAAGAATATGGAGGATGTTGCCATGGACAAGCAGGTAAATAATGAAATTATGAAACAGAAAATTATGGTCTGCTGTGGTACCGGATGTACGGCCAATGGCGGTCGGGACGTCTATAAGGCTTTCCTGGAACAATTAAGCAGCATCTCCAATATCGAAGTTCTACCAATGGTTAAGCAGACCGGCTGCAATGGTTGGTGTGAAAAAGGGCCTCTGGTAAAGATCATGCCTGAGGATATTACCTACTGTGGAGTTAAAGTAGCTGATGTAGGCGAAATAATCGACAAAACATTACTGCAAAAACAAGTGATCAAACGCCTATTATACCGCGACCCGGCCACTAAAAAGCACATCACATCCCACCATCAGACTAATTTTTATCGTAAACAACACAAAATTGCACTACGAAATATTGGCGAGATTGATCCGGGGAATATACAAGATTATATCGATCGGGGAGGATACCAGGCTCTACAAAAAGCTTTTTCCTCTCTAACTCCTCAGCAGCTGATTGATGAAATAATTAGTTCAGGCCTGCGGGGACGTGGCGGTGGTGGATTTCCCACCGGGCGTAAATGGCAAGCCTGTAAAGATGCTCAAGGATCACCTAAATATATCATATGCAATGGTGATGAAGGAGATCCCGGGGCATTTATGGATCGTAGCATCATGGAGGGAGACCCTCATACCGTAATTGAAGGTATGATCCTTTGTGCCTATGCGGTTGGAGCATCCCATGGTTTTGTTTATGTCCGCGATGAGTATGATCTGGCAGTCGCTTATTTAAAAAAAGCTATCCAAGATGCCAGAATCCATGGTTATCTGGGAAAAGGAATTTTGGGCAGCAACCTGAATTTTGACATTGAAATAGTAAGGGGTGGGGGAGCCTTTGTATGTGGAGAAGAGACTGCTTTGATGGCTTCCATTGAAGGGCGGCCAGGAGAACCTTATGATAAATATGTATTCCCCACAGAAAAAGGTTTATGGGGCCAGCCTACGATTATTAATAATGTAGAAAGCTGGGCTAACATCCCCGTAATCATTCTAAAAGGTGCCCAGGAGTTTAAAAAGATTGGGACTGCCGGAAGTTCTGGAACCAAGGTGTTCTCACTGGTGGGCAAAGTGGTCAACACCGGATTAGTTGAAGTACCAATGGGAACTAGTCTGCGCGAAATCATTTATGAAATCGGCGGTGGCGTTCTGCGAAACCGTTCTTTTAAAGCAGTACAGACTGGAGGACCGTCCGGGGGATGTATTCCGGCTAGCCTGCTTGATTTAAAAGTAGACTTTGACACCTTAACCCAGGCGGGTTCTATGATGGGATCGGGTGGCATGATTGTCATGGATGATCATACCTGCATGGTGGAAGTTGCCCGCTACTACTTAAACTTCCTCGCCGGGGAATCATGCGGTAAATGCACCCCGTGTAGGGAAGGAATCCGAGCTTTACTAGAGATACTCACCCGCATTTGTGATGGAGAAGGTCAGATGAAGGACTTGGACTTGCTTGAGGAAATTAGCAGCACTATGCAGGAAGCTTCCCTGTGTGCCTTGGGGCGTACAGCTGCCAATCCTGTACTTTCAACTATACGCTATTTTCGTGATGAATACCTGGCTCACATTAAGGAGCAGCGCTGCCCAGCAGGTGTTTGCAGGAAACTGACTACCTTCTATATAGAGCCTGAAAAATGTAACGGATGCGGTCTATGTACTAGAAATTGTCCTGCTAATGCAATTGTTGGAGAAAAGAAACAATTTCATGTGATTGATAATGAAAGCTGCATCCGTTGTGGTGAATGCTACCGGCAGTGCCGTTTTGACGCTGTCCAGGTCATGTAGGAGGTGAACATCGGTGTTTATTACTATTAATAACCGACAGATTGAGGTACAAACTGGTGAAACCATCCTTCAGGTGTGTAGGCGCGAAAACATATTCATTCCCACCTTTTGTTATCATGAAGCATTTGGTGGTCAGGGTGCCTGTCGGATGTGTATGGTTGAAGTTAAAGAAAACGGGCGCAATAAAAACCGTCTGGTAGCTGCATGCACCTATCCGGTTACAGCAACCATAGAAGTCTTTACTGAGTCGGACCGGGTGCAGCAAGTTAGGCGTACACTCGTTATGCTCTTAAAACGCCGTGCAGCGCAAGATCCATACATTGAAGAATTAGCCCATAAATATGAAGCTCCGCTGCTACCAAAGCTTAAAGTCGATCCTCAGGGCTGCATTCTTTGCCGTCTGTGTATTCTCGCCTGTGAAAAAATGGGGAAAAGTGCTATCTGGACAGTTTTGCGAGGAATTGATAAACGGATTGCTACACCATATGACGAAGAGACCGATGAATGTATGGGATGCAAGGCCTGTGCCGAAATCTGTCCCACCCAGGCGATTACTTTTCTTGAAGATGGCGAAAAACGTTCTATATGGAACAAGACCTTTACACTTGTCTCCTGTGAAAGGTGCGGCAAACCATATGCCACCCGTGAACAGCTGGAATATATGCGGGAGCAAACGGGGTACGAAACAGCACAAATTTGCGAACCCTGCCGGAAGAAAACCCTGGCATCTCAGGTGGAAAAATACCAGAATTAATCAATACTTCTGTTAAATGATAAATGAAACAAATAAAAAATGCTAAACACTGAAACGATGGCTAGAAAGATATTGGACATAAATAAGGATCTCATTATTATGCTAAATTATCTAATTATATTTGACATTACATCTAAGTAACTATAGAATAGCAAAGTACGTTAAATTCATATTAGCAATTTTACATTGCTGCTTTGGATTTGAGACGTTCTCAACGCGGGATGGAGCAGTTGGTAGCTCGTCGGGCTCATAACCCGAAGGTTGTCGGTTCAAGTCCGACTCCCGCAACCATTTGTAAATAGAAATGCGGTTTTGAAAGGTTTCATTTAAGAAACTATATCAAACCGCATTTTTTTACGTGGGGACGCAGCAGGAACGTCCCCGTTGTTTCAGGCCTTATTTTTTCATAGGAATATCTTTAAAATGTTTAACCTGAGCCGCAATAGCAATTTCAGTAGGAATACGCTCCATGCTGGAAGCACCGAAGAAACCGATTACACCTTTAGTATTCTCTAATACAAAAGCTGCATCAGCAGGTTCAGCTATTGGGCCACCATGGCAGATAACTAGTACATCCGGATTTACCCCTTTAGCAGCATCGTGGATAGCCTGTACACGCTGAGCTGCTTCATCGAGAGTTATAGCTGTATGTGCACCAATAGTACCCTTGGTAGTAAGCCCCATATGAGCAACGATTACGTCAGCACCAGCTTTTGCCATTTTCTTAGCCTGATCTACGTCAAATACATAGGGAGTAGTTAACATATCTAATTGATGTGCTTTAGCAATCATCTCCACTTCCATATCATAGCTCATGCCGGTTTCCTCAATATTTTGCCGGAATACTCCATCGATTAATCCGACGGTAGGGAAGTTCTGCACCCCGGCAAAACCTATGTCTTTAAGCTGTTTTAAAAACACATCCATGAGGCGGAAGGGATCAGTTCCGCATACACCCGCTAGTACCGGAGTGTCTTTAACTACGGGCAGAACTTCACTGGCCATTTCTACTACAATAGCATTAGCATCTCCAAAAGGCATAAGGCCTGCTAGAGAACCTCTGCCAGCCATGCGATAACGACCCGAATTATAAATAACCATCAGATCGGCCCCGCCAGCTTCCGCACTCTTGGCAGATATGCCAGTACCTGCACCAGCTCCTATAACTGGTTTCCCTGCAGCAATCTGTTTTTTAAACCGGGATAAGATTTCTTGTCTGCTTAGTGCCATTTAGAAGACCTCCTTAAATATTACAACTACAACATTGCAATTAATTTATCAGTCATGGCTCGGGCGAATGCCGGGTCATTAATATCGGTATCTATTTCAATAAGCTCCACTTTTTCAGGATTAATATTCTGGCGCAGCGTATCGAATAAAGCTTTGTCTTCTTCCGGGCCATAGAAAGGTTGGCCCTCGCGGTCTATGAGAGAAACTCCCTTTAAAGGCAGGAAAAGAACTACCGGTCCAGTAGATGCATTAAGCTTAGCCGCCATAATTTTACCCAGTTCAATATTTTCTTCAACTGTCGTTCGCATAAGAGTTACAGTAGGATTATGTGGGTAGAAATTGCGTCCGTTAAACTGTTGGGGGACTGTTTCTGGCGGGCCAAAGTTTACCATATCCAGTGCACCTACCGATACTACCTGAGGTACCCCTTTCTGTCCTGCTGCTTCCAAGCGATGAGGGCCGGCAGATAAAACGCCGCCAACTAATTCATCACACCACTCAGTAGTAGTTACATCCAGGACTCCTTTAATAAATCCGCTCTTGATTAATTCTTCCATCGCCAGGCCTCCCGAGCCGGTGGCGTGGAAAATCAATACTTCATACCCCTTTTGTTCCAGGTACTCTCTTGCAGTTGTAACACAGGGGGTGGTAACTCCGAACATGCTGGCAGCCAGAAGAACCTTGTCATCTTTAACTGCCGGGTGTTCACCCTGAGCCATTCCCGCAATAGCAAAAGCTGCATTAGCAAGAATTTTCCTGGAAATAGTATTCAACCCGGAGATATCGGTTACCGAATACATCATGCATATATCCTTAACCCCAACATAAGAGCGGGTGTCTCCTGAGGCCATGGTTGATACCATCAGTTTGGGTATGCCTACCGGAAGAGCCTGCATGGCAGTAGCACCAATAGTAGTTCCGGCAGAACCACCCAGACTTAAAATACCTGCCACTTCTTTACGCATCCCGAGGTCAGTTACTATCTTGGCGGCACCCTTGGTCATAACATCCATAGCAAAACCACGATCATCTTTTTGTAAAAGTTCCACTAAAGTGCTACCGCCAGCACGAGCCACCTCTTCATTAGAGATATCGGGAGTAAAATGAGGTTTACCTTTTACCCCGGCGTTCACCACCAGGGTCGCAACCCCGCAGCCTTCAACAATGTCTTTAACAAACTTAAATTCTGCTCCTTTAGTATCTAGAGTCCCGAGTAAGATTACTTTACCGGTCAATTAGAATCCCTCCTTAATCAGCAATCCTAAAAATACAAAAAAACCGGAAAATACCCGTTATTCTTTACTGGGCATTTTCCGGTTTGGCGGCTGATGAAGTAAGCATTTAATTCACTCCTCCTGGTATCTAAACTTATACATTTAGATGCTGCAACCAAAGGTAGTACTAAAAGCTAAAAATAAAGTATAAATATTTTTAATTAAAAACTGAATGAAAATAGTATAGCCTAAATACGAAATAATCACTATATATAGTATACAATATTCGGGAACAATCGACAAGAAATGGTAAGAAAAATTTGTCTATGAATAAAACTTCTAAAAGAGAGGCTCAAAAAATATATTAAAGACCCTGATATTTAAAAGGTAACCTGATGTTCGGATTTTTGGGCAGCGGGCAGGGCTAAAAAGCGGTTGGTTACTAAAATCAAGATACCGATAAAGAGAAACAAAATCCCTATGGAAAAATGGTCAGCGATAAAACCAAATAGTGGCCCAAATACTACCATAAAAAGAGCGGCAAGCATGCTGTCAACGGACATCGCGGTAGCTCGTTCATCCTTACTCATATGATCAGCACAGACATCCAGGAATAAGGGGCGTCTGCCATCTTTTAAGATATACAGTACAAAAAACACCACAACGACAAGTATGGTTAGTTTCGCCTTTAGGGCAATAAATAACAGCAGAGCTGCTGCCCCCATCATGTCGAAAAACATGCTCATAAGAGTATAGGAGGGCGCTAGAGCATTGAGCCGATATACGTTGCGGGACGCATAAGCGCTGAAGATATAAAAGATCCCATATATAATTCCCAGGTAGACCTTTACCGTCTGATCGGCTGTCAGGTCGGCAAACCCTAGTGCCGTAGCAGTGATAATTAGGGATACCAGAATGGGTTGAATATAGTCTTTAATCGTTTTGAAAATACTGTCATAAAGAGAAGAGCTAAGCAAGACCTTTTCTAAAGACTGGTTACTAAAAATGCTTTTCAGTTTGGCATAGCCAGAGGAGAAAAATCCTTTCATACTCAGTTCCGTTTCCCGCTGTTCATCCAGGCTGTTTGGATAGGAAACGATGAGTGCGAAGTCAAGCAAATAGGGGATGATACACAACAAAAATAACCACTTTAAATCAGGTAGGCTCAGAACAAAAATGATAGAAACGAAGGCTGAAAGGGAAGAGCCTATCAGTGAAAAGGACCGGGTACGCCCATATACAAAGCCCTTATGCATAAACCAGTTCTTTTGCTCCAGATATGAAAGTATCATGGCTTTGTGTGTACCTGAACGGAAAGCTTCCCCCAAACCAAAGAAAATCATGGCAATAGAGAATATCCAGAACTCTGCGCCGATAAAATAGAAGACAAAGGAAATTATGTAAAAAGTGAAACAAGCCATCAGTTCCTTCTTTTTGCCATAAGTATCGGCAATGATTCCGGATGGAATTTCAAAAATATATACAATCGCAGCTCGAATCGAGTAAAGAATCCCAATTTGGAAAAGGCTCAAGCCCGCAGCGATTAGGTAAATGAGCAGGTAGGGCTCAAAAAACTTTAGATCCTTTAAAAAACCATACGCGCAGAACTTCCAAATCTGCCGGTCTTTTTTAATTTCCGCATAAACCTGGGTAAAATCCTCCATTTTCAGGCACTCCAATATTACTAATAGCTATATACTTTTATTCTACTCCTCAAAACCGAAAGATTCAAAAGAAAAGCTTTCTAAATATCTAGTCCCCCTCAATATGATTTTCGAGCTTATCCAGGTAGGCCAGATGGTCAACACTCGTATCGGCCATATCCTGCGCGACATGAACATATTGTTGGGTTGTAGTTAGGCTGGCGTGGCCGAGATCTTGCTGCAACCGCCATAAGTTAGTAGTCGGGTCTTTAGCAGCTTCGGTAGCAAAAGTGTGGCGCAGCCAGTGGGGTGATGGTTTTTTGTTAAGCCCAGCCTCTTTAGCTACTACTTTGACTACTTTCCATAATGATTGTGATGAATAGGCTTTGCCATATTTATTAATTAAGAGAGGGGAGAGATCATTAGGATTTATTTCTGTACAAAGAGACTTTCCCTTCCGGTATTTGATGATGATGTCCCACAAACTCTGGTTGATTTTAATTATCCTATCTTTATGACCTTTACCATGGATGTTTAAGCAATTTTCACCCTGCGGCCCAATAAAAAAATCCTTCCACATAGCTAGGGACAACTCACTCACCCTACAGCCCGTACAAGCAAAAAAGTAGATAACCACGGTATGAAAAAGACTTTTTACCCGGGCAGCTACTAGCAGGTCCTCTAACTCATCAACTGTTAAGAGACGCTGAGCAATATTCGAATTCACCCGCTGTAAACCGAGTGGTTCAGCTGGGTTAAAAGGAACGTACCCGATTTTCATGGCATATTTAAAAAAACTTTTTATTACTGATATTTTGCGATTTTGCGTACTAACTGCTAATATTACTGGATTACGGCCGGGATCAGGCAAAGCTAGATAATCGGAATAATTAACTAGATCCTCGTAGTTAATTAAACGAACCGCTTTGAAATTCATGAAATTAAAAAATTCACGTAAAACACCAGCATAAACTTCAGCTGTTTTTTCAGATTTTCTTCTCCTGGTAGCCAGAAACATGCCAACTATTTTGGCATCAGGATTAACACTGTCTGGAATAGCAATATTTCGGTATTCCGTCTGAAAGGGTACAGGTTTATCTATCATTTCTAAAACTGCCTCCTTGGCAAAAATGATTATTTCAAAAAAATCATAGTTAACGGTAATGTTATTAATAATTATAGCATCAATAATTACTTAATGTAGTATAGCAAATATAATTTCCCTATTTAGTCAATTGCAACTAATTTAATGAGTAATTAATAAAAGTATTAGATTAAATTCTTTATATATTAAAAACTATCGTTGGTAAATATATATAGGACTATTTTAAGCTAACGTTTTTATAGTAAAATTACTACTCTGTATTAACGTTTTATAGTTAAGTTAATAATACATTAATTTTATTAACTTAGGTATAAGTAGCTTACAAATAAATAATAGCTCTTTTACGGCTAAATGAATACAATATATTTAAGTATAGTATAAATCTTTAAATAACATGTTAAGTAATGATTTGAATATAGTTAATAGATTAGGTATAATATTTACTATAAACATGAATATGTATTCTTACTTAATGAGAGGATGTTATTATGTTAAATGAAGTTTTATCAAGATTACAGAAAGTACTTAATTCAGATAATATTAAGGGGTTAGATGAGAGGAATACCGAGCGTGTATTTGTGGCCCCAATTCTTACTGCAATAGGATGGAATCTATTTAATATAGAAGAAACTTATACAGGTTATTCTCCCGGATCACCCCAAGGGCCAGATGTTTCCTATGCATTTTTCGATGAACAAAAGCCCCTGCTGCTAGTTGAAATTAGACCACTTTACTCTGATATTTTTGATAAAAAAATAACTGCTAAAGCTTTAAAAATTGCCGGAAAAACCCCGGCTAAAGCTCTGGCAATTACTAATGGCGTTAAGTGGGGCATATTCATTTTAGAAGAGGAAAATAAAC
This sequence comes from Syntrophomonadaceae bacterium, assembly GCA_028706315.1. Lineage (GTDB taxonomy): Bacteria > Bacillota > Syntrophomonadia > Syntrophomonadales > Syntrophomonadaceae > STF2-222. Next base: position 29,961 of record JAQWBP010000021.1, read on the forward strand.
TAGTTGCGGTGACTAGTATTTTTGAAGAAACTGCTGCCGAAATGTTAGCCATGCTAACTAGAGATAATATTAAGAATGGCCAATTAGATGAATACGCTCTAAAAAATCCCCCAACTGAAATCCCGGCAACTTACCCAGAAATCAAAGCCAGGGGATATAAAGTTACCGATAAAACTCACAAGAATCTGATCCAGGTAAAAAACAAAATTATGACTAGCCGTAAAGTAAAAGATCAGGATATTTCCCATAGTAATATAGTAGAAACACTACTAGAAGTATTCTATGACACCCTGGATAACTTTGATTACTCAGAAATATCTAACAATATTATCTTAAAAAAACATATGGAAGAAGCTTTTCGCAAAAGATTTAACCCTAAGGACTAATTTTATCCAAATCAGACTACTTATTTACTGATTTCAGCCACCAAGTCGTTCCAAATACCGGTAAAACGTCGTATAGGCACTATAATACCCCATGGTTAAATTTTACGCTATAACTTATGTATTTGCATTACGCAAAATTTTCAAGGCTTTTATTGGCGTTCACAGAACGTGTTTTTGCACTTTCTAAAATTATTATTTGCGCTGCATTTACATTTATTGTTATTGCTGTCCCATCATCTGCTGGTGCATATCTACGGCATGTTGGTGGACCTCTAAAACCATCTCCATTTCTCTCAATTCCATAACCGCACTTTTATTCATCAAATCCCCTTTGAGCCTTCAAATTCTTTATTTTTAAAAAAGTAAATCGATAAACTCCTGAGTATAGTATATTTAGCAACAATCTGGTATATTTTGTATAACACAGGTTATTGAATTATAGGAAAATTAGGAATTTACGACAAGTACTATTAATTTTTACGTTCAACCAAAAAAGAAATAGTCTAAATTGTTTACAAATTACCATTAATTAACATTTTGTTTCCGTAAAGAAAATAGTATGTAGAGTATCTAGGAGTATATTGTCAACTCATGTATAATATCAGTTAAATATAGCCGATAATTTAACTGCGGAAGAGTGTATGTGTGATGAATAAGACAATTTTATCTTTCCTGAAATCATATAAAAAAAAGATTGTTGCTCTGAGTGATTTGGAAGAGCTTTTTTACGGGGATACAGAATATGAAAAATTTGCTGTTGCAGTAATTGACCTGGTAAACAGTGGGATATTAAAACCAGTTAAACCGCATGAAACCAATAATAAGTCTATCCCTCTCGCTAATGTCTTCCGGATAAATAAAACTTTGCTGAACCATGATTTGCTTGCGGAAATCGAAAGATATCATTTTAAACTGCATCCGCAGATCATGCTGGATCATTATTATGCAATGGGTGAAACGATCTGGCGACATGATTTACCATATATAAGAAAAATTGATCAATACCTGAAGGATACAGGCCTGCCGGTGGAAGAAACAACCCGACCGGAAAGATCTTATCAGATGGTGGGTGATGAAAAATGGATAGATGAAAAGGGTGGAAAAAAAGTGCTGGAACGTTTGGGGCTGTGGGGTTGTCTAAAAATAAGCAGTGTACCCGATCCCCTGATGCTAGCTGTGAACCCGGCTAATTTTAAGTTGGAAACGTGCTGGCATTTGATTGTAGAGAATAAAACAGCATTTTTCGTCCTTAGGGACACATTGCCTAAAACCAGATTTGTATCGCTGGTTTACGGAGCAGGGTGGAAGATAGTTTCCAATGCCTTGATGCTAGAGAAACAGCTTCATCTTACTGGTCGGGAACAGCGTTTATTATATTTCGGTGATCTTGATTATGAAGGAATATCTATCTGGTATGCATTAAACGAAAAAAGAAAGGTGAAACCGGCGATAGAATTTTATCAAGCCTTGTTGGAAAAGCCTTTAACTAAGGGGAAAGAAAACCAACAGAAGAATAAAGAGGCATTAGACTGCTTTCTGAAGTTTTTTCCAGACGAAGATCAGAGACGGATTATTGAGGTCTTAAACTGTGGCGGGTATTATCCCCAGGAGGGGCTTGGCAAAAGTGAAATCCAAAATATCTGGAGGAGGGTATCGTGTACCTAAATATTGCTGCTGTAACTGCTAATTACCGGGAACGGATACAACGTCTGGCCCTATTTGAACCGTTGTTTAAGCTGGAGAATAAAAAAACAAGCGATAACAGTAATATGCCTATAGATTATTTCAGCCTGGGGCTACTGGCTTTATTATTCTTTTTCGAAAATATGCTTATGCGTAATAAAAAGACCGGGGTGAAAGACCTGGCTGTTTTTCTGGAGAAGGTGAACCAAGGGAAGATGGATATTAATAAAGAAGGTTTTGAAAAGCTAGCCCGGACTATTGTTGAATCTTTTCGGCCTCCGAGCGGACAGCGCAATTTCAAAAGCTATTATAACTGGGAAACCATGCAGGAGGAAACAGTCTATTACTCCATTTTGAAAGCAGACCGCTTTGATACCAGGTCAAATACTCAGTATTATACCCTGGATGAGCAGGGATTAGAACTGGTATTTGCTACTCGGGAGTATTTCAGTGAATTTCAGATATCTATCAATCAACTGCTTTTGCGTAAACAGCTGGAGAAAGGGGAGTTTTCCGGGGCGTTGAGGCAAATCGACGAGATGCGAATAGCGGTCCAGAGTCTGCAGGAGCGAATAATCAGGATCAAACATGAAATCCAGCGAAATATCGTATCTGACCAGACTTATAAGCGTTACAGGGAAACGGTTGAAGATATTCACCTTCGTTTAACCCGGGAAGATGAGGAGTTTGAAGAATTACAGAGCTTTGTCCGGGATACGCGGGAGCGCCAGAGTTATCGGCTAAAAGAAGAAAAGGACAGGAAGACCTATGATTTAATAATACAGATTGACCGGGAACTAGGAGATGTTCACCACCAGCACACAGGACTGCTCCGAGAGAGTATTGAATTAAAAACCACTGCACTGCAGGCCGCTCAGGAGTCCCTGTATTATGCTGGTATCGATTCATTTAACTGGCAGAAGGAGATAAGTGACCGCTTAATATCAACACCTCTTCCTCTCACAGCAACTCGGCGCCTAGTAGAACCAATGCTGTTTCTAGAAAAAAGCGAAACCTGGTCCCCCCTGACCGTTTTTGCGGCACAGAGATTGGAAAGCGGGGGAGAGACGAAAAAATCGGAGGTTTTTCTGGAACTCATAGATGAAGAGGAACAGCAAATAGGGATGGAGATTCTGTCCAGGAATTTTCGCAGGATAATGGAAATTATTCTGGAAGTCATGGGAGAAAAAAAAGAAATAACCTTCCAGGAAGTCGTATCCCATATTAAAGAAAAGCAAAACTATCAATACCTGCTTTATAATAGATTATTCTATGACTTCTGGCTAATACTGCACCAGCGTTCACCTTTGCAGATAAAGAATCAAGATGAGGAAGCCAGCAACATCTTTTTTAATGGAGTAATAGATTTATTAAAAGACAAGTGTCAGTCAGTAATGGTGCAGGAACTAGGTCAGGTGGTAAAGGCAACACCGCGCTATAGTATACGAGATATGTCACTCAGGTTGGAGGAAAAAGCAGATGTTATATGAAGATAAACAAGTTATAGAGGCATTTAGAATATTTTCTAACCTGGCAGTGAAGGGGCAGGGACAGAAGGACGATATGCGTCTGTATTTTGGTGATGATGCAATTCGGGGACTAGTAGAACAGTTTGCTGGTGAGCTTAACTGCACGATTATAGCTGCTGGTGATTTATTATATCTGGTTCCTATGGCTGTGGATTCCCCTTTTCATGTGTCCAATGAAACTTTAAAACGGTATTATCTGCCATCTCGGGCGGTCAATGCTGATATTTATCTTATGTATTTTGTCATCATTGTCCTATTTGGAGAGTTTTATGACAGCTATCAGACTACCGAACCTACCAGAGATTTTTTGCCTATGGCAGAATGGCTAAAAAGCATCAACCAGCGAATTCTTTCTTTAAAGGAAATTGACCTGGAAGAAATGAAAAAAATGGAACAGTCTTATGAATACAACTGGAAAGATATACTGGAAAAGTGGGATGCTATGGACGATTTAAAAGAAACGGCCAAAACCCAGACCAGAACTATTACCCGGCTAGCGTTTCTTTATACAGTGAGAAGATTTCTGGAAAGCCAAGGCCTGATATCTGATGTGGGTGAAGATGAACTGGTACTGACTGAAAAAGCCAAGACCATTATACAGAGGTATTACATGGAAATAGAACATAACCGGGGGATACTCGAATTTATGTATCAACTGGAACATGATAAGAGGTGAGATAATGCCGGCCATATCGAAGATAAGGTTCACCAATGTTGTATATGAAAACGGGGGCAAGCGTTTTACAGATGATATTTTCCAGTTTGATGGGCATAATGCGGTTATATTACTGGAAAACGGTGGGGGTAAAACTGTTTATGTGCAGGCAGTCATTCAAGCGGTTCTTCCTCATAACAGCCTGGGGGAGCGCAAAGCCCGGGAAACCTTTTCACTGGAAAATGGTGCAGCCCATATAGCTATTGAATGGATATTGAACGAGCATCCCCGTCGTTATGCTCTTACCGCGGTTACACTGTTCTTGGGTAAAAATGGTTTGAATTCCTATAAGTATGTGTATGAATATAATGCTGGGGATGAGCATACTATTGAAACCATTCCTTTTGTACGACAGGGTGATAACGGCAGGATGCGGCCGGCAGGGAAAGAAGAGATTTACGATTATTACCAGTACATGAACAAGCAGTATATGAATGCCCATTGTTTTGCCCTGCTGACAGATTATCATGCATATATAGAAGAGAACTTCAAGATAATTCCATCGGAATGGAAAAATATTGTCAGAATAAACGGTGCCGAAGGCGATGTGGAAGGTTTTTTCGATAATTGTAAAAACACCTCCCAACTGGTGGATCGTCTGCTGATACCCGCGGTGGAAGAAGTACTAGCAGGGAAAGGTACCATTGATTATGCCGATACCTTTGAACAGCAAAGGGAACACTTTAAAAAACACAGGCAGCTGCAAACGAAGATAAAGGAAAACAGGCGGGTGGAAGAGGAGATAAACCGTTATACCGAAGTTTATTCGGGCTTGCAGCAGGAAAAAGAAGCTTTACTGGCGTTAAAACAGGAAACAAAGGCAATTTATCAGCTAGCCCAGGAAGAGCAGGAAAATGTAGAACTGGCCCTGAATGATAACAATAGCGCCCAGCATGCTCTGGTACTGGCATGGGATGAATGGCAGAAAAAGGAGTCTTCATACCAGTTAGCAGTTTTGCGGCAGGGAGTAGAAAAAATCCGAGATGAATATATGCAAATCAAAGAAGAAAGGGATAATTTACAAGTTCTCTATGATAACAGTAATCAACGGCTCCAAAACTTGGAAATAGCGGAACTAAAAAATAATATCCGGCAGTGTGAGGAATCCACAGCGCTTTTAATGGAACAATTAGAAAACCTGGATACAGATCAGGAAATCCAGGCAATAGAAAACAGGCTGAACCAGAATTCAGCTTTTCTAAGATACTCCCTGGTAGAAGAAGAAAAACAGCTGCTTATAGAGAAAAAGGAGATAACAAAACAGGTGGGCGAGCTGGAGAAAAAACTTATTAAGATGAAAGCTTTTCTACAAGACTTGGAAAATAAGTATGCTGATATGCGTGAAAGCAGGGGGCAGATAAACAGCAGTATTAACACTGCACAAAAAGATATGCAATTGATAGCTCAACAGATTCTGGACAACCCCATCCATGATAATGTGGAACAGGAGAAAAAGAAATGGTATTCACGGGTAGTAGAGGTGGAAAATGCTTTAAATGATACTAATCATGCTATACAGCAGAAGAATAAAGAACAGGATAAACTGCGAGAAATGGTTCCTGCTTTGCGCAGCCAGCTTGAAGAAGTAAGAACTTTACATATTAATCTGGAGCAGAAAATAAGGAGAATAGAGGAAATGCAGTCTGCTCTGCTGCAGGATTTAAAAGAATGGCGAACAGATATGTTTTATATTGATTCCCTTTATCAGAAACAGAGCAGTATAATGGGGCGGCTGGAAAATACTGTAGAAAGAATGCGGGCCCAGAAGGATGATTTTCTTTTTAAAGAAAGACAGGCATTGCGATTGTATGATTTATACCATGAAAGCGATTATTTTACTGCTGATCCATTGCTGGAAAAATGGATTAAAGAATGGCAGAATCAGTTTCGTTATCTGGAAGCAGGCACAGTATATGTGCAAAAATTAGCCCATAATCTAGCATTAAACGTGAATGATGTTTACAGAGAATTTCCTTTCTGGGCGGTAAGTGTAATCTGCCTGGAACATGAAACCGAAAAACTACTAAGTCGAATAGAGAAACATGCTGATGATTTGAGCCACCCAATTTTTATACTGAGCAGTGAGGAAGCCCGTGCTATTATAGATAGCCATGAGGTGGATGTGGCCGAATTTCACGAGATAAAAAGGCAAATTTTCCCTTCTGCATGGAGTTCGAATCTGTTTCAGGAAACCTTTGGCACATGGCAGCAGGATATTGCTGAGGCAGCATCCAGTGCCAGTGCAGAGCGTAAAGCCAGTGAAAAGGAACTCGATAAAGCAGAGCGATTATTGGAGGATATATGGGCTTTTTTTAATAAATACCCCTATGAGCATTATCAACAGATACTGGCAGATAAAAAAAAGGCAGAAGAAAGCCTGTTCAAGCAGGAAAAAGATATCAACGATATCGGAACCAGAAGGGAACAGCTTGCCGTCGAATTACAGCAACTGCAGAAAAATATTAATGAACGTACGTCAGAACGGGATTTTTTGACCAATAGAATACAGCAGGCCAATACTTACCTGCAAAAAGAAAAAGAAAAAAATCATGCAGAGGCTGAGCTGATTGAGTTAGAGGAAAAAATACAGGGACTGGAAAGTAATATTACCAATATAAAAAAGCGGCGGGACAATGCGGAGGAACAAAAAAGCAGCGTATTAATACAGGAGCAGACTATAGAAGGAATCATAAAACACCTGAGGAATGACTCCTTATATAAAGAAGTGCAGAATGTAGAAGCGATTTGTACATTCAAAACCAGGAAAACGCTGGAACTAGAGCGCGAAACTCTGATGGATATCCTGCTGAAAAAGCAGCAGGGGCGGGAGCAAATCGAGAATAGATTACGTAATAACCGTAAAGACAAAGAAACGCATGAAAAAAACTTAGAGCGTAAACGCGGGCAGTTATTATACGAAATTGATGAAGACCTGCATTTTCCTTTAAACGGAGCGGAAGAAATAAAACGATTAATCATAGAAACAGGTGATTTAAAAAAGAAGCTGGTACATATTGATGCTGTTAACCGTAAGAAAGAAAAAGAATACGATAATAAGCAAAGTGAATATAATATCAGAGAAAAGGATTATTACAAAAAGTATGAGCATTTGATGCAGTTTTCCGAACCATTACCGGCAGTAGCAATAAATTTGGGAAAAAATAAGGATACTCTATCGGACCAGGGAAAATACCTGAAAGAAAGAGCCCATCAGCTGCAGGCAGAGGAAGAAGACATTCGTGCAGTAATTATTGAAATGGAAAAAGAAAATGGGCGCTACGACTTTTTACTGGAAGATATTAATGTTCCAGCAGAACTGCCTGAAAGTATAAAGCAGGATTTTCCCTACACGCGCAGGGTAATGGTAAAAGAGTATATTACAGGTTTGGCCGAGTTAAAGACCCGGGTGGATGAAAAGAGCGCTGAGGTAGAAAATGAAAAGCACAGAATTGATTCTTTCTGCCAGCAGGGTGTGACCGATGTAAAGCTGAGAAGGATGATTATCGATGGCTTGCAATACAAAAACAATTACGATGATGTAAAAGACTGGCAGGCAAAGATGAGTGAGCGGATTCAACGGATGGTACGCATTACGGAAGATGATATACGAGAACTTGACCGGGAACTACAGCAATTTATAAACCACCTGCATACATATCTCTTGACTCTAGCCCGGGAACTACGTATGATTCCTAAAAAGACCAGGGTTAGGATAGATGACGGGTGGAAAGAAATATTTAACTTTGACATTCCTGATTGGGATGAAAAAGAAGGTAAAGAAGAGCTCCGCAAGTTGGTAAACTATATGACCGAGGAACTGGAAAGCAACAAATACAAAAGCGAAAATGGTGAAGAAGACTATATAATGATAAGAAAAGATATAGAAAAATGGCTGCAGGCCCCGCAATTACTACATAGCGTTATGAAAAATAGCATTAAAGTCAAATGCCGCAAAGTTAATGTAGAAGGAAAAGTAAGCAGCCATTTTAACAGCTGGGAGAAATCCAACCAGTGGTCGGGCGGAGAAAAGTGGAGCAAGAATATGGCCCTATTCCTGGGAATTCTCAATTACATGGCAGAAAAAAGGCAGAATATAAATCAGGCCCTTCCCAAAAATCGTACCGTAATAATGGATAATCCCTTTGGCAGGGCATCAAGTGATCATGTGCTGGAACCGGTTTTCTTCATAGCTGAGCAGCTCGGATTTCAGATTATTGCCCTGACTGCACTGGCGGAAGGAAAATTTGTGCGTGAATATTTCCCGGTAGTGTACAGCTGCCGGTTGCGTCCGACAGTCAGTGGAGATAAGTACATTATGTCCAGTGAAAAAGATATTCATTATGCCTTTTTCCAGGATAATGCTCCAGAGTCTTTAAAGAGACTAGGAGAACATGAGCAGATAGAGCTGTTTGACTCATTCTAATTTTGACGGACACAGAATCGTGTATATAATAAAATCATGATAGGGTGCAAGCAAAAAACTGCTGGTGAGAAAAGCGATATTGACCTGTGTATTGTTAAGGGC
>JAQWBP010000054.1 GCA_028706315.1 Syntrophomonadaceae bacterium
TGCATTCAAACAGGCAGTTTAGGGGATTCCGCAGTAGAACCCAATGGTAAATTACCGATCTGACTCACCTAAAATAGGATCTAGAGTCGCAATATTGGTGATGACGTCCTGTAAAGTTTCGCCCCGTGAAATTAGGGGAAGGACCATCAAATTAACAAAAGAAGGTGCCCTTACATGTAAACGGTAAGGTTTTTCACTTCCGTCACTAACAATAAAGAATCCCAACTCGCCTTTAGATGATTCAATGCGGTGGTATACTTCCACACCTTCTTCCGGCTTAATTAACCGCGGAAGTTTCGCCTTTATTTCTCCGGCAGGCATATCATGTAATGCCTGTTCGATAATCCGCCCGCTTTGTCTTATTTCTTCTATCCTTACATTCCAGCGGTCCAGTGAGTCTCCCCGGGTACCAGTCGGAATGTCAAAATCAAAACGGTCGTATATGCCATACGGTTCGGCTTTACGAATATCGTATTTTAAACCCGTAGCCCTTAAATTAGGCCCACTTACACCGTAATTAATCGCATCTTCAGGAGATAAAACCCCAACTTCTTTCATACGAGCTGCCCAGATTTCGTTTCCCGTCAGCAGGCCATTATACTCTTCAATCATCCCGGGAATATCATTGATTAAACTCGTTACAGCCGGAATAAATTCATCCGGTATATCGTCAGCCACACCGCCAATTCTGATAAAAGCTGATAATAACCTTTGCCCGCCAGTCATTTCAAAAATATTCATTATACGCTCACGGTCACGCATACCATACATAAGGCCAGTAGTAGCACCAAGATCTATACCCGTAGCTGATATAGCTATTTGGTGTGAGGCAATCCTGGAAAGTTCCGCCATAATAATCCTTATATACTGGGCCCTCTCCGGCACTTCTACCCCAATCATTTTTTCCACTGCCTGACAATAACCTAGTACTGGAAGGTTACTGGCCAGATAGTCGAGCCGGGCTGTATAGGGCACATACTGCTGGTACGTTTTACTTTCGGCGATTTTTTCGACACTGCGATGCACATAACCTAGATGCACTATGAGATCGCTGACAATTTCGCCATCCATAATCGCTTCCACATGCAAACCGCCATGAGTACTAGGGTGCTGTGGACCTATATTAACTGCATATTTATCAGTTTCTAGCATTTCTTAACCCCCTTCATATCAAAATCTTTACGCAGGGGATGTCCTTCAAAATCATCAGGTAATAAGACCCTTATCAGGTTGGGATGCCCCTTAAACTTAATACCCATAAGGTCATAAACTTCTCTTTCCTGCCAATCAGCAGTCGGCCAGACAAAAAAAACTGAATCTATTTCCGCTAAACTGCGGTCAATATACGCTTTTACCGCAATCTTATGATTTTCTGGAATAGAATAAAGATGATATACCACAGCGAATTTTTCCCCATAATCAACTGAAGTTATATTAGCCAGATAATTAAATCCATAATTATCCCGAAGTTCCTTCATTAATACTAATAAATCCGCAGGGTGAATATTTAAAAATGTAAAAAACCGGTCTGCTGTTATTTCCAGTCTCGTACCCATTTTTTGCTGTAATTCCGTCTGCATTTTTTTCAGGTCTGGTTCTGTCACCGGTTTTAACCCCCTTTATATTTAGTTATACCTCGCGTCCCTTACTGAAAAGGACTAAGGCTCTCTAATAATCTCCTCGTTCAACTTTCTTTTTTAGTTCTAGCATGCCATGAAAAAGGGCTTCGGGGCGTACCGGGCATCCTGGTACATAAACATCAACTTTCAGAAATGAATCGGCTCCCGGTAAAACACTGTAGCCATCTTTAAAAGGTCCTCCACTTATAGCACAGTTCCCCATGGCTATTACCCACTTCGGTTCTGGCATCTGCTCCCAGACCCTTTGAAGAACTGGTTTCATTTTGATAGTTACAGGTCCGGCTATAGTTAAAAGGTCTGCCTGGCGAGGTACAGCGCGAACAACTTCATAGCCGTAACGGGCCATATCAAATCTGGCCGCACCAGCAGCCATTACCTCTATAGGACAGCAATTGCATCCATAGTTCAAAGGCCAGAATGAGTGGGCCCTTCCCCAGTTCCATAACTTCTCAACAGTAGTTACCAGTATGTTATGTTTACTCAGTAACTCTACATCGTCTTGTTGCTGCCTGTCTTTTAGTGCCATTCTAATGCTCCCTCCCTCCATGCATACCACAGACCTATAACCAGAATGGCAATAAAAATCACCATTTCAATAAAAGCAAATAAGCCCAAGCTATTAAACTTGACGGCCCATGGGAATAAGAAAATCGTTTCTACGTCAAATGCCAGGAACACCAGAGCATAAAGAAAATAGTTAACCCGGAACCTTATCCAAGTTTTTCCTTTGGTATCCACACCACATTCATAGGTAGTCAGTTTTTCCTCGGTTTGCTTCGGTTTAGGTCTTACCATCCAGGCCATAACTAGTGCAATAACCGGAAAAGAAATAGTTAGTAAAAGAAAAATTCCAATACTAGAATAATCGGACAGCATCCCAATACCCCCTTCTTTAAAAGGTCTTTATATTTATCAATCGTGGTGCAATAGCTAAGAAGTTATTATTATTTGAGGCAAATAATTTTGATAAGTAACTAAAACATTAATTTGCTATACGTAACACAAGATACCACATTAAAGCTTATAATTCGATAAGAACTTTGTGGTATTATTTTGTGATAGTTGTAACAAGGTTTATTATAAACGCTATCTTTTATGGTAACAATACCGTTTTAGCTTGATTGCTTAAGTATACAAGGATAATCGGTTGTTTTGTAAAATATTATATATAATAGGAAGAACATCTTCTTTTAGCTTGTCCCCAATAAAAAACCACCCTATTTGTCACCCAACTATAAATTTTAACTCTGTTGCATTAAGTCTTTTCACTAAAAAATGCTATGTATTATTAGTAGGCTAGCCATGGAAGATGTCTGCGGTTTGTTATATACTTGTGTATATTTGTTAATAATCTTAACAATTGCCAGCAGTATATTATTGCTGCCATTTTTATGGGTAATTATGCCCAAACGGAGGTAAAGTATTGAAAAGATTAGTTTCACTATTCCTGGCGGGTTTGGCAACCCTATTGCCACTCATTTTGTCTTTATACTTAATATACTGGCTGGTCACTTTTATGGATGGCCTGCTTGATCCCTTACTCATCCTTATCCTCGGTAAAGCCATTCCGGGTCTGGGATTTTTAATTACTATAACTATTATCATTCTGGTTGGTCTAATGGCTACTAATATTATTGGCCACAAACTAATAGCCTGGTCGGAACAAATATTTGTTAAAATACCCCTGCTGGGGAAAATGTATGCTACCTTTAAACGCATCACTAATTCATTTTTTTCCTCAAACAAAACATCTTTCCGGCAAGTTGCTCTGGTTGAATTCCCACGTAAGGGTATTTATTCCCTGGGTTTTATAACTAATGATTGTTTTCCCTATATTGACGAAGACACCTATTCTATTTTTATTCCTACTACACCTAACCCGACTTCCGGATGGTTTATCATAATGTCTAGAGATCATGTCAAAATTCTTGATATCAGTGTCGAAAAAGGCATTGAAATGGTTATTTCGGCAGGTATGGTCAATAATTTAAGTGATAAATAACCAAATAAGTTAACATCCATACCTTAAATGAATATTGTGAATGTATAACCTTATGGCTTACGTTTTTAAATTTAGAAAGGAGTTAGAGCCTTGTATACAAATCTTGAATATAACGAATATGCACGGGAAATGTTAACCCAGTTACCCCGCGGTGCTTTTTTATCAGTTAAAGCAGGTGCCCAGATTAATACTATGACAATTGGATGGGGGTCAATAGGTTATATTTGGAAAAAGCCATTGCTAATAGTGGCTGTGAGAACTTCCCGTTATACGTATGAGCTTATGGAAAAAGCCACTGACTTCTCCGTAAGTCTCCCCCTGGATGCAGATCTAAAAACCGCCCTGGGTGAGGCAGGGAAAAAGTCAGGAAGAGATATCGATAAGTTTCAGCACATTCACCTTACGGCACAAGAAGGGCAAAAAATCGAAAGTCCGGTTATTGGAGAATGCAAATTGATATATGAATGTAAAATTGTTTATAAACAACAACTAGATCCGGAAATGCTTGGAGAAGAGATTAAAGAAAAATTTTATGCTGACCATGACTACCATACACTTTACTTTGGAGAAATAGTATCTAGTTATATTAATGGTTAACTAATGTAATTGATCACCAATCTGCCCAGGGCGGTTCCTCAAGTTCAACTTCAAAACGGTGCCCATCAAACAGGGATTCAATCATGCTACCGGCTATTTGTCGGTCAACTAGCCAGTAGCTGGCACCACTATAAGGATCAACATAATGATATCCAGGTAAAGTTTGGGTTATAACATTCTCTCTATTTATCGTGGGGCTCAGGCTGGCCAGAAAAATCATATCGCTTATGGAAAGGTTCGTAGAAACATTTTCACATAGCTCTGGTATAAGCTGGGGTATCCTGCTTAGATTTTCTTTATCCATAAGTTGTTCTGCTAAAGCCTGCATCAACTTCTGCTGACGCCCGATTCTGCCAATATCAGCATCGGGGAGTCCGCGATAGCGTGCATACAGCAGAGCCTGTTTACCATTTAGCTGCTGGTATCCTCGCTTAATATAAACACCGGAGGCGCTGCTTGATAATTCTATGTCCACATCAAGATAAACTCCCCCGATTATATCGATAATGTTTTCAAAGCCAGTGAAATTAGCTAGTACATAATAATCAACTTCAGTTGCCAATAATTTAGCTACTTCGGCACAACAGGTTTCCGGCTCTTCGGTTTGAGTAATCATATTTATTTTAGTATTTTTCCCTTTTACCTTAACTTTAGTATCACGGGGTATGGAGATTAAGACAGCACTACCCAGTTTTTTATTAATGCTAGCCAGCATGATAGTATCACTACGCGCCTTTACCTCTCCAGGACGCGCATCTATCCCTAGTATTAAAATATTGACTACTTTCCCCTGGTTTACCCTACTGCGTATCGAATTACCAAAAGAAGTTTCTATTTTAACACTTAATAGGAGTAAAATGATTAGCAAAATTACAGTCCAACTAGTTCTGGTTGGTAGCAAAAAATCACGCCCTAACAAATAACTGCTACTTAAATAATTATGCTGAAGTTAAAATTCCCAGAACTCTATATAAGTAAAAGGAGCACCGCAAAGTGCTCCTTTATTTACCCTAGGGCTGAATAGAATTTTCACCCGTGTTACTCGTACTAGATTCGCCTTCCCCATTACCATTCCCTATTTCATTTCCATTCTCTATTTTACCGCTGTCTCCATCTGGTAACAGGTCGGGGACTTCATCCGTATCATCTAAAGTACCCTGATCCCCGGGAGTAACTTTACCGTTTTCTGGCGTATCTGTCTCACTACCATCCTGTTCTGTACCAGTTTCCTCAGTTGGCTCAACCTGTTCAGTCTCTTCTTCCTGTGATTCCGGCTTAGTATATACAGGTTTAGCCCATCTGGGAGGATCTTTAGCTACTTCAAATGTTTCCCCAGCAAATAATTTATCTATAATGCCATGCGATATTTCTTGGTCAACTTCCCAGTAACTCGCACCAGTTTGCGGGTCAGTAAAAGGAAATCCCGGTAGGGTTTGCGTTACTATATTATCCGTATCAAAATCCCGTCCAACCTCTGCCATATAGAGGATATCCTTTAAAGGTATGTTAGTATGAATATTATCTGATATTTCTGGTATTAGCTGGGGTAATTTAAAAATATTTTCCCCTTGCATCATCTCTTTACCTAGCGCCTTAATAAAAGTTTGCTGCCGTCCGGTCCTGCCTATATCAGCCGTTGGCCCACCCCGAAAGCGCACATACCGTAAAGCATCTTGTCCATTTAAATGGTGCAGACCCTTAGTCAAGTTTATATTTAATGAAGAATTCGGGTCAGGGTGGTACATATTCATTTCTACATCAATATCTACCCCACCCAGGATATCTATTATCTTCGCAAATCCGGTAAAATTTGTTACCGCGTAATATTTTACCTTGGTATCGAATAAATCGCCAACTACCTTACATGCTTCTTCAGGACCCATTACATAATTAACACTGTTAATTTTAGCGTAATGCCCTTTAACTTTAACCCTGGTATCTCGCGGAATCCATACTAAAGCTACCTGTTTAGTCTTTTTATTAATACTGGCCAAAATCATAGTATCACTGCGAGAATTAACTTCTTTCGCCCTGGCATCGATACCCATGAATAATATATTAACAGGTTGACTTTTCTCCAACTTTTGCTCTATCGACTGGTTATTACCATAGAAGAAGTTTCCCACTAATGTACCAGTCCCAAATGTTAGACCAAATATTAATAATCCAGCTAGAATTTTACCATAATACATTTTAATCCAGCCCAATTTGTGATGCCTCTTTCCAGCATAAGATTTTGCCCCATATTTTAAACTTAAAAATCAATTAATTTTAAACTTCAGTGAGTCTATCTGTCCAGTAAATTTAAAAATAACTCAACCATGATTCATAAAGCCTTAGTTGAGTTATTCTGCAAATTGTGCTGCAATAGTATCCATTAAGGAAGGTATACCTACATCTGTACGGGCAGATACATAATTTATACCATTAGATACACTAAAATTACCTTCTAAAAGATCAATTTTATTAAATACGGTAAAAATCTGCTCTTTTTCGGCCCCCAGCTCGCCTAGGACGTCTTCAACTACTGCGATCTTTTCCAGGTAAGCCAAGTCTGACATATCAACGACATGGAGTACTAGATCAGCCTGAACTGCCTCCTCCAGTGTTGACCGAAAAGCGGCTACTAGAGAATGGGGTAGGTCCTGGATAAAGCCTACTGTATCAGTGATTAAAATATTTAATCCAGACGGTAATGTAATCTTCCTGGTTGTTGTGTCCAGAGTTTGGAAAAGCCGGCTGTTGGCTTTAACCTGTTTGGTTCTACTCGTATGGGCAGCTCGGCACATGGCATTAAACAATGCAGATTTTCCTGCGTTTGTATATCCTACCAGGGAAACAGTTTTTAGCCCTGCCCTTTCGCGCTGTTTCCTGTGCAGTTGCCGGGTCTTCTCCACCTTCTGCATCTGACGCTTGATTTCCTGAATACGTTTTCTAATATGACGCCGATCCAATTCTAGCTTTTGCTCCCCAGCCCCTCTAGTTCCTATTCCCCCACCCAGGCGGCTCAATTCCCTCCCAGTACCAGTTAAACGGGGCAACTGATACTGTAAATTAGCCAGCTCAACCTGTAGCATACCTTCACGTGACCTGGCCCGCTGGCGAAATATCTCTAAGATTAACATAGTACGGTCAATTATTCGTACTGAGATTTCTTTTTCTAAATTACGTAACTGCAATGGAGATAATTCTCCATCAAAAACAAGTAAATCTGGTTCAAGTTCTTCCACCAGATGTTTTAACTCCTCTAGTTTACCTTTGCCAATATAAGTAGCAGTATGGGCTTTATTCAGCGATTGCACCAGAGTAGCAACAGCCTGCCCCCCAGCCGCTTCGATTAAACTGTGAAGTTCATCTATAAAAGATTGCAAAGTGCCCCGATCCTTGCCGGTATTTAACCCTACTACTATTACTTTTGGCCTATCATTGTTATTCATCTTATACCCCATGTTCTTCTATCTGTTGTCCAACTATCGCCCACTCAGTATAAAAATCATCCAGTTCCACCTTGAGCTGTTCATATTCCTCAGTATACTGTCGGGCCAGCTGATCGTCATTGTATGTTTCAGGAATAGCCAGAATACCTTCGAGTTCCTGTTTTCTGGTTTCCATTTTACTGATTTTAGTTTCTATATCCTGCAGTTGTCGATCTAGTTTTTTCTGCTGTCTTTGCTGCGCTTTCTGAGCCAAACGGAATTGCTGTTGTTCACTTTTATTTTTCAGATCGGCAGCATTTTCTTCCCTGGTTGTTTCGTTGCGTTTCTGCTCAACTTTTTCATGATAATAACTAAAATTACCCCAGTAATACTCCAACTGCTGGTCTTCTATAGCAACTACCCGGCTGGCCACCCGGTCAATAAAATAACGGTCATGGGAGACCACCAGCACTGTACCAGGGAAATCCGCCAGCATTTCTTCTACCATTTCACGGCTCTTTATGTCTAAATGATTAGTAGGTTCATCGAGAATCAAAAAATTAGCTCCAGTTAAGAAAAGCTTTAATAAGGATAAACGTCCTTTTTCGCCACCACTTAATCCGGCCACAATTTTATAAACATCGTCACCCCGAAATAACATCCTACCCAGGAGACTGCGGGCTTTTTCTACGCTTATATCAAACTTATATACTATTTCATCCAGAACTGTGTTGCCCTCATCCATGTCTTCATGTTCCTGAGAAAAATAAGCTGTTATTACCCGGCTGCCCGTACGGATTTCGCCTTCATCAGCTTTAATCTTGCCAGTAATTATTTTCAAAAGGGTACTTTTGCCACTGCCATTTGATCCGATCAGGGCAACCTTTTCACCTTTTCTAATTGATAAATTAGCCCGGTTAAGTAAACTCAGACTACCGAAGGATTTAGAAACATTTTTTACTACCAGTACATCTTGGGCGCTCTCACTCTTCACAGGTATGTCCCAACTGCCGATATCAAGTTCTTCTTCCGGTTTATCAATTCTATCGAGACGATCAAGCTGGGATTGTCTTCCCCGGGCCTGTTTTGACTTTATCCCCGCTTTGAATCTACGTATATAATCTTCCGTATTTTTAATATATTCCTGCTGTTTATCATAAGCGCGCTGCCAGGATTCTTCCTGCAAAGCCTTTTTAGCTATATAATCAGAATAATTGCCAGAATAAGAATAAAGTTCCCCGTTGTTAAGTTCAACAATCCTAGTGGCTACCTTATTGAGAAACATACGATCATGGGAAACTACTAGTACTGCCCCCGAATAAGTACTAATATAATTCTCCAGCCACTCTACCGAGGCCATATCCAGATGATTAGTAGGTTCATCCAGCAACAAAATATCTGGTGCTAGAGCTAAAAGTCTTCCCAAGTTTAAACGGGTCCGCTGACCACCACTGAATTTGTTAATCGGCTGTTTTACCTGTTCATCTGTAAAGCCTAGTCCATAAATAATCCTGCGGGCCATGTTTTCGCAGGCATAGCCATTGTCGAGTTCATACTTCTCCGTTAACTGGGCATATCTGTTCATCAGCTTATCCAGGTTATCTCCGCCCAAACTAATCTGGTGTTCGAGTTCTCTTATTTGCTTCCTTATTTCAAGTAGGGTGGAAAAACTCCCCATAACTGCATCCCAAGCAGTCATATTTTCAGCTTGGTCAGGAAGCTGTGCCAAATAACCAAGTGATGATAAGTTAGCCATTGAAACTATGCCCCCATCAGGAGGCAACTCTCCAGTCAAACATCTCAAAAGGGTAGTTTTGCCTGAGCCATTAACTCCTACCAGACCTACCCTTTCCTTTTCCTGTAGAACGAGATTGACTGATTTAAGTATCTCTTTATCCCCAAAAGCCTTATTCATTTCCCGAGCCTGAAAAACAATCATTATTTCACCAGCCAAACTTTTCTAAAAATCACCGCCCGGACCAGCCGCCTTGACCCCCAAAATAGCACAGAATAGGTAATAAGACATATGCCGGACAGCAAAGAAAAACCCCCTTGGTGCATAATGAAAGTTGCTCAGACCTTCAGTTATACCAGGGAGATCAACTAAAAAAATTATAACTTAAATATGGTTCCACTGCAAAAAATTATAGGCTTTAGTTTGAATGTACCCGCAGG
>JAQWBP010000005.1:0-29068 GCA_028706315.1 Syntrophomonadaceae bacterium
GCTGGCATTTCTGCCCGGGTACGGCGATACATAACTGTGACTTCTCTAACTCCTAGCCTTACTGCAGTGCGGGCTGCATCCATAGCGGTATTACCACCACCAACAACAGCAACTCTATTACCAATATCTACTGGTTTATGCATAGCAACCTGGCGTAAAAAGTCTATTCCTCCTATAACTCCTGGACTGTCTTCACCTTTACAGCGCATCTGGGAAGATTGCCAGGCTCCAATACCCAGGAAAACTGCATCATAGTTTTTCGCAAGATACTCCACCGTAATATCTTCATTTATGCGAATATTAGTAGTAATATTTACTCCCATGTGGCGGATAAGATTAATTTCCTGGTCTAATAATTCTTTGGGCAAGCGGTACTGTGGAATCCCGTATCTTAACATGCCACCTGGTTCCGGCATAGCCTCATAAATTGTTACTTTATGTCCCTCTTTAGCCAGATAATATGCAGCTGATAAGCCAGCTGGCCCAGCCCCAACGATAGCCGCTGATTTGCCGGAAGATGGTTTTAAAACTGGCATGTACGGCTCTCCACTATTTAAATCTTGATACCCGACAAAAGCCTTTAGTGCAGCAATAGATACCGGCTCCTCAACATGCTGCCTGCGGCAAGCTTCTTCGCAGGGGTGGGGACATACCAGCCCGATACTAGCTGGTAAAGGCAATTTTTCCTTTATTAATTCTACTGCTTCACGATATTTTCCATTAGCAATTAAGCCTACGTATCCCTGGCAATCGGTACCTGCAGGACAAGCTTTCATACAGGGAGGACGACAATCACCAGTATGATCAGAGAGGAGAAGCTCCAGAGTCATTTTACGAGATTTTCTTATCCGTGAGTTGTCTGTATGAATTACCATACCATCCCGGGCCTCTGTAGCACAGGAACGTATTAATTTGTCGCTTCCTTCAATCTGAACAACACATAGCCCACAAGAACCATAAGGTTTTACTCGCTCATCATGACAAAGTGTAGGTATATCAATACCATTTTCCCGGGCTATTTCTAAAATTGTCTGACCATTAACACCTTTTACCTCTATACCATTTATATTTAAAGTAAGCATTACCTGATTCACCTCTCCCTGTTAATCTACTTTAACTGCTGCAAATTTTGTCGGACAAGCCTCATAGCAGGTACCACATTTTATACATTTATCCTGATCAATAACATGTGGCTCTCTACGTTCACCCGCAATACATTGCACCGGACATTTTTTAGCACATAACCCGCATCCCTTACATTTTTCCGCATCTATATTATAGGTAATAAGATTTTTACACTGTAAAGCCGGACACTTTTTATCTTTTATATGAGCTTCATACTCACTACGGAAGTAGCGAATGGTAGTCAAAACAGGATTAGGAGCACTCTGTCCCAGGCCGCATAATGAGCCTTCTTTTATTTCTACAGCCAGCTCTTCGAGTAACTCTATATCTCCTTCTCGTCCGTCACCTTGACAGATTCTTTCTAGTATTTCCAGCATCCGCTTAGTTCCAATCCGGCATTGCACACACTTACCACAAGATTCTTTCTGGGTAAAATCCAGGAAAAATCTAGCCATATCAACCATACAAGTAGTATCATCAACTACAATCATACCTCCAGAACCCATAATAGCCCCGGTATCCTTAATCGATTGATATTCTATTGGTATATCCAGTAATTCTTCCGGTATGCATCCACCAGATGGACCTCCCATCTGTACTGCTTTAAACTTACGATCATTTTTAATGCCGCCGCCAATGCTAAAAATAACTTCGCGCAAAGTTTTTCCCATTGGAACTTCAACTAATCCACCATGCTTTATTTTTCCCGCCAGAGCAAAAACTTTTGTGCCCTTACTCTCTTCGGTTCCCATTGCTGCAAAGGCCTGTCCCCCATTACTAATTATCCAGGGTATATTGGCCAGGGTTTCAACATTATTTATATTAGTAGGGTGGTTCCAATAGCCTTTTTGAGCAGGAAAAGGCGGCTTTAAGCGCGGCATTCCTCTCTCGCCTTCTAGTGATGCAATTAAAGCAGTCTCTTCTCCACAGACAAAGGCTCCGGCCCCCTGTTTTATATATATATCAAAACAAAAATCGCTCTCTAAAATATTATTACCTAGTAACCCTTTTTCCTTGGCTTGCTTTATAGCAATCTCCAGCCGTTTTATGGCTAGCGGATATTCGGCACGGCAGTAAATTACCCCGGTATTAGAGCCTATAACATATCCGGCTATGGCCATACCCTCTAAAACCGAATGCGGGTCACTTTCCAAAACACTTCTATCCATAAAAGCTCCTGGGTCACCTTCATCAGCATTACAGACTATATATTTTTCATTACTTGGCGCCTCCCGGGTAGCATTCCACTTGAACCAGGTGGGAAATCCAGCTCCACCACGACCGCGCAGACCTGAACCTTTTAGTTCACTAATAACTTCTTCCGGGGTCATCTCTTTCATAGCTTTCTCCAGTGCTTTATACCCACCTTGTGCCTGATAATCATCCAAGGATTCAGGATTTATCCGTCCGCAATTTCTAAGAGCAACACGCACCTGTTGTTTAAGAAAATCATTACTCATTTCACTACTCGAAACTATATACTCACGTATAGGTCCCTGACCTGCAAGGTGGGAGCTAAGAATCTCGGTAACTTTTTCACCAGTAACCTGTCCGTAGGTGAAAACATGTCCATCATTTTCAATAACATCTAACAATGGTTCTAGGTGACACATA
This sequence comes from Syntrophomonadaceae bacterium, assembly GCA_028706315.1. Taxonomy (GTDB): domain Bacteria; phylum Bacillota; class Syntrophomonadia; order Syntrophomonadales; family Syntrophomonadaceae; genus STF2-222. The sequence goes on from JAQWBP010000005.1 coordinate 2,740, forward strand.
CCTATACACCCAGTTACAGCTATTTCTATATTAGCTCCATCCTTATTAACTACTTTTTGTACTGCATCCCAGACTTCTAAGGCCCCGGCAGCTATACCACAGCTTCCTAAACCTACTGATACTTTCATTAATTTTCACCCTCCCCGGTGCTCTCTTTTTCGGCTGCATAAATTCCCCTGATAATATTGATCGCTTTTTCGGGAGTAAGGGGCCCATATGCCTGTCCATTTATCATCATCACCGGCGCCAGGCTGCAACACCCTAGACAGGCTGCCGTATCAAGTGTAAAAAGACCATCCTCTGTAGTCTGGCCTTCCTTAATTTTTAACTCTTCATATAGCGCGGTCTTAATTGTGTCTGCACCATTTACATGGCAGGCTGTACCCTGGCAAAGTAAGATAAGGTATTTGCCTACCGGGGTAAGCCTGAACTGAGTATAAAACGTAGCAACTCCATATACTACGGCTGGTTTAACCTTCAATTCCTTGGCTATATACTTCAATACCGACAAAGGTAAATAACCATATATCTCCTGTGCCTTTTGTAAAACAGTTATTAAACTACCCTTTTTACCCTGGTAGCATTGAATAACTTCACTTAGCAAACTAAAATCGACGTTATCCTGAACAGATGAGCTACCAAGATTTTTGTCATGATTATAACTACTACAATGCATTTATTAATTCCCCTTTCCCTACTAAGAACAAAAATCATTAAGCTATAGCATTTAAAAATATGTGTTATAAAAATATTTATTAGTTCAAATAACCTGCCCTCTAGCCAAGCCTGTCAAACCTGCAGAAACTATTCGAGGTTCCAAGACATGCCACCGCACTTTTTAAGCAAAATTATTCGGTTTTACACAAATTAATAATTGGTTTCAGGTTGAAATAATTTATAGCAACACTTCATTACCGGCACATAGCAAGCAGATATTTTTTGATTGCTAATAAATTTTACTTATAACATAAAGCAAAAGCTTAGATGTTTTCTAAGCTTTATTGTTATATTTTTTAGTAGTTTTGTAAACATCTTTCGACATATTTTATTTATTATCATCTGGTATTTAGCTTTATCTTTCCCATAATTATATAATAGTGGATGCGGATCTTTTGTAGTTAGATAAAGATGGGCACAAAAACAATGCCCATTTCCTGGATAGTTTCAAAAAACTAAACCAAGCATCGGCATTATATTGCGTAATGTTACACTATACTCCCAGATCTTTTTCTAGGGCTTTGCGTATAATTTCTTGTATATCGTTAAGCAGTTGAATAAAATGGCTTTCAGTATTTAGGAAACGGGCTATTTCTTCGATTTGTTGCAACTTAGCGAATTCGAGAGTTATTTCATTAATAGCAGCGCTGGAAACTTCTCCGCCCATAATCTTCGTATTATTTACTTCTACCTGCCGTGTACGCAAACTAACAACTTTTTCTTTATATTCGGGGTTTTTCTCCAATTCGTTTTTAGCGGCTAGATAATCACGGTAAATAGGACTTACAGTTAAAGCCCGTACTAATTCATGAGCCTTATCATAAGGATTAGCATTATCAGACATAATTGAACCTCCTTAGCTCATCATTAATTCTATTACTAAAATTAACAATAAACTAATAGCGCGTCAAGCAGGTCATATTAATCATCAAAATTAATAATCCGCACTGCGTTGCTATTTAACCATGGCTATCATTTCCACTTCACAAGCTGAGTTTAAGGGGAGACTGTTTACTCCCACAGCGGCACGTGCGTGTTTACCTTTTTCATCAAAAATCTTTTCTAATAAATTAGAGGCTCCATTTAGAACTAGCGCCTGATCGTAAAAATTATTTTCACTCTGTATGTAACCATTTATCTTCACAATTTGCAGTAAATTTTCCCAATCACCAATGCAGCTTTTAATTACAGCTAGACAATTAATAGCAGCCAACTGGGCTGCAGCTTGACCTTCTTCAGTACTTAAATCTCTACCCAGCTTACCCTGGTATAAAACTTTTCCTTCTTTTATGGGTAGCTGCCCTGATACATAGATAAATTCTCCCGCTTTTATACCCGGCACATAAGCAGCAACCGGCTTATTGGTTTCAGGGATTACTAGTCCTAATTCGTTAAGTCTTTTTTCCACACTCATTTTATTAAGCCTCTCTTATCTAATTATTCCTTGTACTACTGCAATTATAAAAAGTACATAAAATATTCCCCCAACCATTAAAATCGGGGCACTAATATGTTTTTTAGTCCTTAATTCTATATAGATAACACTAGCTGAAATTATAGCGAACATTGCTGAAACTAAAGCCCCTCGGTTAAGCTGCCAACTGGTAAGAAATATTCCCAGGGCGGGAATTAAGGAACTCTGAAATACCATAGCACCTGTTATATTTCCCAGAGCCAGAGTATCCTTTTCGCGTGAAACCCATATAACACTGTTAAATTTCTCCGGCAGCTCAGTCGCAATAGGCGTAATAATGAGAGCCAGAACAAAAGCAGGTACCTGATATATAGTAGCAACATTCTGCACTGAATTAACGAAAAGATTAGCCCCCAGGATAATCAACCCCAGAGCAACAAGCACCTGGATAATAATCCGGCTAAGTGCCGCATTTTTTCTGTCAAAATAACAAACCGGCATCTCGTGATCTGCTTCTATATCTCTTTCCTGGCTAAGCATAACAAAAATATAAAAGCAGTAAGCCAATACCATAATCCCAGCGACTATTAATTGCCATACCCTTAACTGGGGAGGAATTAAGCCAGTTAAAACAGCGGCAGAATAAATAATAATGAAAAAGCCTAAATCCCTGGACATGGTAGAATAATCGGCTACCACTTTGGCGCCATGCATTCTGCGCCGACTAAAAATAACAACTGCCAGCCCGGTTATAAACATAGCCAAGGTGGATAACATAAGTGGCGCACCCAGAATAGCGCCGATTCCAATATCATGCCCTGACTGCCCAGCGCCAAATACAATTGCTATAATAGGTATTAACGTCTCCGGTAATGCGGTTCCAACTGCAGCCAGTACACTACCTACCGCTCCCTCAGATAAGTTTAGTTTTTTACCTAGCCACTCAACCCCGTTTACGAAAACTTCAGCGCCAATTAATATAATTCCCAGGCTAATAACCAAAATGGCAATACTACCCATCTTATTTCCCCTTCACAGATATTATTAATGCATAAAAACAGTCCGGTCGAATGTACAATTCCCGAAACCATGATTGCTTATACTGATATAGCTTTTTTTATGTGCCGTCTAAATTGGACTAATTTTCTGTACCCAATTTTCTTAGCCAGCATACAGGCCTCTTCTAATCCTTCACCAACCTGAGTAGGATGGTGCGCATCAGATCCTAGTGTAATGGGTATATTCATGGCATACATGGTCTCCAGTATTTCCTGAGCTGGATAAATTTCCTTTACCGGCTTTCTTAAACCAGCACTATTAATTTCTATTGCCATTCCCATTTTTTTAACACTTGCTAAAACTGGTTTTACATAATAAATTGCATTATGCTTTGACGGTCTGTGCCCCCATATTTTTACCAGATCTATATGACCTACAATATCGAAAAAACCTGAATTAACCGCTTTATCGACCAGCATAAAATAATTTTTGTAAACCTCATCAACATCATAATCATCAAACTGATCTTTGAAATCAGGATGATCAAAAGGCCATTGATCGATGAAATGGACTGACCCTATTATATAGTCGTACTGCTTTTCACTAATTATTCTATGTATCTCCTGTTCTCTCCCAGGAATGAAATCTACTTCTAATCCAGTTCTTATTATCAGGTCGGAAAATTCGCCCTGCAAACTACTCAAAACATCATCTTTGACCTGAGCACGATACTCATCATGTTCGGTAAACCCGATTTCAGTAACTTTTCTTTCCCTGGCATTTTCTAAGAACCTAAGTATCCATTCATAAGTATATTCATACTCACCATGTGCGACAGCATGCACATGATAATCTAGCAATAGTATAACCCCCTTGTACTAATTCTTTACAATATCTCATTTAAACACTACAATATGCAGAAATCAAGATTATCCTTAACATTTATAAAATTGAAAAAAAGCCTGGCATGTACTAAACTTTTTAAAGGAGCTTAACAGGGAGGGGAATAATTTTATTATGGCCATAATAACCGCGTTTCGGGGACTTCGTTATAACAAGGATAAATTTGATAACCTAGCGCAGGTTGTAACCCTGCCTTATGACTTAATAGATGAAACTGCTCAGGCTAAGTATTATGCATTAAACTCGGCAAATATAATTAGACTGGAATTAGGACTAGCATTACCCCAGGACACTCCCGGTAATAACTGCTATACAAGAGCATCCCAGTACCTTAAGAAATGGATAGAAGGCCAAACTTTAATACCGGATAAAAGGCCATCAATATATTTCTACCAGCAAGAATTTCAGGTGCATAATCAGCAGGTGGTGCGCAACGGAATGTTGTGCGGACTGATGCTGGAACCCCACGACAATAGTATTATCATTTCTTACGAACAAAGCTTATCAAAAATCAAAGCTGATCGATTAAGCTTGTTAAGAGCTACAGGAAGTAATTTTAGTCCCATTCTGGGGCTTTTTGCAGATCAAGAACGTTACTTAAAAACTACTATTGATGAACAAGTTAAGACCAGGCCACCAGATGTTAATCTAGTTGACGAAAATAACGTAATTCATCGTTTATGGGTGATTGAAGACGAAACAGTTATCGCCCATACAGTAGATTTTATGCGTAATAAAAAAATATATATTGCCGAAGGTCATCACCGTTATGAATCAGCTCTGGAATACTTTCGGGAAATGACAGAACAGGGACATGATAATTATAATTATATTATGGCCAATCTGGTAAATCTCTATGATGAAGGAATGTTTACCTATCCGGCTCATATGTTGGTCGGTAATCTGGCAGATTTTAATTATAATACCTTCTTAGAGCAGTTAATGGAAAGTTTTGTAGTAGAAATAGTTGACACCCAGAATGATTTATCCGATTTTATGCAAGAATTAGCCAGACGTGATACAAATGGCCAGCATGTCTTCGGTATGTATGCTAACAACAAACTTCATTTTTTAGAATTAAAAGAGACAAATAAGAAAATACCATCAATCAAATCTGCCGATTTAAATATCCCCGATGCAACTATTCTTTATGATCTGGTCATGAGAAAAATCCTGGGTATCAGCGAACACCGTCACCAGGAACACATAGCTTATAGTCCTACCGAAGAATATATAACTGATCAGGTAAGAAAGAAACAGTTTCAATTAGGATTTTTGTTAAATCCTCCCCAAATTGAAGAACTAGTCGAGGTATCTAATAGCGAAAATCCTATCACACCTCTAAGATTAGCCTATTTATATCCTCCGCTTTTAGCCGGACTAGTTATAAATAACTTAAACATTAAATAAACATACTGCGAAATAAGAATAGACGCTGATTTACGCTGATTAATATGATTAGCGCAGATTTTTATTTTTTATTTTATTCTGGTTACGGCCTGGCTTCCCGGTGTAAACATTTTTTGTACCAGATAGCATATCTAAGAGGATTAAGGGTTAAGAAGAGCGCAGTGGGTAAGGCGATAGATACTGTTTAAAACATTACTCTTTTATGAAAAGCATGCAAGGTTAGTTTAACTATTGCCCATTGATAACGTAAGACCGGCCGCCAGCGGTCTTAACCCTTAAGCCTCTTTCTAATAAAACTTACGTCACTTACAGAAAAAAGCAGGAAATAAAAGGCTGCGCTAGTCCGCGTCTAATTAATAAAATTAAAAACTTAAGCCAGCTTAAGATTATCTAAAAATATTTTTTCAAAGTCGGGATCACTGGCTAGTTCGATATAGTTTATCTTTTGCTGCAATATCCTGGCTTTTTCTTGCTGGGTTTCACTTAGCAGGGCAATTATAGCTCCCTTACCTGCTGCATTGCCCGTATTCTTAATCTTATCGATAGCAACAGGGGGAAGTAGCCTGATTTTTATACAATGCTCAGGATTCAGATAAGAACCAAAAGCACCTGCTAAATAGATAGACTTAAGATCTTTATATTCAATACCTGCCTTTTTCAGCAAAATATCGATAGCTGTCCGGATAGCGCCTTTAGCAAGCTGCACCTGACGGATGTCTTCCTGGTTAAAAACTACCGGAGTTCCTTTCAGAGAATCCTGGCTATCAACAATTATAATTTCCGGCCCTCTTTTACTATCTCTGATGTTTAGCTGCTCAAATCCTTGATCAGTAATGATACCATTCTCGTCAATATATCCAGCTTTAAACAAGCACGCGACAATGTCAATAATAGCCGAACCGCAGATTCCCCTGGCAGGGATATCACCCAGGATATTGTAACCTAGATTGCCCTGTTCATCTAAAAAAATTCTATCAATAGCCCCTTTTTCGGCCCGCATTCCACTAGTAATATTACCTCCCTCAAAAGCAGGTCCGGCAGCTGCCGATGCCGCCCACATATTGCCCTTACTATTTAACACAATTTCTCCGTTAGTCCCAATATCGATAAGCAAATAACTTTTCGCTGCTTCGGTCTCGGGAATAGGTAATAGGCAGGCAATAGTATCTGCACCGATAAAACCTCCTATTTGCGGAAGGATTAGCAAAGAGGCGTCCTGATTAGCTATAATATCCAGATCTGCTGCTCTATATAGCAGCTCATCTAGGAAAATACCCGTATAAGGCGCTGCACCAAAGCCATTTACATTTAAACCTGTAAACAGGTGCAGCATTATCGGGTTCCCTACCACACAAACGCGGTAGATATACTCAGACGAAATGCCAGTCTCCAGCATTAAGTCTTCAATTATCCCGTTTACATTATTTATTAATACCTGGTGGAGTGTTTTAAGTCCATCCTGGTTTTCCAGACAATAGTTTATCCGTGAAATTACATCAGCTCCATAGATTCTCTGCATATTAGCCTTCGATGCCACAGTTATAGTTTGGCCGGTTTGCAGGTCTACCAGTGCGGCAAAAAGGCTGGTACTGCCCACATCCAGAGCAACCCCATAGGCTTGTTGCTCTTCACGCCCCACATACTTGACCACCTTATTATTAAATACTAGTGCATTAAGCTCCAGTGAAGGTCTACCTGCGCGGTCAAGCATGGATAATTCATTAAGATTATTTATACTTAATTCCAACTTATAATCAGGCAAAGCCTGGGCAATGCGCCGATATATCGGAACTGGTTCATATTTATCTATACCTGGTATAAAAAAAGTATGCTTATGAATTTCTCCATCTTGACGGTAGTTTTCCAGCCATTGGTCTAACTGGTTTCTGTTATTATTATCCATATAGTTATAGTCCGGATACACTGTAAGGGGACCTTTAATGGTACAATAGCAGGCCAAACGAAAACCCTGTTTTATTTCTTCCGGCAATAGTAGTTCACGTTCAGTATCGCTTAAGAGGCTAACTTCACCCTTTACTCTAATCTTACACATACCACAAGTTCCGTTTCCCCCACAGGAACCTCCTGTATCAATACCGGAACTTGATAGGGTTTCCCACAAGTTTTTGCCCTCCAGAGACCATAAGTAATACTCTTTTGCTGCTGATTCTAGTATGACTTTTATTTTTACCTGCTTAGACATAACGTTCACCTGCTATTCTTAACGAGTATCTTCTGGGGAAAAGAATATATATTAAATCGTTCTCCGCGGGCAAAACCAATTACACATATTCCGGCCTTCACTGCAACTTCTCGGGCCAAACTTGTAACTGCTGCTCTGGAGACAACAATTTTTATGCCCATTTTAATTATTTTACTTATAATCTCATGAGTAACCCGTCCACTGCTTAATAATATCTTATCACTGCAATCGATATTGTTTTTAAGGCAGTAACCATATAATTTATCAACTGCATTATGACGACCTACGTCTTCCCGGCTGACAACAAGGGATTTTCCATCACTAAGACTCATTATATGAACTCCCCCGGTCAATTTATGGAGCTCAGAAGTATTAAGGTGGTTTTTCATTAAAGTAACTATGTCTTCAGCAAAACATGTTATCTCCCCGCATGGTACTTGTGGACTACCTGACCCTTGTAAACAAGGATTAATATTTACATATATATCATTATCCCGGTACTCAAAACTTGTTATATCCTCAGGCTTGGATATAAGTCCCGCAAATGATAAATGCCCGATTACCAATTCATCTAGATGAGAAGGTGTACAGTACATACTATTAAAAATTTTATCGTTTACATATAAATCGAAAGAGCTTTCAGCAACCATAACGTCTTCCAGGCTTTGTATCCCTTTATCAGCGGCGTACCTGCTGATCATCTGGTGAATTAATTCATATTTCAATTTAATCCTGTTCCTTTCTGAGTATGATTAAATTTTTATGTAAAAAAGGCGGCTATTCAGCCGCCTTTTGAATTAACTAGTCCTATTGAGGCTTTTTCTCAGCCATTAAAGCAAAGGCAAATATAAATACCCATATAAGTGAACCTAGTAGTGCATTAGTAGCTCCACTCCAGTCCCCACTCTGGAGAATCATATTATTTCCCATGCTATAAAGCAAATTAAATACAACTAGACCAACACCAGTAAGTATATATATCCATTTTTTCACTGAACCTGAAAGCTGAAACTTCTTTGCCCAGGAACAGAATTTTAAAAATACAAATATGGATAATAAGATAAGTAGAAAAACAACCAGAGAATTAGAAAAGATACCTCCGCCTGAACTTGCCGAACCAAAAATTGCTGTCACCATTTCACCCCCCTCTTCCATCCTTTATTAAATATTTTATTACTTACCTAAAAGTAAAACAAGGAAACTTTAATATTGCCAATAATAAACTATTACTACTTGCCTTATTTGTGTAAAGTATTCTCTAAAAAATCCCTTTTTCCTCCCAGGTAAACAAATTATTTACCAAAAGTTTAAATGAAGTTTGACGTTCTTACATCTATTACCTCTTCATTATAACAATAAAAACGTGTATAATAATAGCGTAGTAAGTAAATCAGATAGTCGCAGGCTTAATTGCCTGAGGAAAGTCGGAGCTCCATAGAGCAGGATGCTGGATAACATCCAGTGGGGGTGACCCCAAGGCAAGTGCCACAGAAACAAACCGCCCGGTACTGTAAAGTACCAGGTAAGGGTGGAAAGGTGAGGTAAGAGCTCACCAGCGTTTAGGCAACTAAACGGCTCGGTAAACCCCATCCGGAGCAAGACCAAATAGAGGAACATTGAAACTGCTCGTTTCGTTCCCGGGTATGGTCGCTTGAGGTGTCAGGCAACTGACATCCCAGATAGATGGCTATCTAATACAGAACTCCGCTTATAGATTTACTTGCTCATTAAAACCGCCAACTAGGTGGTTTTTTTATACCTTCTATTAATTATATCCTTCCCTACTGAATTTATCACCATTTACCTACAGTATATCGTTTGTTATAAAATATAACAGAAAACAAAGAGATATACATTTTTCATAGATGTATATCTCTTTTTTCCCTATTTAATTAAATAATTTAATTAAATACTTTATTTTTTCTTGCTTTTCTTTTTAGCTTTACTCGCGGCCTTTACGGCAACAGCTTCTTTTAAGGATTTGCCGGGCTTAAATGCAGGAACTTTTGTAGCCGGAACTATAATTTCTTCTTTAGTTGCCGGGCTTATAACTTTCCTTTCCTTGCGATCACGTACTTCGAAACTACCAAAACCAATAATTTGTACCTTTTCTCCACCGGCCAGGGATTCTTGAATAGTTTCAACCATTACATCAAGTGCTTTGGCAGCATCTTTTTGAGTTATTTCCGCTTTCTCCGCTAGAGATTTAACAAGTTCCGTTTTGTTCACGACATAGTCCTCCCTTATATTTTATTAACCTAACCTAATTGTACATTCCCCATAAAGTGGGCAATTCCTGCTATTAACTCGAAAATTTTGGTGAAATTCTCAATAAACTTTTTTATGTTATTTACATTCTGTCATATAATATCCTATTTTATTCACAAAACGCCTATTTATAGGTAATTGGGGGATAAATACTCCTGGTAGAAGTTAATCTATAATTTCCAGGATGCTTATGGAGCGATCAGTAGCCAGATTATAAAATTTATCTCCAACCATAATTACAGGCCGGGTAGGTTGAGATGGGTCAACATATATTACTAACCCTTTTTCATTATTAGATAATACTACTTCATTGCCAACGTAAAAGTTAGTAATCTTATCATAGAATACTTTCGTCACCCTAGGGTCCAGTTTACCAAAAGACTCCTGCCATAATATTTCTGCCGCAGTATAGGGAGATCGTTTTGCCGAATAAACACGATTAGAGGTCACTGCATCATAAACATCGGCAACTGAGACAACTGATACACAGATATTTTTACTATAGCCTTCTGTTCCCAGAGGGTATCCAGAACCATCAGCTCTTTCATGGTGCATCAAAGCTGCATTAGCAATATCCTCATTCAGAGATTCATTTTCAACCAGGTAATTATAACCCAACATGGTATGTTTTTTTATTTCTCTACATTCGCTTTCGCTTAATTTCCCTGGTTTATTTAAAATAGAACTATCTATGTATATTTTTCCTATATCATGTAGCAGACCAGCAGTGCCAAGTTTCTTTATAGTTTCTTCATCACAATTTAACCATCGCCCGATGAGAATACATAAAAGAGCAACATTGACTGAATGAGTAAAAAGGTAATCATCTTTCCCCTTCATAATGCGCATCTGCCGGAAAAGGTCGGTAACACTGAATACCTGTTCTAATAATAAATTAACCATATTACTAATTTCATCAAATTCAAGCGTTTTACCCAGTTTAGCTTCCAGCATAAAGGCTTTAACTACATCAAGAGAATTACTGTATACATCTTCAAACTTTTTTTCTGACTTAAGCCTGGGGGTAGATTCTATAATATAAACTTCGGCTATATTTCTTACAGTAAAATTCTCTAGATGTTCTTTAGTGATAACTGTACCCCTGGGCAGGAGTAGTTGCGAATTATAGGAATATATATCCTTTCCCAGTTTTACCCCGGCTTTCAAACTGCTTATTTTTAGCTTAAAAATACTTATCACCCCTGCCGTTATGTTCAATGTTAATAATGTATTCTACGATTTTGCACTTTTTCCTTTTTATTCCGCAATAAACTTCAGTGCATTGCAATGGGGATGATATTACTTTTGGCAGGGGAACATTTTATATTTGTTGAAAACAGGGTGTCATATATACCGGGATAAATTGAGTTTCATATCCCCGTATCTGGCACTCATGCTTAAGCAACTCACAAAGATGGTTAACCATAATTTCTTCTGTACCCTGGTGACCAGCATCAATAATAGCTATACCTAGAGCCTCAGCATCGCGTGCTTCATGATATTTTACATCTCCTGTTACTAGTACATCAACTTTATGCCTTTGCAAGTTACCGATGAAACTGGCACCCGCACCACTTACAACGGCTATATTTCTTACTTTGCTATCTAAATTTCCTACTACTCTAATGCTCTCCAGACCTAGACATTTTTTTACCTCCTGAGCATATTCTCGCAGGGTTAAACTACTGGCCAGTTTCCCTTTCCGACCCAGGCTATATATTTTCCCCTGGTTTTTAAGGCTGTAAATATCATAAGCTACTTCTTCATAAGGATGAGCCTTGATCATTGCCTGTATCGCCTGGTCCAGATCATGCTCGTAAACTACCGTCTCCAGGCGAAATTCATCTACTTCTTCCAAAACACCCTTTTCACCAATAAAAGGATTAGTTCCTTCTTCCGGGCGAAAAGTACCAGTTCCCTGGACTCTATAGCTGCAATCCGAATATTTACCGATGTAACCAGCACCCGCGTCATTTATAGCTTCTCTTACTTTGTCAACATGGCTCACAGGTACAAATACTACTAGTTTATATAAACTATCTTCCCATGATTTTTCTAGAGGTTTTATGTTTTGCAGCCCTAACATCTCCGCCAGCAGCTGATTTAAACCTCTTTCACCAGCATCTAGATTAGTATGAGCTGAATAAACACTTATATCAGCTTTAATTAAATCCCTTAACAACTTGCCGGCTGGGGTATCAAAGTTAATTTTTTTTACCGGTTTAAAAATTAATGGATGGTGGGTAATGATCATATCTGCATTTTCCTCATAAGCTTTTTGGGCCACCGTTTCATCCAGGTCCAGGGCTACCATAACTTTCGCCGCGTTTCCATTTAGCGAACCAATCTGTAACCCTGCATTATCCCATTTCTCGGCCAAGTGGAGAGGAAAATGTTGCTCCATTATATCTTTAATATTCCTGACTCTTGCCTGCACCTAATATCACCTCCAGTTCATCAATAAGATTTTTATATTCTTCCAGAAGTGCATCCCGATTTTCCTGCCGGGTATTAATTAAATTGTGATAAACTACCTGGTACTTTCTCCAATATTCCTTAAGATACCCTTGTTTCAACCTGCTATCTTTCCTAAGTATAACCGGCCCCACTTCTAATTCTAGCGGTGAAAGCTGGTACGGTTTATTGTCCGGACAGGCACTAATAACAGAGTAATACTTCTGATTCTCTCGGACAATTTTTTCATCCAGGATCGGCCACCCCCGACGGGATAACTCACTACGTAATACATGGGCCTTGCTCATGGGTTGAAAAATATACCGGTGATAAGATTCCGCTTTATTCCAATCATAAGATAATATCTCCACTATACTATCTCCGCCCATGCCGGCTATAATAATATTGCCTACCTCACCAGGCAGAAGTACCTGCAGCCCATCCCCCTGCCGAACTCCAAGCCTATCCTGGCAGTTACTATTCTGTACCGCGTTAACGGCGCGATTAAAAGGACCATCAGGAAGGTCGGTAACAATAGCCCGGGGTACAATATTATTTTCCACCAGGAAGATCGAGAGATGAGCATGATCTGCCCCTATATCGGCAACTGATTCTCCCTTAATAATCATCTCCGCAACCATATTTAAACGTTTATCTAGTAATGGCATAAGCAATCCTTCCTGATAATAAAAGTATACTTATTCTTTAGCTGGCTTAATATTATTATGCAGTGTATCCCACATACCATCATGCAAAAGCCCCAGTCTCCAAAGAGCTATACCTTGTAAATCATAACGGTTAGCCAGGCTAATTTTATCCGCTATACTTTCTGATGTTTCGCTGGCGGCAGATATTCCCAGGATAAGCTTTTCTGCTGGGACAAGTTCCCGAGCCATTTCGATAGCCTGCTTTACCATGCCTGCAGGCTCAGGTTTAACACCGTAGTCATAAGCCATGATAATTATATAATCAGCCAATTTACCCAAGGTTTTATAATCATATCCCGGGTAGGCACTATTAAGCGGATGCAGGCTAAGAGTTAATTCACATTTATTATTATGCAACTGCTGTGACAGTTGAGCTACAAAGCTATTAAAAGCACTCTGTACCTCATTTAATTCTTGCCCGCTATCTTTATAGCCTAATCCCTCAAAGTCGAGATTTACACCATTATACATGCGGGCTTCCTTAACAATACTAGTAATGGCCTGCTCTACAGCAACAGGATTATTTAAAAGCCTTCTAATCCTGGCATCTCCATCAGTCATATGTATTACCATGTCTGTTTTCATCTCATATTTTTGTGCCGCCTCTACGACATTTTCCCATCCTTCGGGTCGTTGCCAGCCAGTAGTACTTCTAGTAAGCAGATTTCCCGCTTCATCCAGGCTATACCAGCCCAGAGCCAGATCAGTTACTACACCAGTATTACCCCGGCCAGTTTGTGGGTACGGGGTTTGAAAAAGGTCATTCCAACTGCTGGTCTTCTTATCACCCAGGGCATAAAAAGCAACTACTTTCATGGTTGTCGGCCCAGAGTAAATCTTTACGGTCCGAGTATCAGCCACCCATTCTACTTTACAGCCAAATGTTTCACTGAAAAAACGAGCTGGTATAAGAGTACGTCCGTTAATAATTACAGGGGCAGTATCCATTTTCACTTCTCTATTATTTATACTGGCATACTGATTATCAATTTGCATATTAACTTCAATATCCGCACTTCGTGCCTTTACACTCCGGGTTACTGCATCCCAGGTGACTTGTATGTTCAAAGTTTCTGCTATAGCCCTGAACGGAACTAGAGTCCGGCCATTTTGAATTGCTGGGGGCACATCAAAATTTATTCGCCCGCCATCAAGCAATACGATAATTTCTTGCTGTGTGGCTGCACTATCTGCCATAACTGGTACAGTACCCATCCCCAGGATAAGGGTACATATTAGCACAAATACTAATACCAAACGTTTCATTTCGCTTTCCTCCCTTCAAATTTGAGCAATCTTTGCATACCTACTTTTTCTTAAAAATATGGCAGGTATCTTTTAGGGTTATTTAATCCACAAGCGCGAAAGTCCTGGTTTAAACCAGGACTTTCATGTTTTTTATATTTACTTAATTTTATTATATGTTTATACTTCTGGCAAATATTTTAAACTTTCTTCGATTTCTTCTTTGGATAATTCTATATCTTCAGTTTGACCTGCCAGGAATTTATCATAGGAAAACAGATCCAGCTGTCCATGACCGCTTAAGTTAAAGACTATGGTCTTAGATACTCCCTCTTCTTTCGCCTTCAGTGCCTCATCAATCGCCGCACGAATAGCATGTGAAGACTCAGGTGCAGGAACTATACTTTCAGTGCGGGCAAACAACATAGCCGCCTCAAAAGTCTGGTTTTGTTTAACTGCTACTGCTTCGATAAGAGCATCATGATAAAGCTGACTAAGCAGCGGAGACGCGCCGTGGTACCTTAACCCCCCGGCATGAATACCTGAAGGGGTAAAACCATGTCCTAAAGTATACATCTTTAACATAGGGGTAAGGCCTACTGAATCACCATAATCATACGCAAATTTACCTTTAGTAAGCGTAGGGCAAGCAGCTGGTTCTACTGCAACTAAACGGATTTTCTTCCCGGCTAGCTTATCAGGTATAAAAGGTAAGGCTATACCAGCCATATTACTTCCTCCACCACAACAGCCAACGACAATATCAGGGAAATCATCAACCATTTCCATCTGTAATTTTACTTCTTGCCCGATAATAGTCTGATGCAGACAAACATGATTTAATACACTGCCTAGTGAATAGTTGGTGTCATCCCTGCTCAACGCATCTTCTACCGCTTCACTGATAGCTATAGCCAGAGTTCCCGGAGTATCCGGATTTTCTTCAATAGCCCTGCGACCGCTGGCAGTTAATGTACTAGGACTAGGAATGCAACTCCCACCATATAATTCCATTATAGAACGACGGTAAGGCTTCTGCTGGTAGCTTACTTTAACCATGTAGACCATGGCCTCAAGCCCGAACTGTTTACAGGCCAGAGATAAAGCAGTACCCCACTGGCCGGCACCCGTCTCTGTAGTTATCCGCTTAATGCCCTGCATTTTATTAAAATATACCTGGGGCAGAGCAGAATTTAACTTATGGCTACCCACCGGACTAACACCCTCGTATTTGTAATAAATACGGCAAGTTGTATCCAGAGCCTTTTCTAAGTTGTGAGCCCTGAATAATGGGGACGGCCTGAACTGTTTGTATAATTGTCTAACTGCTTTTGGAATTTCGATAAACCTCTCAGTAGAAACCTCCTGGGCAATTAACTCCCTGGCAAATATAGGCTCCAGGTCTGCAGGAGTAAGGGGTTTATGCGTTTGGGGATTTAACCCCGGTTCAAGTGGATTAGGCATGTCGGCCTGAACATTATACCAGAATTTTGGCATCCTATCTTCAGGCAGAATTACTTTGGAAAGCTCATCTCTTCTCATCTCTGCTAATCTCCTCTCTACTAATTTGTAAGTAAACTGAGCTATATTTTACCACGTGATTAGCATTTAAGCAAGATAACCTTATGGTTATATCCCCGACTTAAGCAAAAATTCCGCTTGGTCCTCCGCTTCCTACCTGGTTCTCCTCTGGAATACGGTGTTTCCCTCGCTTTACCCTGAATCTGCATTACCCTACAAAGCTTTCCAAGAATGGTTTAGTTTTACTATAATTAAATATAAACATTACCGGGCAGCCGTCTGCCCATAAGGAGGATTTGACGATGGAAACCGGCGATGCCAACACTTCTGAGGCTTTATTCAACCAGACCATGGAAGAAGTCATCCCCCACCTCAAGAGATTTGGTCCCATAGACAACATAATCGGTATTCCGTTTTACAACGAGGAAAAATCACTACTGGAAATCTTGCAAATGATTGAGAGTAATCCTCAAGATTTACCCTCACCTAATACCCTGTTAGTATGTTGTGGTGACCCTGCTGGCGAAGAAATTTTACAAAAGATTCATGCGCTTAATCTTTCTATATCTCATTTTGCCTTAGTTATGAAACCGGGAGCCAATGGCCGGGGAGCCAGTATAAGAACACTGCTGGAAATAGCCAAACATCTGGAGGCAGACCTGATTATAATCGCTGCCGACCTCAGGCAGGACCAGGGACGTGGATTTAAAACGGAGTGGATTAAGCAAATGGTTATGCCTATCCAGAGTGAATACGACTTGACCCTAGTGAAATTTAAACGTCACCAGTTGGAAGACCTGATGGGGCGACTCTTTACTTCTCCTTTAATGGAGGCTTTTTATGGCTACCGGGTTAGTGACCCCCATAGTGGTATGTATGCCATCACCCATGGCCTGGTAGAAGACCTGTGCCAGGATAGTAAATTCTGGCCTGATATCACCAACAGCTACGGTATCGATCCCTGGCTGATTACCAGAGCACTGCGCTGGAAGAAACATATCTGCGAAGTAGAGCTCGGCGCCAAGCTTGCTTATATTTCTAAGGAAAAATTGAATTTTGTCTTTACCCAAACAGCCGCCGCTCTCTTTGAATGTATCACCCGGGATAGTAAGTTCTGGTTTTCCCGGGAAACAGTATTCCGGGGCCTGGACGTTTTCGCTAGTATAAACTACCCGGATAAAGCCGAGGAGAGTTGTTTTTCCCTGGCCGATTTGTTAACTTCATTTAAAGAAAATTACAGTCAATACGAGCGTTTAAGCAATATGTTTTTACCGCCTGATCTAACAGAAAGCTTGCACCAATCCCTGACAGTTTCAGGAACTGAATTTTCGTTCGATCATCATCTTTGGGTGCAAACAGTTTATCAATTCTTGCTGGGATACAGGTTTAACCCGAGCATTTCCCGCAATGACCTTTTTAATAGTTTGACCTTTATATTTAATGGGCGGATGGCAGGTTTTTTGGCTACTCTAAATAAATTTTCAATCATACCCCTGGAAGAAGAGCCTGAACGTGAGTTTATACTGCATTTGGTTTCCGATTCGCTTAAGAATGAACAACGTAGCTGTTTCCTTGAATCCAGAAAGGAATTTTTTAAACAATGGCAGCATATGACCCAGGAAACACGCCCCCCGATTACTCCTGCACATTTTATGGAGTTTATTCCCGGAGTACCTTTGCTGCTGCCCAAACAATTAAAGGGAACTGGCGGTATTGATGTTTATGTAGAAGAGGTCTTCAATCGAGTACAGGATCACCATCAGGAGAAGTTTGACCACTTCCTCCATGAACAATTACAGATTCCCTTAAATGCCAGCCCAAGAGAATTAGTAAATGGCGTGGCAAATTTCATGCAGGATGCGGAAAATGCTTTGGCTACACTTTTGCCGGGTGACCTTTACAGTGAAGAAGGACTTCAAGCAGTGCTCGACGGCCTTTTCGGCTTTCTACCCGTCCCCCGCATGTTCTCAATAAAAAATGAACTACTGCAGGAACTTTTACTGCGCTTTCCTCCTATGAACGTTATGATACCACTGGGTTGCAAGCACCCCCGAGAATTGCTGAAAAAGTTCGATGTACGTGATGCCTGGAGCCTGGCCTGCCTCATAGAAAACCATACGTATGTGGAAAAAAGTCAGCAATGGTTACTGGATAATCTGAGGGCAGAAACTATGGGCGAAGTAACTATCAAGCCCCTAATACTGGGCGACAGCACGGAGTACAGTTCTTACCACTTACTCCCTACCTGTAACTATAATAAGCTGTCTACCCGGATAGTGGTAAGCCCCTGTAGTAAGGGTATGGGCGGTAAATATCCCCACCTTTATTTTTGTTTAATGGTTGCTTACCAGGTAGCCCTGGGTGTTAACTACTCCCGCTTGTGGCGGGTTTATGCCCGGGAGAAGAGAAATCTGGGACCAAAAGTAGGGAACTCTTTACTCGGATGGTACCAGGCCCACACCTTCTCCGTTCACAACATCTTCGAGAACCTCCACCAGCGTTTATTGATGAATAATATAAGAGCTATGGCCGATACCCTCAAGACAGTAGGGAGAGGTAAGGAAGGCGAAATTCTCCAGCACTTGGTGGAGTCATATGGTCTTAGCCAGGTCCTGGAAGACGGAACTTTCCTCCCCTGTTCAGCTTGGACCTGGGCAACTTACAGCTACAAAGGAGGACAGCAAGTCCCCACTCCATTATCTGCTGAGGTAGAAGAAAAGTGGTTTAGCCATAGCTTTCTAGAGGAAATTTATACCTCATTGGGATACAATCCTGGTGAAATAGAAGATAAGGTTGTCCAACTAATTGGTGAGGGTAGGATCAGCGATGACCTGCTCGATGTAGCTCTGGGAGTAATACCCGAAGATGTAGTCGCTGTTCCCCAGGAAATGCTTGACTTTCCCCCAGCTACTGCTCTGACCAGATATGCGGGCAATCCTATACTAAAGCCGATTAAAGAACATTACTGGGAATCTCGCTACGTACTTAATGCCGCTGCTATTAGGATCAAAGACCAAGTTTATATATTCTACCGGGCTTTCGGTGATGATGAGATCTCTCGCATCGGTCTGGCCATAAGTGATGGTTACCATATCCTGGAGCGACTGCCTGAACCCATATTTTCCCCTGCAGATGAAAAGGAAGAAAAAGGCTGTGAAGACCCCCGAGTAGTTATTATCGGTGATGAGCTCTACATGTTATATACTGCCTACAATGGTATTATAGCGCAGATTGCTGCCGCTTCCATATCGTTAGATGACTTTTTCAATCGCAGGTTCGACCGCTGGCAAAGAAAAGGCCTAGCCTTTCAAGATATCTGGGATAAGGATGCCATTATCTTTCCCGAAAAAATAAATGGCCGTTATGTAATATACCACCGTATTGAACCTAGTATCTGGGTTTCCCACCTTGATAAACTGGAATTTCCTGCTCCCAAAGAACAGCACTCCGTAATTTTGGGCCCACGTTCCGGGCGTATGTGGGATTCGCTTAAGATAGGAGCAGGGACGCAGCCCTTAAAAACAAAATACGGGTGGTTGATGATCTATCACGGGGTTGACAAAAAACGTGTCTACCGTTTAGGAGTAATGCTGGTCGACCTAAACAACCCCGAACGGGTACTATACCGCTCTCCTAATCCTGTTCTGTCGCCAGAAACTGAATACGAGATAGGTGTACCCGGGGAACACTGGGTTCCTAATGTAGTATTTACCTGCGGGGCGGTTCCTGCTCAGGATAAGGAAGTCCTGGATGCCGATGACACAATTCTTGTCTACTATGGTGCCGCTGATGCTTACCTATGTGTCGCTAGCGGGAAGGTGGGCAGTCTTATTCCTGAAGAAATAAGGAAGTATGTAGCATCGCAAGAACAGAAATAAAATAATAAGGCTTACTGCTAAGAGGATATATCATATCCCACTGGCGGTAAGCCATAAACACGCCTTCCATCCCATCCGGCTCTAAGAAACATATGATATAGCCCCTGGGAATGGCGCAATCCTAATATAAATAGAAACAGAAAAATGCGGCTGGTTTTTTTATTTAAAATGATCAAAATAGCCGCTTGTGGTATAGTCTAACCTGGTGAAAAATAAAAGGCCAGAATATCAGACGGCTGAATCAGTTAACATGTTTTTAGCTGGCAGGAAAACTTTTTTCTGGGCTAGATGTGTTTTCATCGCTCTTGTACTTATCTTGCTTATCTTGCTTATTGTTCGACATGGCCTGGGTAGATAAAATTAGGGAAAGAAGCGCTTCCGCTCCCTGGTTGGCGTTTAAACCATCGGAGTTCAAACCGTCGTGGCATCCCCCAGTTTCCTGATTATAAAGCGGCATTTCCAGGATGT
This sequence comes from Syntrophomonadaceae bacterium, assembly GCA_028706315.1. Taxonomy (GTDB): domain Bacteria; phylum Bacillota; class Syntrophomonadia; order Syntrophomonadales; family Syntrophomonadaceae; genus STF2-222. Next base: position 22,927 of record JAQWBP010000005.1, read on the forward strand.
TTTTTCCGCTATACCATGCATAAGCCAGTTCCCCCGTTTCGCGAAACTCATTACGACCAGTAACCGCATAAGCTTGCCTACAAGCCATCACCAGAGAACCAGCATTCACTGGTTGCTGGTCAAAAAGTGGTATTTCACCACCCCGTACCCACCAACCCCGGTTACCGACAACACTAAGATATCCCCGCTCAAAAAGCCGGTCACTCAAAAAACGCAAAGAATTCTGGGCTGCGTTAAGAATTTTACTATCTGACTTTAAACTATAATATTCAAAGAGAGCATGCGGTAAAATGGCATTACAGTAGGTCAAACGATCCTCAAACCATCTCCAGTGGGCAACACGGTTGCGAAAGTAAAGATTAGTCAATTTCTCTCCGGCCCACTTGGCTAGTTCAAAGCTTTGCTGACTATACTCGGGAAAATTATCAACTAGCTTGCAACACCCAATAAGTGCATAGGCAAGGCTACGTGGATACTTTAGACCCTTTACCAACGGCAGCGCCTTCACTATCATTTGGCGGCAAATCAGCCGCAGTTCCTCATCTATATCCTCATCTGCTGACACTCCCAGGGAACAGGCTAGAAAAGCGCGTCCTATACTGTCATTCGAATCTATATCGTCAACGAAACCTCGCCCGGGAAGGAACCAATTACACCAATCTCCTCCACTCCGTTGGGCCTGATAAAGAAAGCGGGCATAGCGTAATGCGAACTCCCTTCGGTCTTCCCAATCAGAATCAGATTGCAATGCTACTATAAGTGCACGGGCATTGTCGTCTACGGTATATCCACTGCGGGGATCAGGAGTACTTCCGCAAGCAAATTGCAATATCCCGCGCTCATCACTCATGCGCTGCAAGTGCCTATAATCCAAGCTTGTGCACGTCCCTAGCATCATAAAGCTCCATTACCTCCTCAGCAATTTTTAAATAAATCCCGGCAACACGTTCCCAGTTAAATGACTGACCCAATTCTGCTGCCATCTTTTCCAACCTGGCTTGAATAGCCGGATCCCCTAGAATAAGATCCAGGAGCTCTGCCATGGCTTTCGGCGTTGCATCACAAGCCGTCAAACCACGGCCTTCAGCCAGGATTTCCCGGGCATACTCATAAGGGGTTGAAACTATAGCCCTACCGCATCCCACTGCAAAGGAAAGCGGCCCGGAAACCGCCTGGTCAAGATTGGGATAAGGACTCAAGTATACATCAGTCATGTATAGATAATCTCCCAGTTCATCAATATCAAGAAAGCGATTTACAAAAAGCACATTGTTGTCAAGATGCAATTCTTTAACTAGTTTTAATAGACTATTGCGGTAGCGTTCACCTTCGCTTCTTAAAAGCATAGGATGGGTATTACCAGCAATCAGATATAATGCATCGGGATATCTATTGATCACCATGGCCAGGGCTTGCAGCCCAAATTCCAATCCTTTCCCAGGCCCTATAAATCCAAAAGTAGTAACAATTCGGTGATCCTGTAGACCATATTGCGCCTTCAAGAACTCCCGCTCCTTTACCGGAAAGTTAGGAACCCCATGTGGCACCACGGAAATTTTTTCCTCAGGTACACTATATATATTCAACAAAAGTTTACGCGCTCGGGTAGTCATACAAATAACGCCGCCCGCAGACTGGGTTAACTTCCTCAGCACTTTCTTCTGATGCTCGTAAGGCCGGGGGAGTACAGTATGAGTAACTAGTAAATATGGTTTTTGTAAATGGGCAACCAAGTCTAATACATAATCGCCATCCTGCCCCCCAAATATGCCGTACTCATGCTGAATAATAACTATTTCAATATCGGGATTATTATTGGCCCACTTAGCACAACTGACATAGTCAGATCGTCTTTCCTGGCGGATATTAAAGGCCACTTCAGGAGAATAAACATAAGAAGTAAATGGATCGGAAATAGCAGCCATAAGAACTTTTTGACCTTGAGATAATAAGTTATCCCTTAAATCCTTGGAAAAAGTTGCAATTCCACACTTTCTAGGGGTATATGTACTTACAATCAAACACGTATTCATTGTTTCACCTCCTGTTTGTTGTAAACGTATCGGTACATATTAGCATTAGCTTGTTGATGCTAACTTGCTAATTTATTTCGTCCGTATTCATACTCTCTAAGATGGATATTTACGTTCAAATCCTTTTTATTACAAGAACTTAAAACATTCCTAACTATAAGTATAGCTCTAAAGTCAAATTTAGTCAAAGGTGAAGACGTAAGTACCACTGCAAAAACACCGATTCTCTTACCCGTAGAGGATACTTTAGTCTCAATACCAGCCTCGCAGTGGCTCAATCCCTTCAGCCGCTCCGAGCGCGTCTATTTTCGGTACCGGCACAGTACGGAAATAGGCTTATTTACAGCACTTCATTATAGCCGGCCTGGCGGAGGGTTTCCACAACTTTCCTAATCTCCTGGTCCCGACCCTTTTGGCAAATCAAAAGGCTATCGCGATTATCAACAATCAAAAGGTCTTTTACCCCCAGGGTAGCTACTATCCGATGGGGGGCATAAACTAGACAATCCTGAGTATCGAGAAAGACTCCCCGGGTCTCCAGCACATTTCCCTGCTGATCAGGCTTGCGATAGCGTCCCAAAGCAGTCCAGCTACCAATATCATCCCATCCAAAGGTTGCAGGTATCACCAGAACCCCATCGCACTTTTCCATTATTCCGTAATCTACCGAAATGCTATCTAAGTTCTGGTACACTTCGGTGGTCACCCGCTGCTCCTCCTCATTGCCGATACTGTCAGCAATGCGCACCAGCCCCTCATCCAGTTCTGGAAGAAAGCGGGTAATAAGTTTGCGAATTAAATCTACCCGCCAGATAAACATCCCACTGTTCCAGAGATAATCCCCTGAGCTTAGATACTCCATAGCCTTGTTTTGATCTGGTTTTTCATTAAAAGCAACCGCCCTAAAAATAGCAGTTCCCTGTCTCTCTCCGGCCTGTTTGCCCTGTTGTATGTAGCCATAACCTGTCTCCGGACGGGATGGTCTAATTCCTATAGTTAATACCCATTCCCCCTCCTGGGCAACTTCTCCCCCAGCTTTTAACACTCTCCTGAATTCCTCAACATCAGCAACATAGTGGTCAGCCGGCAGTACTACCATAACCCCCTGAGGGTCCCGGCGGATAACATGCTCCACTGCCAGTCCCACAGCTGCTGCAGTATCACGTCCACAGGGCTCGCAAATTATGTTTTCCACTGGTAACTCAGGTAACTGATCTTTCACTAGGTCCCGATATACCTCATCTGTGACTACATAAACGTTCGCAGGCTCAAGTAGCCCTTTTATCTTATCCATAGTAAGCTGCAGCATAGTGCGCTGACCAAACAAAGGTAAAAACTGTTTCGGATTTTGCCGACGTGACAACGGCCAGAACCGTTCACCTGTTCCTCCTGCTAAAATTACCCCATACATATCATCTATCGCCTCTCTCTAATTTTCTGTGTCCTTCCTTCTTGGCTCCAAAATAAAAGCCCGGTTTACCGCCTGCTGGTATCCTGGCAATATACTTGCTGTATTTTAACCCCTTACTTATTGAGCAATGCCAGTGGTCTCTTTTGTGAATATCTTCCAATTACATTATAGCAGATAAACCTGGATTTATAGTGTGATAGCTGGTCACCTGCCTTTACTTTCTTTCATACATATTATAACTATGCCTTCCTGAAAGTTGGTTACCGGCGGACAACAGGCCGTATAAAGTTCTTACCACTTAATCTTGACACGAGACATAATTTCATTATTAGTTGCGTTGCTATCAGTTAAACTGGTATATTGTATATAACAGTATAGTAAGGGGGAGCTGGAGTTAGTCTGGCTGAGAGTGGACAGGAGTCCTTACCCTTGAACCTGATCTGGGTAATGCCAGCGAAGGGAACACATTACAGTATTCTAAAGCTACCTTCACCCTTTTCAGGCTGAGGGCAGCTTTATTTTTTTTGAAAGGAGGCCTTTTTTTGTCAACTGCTAACCTTAGTCTACAAATACTACCTATGGTACCTGAAGAAGAAATATATGGAGTAGTTGACCAGGTTATTGCTATGATTGCTGCTTCAGGTATGAAGTATGTTGTTGGACCAATGGAGACTACTATAGAAGGTGAACTCGATGCTTTGTTAGACCTGGTCAAAAAAGCTCAAACCATATGCACAAATGCCGGTGCCAACCGAGTAATTTCCGTTGTTAAAATTGACTACAGTTCTGATGGAGTGACTATAGATGAAAAAATCGGTAAATATAGCCGGTAACAGTTTCCCCCCAATTATCTCTTTTATTATTCTGCTTCTTATTTGGGAATTCGGCGTGCGCCTGTACCATATACCTGACTATATTTTAGCCGCACCTTCGCAAGTAATAGAAGCTATTATACAAAAATTCCCTCTGCTGATGTTCCATACCACAGCAACCTTACTAGAAGCAGTTACTGGCTTTATTTTGTCAGTAGCAATAGCTTTTGTTATAGCTTTTTTGCTGACCAGCATCATCTGGCTGAACCGCGCCATATATCCCCTGCTGATTGTATCGCAAACTATACCTTTAATTGTACTGGCAGTCTTGTTCACTATCTGGTTTGGTTTTGGAATGGTCCCCAAAATACTTGTAGTTATTCTGGTCTGTTTTTTCCCCATAGCGATAAACCTGATAAACGGTATTAATTCTGTAGACCGGGATCTGATTAATCTTTTTCGTTCAATGGGAGCAGGCTCTCTGGCTACATTAACTATGGTTAAACTACCTTCGGCTATGCCATCATTTTTTTCCGGCCTGAGAATATCGGCTACCTACAGTATTATGGCAGCAGTTATTGGTGAATGGCTTGGAGCGCAGCGCGGCCTGGGATATTTTATGACCCTACAGCAAAAAAGCTTTGCTATCGATCAGGTACTGGCCGCAGTAGTAATAATATGTTTACTCAGCCTGCTGATGGTGAAAGCAGTAGACCTACTGGAATATCTTTTAATACCCTGGAATCGAAAACAAAACAAGTTAGAATATTGGGAACAAAATACTAATAACTAGGAGATGTTTAGTATGATAAAAAAAATTACGCCGTTATTACTTATAGTAGCTTTATTAGTTTCCCTAACAGGATGTAATCAGAACCAGGCTCAAGAGTCGCAACCGGCGAAAGCAGAGAAAGTAACTATTATACTTGACTGGTTTCCGAATACAAACCATACCGGCCTCTATGCAGCTAAAGACCAAGGTTATTATGCAGAACAAGGCCTAAATGTTGAGATCTTACAACCTGGTGATGCTGGCACCGCCCAGCTGGTAGCAGCTGGACAGGGGGATTTTGGTGTAAGTTACCAGGAGGAAGTAACTGTAGCCCGTTCCAAAGAAATTCCTATCGTAGCGCTGGCAGCTGTTATCCAGCATAATACATCTGGTTTTGCTTCACCTATCGATAAAAATATCAAAACCCCGGCAGATTTCGAAGGTAAGACTTATGGCGGCTGGGGTTCACCAGCAGAAACTGCTATGATTAAAGCTTTAATGAATAAATATAATGCTGACTTCAACAAAGTAAATATGGTAAATATCGGTTCAGCAGATTTCTTTACCAGTATCCAGAAAAATATCGATTTTGCCTGGATATTCTGGGGCTGGACTGGTATAGAAGCAGAGCTAAAAAATATAGATCTAAATTTTGTACAATTAAAAGATGAACACGAAGCACTTGACTTTTATACCCCAGTATTAATTGCCAACGAGGATATGATTAAAAATAAACCTGAACTGGTAAAAAAGTTTATGCAGGCCACAGCAAAAGGCTATGAATTTGCTATGCAGAACCCTGATAAAGCCGCTCAAATCCTTTTGCAAGACGTTCCGGAGTTAAATAAAGAGCTGGTCGTAGCCAGCCAGAAATACCTGGCGAAAGAATACCAGTCTGATGCGACTCGCTGGGGTGAAATGAAACCTGAAGTCTGGAAAAAATACGCTGACTTTATGTATGAGAATAAATTAATCGATAAAAACATCGACCCGAGCAAGGCTTTCACCAACGAATTTTTACCTGAATAATCGTTAGGTTTTTTAATAGACGCAGATTTTATATGATTTCCACTGAATTTTTCCTTAATTTATTAAATAGTTTACAAAAGCGCAA
>JAQWBP010000005.1:29168-79369 GCA_028706315.1 Syntrophomonadaceae bacterium
CTACGTTAGTCCTTAAGGTCTGCGTCCATAAATTGATTTAAGCTTAAAACAGGAGAATTGTTAAATGGCAGAATTGAAAGTGTTAAATGTAAGCAAAACTTTAGATACTGTTCATACCCTAAGTAATCTATCTTTGCAGCTCGGTAATAATGAGTTTGCTGTTGTCCTAGGGCCAAGTGGCTGTGGAAAAAGCACACTTCTTAATATTATTTCCGGGCTTATAAGACCTGATCAGGGTAAAATTGAAATAGACGGAGAAGATTGGACTGGTCGTACTGGAAGAACTAGCTATATGCAGCAAAAAGATCTGCTGCTGCCTTCCAGAAACATACTGGACAATGTTGCTATTCCCTTGTTACTAAAAGGAATAAATAAAAAAGAGGCCCGTAAAATAGCCGCACAATATCTAAAGGATTTTGGTCTGGAGGGTTTTGCGTCTTACTACCCCCGGCAACTTTCAGGAGGTATGCGTCAGCGTGCAGCACTTTTACGGACTTATCTTTTCTCCAGCGATATCCTGTTGCTGGACGAACCTTTTGCATCACTTGATGCTATAACTCGAAGAAAAATGCATTTCTGGCTTATGGAACTGCGCCAGCGTTACCAACCTTCAGTTTTATTTGTAACCCACGATATCGAAGAGGCCCTTTTACTGGCAGATAAAATTTTTGTCCTTTCTGCTCGCCCGGCTACTGTAAGACTAGAGATAAATATGTCCCCAACTGCCCATGAGCACGAACAGGTAAAAAAACAAATTTTATCCATCCTGGAAAACGAAAACAATAAATAAGTGGACAAGAGTATTAAGCCCTTTTGCCCACTTATTTATACTATTTTTAATCTACACTGACTATCCAGGGAAGTTTCCCATTTTTTACACCGATCCCCCCAGTAAGCCAGCGGTTGAGCATCTCGTTTTATCTGGACAACTTCACATAAATTGGGACAACCCTTGCATTCAAAACTGCTAGTCTTAAAATCACCGTCAAGAATAAATTTCTCGCCTTTAAAACTAGTTGTAGTTTTGTTTTGTTCTATATGTTCCCTGGCCAGGATAGCTGCACCAATAGCACCCATAACTTCATAGTTTTCTGGTACATTAATAGATGCATTAAGAATCTTTTCAAAAGCTTTTTTAAGACCAGTGTTAGCTGCTACTCCACCCTGGAAAACTATGGGTTCTTCAATCTTCTTGCCTTTACCTACATTGTTTAAATAGTTCCGCACTAAAGCTTCACACAAGCCCATGATAATATCTTCCACCGGATATCCCATCTGTTGTTTATGAATCATATCTGATTCCGCAAAGACTCCACAGCGGCCAGCAATCCTTACTGGCTGCCGAGATTTTACCGCCCGGGTGCCAAAATTTTCAATGGCTATATTTAGCCTGCTAGCCTGCTGATCTAAAAAAGAACCGGTCCCCGCAGCACATACAGTATTCATAGCAAAATCGTTAACTATACCATCTTTTAAAATTATTATTTTAGAATCTTGTCCGCCTATTTCGATGATCGTTTTTACGTCAGAGTATTTGTGTGATGCGGCTACTGCATGGGCAGTAATTTCATTTTTCACTACATCTGCTCCGAGTAACACTTCTGCCAAATTCCTTCCACTACCAGTAGACCCTACGCCCTTAAGAGTTATATTATCTGACAGGCTATCTTTTATGCGGGCATATCCCTCCTTTATCGCATTGACTGGATTTCCTTCAGTACGCAAATATATTTTTGTGTGCAATCGGCCCAACTGGTCCAGAAGTACAAAATTACTACTAACCGAGCCTATATCTACCCCCAGGTAACACTGCATATTTAATTCCTCCCTGCTACTAAGTCAAATTTGTGTTTGTTATGTTCCATCACACGCCTTTGGAGCATGTCCATAAAAGCCTCCAGGCGAGTATATATTCCACCTGTTCCGGCATGTTCATCGAAATACATAGTCATACAGGGGATACCGTACTCATCACTAACCTTCCCCAACACTGACTGGGCTACTATTTCCGGCATGCAGGTCATGGGACCTATCTGAATCACACCATGATAATTTCTTTGCGCGAAGTCTACTGTGCTACCGACTGATTCCTGACCGTGACCTCCTACCCAGTAATTTAGATAAGGCTTAGCACAATTAATAATATGCTGGTGGTTGGATTTTTTAATTTTCCCTCCCAGGAGATGATCATTTATCCAATCAGTAGTATAGATAGAACGAATAACTTCTCCATCCAGCCGCCCTAGATAATTTACAATATTGTAATTAGCAGCCGGTTCCAGAATAGTATATATTTCTCCTACCAGTCCGATTTTTAATAATATCCGGTTATGGTGGGGTAGTTTTTCCATTTTGTTTAAAGTCGACCGAAGTGCAAATGCTACTTCCTCGTAACAACCAGCCTTATCAATAGCGTCCAGCCCATTATTATAGACTTTTTCTGCAGCATTTTTATCTGCAACCCGCGCTAAAATATATTCCAGCTTTTTTTCCAGCTGTTCAACCGTATTTAATTTGTACCAGGCAAATTTAATCGCTTTACAAACTTCAAACAGCGAAACATTTTTTCCCAGTTTTTTTATCTGTTTAAAAAGTTCCGATAACCTGGAGTCAGGGGCTTCCAGGATAACTATATCAAACTGGTATCCCAAGTCTTTGAGTATGTCTCTTTCTACCTGAGCATAATAGCCAAATCTACATGGGCCCCATCCCCCGGCCATTAATATGGTATCAGCCCCCTGATCAAGCGTTTCAATAAAATTACCCATATTAATTTTCAAAGGTAAACATGCATATTCAGGGGAATATTTAACTCCTAGTTCCATAGTTTTTTTACTTATCGGTAGAGGCGGTATTACCTCTAACTTCAAACCCTGGAGCAATGCCTTAATAGGGATATGAGTATTACCCATGCGAGGAAATGTTATTTTCACTACTAGCCCTCCTTCTTCGCAGCATATCGCAGAAAGCCTCCAGGCGGGTTACCAGGCCGCCTTCGCCAGTATGTTCATCAATAGTTATCAGCATAAACGGTTTATTTTTAATTTTGCGCTCGATTATTTCACCTATAAGCGAATCAGGTCCACAACCGAAACAGGCCACGTAAATCATCCCATCAATATCTTTTCTTTTATCCATATGCAGCGCACTTCCCACCATTTTGCGTCCCAGAGTCCAGAATACTCGCTTAGGGATAGTCGCAGCTTCAGCCTCTATACTTTTCCGGTCACATGTCTCCGGTAGATGAACCCGGCACCCCATGGCTCTTACCTTATTCACAATATTCATGCTAATGTTTTCATCATATAGAGAATAACCATGTCCGAGTAAACCAAGGTTCAGATCATATTCTCCCGTTATATCCTGACTAGTTCCTTCCCACACCTGGATAGCTTCCGACATGGTATAACCCTGGCCAGCCAGAGCTCGACAGAAATAATACTCCTGTAAGCCCTTTTTATAAGCATTACGAATAGCTTTATTATCCCGGGTAAATAGCCTTCCTAACTGAAAAATATCCTTCTTAAGCAGCTTATCAGTCTTGCTTAAGTCAATAACTATATCTATTACTGGAGGCAGTCCCGGAATAGTTGCTTTTATCATATCGGGAACCCCCATAAACTTGGGGCATATATAACTCTTGGCTTCAATACTTACTAATCGAGGTATAAAAATATAGTCAAGATTTTGCTGACATAATTGAAAAACGTGGCCAAAATAGACCTTAATTGGCAGGCAAGTCTCATCAACGGCTTTTTGAATACCTGCATCTACAATAAGTCGGTTTGTAGCTGGTGATGTTACTACCTCTGCGCCCAGACTATTAAAAAATGTCTTCCACAAAGGATAGTAATAATAATAAAAGAGACCATGCGGTATCCCTACTCTTTTCATCCTTATTTCCCCCTTTTCTTAAATGCGGGAGCCGGCTGTCTAATAACATCCCTGGTATTTAGTATTTCTGGTCTAATATTTTGGATCGGTACAGGTGACCTGATTATTATTCCCTTTAAAGCCCGGTAGTTAAAAGGTATTAGCGGCCATAAATAAGGTACATTAAAAGATTTAGTAAAAATCAAAAGTACCATGGTCAGTAGCATTGTTATTATTAAACCGGGCAGACGGAAAAAGCCAGTACCCAGCAAAATGAATAAGCGGACTAGCCGATTAGCCATAGCCATTTCATAACTGGGAGTACTATAAGAACCAACAGCTACCACCGCTGTATAAAGAATAGTCTCTGGAGCAAGTAACCCTATAGTTACAGCAATATCTCCGATTAAAAGTGCAGCTATAACTCCGAGCGCAGTTGCCAGTGGAGCTGGCGTGTGAATGGCTGCCATACGCATCAAATCAAGACTTATTTCCGCTATAACAAATTGCAAAAATATAGGTATTTTACCTACTTCTTTAGGCCCTATAAATTTTAGAGATTCCGGCAGAAGTTCGGGTGATAAGGCAAAAAGCAGCCATAATGGGGTAACTATTAGTGAGGCTATGACTGCTAGAAATCTTACCCACCTGATATATACCCCTACAGAAGGGTTTTGCCGGTACTCTTCTGCATGTTGTATATGGTGAAAATAGGTGACCGGGAGTATTATAACACTTGGCGACGTGTCAACTATTACCAAAATGTGCCCTTCCAGTAAATGTACGGCAGCTACATCAGGCCTCTCAGTATACCTTACCCGGGGAAACGGATTCCACCAGCTGCCCGGTACAATTAACTCTTCTACCGATTTTTCTGCCATAGGAATAGCATCTATATCAATACTGGAAATTTTCTCTTTTATGGTCTTAACCAGGTCAGGATCAGCTATATCATCTATATAGCAAACACAAACATCAGTTTTAGACCTCCTACCTACCCGCAGCAAGTTAACCCGAAGTTTGGGATCTCTGATTCTTCTTCTTATAAGGGCTGTGTTAAAAACTATTGTTTCCGTAAAACCATCTCGGGAACCTCGTACCACCCTTTCTATGTCCGGTTCTTCTGGACTTCGGGCGGGATAAGTACGAGCATCTATAATGAATGCTTCATCACTACCCTCAACGATAAGTAAAATTGAGCCTGATAAAACAGCATACAGTAGTTCATCGAAGTTTTTCTCGGTGGATAGTTCAATATAAGGTATTCCGCGTAACAGTAGATCTTTTATGCTACCCCGAGCAAATAATTCTTTTTTTAGATAGTATAAGGTCTGCATTATTTCAGTTAAAACGTCATCTTTAACTAGTCCATCGATACAGACCAAAGCTGCTTTTTCCCCGGAAACTCTTATTTCTCTTACTATGATGTCGAAGTTTTCTTCTTTTCCCAGTTCATTTTGCAGCATGTTTAGGTTTTTTAAATAGTCTGTACTTAGATAAGTATGCTTATCTTTCTTAAACAAATGTAGTACGGCTCCTTTCAAGGATCTCTTGGAAACACCTGCTAGTTACAAATGCACCATAAGCGGCTATATCACTAGCCTGCATTTTCCCCAGATCACCACAACCTACTACTAATAATTCGGGATATTTTTTTAGAATTTCAACTGTGTCTCCTTCTAAGCGGCGATTTTTCGGTTTTTCTCTGGTTCCGTCTTTTTTCACCGGACCTTTGACAACTTTGCCCTCAGCATCTATAGAAAAATCAACTTCGACTCCCCTGACCCGGGAATCAGAAGCTACTGCTACTATACCTAGAATTTTCACCTGATAAGGGTAATTTAAAAGATATTCGATGACTTTTTCACCCGGGCCTGTTCCTTGTTGTCCTTTATCATCTACCATAACTATTACTGGATCATAAGGCGCCTGTAGAATCTGATTAAGGACTTGTGAACCTGTTAGCCGGGTAGGATTACCTCCTGTAGCTTTAAGTACAAAAAGATTTAGATCATTGGCTGCCGTCTCTACTGCTTCCTGGGCAGTCAAGTCACCATCCGTAACTATGATTACTCGCACTCTGGTATTTAAATCAGTCATCTTCCTCACCCTTTAGGATTAAATATAACTGCTATAATATAACCAAAGACAATAGCTGCAGTAATGCCCGCAGCAGCAGCTTCTGCCCCCCCGCTTAAAGCTCCCAAAATTCCTTTTTGCTCTACTGCTTTCAAGGTACCCTGGGTTAAAAGGTGGCCGAATCCAGAAAGGGGTATGGTGGCCCCTGTCCCTCCTATATCAACCAAAGGTTGGTATAGCCCCAAACCACTTAAGACAGCTCCTGCCGTAATATAACCAACTAGTATATGTCCGGGCGTAACAGCAGGTTTGGTAAAATCCATTATCAGCTGTCCAATAAGACATAAAGCACCACCGATTAAAAAAGCCATGAATATTGAACCCAAAATATTTTCCTCCCTGTTACATTTCTATTGCTACTGCATGAGCTATCGCAGGAATACTTTCCCCCTGAAAAGATGTTGTAGGGCTCATCAAAGCGCCTGTTGCCACTAGTAGTAGTTTACTTATATCGCCATTCACTATTTTTTTTAACAGGGGACCACATAACATAGCCGCACAACATCCGCATCCTGATCCTCCTGCATCTACCCCCTGAGTTTCATCGTAAAGTAGTACACCACAATCACTATAATTAGGTTTGGGAACAAGTCCATCTCGTATAAAAAGCTGCTCAGCTGCAGCCATACCTATTTTAGCCAGATCCCCGGTTACAACCAGGTCGTAATAATCGGTTGACCGACCCAGATCATCAAAATGCGTTTTTATAGTGTCTGCTGCCGCTGGAGCCATGGCACAACCCATATCAGCCATATCAGTTTGTCCCATATCGATTACTTTTCCTATAGTTGCACTAGTAACGCGTGGCCCTGTACCTCCTGCTTCCAGCAGAATTGCACCTGCAGCAGTAGCAGTCCATTGAGTACTCGGAGTCGACTGTACCCCCTGTTCAGTTGGAAAACGATACTGCCGGTAAGAAGCATAATGATGACTGCAGGAAGCGGCTACCACCCGTTCAAAAAAGCCTCCATCCATAAGCATGGAACCAGTTACTAGAGATTCCGCCATAGTCGAGCAAGCTCCATAAAGACCTAAATAGGGTATTTGTAACTCGCGAGCCGCAAAGTTACTAGATACTGTCTGGTTTAATAAATCACCGGCCAGAAGCAACTCTACATCTTCTGGCGTAAAAAATCTTTTGCTCAAGGTTAATTTAATAGTTTCCCGGAGCATTTTAGTCTCTGCTTTTTCCCAGGTCTTTTCACCAAACATATAATCATCAATGATAAAATCAAAATCTTTCCCCCATGGCCCATCACCTTCTTTAGGTCCAACTACTGCTGACCAGGCAGTAAGCACCGGCGGATTATCGAAAACTACAGTTTGCTTTCCCCTTTTTTTTCCACTCGCCACTTATATTCCCCCCTAAGTAATTGTCATGATGTAAAGAATACCTTTATTAGTCCTATAAGTACGGCAACAGCAAAACCAAACACTAGCGTAGGCCCGGCAACGCTGAAAAGCCGTGCTCCCACACCGAATACGTAACCTTCCCGTTTAAATTCCATTGCTGAAGCTACAATAGCATTAGCAAAACCGGTGATAGGAACAATAGTCCCAGCCCCTGCTTTTTTACCCAGTTCGTCGTATATGCCTATACCTGTAAAAAGTGCACCCAGAAAAATCATAGTTACCGAGGTAATAGAACTGGCATCAATTTTACTCATGCCGGTCGATAGGAGGTAGTTCTGAATAATCTGAGCCAGCATACATATTAAACCGCCTACAGTAAAAGCCCATACACAATTAGTAAAAATTGCCGGTTTGGGTTTTATCTGTTGCAGCAGATTATCATATTCCTGTATTTCTATTTTCTTTAGCTTATCTGGATTAGGGACATTCACTTAGATGCACCTCCTAATATAATATTTTTGACTTGAATAGCTGAGTTTATTCTTTTAAACATAAAAAAACAACACCCCCACTTAAGAGGTGTTGTTTTGATACCATAACTTCTTATTCTGTATAAGCGATTTTTATGTTAGCCTTGTACTCCATGATTTTATTATTGTGGCAATCAGCAGTCCAGTTATATACTTCTACACCGGTGATATTACTATGATTTTTAGAAGCCTCAGAAACTGCATTCTCAATAGCATCCTGCCAGCCCTTCTTAGATTCTCCCACAAATTCAGCTACTTTTACCTGCAAAGATAAAACCTCCTTTTCTTTTATACTTATTGTTAAATTTTAAAGGAGATTTTATGCCTATTTTTTAAGTTATGTAAAAATAATAAGAAAAGGCATTATTTAAGCATGCCTTTTAACTTGATAATAGCTGCCTTTTCGATTCTTGATACCTGCACCTGAGAAACTCCCAGGTCTTCGGCAATCCGCGATTGGGTTTCATCTTTAAAAAATCTGCGTAGTATTACTTCTCTTTCACGGTAATCTAGTTTAGCCATAGCTTCCCTCAAGGCTAATTTTTCAAGCATCATGGCTGAGCCTTCTTCATTAGCCAGTCTATCTATCAAGGATAACTGCTCCTTTTCTTCACCTGGCATAAAATCATGTATATAAGCAGGTAACTGGCAGGCTTCCATGGCCATAACAATATCTTCTTTATCTATTCCTAACAAGCTAGCAATTTCTGCTATACTTGGATCCCTTCCCAGTTCACCTCTGAGCTTATCCTGAGCCCAGCGTACTTTTGTATACGTTTCTTTAACCCCCCGCTGTACTTTAACAATACCATCATCCCGAAGGAATTTTTTTATCTCTCCGATGATCATAGGTACAGCATAAGTCGAAAAGCGCACATTAAAGCTAAAATCAAATTTATCTATTGCCTTTAAGAGCCCGATTGAACCAACCTGAAAAAGATCTTCATATTCATAAGAAGATTTTTTAAACCTTTCCAGCACCATATATATAAGACCAGTATTAGCCTCATAAACCTGGGATTTAGCTTCCGCATCTCCCGCCTGGGCCTTGCGTAAGAGATCATCATTGTCCTGGTAGGATTTTGTTGAGGACACGGCTACCCCTCCTTAAGCGTACGCTTCCTTATCTTTAGCAAAAAAGCTTCGTTTCAGGCGAACGCTTGTCCCTTCACCAGGCTTACTTAATATCTCCATTTCATCCATAAAGGACTTCATAAAAGTAAACCCTAATCCCATACGGGCCGGATCACTTGAGAATGTAGGCTGTATTGCCTTTTCTACATCCTTAATACCACTTCCATAATCTTCAACTATAATCTCTAAAGTTCTATCATCAAAAATACTGGCCGCAACTACTACTTTTTCATTAGGTCGATTACCATAGCCATGTATGATACTGTTAGAGACTGCTTCCGATACTACCAGTTTTATTTCTTCTATGGCATCCAGGGTACAATCTAACTGTGCAGCAAACGCTGCTACACATGCACGGGCAAAGGCTACATTTTCTGGCAAACTTTGGAATTCAAAACGAACATAATTTTTCACATTCATGTCCTCACCTCCCCTTAAATATTAATAATATCCTGCTCACTACTATACATCGGAATCAGCTTGTTAATTCCGGAAAAATGCAGTATTTTTTCTACTGGCGGTCTGGCTCCCACAATATACATACGCCCATTAACGGCCGATATTTTCTTATATCTCCCAATAATAACCCCTAATCCGGAGCTATCGATAAAGTTGACCTTTTCCAGATTTATAATAAGGTTTTTTATGTTATTTTCCTCCAGCTTTTTATCAACCTCATACCTCATTTTATCAGCAATAAGCATGTCCAATTCTCCCTGAACTTTAACTACAAGTGTATTTCTAACTAGTTTTAGATCTAGATCCATTTAATCCCCTCCCTGTTTAGTAAAACCTTCTACAGGAAGGGGATAATTCCTTCCACAAAATTCCATTTATAAAAGATACGTTTCGCCAAGCATTTTCAATATTTCGCGAAATAAACCGCTGCGTTTAACATCTTTAGCTGCTACTAGGTTAACTCTTTTTTGTAGGGTATCCTGGTCGTATATATGAATTTCACCCAGTTTTTGCCCCTTCTTAACTGGTGCGTTAATATATTGAGGTATTTCCTTTTTATATGTCACATTTTTTTCCTTACCCTTAAGGCAAATTGAACCAGCATCTTCCTCGGCTACTACCTCAACACTATCTTCCAAGCCTTTACCTACAGTGACTATACCACATGTACTTCCCCGCGGAAAAAAGTTTTTAAAAGAATATCGGGCAAAACCATAATTAAATAATTGCATCGAATCGCGGAAATGGCCTTGTTTTTCAGGTGATGCCATAACTGTTGCAATTAAACGTAATCCGTCCCTTTTGACTGTAGAAGTCAGACAATACTTGGCCTCATTAGTCCAGCCTGTTTTAAATCCATCTGCACCCTGGTACCACCATAACAGCTTATTCGTATTAAATAACTTGAATTCTCCCTGGCGCAGGTTATATTCCTTTATAGTGCAATATTCCAATATTTTAGGATAATTCAGGGCATATCTGCCCATTACTGCCATATCATATGCACTAGAGTAATGACCATCTGCTGGCAGCCCATAAGAGTTGACAAAATGAGTATTTTTTAATCCTATCATAGTTCCTTTATGATTCATGCGAGCAATAAAATTTTTATGGCTGCCTTCTAAATGCTCAGCTACTGCTACACAAGCATCATTAGCTGAACCTACCGCAATAGCTATTAACATATCTTCATAAGTCATTTCTTCTCCTGGTTCCAGATATATCTGAGAACCACCCATTTTCCATGCATTTTCACTGGCGATCACTTTATCCTTTAGTCCTACCTTGCCCGCTTCCAGATCCTCCACCGCCAATATTAAGGTCATTAACTTGGTCATACTTGCAGGCGGTAGTTTTTTATTTTCATTCTTAGCCAACAATATTTTACCGGAATCAGCATCCATCAGAATGTAAGACTCTCCCTTAACATCAACCGTATCTGCCTTTACTGGTACCGGCATTATCACCGAAAAAACAAAAGCTAGTATAATAATAAATGCTATGTGTTTTTTCTTAATCATAAAATTATGCACCTCCCTAAAATAATCATTTATAGATTATATTTAGGTGGGCAGGCTATTATGCCAAATGACAATGGGAAGGGTTTTTCCTGTCATTTTCTTACACTATGAAAAAAGATGATCTTGATTGATGATGGGTAGGATAGGTCCTATCGCGATGAGTTGATTGAAGATTTAAGGACCGATTTTGAGTTATCGATAAGACAAACAGCAGCAATATTATACCTTTTTCTAGAAGTTATGCAAAAAGTCAGGAGATGACAGCAAGAACCGTTTCCTCGATCACTGTTTGTGGTTTGCTCTCGTTAATGGCAAATGCTTTTAATGCTACCCGTTCTGCTGCATCATGCTCTTGTAAGTTAGTATGCAAAACGCAAAGGGTATCATCCTTATTTACTTGATCGCCAACTTTTTTAAGCATGGTTATACCAGCAGAAAAATCGATACTATCCTCTTTGGTTTTTCTTCCTGCTCCAAGCAGCATGGCTGATATGCCGATGTTTTCCGCATTAATGGATTGTACATACCCTTCATTTGGAGATTTAACCTCTATATGGTATTCCGCCTGTGGCAGCATATCCGGGTTATCAACTATATCCGGGTTTCCGCCTTGTATTTTTATTAATTCTTTTAGGTTATTAAGGGCTTGTCCAGATGTAATTTTTTGCTTTAATGCGCTGTAAGCTGAATCATAATCTGCAAAAGCTCCACCTAATACTGCCATATATGAGGCTACGGTTAACGCTACTGCTGTTTCATCTGCAGAGCCTTTATTACTTAATACATCGATAGCTTCCTTCACCTCATTAGCATTGCCTACCTCGTGTCCTAATGGTTGACTCATATTGGTAATAACTGCTATGGTTTTTCTATTTAAGGATTTTCCGATAGCAACCATAGTTTCTGCTAATTCCCTGGCTTCATCTAGTGATTTCATAAATGCACCAGAACCAACTTTTACATCTAAAACTATCGCGTCAGCACCAGAAGCGATTTTTTTACTCATTACTGAACTTGCTATTAAAGGTATGCTATCAACTGTAGCTGTCACATCACGCAAGGCATATATCTTTTTATCCGCGGGGGTTAAATTGGCTGATTGTCCTACTATAGCCATTTTATATGTGTTTACATTAGATATAAATTCATTCCGGTCTAAAGTCGTTTTAAAGCCCTCTATAGATTCTAATTTGTCTATGGTTCCACCAGTATGGCCTAACCCTCTGCCACTCATTTTCGCCACTGGTACACCCACAGAAGCTACTAAGGGGATAACAATTAAGCTAATTTTGTCACCCACCCCGCCGGTTGAATGTTTATCAACTTTAATTCCGTCTATGGCTGATAAATCAACTACATCTCCAGAATTGACAAAGGCAAGTGTTAAGTTAGCGGTTTCTTCTTTACTCATTCCTTTAAAGTAAACTGCCATTAAGAAAGCTGAAATTTGATAGTCGGGAATTTCTCCTTTTGTGTACCCTTGTACTATATAATTAATTTCATCCCAGGTAAGTTCTTCTCCCTGTTTCTTTTTCTGTATAAGGTCAACGATTCTCATATTAACTTTACCCCCCTACTGCAGAACTTCGATACTACCATCGGCACGTTTGCTTACCTTCTCTAAAGCGAATAAACGCTCTGACCATTAACACCGTTTACTGAAACTTGGAGATAATCAGCCACAGTTATACCAATATCAGCAAATGATTCTCTTAAGCCCAGATTGGAGCCATTACATAAGCTTTCCCCATAAATAAGAAGTGGTACATATTCCCGTGAGTGATCAGTACTTGGAGTAGTAGGATCACAACCATGATCTGCCGTTATTATCAGCATATCCTTGGAATTCAGCCGAGCCATAATTTCGGGTAATCTGATATCGAATTCTTGTAGAGCCCGGGCATATCCTGGGGGGTCATTTCGGTGCCCGTATAATTGATCAAAGTCAACCAGGTTAACAAAAATTAATCCGGTAAAATCTTTTTGTAATACTTTAAGGAGTTTATTTACTCCATCCTGATTACTCTCGGTCGGGTATGATTCAGTAACCCCCCTGCCGGCAAAAATATCCTTTATTTTACCTATGCCAATAACCTCCTGGTCAGCAGCAATTATATAATCTAAAATATTTTTATCTGGTTGCAGAGAAAAATCATGTCGATTAGCTGTGCGAGTAAAATTTCCCGGCTTACCTATAAAAGGACGTGCAATTACCCTGCCCACTCCATGTTCCCCTTGGAGCATCTGCCGAGCTTTTTGGCACATTTCATATAAAGTTTGCAGTGGTATGATCTCTTCATGGGCAGCTATTTGGAATACACTATCCGCTGAAGTATACACTATGGGATAGCCGGTTTCCATATGTTCTCTACCGAGTTTTTCGATTATCACTGTGCCTGATGCTACTATATTTCCCAGGGTTTTTCTCCCTATAAGGGTCTCGAATTCTTTTATTACCTCATCCGGAAATCCTTCCGGATAAGTAGGGAAGGCTCGCTCAAGTACTATCCCCATCATTTCCCAATGCCCAGTGGTAGTATCTTTTCCCCTGGACTTTTCCTGCATCTTACCATATGATGCGGCGGGACTTGCTGCTGGCGGTACTCCCTCTATAGCAGCAATATTACCAAGTCCCAACTTCTGCAAATTTGGTAACTCTAACCCTCCGACTGCCAGGGCAGTATTCTGCAATGTATATGAGCCTTCATCACCATATAAATAAGAATCAGGTGTTTCTCCGATTCCCACGCTATCTAAAACTATTATTATCGCCCGTCTATTCACCACAACTACCTCCAAGCTAACGTCACTTTTTATGATTATACACTATCACTAGACGCAGAGCGCCGCAGACTGTTATGACTTACGCAGACCTTTTTCATATATAGCACGGATTTTTTTCCACTACCATAATTCAACGCGGGTTTGCTAACGCTCACACGCAGATTTTATATGATTGGCGCGGATTTTTTGACGCAGACCTTTAATTGCCACGGATTCCACGGATGACACGGATTTTTTATAGACGCTGATTCTTTATGATTATTATGATTTCCGCTGATTTTCTTCTTTTTTATTTACTAAATAGTTTACGAAAGCGCAAAGCGCTTTTTGTAAACTAAAAATATAAAAAAAGAATCAGTGTTAATCATAATAATCAGCGAAAATCAGCGTCTATACGTCTATTAATAAAAAGGAATACGATAGTATTCCCGCTATAATTAAAAATTAAAGATTCACCATTCAAAATTCATATTATGGTTATGCCCGCGGGTGGCATTGCTGATAGACTTCCCTGATCCTAACCCGGGTTAAATGAGTGTAGATTTGGGTAGTAGAAATATCAGCATGTCCCAGCATTTCTTGAACTGCCCGCAGATCAGCACCGTTTTCCAGCAGATGGGTAGCAAAAGAATGGCGTAGTGTATGAGGTGTTACTTCTTTATGCAATCCGGCTTTTTCGACATAACCTGCTAATATTTTGAAAAACCCCTGTCGGCTCAAAGACCTGCCATGGGCATTAAGAAAAAGAGTCCTTTCCAGATGACTTTTCACCAGCAAATTACGCCCTCTGGCCAGATATCTCTGTACCCAGTCTAGCGCAATTTTATTGACAGGTATGATCCTTTCTTTGCGTCCTTTACCCAGGCAGCGCAGGAAACCGGCTGTAAAGTTAATATCTTCTATTTGCAAAGATAATAATTCTGATACCCGAACACCGGTACCATACATCAGTTCCAGCATAGCCCTGTCCCTTAGACCTAAAGGTTTCAATACCTCAGGTTGCTGCATAAGCTTATCTATTTCTTCGATTGATAAAACTTCAGGGAGCTTACGGTTGATTTTAGGCGTCTCCAAATCAGTAGTCGGGTTATTGTCTACGTCTACAAATTCCTCCAGTATCAGAAACTTATAGAAAGTCTTTATAGTAGAAAGACTTCTGGCCACAGTTGCATAAGCTGTACCCTGATCCAACTGCCAGGAGAGAAATCCCATTACGTAATGGCGGGTAATTATAGTCGGATCAGTTTTTAGGTTATTAGCCTTCAGGTAAGAACTAAACTTTAGTATATCTCTACGATAAGCAGCCTGTGTATTGACAGAAAGTCCTTTTTCATAATTAAGGTACTCCATAAAAGCTGTTATATAATTTTGCATAGCTATTATCCTGCTTCTTTCTATGAGAGTTATTATATCATTTAAATTATTATTATCTAGAAATGGATTAGTTTCCATAAAAATAGCAGCGCCCAATTGTTAACTCTTTGACATTATTACTCATTTTCCCTTTATTCCTCATAGTAAAAATTCTGTAGCTTAATAACCATCCGATCCATTACATTTTCAAACCTAGTGCTTTCCTCGTTTTGTTCTACTCGCATAGGATTTCCACTGGGATGCTCTTCCTGAAACCAACCACCCATAGCTGGTATCTGCTTGTGAAGCGCTCCAGTTAGAGCAGGTACTGCAGCCGCAAATGCTATTATAAGAGCCAAGACACTTAAAAATTTGAGTATTTTTTTCTTCCAGTCGCTAACTATGATAATCATCAAATTCACCTCCATATGAACGGAGAAACCGCCTTAGAATGTAACCGAGCCTGCAGCATAGTCGGTTACGAAACGTCTATTAATTTATCTTGCCAGGCTTATTATCCAGGGAGATAAATAAGCTTCTATAAATGCACCCAGCATAAATATAGCTAGAAAAATTAACATCAATAAACTATATTTCAATATACCCGCCCCTAGTGGCAACATATTTGACTTTTTGCCATTAACAACATAAATTGAAAAGTTAACCGCAATTACCGCCCATATTAATAAAAAGGGTATGTAGACTATATTCTGGGGTAATATGGATAGTATGCTGAATATCATGCTGGCCCCGGTTTTTTCCTGACATAAAAAACCTACTGTAAACCCTAGGGAAAAACCGCGTAATAAAATTACCACTAATATTAGAGGTAACCCTATAACAGTTAACCCCAGAAACCAAATTCCCAAAACTGATTTGGCCTGGTTAATAAATGCATTCATAAAGATACTCTGTCCGTCCAGACTCCCATCGAGTCCCCCTTGCAGGTAATCATCGATCAGATTGGATAGATGGGCTTTGACCCCCCCTTCCAAACCCATAACCTTAAAGTTTCCTAGTATTAGGCCGGCAACAAAAATGATTATTATCAGGAGATACTGTAGTCGGTTTTCATTTAGGTGTTGTTTTATTCGTTGTTTAAATCTCATACTTGATCTCCTCATAGCAAAACTCAGCGATATATTTTACTATTCGCCTGCGATCAGCTGGTTATAAACTAGTAACTGGCAGTTAACTTTTAGGATGAGGATAGTTATTTACCTTTTTAATAATATTTTTGAAGTTATTACTTTATGCAGAAAACAAAAAGACCTGAAACTATTTCAAGTTATCAGATCCTCCAAATTAATCCAGATTCAGCACTGGGTGAAATATTACACTGTTTTGCTGGTACGACTACTAAATAAAATTTATTTTTAAGTTTGATTCCACTGCGGAAACCCCTAAACTGCCTGTTTGAATGCATAAATATGTAGGCGACGTTAACGAAGCATGGTAGAAACACCCTGCGAAGGCGCCGCAGCGGAAGGGGGCGAGCGACATGGACGTCGCGAGCGGGTACTGAACATGGATGTGAATATACCCGGTACCCCTGGAGCTGCAAGACAAGCAGATGGTGTTTCCCATGCGGAGAGTAGTCGCCGGAATATTTATGCATTCAAACTAACGCCGTATAACTTTTTGCAGGGAAATCAAGTTTCGGTATGTATAACTGGGAAACTCTAGTTACATTAAGTTTTCCCGGCGTAATACCTCGTAAATAACTGGTACTACCTGCTTTTTCCTGGACATTACCCCTTTTAAGAAAATACTGCCGTTTACCGTCGTATGCCCAAAAGCCCTTTCGGCGATATATTTTTTCTCTCCCGCTATTAATAATTCAGTTCCTTCGTCAAGGATATCCGTTACCATCAAACACATGAAAGCATATTCCTTACGCCGAGAAATATCTATCATATTCTTAACCAGACTTTCTTTGCGAAGAGAAAAGCGTTTCAGGTCAATCGTTTCTACCTGTGAAATGGCAAAAGTAGCGCTGCCACTAATATACTCTTTCATATCTGCCTGGATAATTTGTTCATCAGTCTGGTTTTCAAGCTGCATAGCATTTTCAAAAATTTCTTTTCCCCATTCCATCGGATTAAGGCCACATATCCCGGCTAACTCACTAGCTATGCTCCGGTCCTTGGCCGTTGTAGTAGGAGACTTAAAAATCATGGTATCTGCCAGAATCCCGGATAGCATCAAAGCGGCAAGGTTACTACCAATATAGGTGCTGTTATTAAAAAATATCTCCGCAACCAGGGTACAGGTAGAACCTACTGGTTCATTACGAAAGTATATGGGGGATAAAGTTTGCAGATCACCAACCCGATGATGATCTATTATTTCTAATATCTCTGCTTCTTCTATGCCTTCTACAGCCTGTTTGCGCTCATTATGATCAACTAGAATTAATTGTTTCCGTTTCATTTCTAAAAGATTATACCGGGAGATCATACCCATAAAGTGGTTGTTTTCATCTACCACCGGATAATTTCTAAAACGAGTAGCCAGCATTTGCTTTCTGGCTTCTTCGACCGGCTCATCTTTTTCAAAAAGCATTAAGTTCCGGGTTTTCATAATATCCGCTACCCGCTGTTCCAGCAGATGACGCAGAATCTCCGGACTCTTTTCAATTTCTCGCCCGCCGCCCAGATTATCTAAAAAGAGCATAGCCAGATCACCTATGGTAACTAGTCCCAAAAACCTTTTATTTTCGTCTAGAACTGGAACTGTTTTTAGATTATGCTTGCGCATTAGGTTACCTAGCTCAACCAGGCTTATATCAGTTGTAACATAAATAACACTATTATCATCAAGCAGGTCTTCGACATTAGTACCCACATTCCTTATCACCATGGGTAGGTCAAATCCGAATGTATCAAGTATATACTTTATCTCATCATTTATTTCTCCTGCAGCTGCAGCTATGTATAACCCACTCTCATTACTCTGCTTATAAACTTTATAGCTTATGGCTGCAGCTATAGAATCAACATCCGGATTTTTATGACCTATTACATAAATCGGTTTCAAAAAACTCACCACCTGCAAGCTCATTTTTTATCATTACCAGGTCCCTGTATATAAACTCCGTAAAATTCTATTTAAGCAACAGATTAGCAATAAATTGTGCGGCCAGCACATCTTCCATAGAGTTTCTGCTGGCGGCCACAACAGCTATACCTGTATCACTATCCTTTAGTACTGTGCGGGCTCTCCGTACTGCAGTCAAAGCAGGTTCTAATCCTTTTTGCTTATAAGTTCTGGCTACCGTGCCGGTTATCACCTGCCGGCTTTCTACAAAAGCAGCATCATAGGCAACTCCACCTGTATCAGTAACTGCTACTACTACCCGGTTCTTTATGCTGGCTAATTTGGGAATCTCGGCACCAATATTAGGCAATACTGCCTCTATCAGCCCCTTTTCTTTTTCAATACCACGAATGATTTTCTGACAGCGGGCTATACGCTCATCATCAGTACCTACCCTTGGCTCAGATACAAGAATAATACCGCTGCCCGCCTCCCGGGCCAGACGGCTTGCTTCTTGGGCAATTTTCTCTGGCTCCACTTTTACCGGTGCTCGTGTAAAGTCGGGACTGCAGCCCAGAACTGCATACGCACCTGCATCAATGACACTTTCCAGAGTTGTGGACATATCAATAACATCAACAATCATCACTAGCATACCTTCACGGGCAGCCTGGCAGGCACCGCTGGCATCACTAGTTACAATTATCTTTTTTGACCTTTCCATAACGTCCCCCACCTCCTGGAATAATATTGAGACGACCAGTTCTCATCCTCTTAATCATTTCTGCAGTTTGCGCCCCGGCTATACGCTCTATTTCGTCTACATTTACTTTTTCAATAATGTCGATCTCATTGTCAAACCAGTCCAGAAGTTTCTGCATCATCTTAGGGCCTACTCCCGGTAATCCCTTTAAAGGTACCCGGTAGTAATAAGGGGGCCTGCTAATAGGACTCTGCGGTTGTTCATAATCACGAATAGCTGCTATTCTATCCCACACACCCATTACCATTTTCTCATTTCCGCATGAATGACAGCTAAATACCGGTGGTGGATCTGAAGCGATAGTTGAACACTCTGGACAGAAACTGCGATGATATTTTCCTAGCAGTGGATCCATGCCGTAATTAGCTACTATACGGCGTCCACCTTCATTGTTCAGACTTTGTTTAAATTCTTCAAAACTGAGGCTGGCCATACGAAACAAATTATATTCCCGGCCAATATTTTCTGATGAATGCGCATCAGAATTAGATAAGAAAGTAAATTCCCGGGTTTCACCTATCATATCAGCCATACTAGTATCAGCGCTTAGTCCGAGTTCAAGTACTTTTATATGACTAGCTTCCCGACCCAGTCCTTTGGCAAGACGATCAGTCCAGACTCCGTAAATACCTTTATGCGGAGTAAAAGCATGTGCCGGACAAAATACTCCATCCAACAGATAGCTTAGATTAATCAGATCAATAATACCGGCATTTACCTTCTGGGTGGAGAGTTCCATATTAGTTACCCGGGACCTTATATATTTCTGGTATTTTTTTAGGCTTTTGATAAAAGGAAGATATAAAATTAAATGAATTCCTTCCCGGCTCTCCACTTCACAACCAGTAATCAGCAAAACCCCATTACGGGCAATAAAGCCACCCCGGGGATGTTCCGTAAGTTCACCCGCAGTTACCATTTGCTCTAACTCAGCTGCTACCAGAGTACTGCCTGCATCGACTATACCTACCATGTTTAGACCTTTACGGGGGGCATCCCGATATATAATAGATTGCAGGTCGAGTTTCCGTGATGCCGTTATCTTAACTGGTCTCCCACCTGCTGTCCCAATATGGATATGTAAATCTCCGAAAACATTAAACAATTTTATCCCCTCACCAACCTGTCGAAGGCATATGTTATCCCTATAATACTCTTTCCATCAATAATTTGACCATGAAAAATTAGTTGATAAGCTTGTTCTAAAGGTATTTTTCCAGTTTCTAAAAATTCATCATCATCAGGATTTATTTGGCCACCAGTCAGGTCACGTGCCAGAAATATGTAAAGTTTTTCATTACAAAATCCTGGTGCGCTAAAATAAGTCAAAATGCTTTCCCACTTATCTGCCTTAAGCCCGGTTTCTTCTTCCAATTCTCTCTTGGCACAAGCTAATGGTTCTTCGTTTGCCTCCATGGTACCAGCCGGAATCTCTAATAAAACTTGTTCAACAGGTTTGCGATACTGGCGTACCATCCATATGTTGTTTTCATCATCTACAGCGACAATAGCTACGGCACCAGCATGTTCTACTACTTCTCTGGTACTTTCATTACCATCTGGTAAGGTTACTTTATCTACTCTAACTTTTATAATGCGACCCTTAAATATTTCTTCTGTCGCAATAGTTTTTTCTATAAGCTCCATTTTTTTAAATTTCCTCCTGCATAATTTTCCCCTCTATGGCATAAGCTGCAAAAAGAGGTGACGATTATGAATATAATTATTAAAGAACAAGGAATAACTTTCGCAGGCAAGGTAAAAGAGCTGCCAGGCATTTTGGCTCTTTTCCCGGAAAAAATGACTCTAAAAGAACTGCTGCAAGAGATTGAAATTATACAAGTCAAGCCCTGTAATACTTCAAACCAGATTTATCTGTCTTAGTTTTTCACCATTTTTAAGACGTGCGGCTGTATTAGCAGCCGCGCCGAGGGCCAGGAAAAACTCTTTATCCTCGTCAATTCCTCGCCCCATAGTTGTAATCTTAAAATTATAGTTTTTTAATAGTTCAATTATCGAACTGCTTTCTTCCAGGCATATAGTATATCTATCAATTAAATATTCCGTCCTTAGCTGTTCCAGTATATAGTTTAAGTATGTTTCGGTAAGCATAGGTAATGTAATGATGGCATTTACTCTGCATACCCTCGATAAAACGGTAAGCGTATGATGGCTTATCCCCCGATGACGCATTCTTTTATCGGCAAAGCTAATACGCGGAACTGCAACAGGTATGCCCTGTAAAGTATCTACTGCATTAAGAATTTCACCTTGTTCTATGCCGGTAAATCCCCATCTGGTTCCGGTCCCCACTATACCTGGCCCCATGCTAACTATAATAATATCTGCTTTTAATACTTTTTTCGCCGCCAGCAGGCCTGAATAAATATTAACTGCTTCCAGATCCCCTCCGAAAGCATGTCCGGTAGTTACTGTTCCTGCAATAATCCCTTCATTTTTTAACCAGTCCACAGTTTTACTAAACGTAATAGGTAGCGCTGCCCCATCAGTCATTACATACACTACCCTAAAACCATGATTGTGAAGCTGCAGGCTCAGCGGAGCAAGCATGGAATGAAGAGTCGCTACCAGAACCGGAGTCCTTTCCAGACTGTCAGCCTCTTGCATCTCACGGTAATGAGGACTATCTTCTTCCTCTACACTTAATGTTCTTAACTGCATCGGGGTATAGCGTAATTTCATTATATGGCCGGGGCCATTTTTTATTTGCTTGCCGTTAGAAGTAAGGTTAGCAATGATATAATGATAGCCTCCGGTACCTAATTTCAAAGTTACGGCTGTAGTGTTAACTAGTACCTCATCACCAAGCGCTATATCACCTACCAGATCAGTATAGGAAATACACTTTTCTTCCATACCATTAATATCAATTAAAAGTCCCTGTATTCCGGGTCTAGCAAATATTTGTTTAATTATAGTACCCCGTTTAATTTCTATCAATGTAAACCTCCATAATTACATAACTTATTCCCGGGAAGCTTCTTGTATTATTGCTACTACTAATCTGGCATTATTAATAAGGTCTGCTACCTTTATACTTTCATCCGTAGTATGCACATCAGTCATACCTATTCCTAAATTGGCGCAGCGAATTCCACGACCATTAATAATACTGGCATCACTACCACCGCCGGTACTAGCCAGATTAGGATTTAAACCAATATTTTCTGCAGCCTTTTGGGCTAGATTAACCACTTGTTCATTACTATCTAGATTTACTTCCGGGTAAAGAAACTCCACCCTTACTTTGGCCTGTGCCCCATGTTTCTCTACCTCGGTATAAAAAATATTCTCCAGTTTTGCCGTTAGAGCGTCTAGTTTAGCCCTGTTCAAGCTCCTGGTTTCTCCTTTAATGTAACAGTAGCCTGCTACAACATTACGGGCTGTACCACCGTTTATAATCCCGAAATTACAAGTGGTTTCATCATCAACTCTGCCACAGGGCATTTTCGCCAGAGCAGCAGCCGCAACTTTTATAGCATTCACTCCATCCTCGGGATTAATACCAGCATGAGCTGGTTTACCATATACCATATATTTAATTTCATTTTGACAGGGAGAATTAATGATTATAGTTCCTGGCGCTCCCCCGCCATCTAGTGTATAGCCTATTTTGGCAGCCAATTTACTATAATCTAATAATTTGGCTCCATCCAACCCATGTTCTTCCCCTACCGTAAAAAGAAGTTCCAATGGCGGATGATCAATTTTATTTTCTCTTAAAATATCTACCGCTTCTAATAGGGCGGCTATTCCTGATTTATCATCGGAACCAAGAATGGTATCTCCTGCGCTTCTTATAACTCCATCATCTCCGATAATGACCTGCACACCCTTACCAGGTCCAACCGTATCCATATGCGCACCAAATAATATAGCTGGTTTATTAAGAGTTCCCGGTATTTTAACTAGCAAGTTACCTGAACTACCTCCCAGAATTTTACCGGCATTGTCTTCGATAGCGCTAAGACCCCGCTTAGAAAACTCTTCGATTAATAAATCCCTCATTTTATCTTCATTACCCGTTACCGAGTCCGTTTCTACCATATGTATAAACTGAGCTATTAACCTTTCTCTGTTTACCATGATAAACTCCTCTCTAATTGTTCTCTCTTCCCAGTTCATCGATAGCTTTCAGGAAGGGGACTTTTTCAATTGTCTTGGTAAGTGAATATTTCTCCGTATATATATGTATACCAATCAGGAATACTAACATTCCTACTCTTACAGGTAATGAGAGACTGACGACACTCAGATAACCAAGAGCCAAACCCAGGACATTAGAACCGGCATCACCCATCATGGTTTTGGCTTTGAGATCACCTGCCGCATAATAAATTACTGCACCTAAAAGAGGGGTTAGTAAAAGCCAATTAATA
Source organism: Syntrophomonadaceae bacterium (assembly GCA_028706315.1). Classification (GTDB taxonomy): domain Bacteria; phylum Bacillota; class Syntrophomonadia; order Syntrophomonadales; family Syntrophomonadaceae; genus STF2-222. The sequence continues at coordinate 52,516 of JAQWBP010000005.1, forward strand.
TTACCTGCAGCCAAGGCAATAATAGCCGCCAAAAATACAAAGTAGGCCTTGACCGCCCTACCCGGCCTGAGGTCAAAGAGGTTTAGAGTGTTAGTAAATAAAGCCATAATAAGGGTATTTAAAATTATATTAGCCCATTCATACCACCATGTTTCATTCCCAGACAGAAAAAAAGCTAAAAAAAAGGCTATTAGTCCTCCCCCTAAAGCCTTTAGACCTCCTGTGGTCAGCCTACCTTTAAAAAGAGCGCCAAAATGCCCCTTAAATCCCATCGTATCCCGTTGTCCCAGTATATCGTCTATAAAACCTAGAAAAGATATAGCTACTAACCCTAATAAATAAATATGAAAACTGACGTCATAGCGTGATAAAAGACCATATACAAGAAAGGCAATCATTACACTTACAGAAAAACTAATACCGGTACCGACAGGAATATCAATGCCCTGGTAATTCTGTCTGACTGCCCCGGTTTCTTGCAACAAGTTAAGTATATAGTAAAGTATAAAAGCTTCAGCAATAGCTCCTACCATTAGACCCAGGAGAGCTATAAGCGTATTACTCAAATACCATTCCTCCTTATAGCCAGCAGCACCTTTATCACATCCATAAACTGCTTGCCCCGGTGGATAAAGCCTAGCAAGTCCCGCCCCGTTTCTTTATGTCCCATAGTAGTGGGAACTTCTATAACTTTAAAGCCTTTTCGTAAAGCTTTAATTGTCATTCCTAATTCTACTCCATAATCTTCGCAAAACGGCATGAGTGCTTCGAGAACATCCTTAGACATAGCGCGCTGCCCGCTTAAAGGAGCCACTGAATCCATATTACCCGCTCTACGGATTGCTCTTGCTGCTGTGTTTTTTACGATACCAAAACCCCCTTTTTTGGTAGGGGGAGGGAAAGCAGCTATACTCAAATCTGCCTCGCCTTTAATTATCGGTTCAATAATTTTACTAGCCTGGCTAGCTGACTCGCCAAGGTCTGCATCCAGAAATACTACTACATCTGTATCAACAAATGATAGGGCAGCATTCATCGCTCCGCCCTTGCCACGGTTCGGTTTTAAATCAAAAACAAAAGCACCCGCCTGCCTGGCTATTAGCCCAGTATCATCATTAGAGCCATCATTAATTACCACTATCTTAGTTATACCCGGAATTGTTTTGACGGCTTTTATGGTTTCACCTATTTTATCCTCTTCATTATAAGCAGGTATAACTGCACATGTAGATTTCATCTCTTACCTTCCTCCAATAGACTCAACTGGTAATGAAGGCATAAATTTTTGTGCGCTAGGTTTAACCCCATAATGTCCTGGTTCTCCTTCCATAGCTAATACAAGTGATATTTGTCCCGGGCTAAAATCAATATTATCAATAGTACTAATATTATTTTCTTGATACTGTGGCATAAACGAATATTTGACGTCTTTTGTCTCTACACCAAATATTCTGATACCTTCAACTGTTAAAATATCGATTAAACCCTGATCAAAACTTTTAACATGAAGATTAGCAATATTATTGGCACCACCGACCAGAATGACCCCATCTACTGGAATGCTATTATCACCACTAAATTTAATCAGGTTCATTTTTTGCAGAAAATCTTTAGTGCCGCCAGTTTCCGCATCGTTTAACATAATATGTCCTACACTAGTTGCAATATACTGCCGTAACGTATCACGACCGGCATTATTATCTAGCCCATAAAACTTTTGAACATCTTGTTTTAGATTTTTATCACTAAAATTTAGATTAGACAAGGCGACAGTTTTAGAAACAACCTCAGCTCCTGCTACAGATAAGGCATTTAACATGCCGGCTGGTATTTCGCTATCTCCAGATACTACTACTGCAACTTTATAATCTGTGAGGCGATCTCTGACCAGCGGTGGCAACATGGCCCGGCTGTAATTTTCGTAATTTCCTATTATCTGGTTCTTATATTCATTACTCTCAACCAGCTCACTTTCTCTTTCTCGTAAGACATAAAACTGTTCCTCTAGCCGGTCAATCATTTTTTTCTGTTGATTTACTAGTACATTATCCCCTACTATTGTGCTACCAATAAGTATTCCTAATCCTAAAGCAAGGAATACCGCCACTATGGAAGCTATATGATATCTTAAGTCAATCACAACTTACACCACTCTCTACTTGTTTAATTCCACTAAATAAACAATTACTTTTAGTTTAATGCAAAAAACGTTAGTTCAGCAGTAAATAGTATATTATCTATATACCAAATAATATTTTAAACTGCAAAAGAAGTAACCGGAAAAATGGCCTGGTAGCAGGAGAAACCCATAAGATAATAATTATTGGTACCAAGGCTGCTATTAATAGTTGAATAAGGTACTTGGTATGCAGACTATGTTTATATAACTGACTAACGCCCCGAGCATCAACTAGAATAGAGCCAACTTTCAGCCTGACTAAAAAAGTACTGCCCATTCCTTTGCGGCCTTTTTCCAAAAAATCAATCATATTAGAGTGTGCTCCTACTGCAACAATCAGACTAGCACCATATTCCCAGGCTAGAATCATGGCAACGTCTTCGCTTGTGCCTGGCATGGGAAATACGGTGGCTTTTACCCCCATGGTTTCAACTCTTTCCAGTCCAGGTGCCTTACCATTTGCATAGGCATGAACTATAATTTCCGCCCCGCTTTGCAGGGCTTCATCAGATACACTATCCATGTCACCTATTATTATATCCGGTTTCAGTCCAAACTCGAGTAAAGCATCTGCACCGCCGTCAACTCCAATTAAAATGGGTTTTTGCTCCTGTATATAGGAACTAATAGTTTTTAAATCTTCCTTATAACTACTCCCTCTAACTACTATTAAAACATGCTGGTTAAGCATATTAGTTTCAATCTCAGGTACTGTCACGTTACCGAGTAAAATATCTTTCTCTTTCTTGGCATATTCAAGGGTATTTTCTACGAAATGGTCAAGCTCAACCTGAATATTCTCGTTGGCCTCACGAAGTTTGATTTCTACATCTTCCAGGGTTATTGCTTTACCTTCAGCAATCAATTTATTACCCCAGAAAACCCTGTTCTCCTTGATTTGAATAGTCATACCTTCCCGAACTAGATCGAATATCTCTTCGCCTACTTCATCTAATACTGGTATACCAGCTTTTAATATTTTATAAACCCCTTTAGCCGGATAGCGTCCAGTTATTGATGGGCGGGCATTAATAATAGCCTGAGGCCTTATATCGATTAGCGAATTTGCTGCGACTTCATCAATATCGTCATGATTTATTATAGCAATATCTTTACGGTTTAAACGCTTTACCAGGTTTTTAGTCCGCCGATCAACACGGACTCGTCCCTTAATAAACATTAAATCACCTCAGCTGTTTAACAGCTAATCCTTTACTATGCAATATTCTGCATTCTTATCGCACTATATATTATCACAAGGAACCATAAATTAAAACTTTTTACTAATCGGTTAGACAAGAATTCTTCTCTAAAAAAGCACAAATACCTCTTATTTATTGTTATACAACAAACAAGAGGCATTTAGGTTTAATTTTTCTTAGCTATCTCTAGCTAACTTTGTTTTCCAGCCTCAACCGGTCAGCAATGATAGCAATAAACTCCGAATTAGTTGGTTTCCCTTTTTCTCCACTGATTGTATATCCAAATACTTTATTTATTTTATCTACATCACCCCGGTCCCACGCCAGCTCGATAGCATGTCTTATTGCCCTTTCAACCCGGCTGGGTGTTGTATCATATTTTTGAGCAATAGTAGGATATAATTCTTTAGTTACGGCTCCAAGGTAGTTAATCTCCTCAACCACCAGCATAATTGCATCGCGTAAATACTGGTAGCCTTTCACATGGGCCGGCACACCAATTTCGTGTATAACTTTGGTAACCTCAACTTCAAGATTACGCGGCGTGGTATTCTGAACATTTACAGCTGCAAGTGATGCTCTATTGTCCGTCCTGGAGCTGGTGTCTCTTACTACCTGTCTAACCCGATCGCCTAGTACCTGTAAATTAAAAGGTTTTAATATGTAATAATCTGCTCCTAACTGCACAGCTTTCTGGGTAATGTTCTCCTGTCCAAAAGCGGTCAGTATAATAATTTTGGGTCGCGGGTCTATGTTTAGTTCATTAATTTTTTCCAGGACTCCGATTCCATCCATATATGGCATAATAAGGTCAAGGATTAATACTTCAACTTCCTGTTTATCAAGCACATCTAATACTTCCATGCCATTGGTACAAACAGCGATCATTTCAAAATCAGGTTCGTTAGAAAAATAGTCCTTGAGAATTCCGCAAAATTCACGATTGTCATCTGCAATAAGAACCTTAATTTGATTCGATTCATTGAACATAACTCTTTCTTCCCCCTCATCCCTCTAAAAATCGGATATTTTTGATTTAATAACGGTTTTCGACGGTAGGCCGGGCTTTTCCTCTTTTTTTTTTATATCAAATTAACCTAATATCTATCAGGCACTAACATAAATATACAGATATATACACAAGTACTATTTTACACTTTTTAGAACAAATGGCTGCAATGTGCTATTTTAGTAAAATTAGACCAGATCATGGAAAGTACTAATTTGTCGAAACATTTTTGAGACTGCCTCTCTGAGCGGACATTTCCGACAGCATATTATCCATAAAAATACCGTAGCCCCTCTGAGGATCGTTTAAAAAAACATGGGTTACCGCACCTATAATTTTCGAATCCTGTATTATAGGACTGCCACTCATTCCCTGAATAATTCCACCAGTCAGGCTTAATAAACCAGGGTCACTGACCCTGATCACCATACCTTTCCCATTTTCCCTATCCGGATAGACTTTTTCGATAACAATATCAAATTTTTCAATGTTTTCACCATTAACAACTGTAAAAATTTGTGCCTTTCCTTCTTTAACCTGATGAGCATAACCGACTTCCATAATATACTCATTTAAAGGATTAATAATGTTACCAGTTGTTTTGCCATATATACCAAAATAGCTATTCTTTGATATATTACCTGTTATTTGACCTTCACTATTAAATACACCGATTTTTTCACCTGGTTTTCCCGGTTTGCCCGGTTTTATGGTCTGAATAGATGCACTTACAATTTTACCTCGCAGTACATTAATCCCCTGTTTTGTATCAGCATCAATAATTTTATGTCCTAAAGCAGCATATTCTTTTGTTCCCGGAAACCAGAAAGTTAAGGTCCCTACGCCTACTACTCCATCACGAACATATAAGCCAATTCTATATCTCTGGGTCTCAGGACAATAAACTGCCTCTACTGGTATTGTAATATACTTCCCCCTTCTTTGCACGGTTAGATTAATTTTCGAGTTATTTTGGGTATCAATTACCTTGGCTAGATCATTTTCAGTGCTAACGTTATTACCGTCGACCTTCATAATTAAATCCCCAATTTCCACCCCTTTTTGCCGAGCAGGATAAAATTTTTCACCATCAGAATTACTGACAGGAGCAAAACCGACTACCATAATCCCTTTGGACTGCAATAAAACTCCTATTGAATGGCCGCCTACCACAACTCTTCGAGGCGCAACTGACTCAATAGAAATAGACTTAATCGGAATGTAACCCAATAACTTTAACTTAAGATCAATCTTACCCGGTTTTAGAGCGATGATTTGATATCCTGTAAGGTTCTTAGTAATAGTAACCGGGGGATCTTGTGGCGAAGCAAATACATTTCTAGAAGGACCCATAACCTGCATTTCAAGCTTATTTTCCAAGTTCTCTGGCAGGTTTATATTTATATCACTCGATTCCCCAACTACCATTTTCTTATATTCTGGCATATTAAAAAAGGTTCGCGCCTGGGGTGTAGCGCATAAGGTAATAATGAAAAGGGAAAGTATAATACCACATAAAGGTCGCAATTTATGCAAAGTTTCTTCCTCCCTGCCAGATATTTGTTTTAACTGATAAACGTTATTTTCTCCGTAAATAAGGCGAAATATACTCGAACAGCTGGCAGTAAATTTTATTAAAGGAAGTAGTCATATTAGTTTATGTGCTCAACAGTCAATGAAGGTCAATAAGTTTGACTTTCATTGACCTTTGAGTTATAATTATATTTGCAAGGAACAATTGTACTGAATAAAAGGAGGTTTTTTAATATGTTTGACTTAACACCTTTCAGTAGAAGGAGAGATTTGGCACCTCGTAACTTTGCAGAAGAAATGCTTAGGGAGTTCTTTTCTACCGATTTACGGCCCGAAATAGACTTGACAATTAGGGCTGATATTAAAGAAAACCATGAGGAATACATCGTAGAAGCGGAATTGCCTGGTGTCAACAAAGAAGAGATAAATGTAGAACTCAAAGACAAAACTTTGACTATCTCTGCTAATCGTGATGATATCGTCGAGGAGGAAGGCCAAAATTACATCAGGAAAGAAAGACGGCAGGGCTGCTTTAGCAGGAGTTTCTATGTCGACAATGTAGATAGTAAAAAAATAAAAGCCGATTATAAAGATGGTATTTTAAACATTATTCTGCCCAAACTCAAAGAGCAGGGACCTAATACTTATCGGATAAACATTGATTAAATAGTTAAGCCTCCCGAAAATCGGGAGGCTTTTTTGCTCTTTATAAGTTTTTTACAAGAAAGCGGCTATGCCGCCCCTGCAAATACTATTTTTCTTTTTGCTTGCTTGCATCGCCAAGCATTTCCCCAGCATGTTGATAAGTTATCTCAGAATAATTTTCCCCGCCCAGCATGCGGGCAAGTTCCTTTATTCTATTATCATTATCCAGCTTTTTCAATCTGGTAAAAGTATTACCGCTTGCAACCATTTTTTCAATTAAATAATGTTGATCAGCATAACTAGCCACCTGTGGAGAATGGGTAACTAGAATTACCTGATGGCTCGTGGAAAGTTCATTCAGTTTTCGGGCCATTGCTGCTAAAGAAGTTCCCCCTACACCTACATCAATCTCATCAAAAATTAATGTTGGTACCTGATAGACACCAGCCAGAGCCGTTTTAAGGGCTAGAATAAATCGGGAGATTTCCCCTCCCGAAGCAATCCTTGATAAAGGTCGCAGCGGTTCGCCAGGATTGGGCGAAAACATAAATTCTACCCTGTCCACACCTGTTAAAGTCAATACTTCTCTTTTTTCAATTAGTATTTCAAACTGAATGTCAGGCATGTTAAGCTGCAGGAGTTCGTTGTTAACCTTGTCCTGCAATACCTTAGCTGCCTGCTTGCGCATTTCAGTAAGATGAGACGCATAACGATAATACTCTTCTTGTAAACTATTAATTTCATTATCTAATTTTTCCCGGGTTTGTTCCCGGTTTTCTATTTTGCCCCGTTCATCTCGTTTTTCATTAAGGTATGCCATTATTTCGTTAATATCCTGTCCGTATTTACTTTTTAGCTGATTTATAATATGCAGACGTTCCTCAACTTCATCAAGACGACCTGGTTGAAAGTCAAGGGTATTACGGAAAGTAACTGCCCGGGAAGCGATGTCTTCAAGGGAATAATATATGTCCTCCAGGGGGGATAAAAGAGAGGCAAAAAAATCCTCACTCTGTAAAGTAGAGACAATGTCAACAGCTGCAGCAATAGTATCATAAGCGCTCTTTTCCCGATCGCTTTCATATAGTAATTGCAGTAAGTGGTTAGCTCCTTCTAATAAATTTTGCGCATTTCTGATACGGTTGCGTAAGGTTTCTAATTCCTCTTCTTCACCTGGCTGTAGAGCAGCTTTTTCAATTTCATTGATCTGGTAATTCAGAAAATCAATTTTCTGTAACCTACTCTGCTCATCAGCTAGTATTTCTTCCATCTGCAAGCGCTTTTCTTTCAAACTTATGTATATTGAGCCTATTTTATCTAATAATTTACGAGTCTGTGGAGTAAAACTATCCACATAACTTAAATACATTTCCGGACGCAGAATAGTAAAATGTTCATGCTGCAGATGCATATCAAGCAAGTGACCGGAAAGCTCTTTAATAATGCCTGTGTTAACATTACGACTATTTAATCGAGCCGAACTGCGACCATTAGAACTTATTTCCCTGCTGATAATAATACTTGTCTCTTCTGGTTCTATAAAACCTTGCTGGGTTAAAAATTCCCGCGTTTCCTTACTGGCAGATATATCAAATACAGCCTCGGCTATCGCTTTGCGTCCTTCATCCCTTACAAAGTCAGACTTAAATCGTTCACCCATAATAAGACCTAAGGCATCAATAATTATCGATTTTCCTGCCCCGGTCTCACCTGTCAGAACATTAAGTCCCTTATCAAATTCCAAACGCAGCTCGTCTATTAGCACAAAATTATTAATATAAATTTCCTGTAACATAATCCACCCTGCTATAGCTTATTTTAATAAGCTCAATAAATAATCATCTTATCAACTATTATACAATAAATGTTTGATGAGGTTATATTAAAGTCAATGTAAACCTATTCGGTAAACTTACCTACGACTAAAACTGCTCTCATAAAATAAGCAATCTGCATAAAAAGTTAGGGACTGACTCACAAGGTCAGTCTTCGTAAGCAAATCCCTAAAAAGTATCCCGTATCACTCAAAAGTGGTACGGGATTACTCATTTTTATGGATATTTTGCCAATGTAGTGAAAGAAGAGTTGTTTCCCATAGAACTTCCAGGACAGCCTCTTTACATTTTTATTAGGTTCACAAATTCTTCTACTACCTGGTGAACAACTTCTTTAGGTTTAACAATAACACAAATAGTGTCATCTCCGGCCACCGTACCTAGAATTGAACGATTTTCGGAAGAATCTATCTGGGCAGCGACCGAATTAGCAGTACCAGGTAATGTCCTTATTACGATAATATTTTCGCTGTAATCAAGATGAATAACACAATCCTTAAATATTCGTTTCATGCGTTCATATGAACTCTTTATATTGCCGGTAGAATCAGGAAGAGCATAATAGTATCCTTCATTGTCAGGTATTTTCACTAGATGCAGTTCCTTTATATCTCTTGATACAGTTGCCTGGGTAATATCATAACCAGCATCTTTTAAGCTATCACATAATTCTTCTTGGGTTGTTATACGGTTGTTGGTAATAATATCGATAATTGCAAAATGCCTTCGTGATTTCATTTACTACCTCCCAGTACCTTTTGCACAATAGTAATCTGTGGAGGATCGTTTATCTGGTTTATAAATTCTACATGGCTGACTTCAAAGTCCTTTTGGGATAGCTCGCTAAGATAAACCATCATAGAATTTAATTCCTCCTGACCGCCCGAATGTCCCGGATAAAAAACAATAGTTATTACGCCGTTATTATCAAGCATTTTAGTTGCTTTTTCAAGAGCCTTTAGAGTATTAACCTTGTCAGTTTTAATGCTATGATCTCCACCGGGCAGGTAGCCCAGATTAAACATACATGCTTTTATTCTCTGCGGAATATAAGAATCAAGGTTGCTATGGTTATCTTTAATTAGCACTACATTTTCTAAAGTTTTATTCGCTTGAAGTAATTCCCAAGTAGTCTCAATAGCTATTCCCTGTATATCAAAAGCGTAAACTTTACCTTTTTCACCTACCAGTTGCGCCAGGAATATCGTATCATGACCTCGCCCACAAGTTGCATCAACTACAATATCACCTGCCTCTACGACTGCTGCAATTACCTGGTGAGAAATATTAACTGCATTTTTAAAAAGCCCGCTCATTAGAAAATCCCTTCATTTCGCCTTAATCTATCTTCAACAATAGTGAAAAAAGGTGTTCCCTTTAAATCTACCCGTTGAAATTTAAATGGTGCTTTTTTAATTTGGATAATGTGATCAGGTTGAAGCTCTACTTGTTCCTGGCCATCCATACATATTATAGCCCTGTAGCACTCAAAGTTATGAAGATACAAGGTTCGGTCAGCAGCAATTATCATAGGCTTTTTGCAGACTAAATTGGTAGCAATAGGAGTGAGGATAAAAATCTCCAGATCTGGATCGGCAACTGGCCCACCACAAGCTAAAGAGTAAGCTGTAGAACCGGTAGGCGTAGCAATTATGGTACCATCACCCCGATAATATCCAGCTACCTGCTCATCTATCTGGACATTTAAGCCCACCATTCGGGTAGTTTCAGATCTTACAGCTACTTCATTTAAACAATAGATTGTTTTTTGTAAAATATCATGCTGATAAATATTAACCTCTAGCATTAATCTTTCGTCAATTTTATAATCACCAGCAATAAATCGCTGCATATATTCTGGCAACTCATTTATTTCAATATTAGTTAAAAACCCTACCGTTCCCATGTTAACACCCAGAACGGGTAGCTGCCACCGGGCATACTGACGGGCAGCCCGCAAAATAGTGCCATCTCCACCCAGAACGATAATTTTATCCACGTCTTTTAGTGATGGTTCTTCGTTTCCCCCGTCAATAACAACACTAATATTCAATTTCTGCAGTTCAACAGCAATTTTTTCTGCCATAAGCTTAGTGTTGTTTTTATACAGGTTATTGACTAGTAATATTTTCACGTAATGACTACCCCCCTAGCTTTAGATGAGCTTCCTGAACTATGCTATTAACCATATTATCGAGATTTTCTAAGGGTTCACCCCTTTTTTTCAGATATAACAAATATTCTATATTACCCTGAGGACCAGTTATAGGTGAGTAAGTAATACCGGTACAATTAAGACCTGCCCTGCGAGCATAGTCAATACATTGCAAAAGCACCTGACGATGTACACTGGCATCTCTTACTACCCCTTTTTTGCCCACTTTATCTTTTCCCGCCTCAAATTGAGGCTTTATTAGTGAAATAGTAACCCCATCTTCATGTAATAAATCTTTAATAACAGGAAATACCAGGGCAGTAGAAATAAAAGATACATCCACAGTTATAATATCGACTTGTTCGCCCAGATCCTGCAGAGTAAAATATCGTACATTAGTTCTTTCTATATTAACTACTCTTGAGTCATTACGCAAAGACCAGTCTAGTTGCCCGTAACCTACATCGAGCGCATAAACTTTTCTAGCTCCGTTCTGCAAAGCACAATCTGTATAACCTCCTGTGGATGCGCCTACATCAAGCATAACTTTATTTTGAAAATCAACCTGAAAATCCTGTATAGCTTTTTCTAGCTTGAATCCTCCACGGCTTACGTAGCGGGGACTAATACTTTCTATCGTTATTTCTGCTGCTTCATTCACGCCGGTACCAGGCTTATCAATTTGAACACCATTAACTTTGACTTCTCCGGCCATTATCATGGCGCGTGCTTTTTCCCGGCTGGGAGCAAGTCCCTGCGTATGCAGCAAAATATCTAGTCTAATTTTTGCCAAATTTGAGCAACTCCCATTGTTTTTTAGTGTGTACTAGATCCGGCCACCTATGAATTATGGTCTCCACTATTGATTTCGGATCCATATTAAGGTAATTAAATAATATATCTACTTTACCCTGATCAATAAATTCATCAGGTATGCCTATTCGTAAAATTTCGCTGTTTAGCCTGTTTTCAGAAAAGACTTCCAGCAAAGCACTGCCAAAACCACCCTGCAGGCAATTATCTTCAATGCTTACAATACGGGTAAAGCGCCTGGCCAGATTACAGAGCATGTCCTTATCTAATGGCTTAACAAACCTGGCATCAAGGAGTAACATACTTATACCGCGTGCCTTTAGTATATTTAATACTTCCTTACCAATGGTAACGCCCCGACCAATGCCTATAATCGCCAGATCTTTACCATCATGAAGAACTTTAGCTTTACCTGATTCAATTAATGTGCGTTCTTTGCTAATAACAGCACCTTCACCTACTCCACGGGGATACCTTATCGCTACGGGACCTTCCATTTTAAAAGCTGTATAAAACATATCTAGTAATTCATTTTCATTCGACGGTGCCATTACTGTCATATTAGGAATATGTCTAAGATAAGCAAGATCAAATACCCCATGATGAGTAGGCCCATCATCTCCCACTAGTCCTGCCCTATCAATAGCGAATATAACCGGTAGCTTTTGTAAAGCAACATCGTGTACTAACTGGTCATAAGCCCTTTGCAAGAAAGTTGAATAAACTGCAACTACTGGCCGTAGACCTGTTCTCGCCATGCCGGCCGCCATAGTTACAGCATGTTGCTCACAAATACCTACATCAAAAAAGCGTTCAGGATACGTCACGGCAAACTTGCCCAACCCGGTACCACTTTTCATAGCCGCAGTTATTGCTACTACTTTTTCATCTTCGGCGGCCTTTTCTACTATAAAATCGCTGAATATTTCCGTATAAGTTTTTACACTTTTTTTCAATATGGTACCCGTATTTACATCAAAAGGCCCTACTCCATGGAATCTATCCGGGTTCTGGCGTGCAGGTTCATAACCACGGCCTTTTTGAGTAATAGTATGAATTAGTACTGGTCCCTTCATTTTTTTGGCATTAGCCAGTACGGTAGTTAATTCCTCCAGATTATGTCCGTTAACGGGCCCAATATACGTAAAACCAAGCTCTTCAAATAGTATGCCCGGTACCATCATATACTTGACCATATCTTTGAAACGCCCGGCTGCACGCGCTATATTAGGACCTATCCGGGGAATCCGGCTCAGTCTGCTTTCTATTTCTTCTTTAGTCTGATAATAAGAAGGGTCGGTTCTAAGTCGGTTAAGATAAGCTGATAGAGCGCCAACATTCCTGGATATAGACATCTCATTATCATTAAGTATAACGATTAAATCCCGCGCCGCATGTCCGGCATGGTTCAAGGCTTCAAATGCCATTCCTCCGGTTAAGGCCCCATCACCAATGATGGCAATAACAGAATGTTTTTCTCTTTTTATATCGCGGGCTAGAGCTATACCCATTGCTGCAGATATTGATGTGCTGCTATGACCAGTATTAAAAATATCGTGCTCAGATTCTTCCGTTTTGGGAAAACCGCTTAATCCCCCGTACTGTCTGAGGGTAAACATGTCCTCACGACGACCAGTTAATATTTTATGTACATAACTCTGGTGACCTACATCCCAGATAAGCTTATCATCCGGGCTGTCAAATACATAATGCAGAGCTAGGGTAAGTTCCACAACACCCAGGTTAGCTGCTAGGTGTCCACCACATTCAGAAACACTTTTTATTAAAAGCTCTCTTATTTCTTTGGCCAATTCAAGCATCTGGGGCAAAGTTAATTTTTTCATATCCACGGGCGAGTTTATAGAATCAAGGATTTTGTCCATTACATTTTCACCCTCTATTTTTAAATACTTCTATGCCACTAATATTCTCCCACCAGGCCAGAATTATTGCTACTCGAAAGATTATATTATTAGCATTATTTACTGCAACACTCTTACCAACAGCCTTGCCTCCTACTGTAAGAGCAGCGATCAAACTGGTCATGATTGCTCCCGCCAGCACCAGATCCAGCCTACCAAGCTCATTTGTCAGACTAATAATTATTCCTGCACCTACTGCCCCACTTAATGTTCCGGCAATATCTCCTATAACATCATTACAAAAATTAGCAACAATATCGGCATTACGCACTATTTTCACTGCCTGCCTGGCCCCCAATACTTTTTTGGCAGCTCGGGCATTAAAAGGCGGAACTTCCGCAGCCGTTGCAGCAGTTCCTATAATATCAAAGAAAATACCTAAAAATATTATGACCATTAACAAAATAATAGCAACTATTACATTATTAACTGCTTGCATTAAAGCCTCAGAGCCCAGACTGACAAGAAGTGCTAAAGAAAAGGTAAACAATGCGACGATTAGCCCTGATTTTATGTTATTTTTTTTTATATATCTAAACAAGCTTGCATTATCCCCCATATAGAAATAAATTATTAGCATAAAAATTAATAACTTAACAAAAGTGCCAGGCACTATCGTTAAGTTATGCAGACAAAAAATATTTCTGGCAAAAGGTTATTTACCGAGTAAACGCTGCGACATAGGTCCAGCAGGTTTTCCCAACAGGTCTCCCATGTGTTGCCAAATGGGCGGTTTCCCTTTATGCCTGCTCCACACCGTCACCGGATGCGGGACTGGATTACCACTTAGTACGCACTTTAATCCTCGATAAACTGTGCCTTGCACGCAGTCTAGGAGTTTTCCTCAACAACTCACATTACTTTCTAGCCTCTTTTGCAATAACGGTTTCAAAGCAGGTAACAAAATTTTGGCCAAAATTCAGTTGCCTCCTAAGCTTATCCGCCGCCATCACTCAAGGCAGGCTACACTGCACCCAGCTTTTACCAGTATGCAGGTTTTCCCATCACCCTCCGACAGGTGATGAGCCTCCACGGATCCTGGGGTCATGCCCGCATGCCGTTGCGGATTGCCCCAACACCCTTAACTCCCAGCAACGACCCCTAACTGGGCGTCAAAAGCCAATACCAGGAGCTTCATCGATGTGCCCTTAACGGATTTTTAGGCCCGTTTTCGAAAATAATAGGGTTGACTAGAATACTGCAACCTTTTGCCAGTCACACCAATTAAATATTATACCACAACTTAAAAGTACCTTTCCAGATATAATAACTAGTCCTTTAGTGTATTTTTGGGTTTATTTCTAGATCCTGCTTATTAAGCTATTTATTATTATTATATACAAAAATTCAACTATTTCTATGCAAGGTAAATAAAGCCAGATCTCTAAGAAAATCTGCTTCGGTGCCTAAACCATCTAAACTTTCTATACAGGTATTTACATTCTCTTGCGCAAGTTGCCATGCTTTTTCTAATCCAAATAAGCCCGGATAAGTAGTCTTGTGGTTTTTTGCATCGCTGCCTATTGGTTTCCCTAAAAATTCCGGATTACCTTTTACGTCAAGTATATCATCAGTTATCTGAAAGGCTAATCCAAAATGCCGAGCATACTTTTCCAGTGCTTGCAGCCCTTTTTCATCTATATTGTGCAAGATTGCCCCGGCCCGTAAAGAAACCCGAAACAGCTCTCCAGTCTTCAAACTGTGCAAGGCTTTCAGACTGGCAAAATCAATGTTTTTACCTTCTGAAACAAGGTCAATCACTTGTCCTCCAACCATTCCCCGGCTCCCTGCAGCACTGGCAATCTCCTGAATTACTTTTAGGACAAGTTTTGTATTTATACCATTAATGTCTGCATTTCTGGTCATAAGTTCAAATGCCGCTGTCAGTAACGCGTCTCCGGTTAAAATAGCATTAGCTTCTCCATATACTTTGTGGCAGGTAGGTTTTCCCCGGCGAAAATCATCATTATCCATGGCCGGTAGGTCATCATGAACGAGCGAATAGGAGTGGATCATTTCTAATGCACATGCTACAGGTGCAACACTCTCCCGGGTTCCTCCGGCAATTATTGCTCCTTCCATTACCATGATAGGCCGTAATCTTTTACCACCATTAAAGACCGCATAACACATAGCTTCATGGATCAAAGGAGGGAAAGCATCAACCTGGTGGAGATATTCATCC
Source organism: Syntrophomonadaceae bacterium (assembly GCA_028706315.1). Taxonomy (GTDB): domain Bacteria; phylum Bacillota; class Syntrophomonadia; order Syntrophomonadales; family Syntrophomonadaceae; genus STF2-222. The sequence continues at coordinate 67,994 of JAQWBP010000005.1, forward strand.
AGGCAGGAGTCAACAAATTGCTTGCGGGATTTTATTTGCTCAGTAAATTTGTCTAGTGCGAAGGTCATATTTTTCTCCTTTAACTGCTATTTTATTAAATTCGATATATGGTTCCACTGCAAAGTTATATTGCGTTAGTTTGAATGCATAAATATTCCGGCGACTACTCTCCGCATGGGAAACACCATCTGCTTGTCTTGCGGCTACAGGGGTACCGGGTAAATTCACATCCATGTTCAGTACCCGCTCGCGACGTCCGTGTCGCTCGCCCCTTCCGCCGCTGCGTCTTCGCAGGGTGTTTCGACCATGCTCCGCTAACGTCGCTCTCCATATTTATGCATTCAAACAGGCAATTCAGGGGGGTTCTCAGCGAAATCGTTAATCCTGGTGTTATTAAACACTTTCCTCAAAATCTACCAGTTCAAGTTCTCCATCAAGATTTTTTAGCAGTTGCTGGATCTTTCCGTCAGCTTTTTTCAATTCCTGCTGACAAAAAACTGCTAACCTGATTCCTTCTTCAAAAACCTTAATTGATTCTTCTAGCTCAAGTTCACCGGACTCCAATTGTTCTACTATATCTTCAAGCCTTTTTAGGGCATCTTCAAATTTCATATTTCCCACCTGATTATTTTCTCCTTATCCCTGACCACTACCCCCAGGTCAGCATTTTCCAGGCTAACTTTTAAATAGTCTCCTTGGGTAATATTGGCTTCATCACGCACTATTTTATCATCTTTTCTTATCACTGCATAACCTCTTTGCAGAATCTTAACCGGACTCAGGCTATCAAGTTTAGCGAGATTAAATGCAAATCTGGTTCCTTTTTCTTTTATAATATTACTTATTCCCCTAGCTAAGTTTTTCTGCAAATCTTGTAGAAATTCCTCCTGTTTTTCTATCATAAGATGAGGTTCTTGCCAGACTTTTTCCATCATCAAATGATCGAGAGTTTCGTTATAATACGCCAGATGCCGATCAACGGCCTTTATTAATCGTTGCTGGTACATAACTATTTCTTTTTGTAGAGATAGAATATCTGGTACTGCCATCTGGGCAGCCTGAGTAGGTGTAGCCGCTCGCAGATCAGCCGCAAGGTCGGCAAGACTTATATCTACTTCATGCCCTACTGCAGAAATTACTGGAATAACTGAATCATTTATGGCTAGAACAACTTCCTCGCTGTTAAAAGCCATAAGATCCTCGAAGGATCCACCTCCTCGACCAATAATTATGACATCAACATATCCTTGTTGGTTAAGTAAGCGTATCCCTTGAGCAATTTCACCAGGAGCATCAACCCCTTGTACTGAGCTATGTACGAGAATAATTTCAACATCAGGGTGTCTTTGCCTGAGGACTCGCAATATATCTCGCAAAGCAGCTCCATCCTGTGAAGTTACTATCCCTACTTTGTTTACCATACCTGGTAAAGACTTCTTTTTATCGAGATCAAAGCAACCAGCTTTTTGCAGTTTCTTTTTGAGTTTTTCTAAATATAAAAACAGGCCACCCTGTCCATAAGGGTGAATTTGCTCAACATAAAATTGATATTTTCCCTGCCGAGCATATATTGAAACATAACCGCGGGCAAGAACTTCCATCCCATCTTCTGGTTTAAATTCAAGACTGCGGTTACGACTTTTAAACATCACACAACTTATAGAAGTTTCCTCATCCTTTAAGGTGAAATACATGTGTCCGGACTGCTGGTATAGCTTTAGTCCTGATATTTCACCCATCAGCCAAAAATCCACCAGGAACTCATCAGAATTAATTAGCTGATTCAGATATTCATTTAATTTACTAACCGTAATAAAATCTCTCATTTAGCTCTTATTCCTTCTTACTCAGATTGGTCGGCACAAGCAGCCATAAAGGCAACTCCTACAGCATTATCTGTACTTAGTAGCGGTTCGGCAAAATATAAGTTTAGCCCAACAGCCGGATGTTCCAGCCTTTTTACCAGTCGCTCCCTGATAAGAGAATTTGCCATAACGCCACCTACCAGGAGCACATCTTTTATACCTAGTTTATCTGTCTGTACTAGTAAAATTTTTTCTAACGTATTGGCAATAACCCTCAAGACCGCATAAGCAATATCTTCTTTACATTCTCCCTGTTTTACTAACTGCAAAGCCCTAGTCTCAGCACCCGAAAAACAAAACCCTTCCCCTTTTATGGTTGATGGGATTAAGGGAATATTATGCTGATCTGATTGTAAAGCCATTTTTTCTATCGTTTTCCCGGCCGGGAAGGGTAATCCCATAGCTACACCAACTCTATCAACGAGCTGTCCCGCATGCAGATCCATACCTGCTGCAACTACTTTAATGTCCATCGAGGCCGTTTTTCCTTGCTTTTTTACATGCAAAATTTCTGAAGTTCCACCGGAAAAGTGTACTGCCAGAAATTCTTCCCTGTCTAGTAAGGCCGGATTAGCTAATATGCCGGCCATAATATGTCCTTCCTGGTGACTAACTGCACACAGGGGGGCTCCCGTAAATTTACTTATAGCAACCGCGTGACTATATCCAGCTGTAAAAACCGGCATATAACTACCTTCAACCCTGCGGGGAAACTTACTTACTGCTACCGATCTGATTTCACTAGGCAATCCCCGTGTAATCTTTTCAAATAAAAGAGGAAGATTCTTTATATGAAGAAAAAGTGCATCTGATTGTCGCAATCCCCGTTGCCCTTTTTCAACATCTAATATCTTCCTTTCATCTAAAATTATATTAAATTTATGGTCTACTATAGCTATTGATGTTGTATATGCACTTGTATCAATACCTAAAAACAAACTCATGGTTGTTCATCCCCCAGCATGCGGTCTAATATGGCGTTAATAAAGGAGGGAGAACCGCTGTCACCGTACTTTTTGGCGATTTCAATCGCCTCATCAATAGCTACTACCCGCTGCGAAGCATCCATATAAAGTATTTCATATCCAGCTATACGCATTATATTTCTATCCACAGTAGCCATCCTGGTTACAGACCACTCCCAGGAATAACTAGAAATTTTCTCATCAATCTGGTTCAGATTGTCAATACAACCCTCGATTAATTCCCAGGAAAATGCTCTATCCTTCTGGGCCAGGTTGGTATCCTCCAGCAAATATATGAAAGCCTGCCTGGGATCAGCATCAACCTGATCTACCTGAAATAACACTTTAAAGGCAAGTTCACGTGCTTTTCTTCTGCTCAAACATATCTTCCTTTCGGTTGCTATTACTTATCTTTAAACATATGCTTTATCCAATTATCAAAATTCTTATTTTCATCCAGCCTCTTGCCAATAAAATACCCAAAGCCAATACAAAGAATGATAAATAAAGCTCTCCAAAAGCCATAACTTATGACTAGTATGCTCGCCAGCAGTCCTAATAAAACACCAATCGCTTTACCGCGATGTTCTTCTATTATGTAAACAAAAAACTTCTCCCACATATTGATGCCTCCTTTAATAGGTTTTTCGCTCTATCCCGGTAGATTTAGAATTGCTGGCACCAAAGTCATCAACAAGCACCCTTATTTCAGCTACCTTTAGTCCTCCAGTATTTTGTAAATATTCTTTTACTGTATTCTGCACGTTCTGGCTCATTTCCGGCACATTATACTCGGGATTTATCATCATATGCAGGTAAACTACTAGCCCATCTGGACTGTCAGATACTACCGGCTTAATATCTTTAACCCCTTCCACCGTTTTTATGGCCTTCATTATTATTATTTTTATAGCAGCAATAGTGATAGAAACTTGTCCTACCAAATTACTCTCCACAACTATATTTTCTATTTTCGGCTCCCGCTTAAATAATGAAATAATAACAAATAATGATAACACTATTAGCACAATAGCTGCGATCCCTAAGATAATACGATTCTGCGGGGTAGATAGGGCCAGGTTTATGTATTTTAGCGGTTCCGGATTACCCATGGCAGCAACAGCAGCTAAACCGGCTGCCAGGAGAAGAAATAGAGTATATAAAAATGTAATTAATCTCCACATTCCAGACATTTAAGCACCTCTTTCCCGAGAATAATACAGATAACCCCCTGTTTATTCAGGGGGTTAATTGCCATAAAGACACCATTAGTTATTCAACTGCGAATTCACCTTGTTCTTCATCAGCATTACCTTTTTTCATTGATACAGCGATAATATGAACATTGATGGTAGCAACGTTGAGCCCGGTCATAGTCTCAACTGCTACTTTTACTTCTCTTTGCACATTTTCTGCTACTGCCGGAATAGCATAACCAAATTCTACAACGATATAAATATCTATGATAGTCTGGTCATCGTTTACGTCTACTTTTATTCCTTTGCCAAAATTCTTCCGTCCCAGTTTTTCAACTAGATCAGTGCCCCAACCGCCACTCATAGATGCGACACCTTCAACTTCAATAGCTGCAAGACCCGCTATAGTTGATACTACTTCATCGGCAATTTTTATGGAACCTAATTCGTTGTTAATCTCCGGCTTCTGCGTTTCCATATTTGTCCACCTCCATTATTTATACATGCTATTTTAACAGAATATTTAAGGAACTGGCAAATTTAATACCCTATGTTATTATACCTTATCATTCATTCTACGCTGAATAAAGTTTGTATAAACCTCTCCGCGTTGAAAAAAAGCATTATCTAGCACTTTAAGATGAAAAGGAATAGTAGTAGCAATATTTTCTACCTTGAATTCGTTTAAAGCCCTTTTCATTCTGGCAATAACTTCTTTCCTATTATTTCCCCATACGATTAGCTTTGCTACCATAGAATCATAATAAGGCGCAATTGTATAATTCGAATATACACAAGAATCTACTCTTACTCCTGGACCGCCAGGAATAAGGTACTGGCCAACAGTTCCTGGTGATGGCCTAAAATCGTGGTCAGGATCTTCAGCATTTATCCGGCACTCCATGGCACAGCCGTTAATCTGGATATCATCCTGTTCATATTGTAGTTGCTCGCCGGCAGCAATCCTTATTTGTTCTTTAACAATATCGACACCAGTTACCATTTCAGTCACTGGATGCTCTACCTGTACACGGGTGTTCATTTCCATAAAATAGAAGTTCTTCTGTTTATCGACTAGAAACTCTACAGTTCCGGCACTATAATAACCTGCCGCGTGAGTTACATTAACCGCAACTGTACCCATCTGGGTACGTAATTCATCATCTAGTAAGGTTGATGGTGCTTCTTCTAAGAGTTTTTGATTACGCCTTTGCAGGGAACAATCCCTTTCCCCTAGATGAATAACATTCCCATATTCATCTCCTAAAACTTGAAATTCGATATGCCTGGGTTCTTCAATGTATTTTTCGATATATACTTCGTCATTACCAAATGCAGCTCCGGCTTCCATTTTTGCTGTTGTCAAAGCCTCTTTTAAAGAATTCTCATTATGGGCAAGACGCATTCCACGTCCCCCACCCCCGGCAGATGCCTTAATCATAACCGGATAACCAATTTCTTCTGCTATCTTTACCGCTTCTTTATAGCTATTGACTGCTCCAGCACTGCCTGGTACCAGAGGTACACCGGCCTTACGAGCGATCTCTCTGGCTTTCACTTTATCACCCATTAAATCTATTACTTCTGCTTTGGGACCGATAAATTTTAGGCCGTGAGTTTCACAAAGGGTAGCAAAATAGGAATTTTCTGCTAAAAAACCGTATCCAGGATGAATTGCTTCTGCGCCGGTGTTCTGGGCGGCTGCTATAATATTAGAAATATTTAAGTAGCTATCTCTTGCAGGGGGATTCCCAATACATACGGCTTCATCGGCCATAGCAACATGCAAGCTATCTTTATCTGCGGTTGAATATACCGCAACTGTCTGTATACCAAGCTCTTTACAGGCACGAATTATTCTGAGTGCGATTTCTCCACGGTTGGCTATTAAAATCTTGTCAAACAAATTATACACCTCTAATCTTTTTCAATGAGGAATAAGGCTTGACCAAATTCAACAGCCTCTGTATTGTCGACCAGGATATCAACTATGGTGCCAGCAGATTCAGATTTAATTTCATTCATTAGTTTCATCGCCTCAAGTATACAGAGAGTCTGACCTTGGTCCACATGCTCCCCAACTTTCACATATGGAGGAGAATCGGGAGAAGCTGACGCATAAAAAGTTCCTACCATAGGCGCAATAACTTCGGCAATATTATCATTATTAACCTGGGGTGCTGGCTCAGCCGTTTTGGGCACCTTAGCTATTTTATCTTTAGTAGGTATCTGCACTTCTTTACATCCTGGTTCGCCTGTTCCTTTACGCAAACTTAAGCGGTAATCATTTTTTTGAACTTCCAGATCGGAAATATTAGTCTGATCAAGTAGTAATATTAATTCTCTTATTTCATCAAGGTTCATTTCTTCATCTCCCCCATGTCCTGGTATATGCTTAACCTGCTTAATAGGTCTTTTAATAACCTGAGTTTCCTCTTCAACAAACTCTTCGCCCACCGTATCTGTAGATAATATCTGTGGAATATCTTCATGAGCTTTTAACTCACGGTTTTCGAAGAATTTTAACGCAACCTGTGGGAATAATGCATAAGTCAGGACATCTTCATCACTCTTAGCCCATTGTGCAACTTCAGCTTTTGCCCGTTCCCATGCTGGTTCTAATAAATCAGCTGGTCTTATATCGATTATTTCCTCATCACCAATAATTTTTTTCTTAACCTCTTCTTTAATGGCAACTGGGGGTTTGCCATAGAATCCACGGACATAATCCTTTACTTCACCAGGACACATTTTATATCTTTCACCCATCAAGACATTTAGTACGGCCTGGATTCCAATTATTTGGCTTGTCGGGGTTACCAGAGGCGGATATCCCATATCTTCCCTGACTTTGGGGATTTCAGCCAGAACTTCATCAATACGATCCGAGGCCTTTTGTTCTTCCAACTGGGAATAAAGGTTAGAAATCATGCCGCCTGGTACCTGATGTTCAAATACTTTCATATCAGAAATCCTGGTAACACCACGCCCAAATCCCTTATGTTTGCGGATTCGTTCAAAATGAGTAGCTATATTAAATAGTTTATGCAATTCAAGCTCTGTATCCCATTCGGTCCCCTGCAAAGCTCTTACAACAGTTTCAACTGGTGGTTGTGAAGAACCGAAAGCCATCGGTACACTGGCAGTATCAATAATATCAACCCCTGCTTCCGCAGCCTTCAAAAGAGATGCTATAGCCAGACCACCAATGTAATGAGTGTGCAGTTGTATCGGGACACTTAAGTTTTCTTTCAAGGCTTTAATCAGTTCATAAGAAGCGTAAGGCGATAATAAACCAGCCATATCTTTAACACAGATGGAATCTGCGCCCATATCTTGCAGCTTAAGTGCTGTATCTACAAAATGCTGCATCGAATGAACCGGGCTTATCGTATAAACTACACATGGCTGAGCATGTTTTCCCGTCTCTTTAACTGCCTTCATGCAAGTTTCCAGATTGCGTATATCATTGAGCGCATCAAATATACGGAAGATATCAATTCCGTTCTCGGCTGCTTTCTCAATAAATTTTTCTACAACATCATCAGGATAATGAGAATAGCCGACTAGTGATTGCCCTCTGACTAGCATTTGCAATTTTGTATTTTTTATATGTTTGCGAATTATGCGCAGTCTTTCCCAGGGATCCTCGTTTAAATAACGAATACAAACATCAAATGTTGCTCCACCCCAAACTTCTAGAGAATAATATCCTATTTCGTCCAGATCGTTTAAAACAGGAATCATATCGTCAGTAGCCATACGTGTTGCCCAAAGACTTTGATGCCCATCGCGAAGACTGGTGTCTGTAATCTTAATTTTGCCCATTAAAGTTCCTCCCAACAGTAACCAATAGCGTTTATGCTTTAAATGCTATGTTATTTATACATATATATAAATATACTCAGGCTTTTTGCCTGAGTATTGCTTTGTCTACTACGGCTGGTAATATTATATAAAATAAAGCCTTGCTATTTCAATCTTTTTCGCTCATGTATACATTAAGCGTTATCAGGGTTGGGGCTTTTTTGTAATTATGGAGAGGTTTTCTTCCCTACATTGTGTAACTTTACTGACTAGTTTTTTAAGCTCTGTTTCCTGGTCCAGCCTAAGATTACTTGCCTGTACTACTACTGTGGTAGAGTCAGGCTGAACGATAATCACACAGTCTGCAAAACCTTTCGATTTCACTAGATTCTCGGCTTTCATCTCCTTTTCAATATCCTCGGTAATCTGCACCAAGCGCAGGGAAGCTATTTCACGTATTTTTTTCTCACTACTCTGATTATTAATTACTTCTCTGAGCATATCAATCTGTTTACCCCGGACACGTTCCCTTTCCATACGGTATTCACAAAAAAAATTACTTCGGGTTACCTTATTCTTATTACCTTCTGGTAAATCTATCCCAGGTAAGGCTCCAGGGCTGGTAATCTGGTTAGCAGTTGGCACTCCTTCATCCTTATCTTTAATTGTCCCTACCAGTATACCTGTTATGATTGCTACTGTTAATAACATTGATAAGATAACAATAATTTTCCTTATATTTATTACCATTAAATATCCTCCTTTCGCGGCATTACACTTACTTTATGCGGAGGTATGTTTAAAAGGGTAGCCGTTGCGTCGATCAGATTTTCACAGACTTCCGGTCTAAAACCGCCATCAGCCACAACAAGTACTCCTAAAACCTCGGGATATTCCTGTTCTACCATTAGGGCATTGCCAGATGAAACTGCCAGGTCACGAACCAGGTTATGTTCCGTACTTTTCTTTTTTATTCCTCTGGAATCATTTTCTTCAATATCCCTTTGTTCATCGCGTGTGTTACTGGCGAAAGTCTTTTTCCCGTCTGAGCTTAGAGTCATACTAACATCCACCTGGCCAGCTCCATTAATTTGCGATAATATGGTTTCCAGTTCATGACATAACTGCGTTTTCGGATTACTCCCACCAGGCTGAGGGGTTGGGTCGCTCGTAACTTTTAGTTTCGTATCCTCGGTATTCGTTACTGGCCAGACCAATGCTAGCAAGCCCAGGCATATTAGTATAACTAATATGTATTTTCCCCTCTTGGAGTTGATTATATTACCATTTTCTCCGGATCGGTTTCTCCTGACCCATTCTTCGAGCATACTTTAACCTCCCTCAAATTCAATTTTTATAGCAGAACTATTTAAACCGTAAAGGTTCTGCATAACTTGAATAATTTTATTCTTAATATTTTCCTGCTCCGGTCTGCTTAATGATTCGTCGCCACCAGAAAAAACGTTAATATCTCCATCTGCACCTGTAGTAGCTTTTTCCGGCTTAACAATAAGGTAAAGGTTGTCAACTGCACCTTCATTATTTAATTCGACCTCTGCCTGCACCTCCTGCACCCCCGGAACCAGCACAGCTACTGCACTTACCTGGCCCTCTAATTTTTCCCGCATCATGTCATGGCCTGTATCCATGATCTGGTCGCTTATTTCCCTGCCATCCTCCAGTATTTGTTCGGTTTTATTGATGTCTTCCGTATAATCCCAGAGATTTATCTGAAAATTTCGGTCAGTAAACATATAAGAAAGTACCGGGTTTAAGACCGCAATTAATATAAAAAGGCCAATGGCAAATCGTACAAAAGGTTTGATTCCTCCGTCAGGAAGCATTAATTCCAAAAAGCTTGACAGTAAAACTATTACCAGGACACTTTTAACTACTTCTGCCAGCACCGCCATAATAATTCCCCCACTCGCAGGGTTAAGTAAAAAGCTTAAATCTGCCCTGCTTTACTATCTCATCATTGCTAAAGGATTAGACATCCCAACAACTATAGCAATCATGATAAAAAACATTAGTCCTACTGATGCTACCGCAGCAAGCATTAAAAACAGATGATTGCTCATCACTTCTAGAATAGTTGCAGTTTTAGAGTCACCCAGTGGTTCAGCTACCGCAGATGCAATTTTATATATCAAAGCAATAGCAGCAATTTTTAATAAAGGGAAAATCACGATACCTAATATTATTAGTACTGCGAAAATACCAAAAGCCTGTTTTATCATCACTACATAACCAGCCGCTACCTCGATAGTATCGGAAACCATTTTCCCCACTACTGGTATAGCGTTATCTGTCACAAACTTGGTAGTTCGAAGTGCTACTTTATCGAGTACGGAAGAGTATAAGGTTCTTAAAGTAATGATTCCTACAAATATAGTTAGAAAAAATCCTAGTGAAATTTGGGCCATTTGACCAAAGAATTTTGCCATCCGGGCAACTTTTAGAGTATCAGACATATTATTTACCAAGTTTAATATGGCTGACATGATTATTAAGGGAAATACTATATTTTTGATCGCATTAGCAAAAGCAGTTGCTGTAATCATTAGTACGGGGAAAAGCATTACAGTTGCATTTACATTACCTAATCCTGCTACTAGCACCATCATCTGTGGTAGCATTCCTACCATAAAAGCAACCATATTATCTATGGTCTGATGCCCAATTTCCAGAACCAGCTTAAAAGAAGCAAGGGCAATGGCACAAAGAGCCATAAAACAGGCCAAGTGGGAGATACGAGCGACGCCCTCAGAAAACGAGGTCTGTAAATTGATTATCAGTGCTGCCAGTACTGATAATATGAGTAGTTTGCCTAACAAACTGGAATTGGCCACTATTTCTTTGAACAAAAACCGAATAATGTTCTCTCCGGCTTCCTTAATATCAAAGTTCCATTCACCTTTAACAAAATCGGATAGCCATTCTTGTACTGATTTTCTTTCGAAATAACTGTTTATTTCCCCATCTATATTATTTTTGTAAGCATCGAGCATATCCAGGTCCATGCTTTTCATGGTATCCTGCAACGAAAATACCGGTTCACTTGGCCCGGTCTCCAAACCTATTGCTGGAACAGGTAAAAGCAAAAGAGTAATGACTATAAGGCAAAAGAATAAAAATTTTTTCTTATTACACCCGGATACCGGTTTATTTTTCATGGAGCAGTTCGACTTCCAGATTGTTCTTGTCCTGTTTTTCATAAACACCTCACGTGGAAGTATTGTCATACTGCTGGCTAATGCCTTACCCGGGCATCAGCTGCATTAATGATTCCAATATCGCAATCATTATCGGCAGCGCCAGTACCGCAATTATTATCTTGGCAGCAAACTCAACCTTCCTAGCAACTGCCTGTTCACCTGCATCCTGGCAGATAGCTGCAGCAAATTCCCCCAAATATGCTACTCCTAGTATCTTCAGGATAGTAGCGAGAAAAAAGTAATTTATCTCAGCCTGGCGGACTAGTTCTTTCATAACATTTATTATTGAGGCCATTTTCCCCATCATAAATGTAAAAATAACTAT
>JAQWBP010000005.1:79469-97097 GCA_028706315.1 Syntrophomonadaceae bacterium
GAGCTTTCTGCAAAAAGGAAATTAACTGGATGTTTACAAAACTTCGAAGTTCTCTCTAAAGCAAGCGAAAGCGGAGTATACATACAAGTTATTTCTTTTTCCAGAAAACCTATGGCCATTTTCAATTCTCTTAATTGTTCTACCCGTTTCCCAATGCGCCTTGCGCCTGACAAACCCCAGGCACCAAATCCGGAAATTATTAATACTATTCCCGCAGTTTTAAGCCAAAGCATGATTAATCCCACCTGATTATTTCTTCTATACTTCCCGGGCCATTGCGCCGGGATAAAATGACTACTATGCTGAAGGCACCCATAGTGAGTAGATTATTTACAAAAGGGCGTTTTTTTAGTTCATCTAAATTTCTGGCGTGTATACTGCTTATTATCGAAACACCGGCATTAACACATTCCTGAATAGCTTCGATATCATTTTTGCTGCCAATTTCGTCGGTTATGATTACCTGGGGTGAAAGAGATCTTATAGCCATTAACATCCCCAGAGCCTTGGGACATGAATCCAGAACATCAGTACGGGGGCCTACATCAAGCTGGGGAACTCCCCGGTAACAACCACCAATCTCAGAGCGTTCATCTACTATAACTACATTGCGCGCATTAACATACCTATTCCCCCGGGCAATTAAACGAGCCAGATCACGTAAAATAGTCGTTTTACCACAGCGAGGTGGTGAAACAATTAAAGTGTTCAATATAGATGCTGATGGAGATGGACAGAGAGCCGGGATAAGCGATGCTGAACAATCTTTTATCTCACGTGCTACTCGGATGCATACACTGGAGAAATCTTTCATGATTTTGATATCATAGTTCTGGACTATCACCTGACCTGCCAGTCCAATTCTATGCCCGCCAGATATGGTGATAAAACCGCGTTTAATTTCATCTTCGAAAGCATAAAGCGAATTATCACTAATAGAAGCAATAGTCCGATAGATATCCTCGTTGTCGACCTGGTAACCTTTGTCAATATCACGGAATACCTGTCCCCTTGCATCAAGGGTGTAATCCTGATTTCCTATTCTTAATATGATAGGTTGGCCACATCGTAATCTTATCTCTTCCAGCCTGTTATAACTCTTATGATTAACACTTAACAATAAATCTTTTATGCGTGGTGATAGGTGGGGTATAATCTCTGTTTCTATGACCCTTTTAACTACAGCATCCATATATATCACCTCTATTACTATTACCACCTTTGCTTTAAATAGATATTGGAATTAGAAGGCAAATATGCCATTTATCTCAATTTGAGCGGTGAAAAAAGTAGTCAAAAAAAGACTGCTAATAAAAGCAGCCCTCTTTTGTGGTACAAGTTAACAAGTTTTTAATTACGGTTGCGTAGTAACTTCTTCTTCCTCTATTTCATCATCAATATAACTAGGCTCAAAGTCAAATGAGCCATCATTCACGAATACAACCTCGTTGCAATTAGGACAAATTATTTCAATAACATCATCATCTTCAAGTACTTCTGACTCAAAATACAATTGTTCACCACAATTTGCACATTCCATTTCGATGTGATCCAGCTCATCTTCATCCATACTTTCTTCCAAATCAAACAGGTCATCATCAATACTTTCAACATATTCCTTAAATTCTTCAAATTCATACTGAAGATTGATCGTAGAATTAGCAATCTCCTCCAGGACACCTAACATACCTGATATTATTTTGCCCTGTGGGCTGCCATCGCTTATATTAAGTCCCTCACTCAATCCCTGCAAGTAGCTTACTTTCTCGGCAATATCTCTCAAAAGTAAAAACCTCCTTTTTATATATCTAATAGGTTAAACGACTCAACCTTATTATTTGTAAAAAAGGAGGATTTATGTTAGTTACCACTGGCAACTTTTAATTATATAAATAAATGACAATATAGAATTATGCCCTTTCCATGTACAGACCAGTACGGGTATCGATTCTTAATCTATCCCCGGTATTGACAAAAAGTGGCACCTGAACTGTGGCACCAGTTTCTACTTTAGCACTTTTCGTAGCACCAGTAGCAGTATCACCCTTTACTCCGGGTTCAGTTTCAACTACTTCCATTTCTACAAAGTTAGGCAGCTCTACACCAATAACTTCTTCGTGAAAAACAAGAATCTGGATATTCATATTTTCTAAGAGCCATTTTACCCCATCACCCATAGCTGCTGCAGAAATAGAAATCTGCTCATAGTTTTCATTATCCATAAAGACATAACCTTCGCCATCATTATACAGGTATTGCATTTCTCTTCTATCCAGATGGGCACGAGGTACCTTTTCTCCACCACGGAAGGTTTTTTCTATGTTTCCGCCCAATTTAACATTTTTAAGCTTTGCTCTTACAAATGCGGCTCCTTTACCTGGTTTTACGTGCTGGAACTCAACCACCTGGTATGCCGTGCCATCAAGTTCAATAGTTACTCCAGTTTTAAAATCGTTAACTGATATCATTGCTATCCCTCCGTTTATAAAATTAATAAACTCTTATCAGAATGGGTGATTATTTCACATCCCCCGTTCTTAACTATGACAGTATCTTCTATTCTTATTCCTCCCCATCCTGGTATGTATATACCTGGTTCTATAGTTATAACCATATTAGCAGTAAGCACTCTATCACTGGTAAAAGATACCCGGGGCTCTTCATGTATCTCCAAACCTACGCCATGACCAGTTCCATGTTGGAAATAACGCTCCAGGTCATACTTTTTTAAGCAATTCCTTACTGATTGGTCGATTTCCCGGCAGCAAACCCCGGCTTTTACCATAGCTACGCCAATTTGCTGGGCTTCCAGGACAGCATGATAATAACCAATCAGTCTTTCCGATGTTTCACCAACCGCAACGGTCCTGGTCATATCTCCCGCGTAACCCCGATAGAAACCACCGTAATCCATGGTTACCATATCACCCGTTACCAGCAACTTAGGACCAGGCTGCCCATGTGGTAAGGCGGCATTTTTCCCCGATACGGCTATAGTATCAAAGGATTCCTTATCACATCCTTTGACTTTTAAAAGATAACCGATCTTAGCAGCAACTTGCCGCTCACTTACACCTGGTTTAATAAATTGTAGCAGATCTAAAAATACTTCATCACTTATTGCAGCAGATTTTCTTAATAAATCAAGTTCCTTATCATCTTTGATCACCCTCAAGTTTTCAATAATACCCACCTGAGGAGAAAGTTGGCTGGTTATTTTACTACTTAACTCTTGATAAAACTGGTAAGTAATGCTATTGGCTTCCAGACTTATACGTTTATATCTGCTGCTTATCTCAACTAGTCTATCGAATCCAGGAGGTTTTTCTTCAACTAGCTCCCAGTCACGACACTCCCGATTAACCTGTTCAAAATACCGGGAATCCGTTAAAATATAACACTTATCTTGTGATATTAATAGTCTGGCATCACTTCCACCAGTGAAACTGGAAAGATAGCGAATGTTTTCCGCCTTGGTAACTAGAAAAGCATCCAGACTATTATCCTCCATATAGCTGCGGAGTTTATCTACCCTATCTTTAATTTCATTCACCTACTCTTTACTAAAATAATTTTTACTTTTGAATTATAAATTTTTAATTGTTGTAGAAATGCGAATGCATATATCCATATTTCTCTCTTTTTTAACGTTAAATAAAGCCGCGTAATTCCTTGAAAAATCCGCGGATTCCGCGTTGAATTACTCAATCTGGTTCATAATGAATACTTTTCGCAGTGTAATTAGCATTAAAAATTCAAAATTACAACTAACCAGTTATCAGCTCGCAGGCAGCGATAACAGCTAATTTATAACTTAATGGACCAAATCCAAATATTCCTCCTGATGCCAGGGGAGATATCACGGAATGGTGACGGAAAGGTTCCCGGGCATAAATATTAGAAAGATGAACCTCAATAACAGGAATATTAACAGCTTTTAAAGCATCATGAATAGCTATGCTATAATGCGAAAATGCTCCTGCATTTATTATAATAACATTAATATTCCCCAGTGCCGCTTGAATTCTATCAACTATGTCACCCTCATGATTTGACTGAAAAAACTCGATTTGTATATCCTTCTGCTCGGATAATTCTTTTAACTCCTGGTTAATACTCTCCAGATTCTTTTCTCCATAAATCCCTGGTTCACGAACACCAAGTAAATTCAGATTAGGACCATTTATAACCAGAATATGCCCGGCCAAAATTCTACCTCCTTTATTCCCCAGCAATACTTAAACTTTTCAGGCGGACTGTAGGTGCAGCTCTTCCCCCATAAAAGCGAAGATCATTACCAACCGTTTCAATATCTTGGAAAAAACTGCCCAAATTACCGGCAATAGTTACCCCGCGAACTGGATAGGTCATTTCCCCGTTTTCTATCATTATGCCCGCGGCTCCTACGGAAAAATCACCAGATATAGGATTAGCCGTATGCATCCCCATAACTTCCGTTATATAAAAGCCTTTTTCCAGATCTCCTATCATCTGTTCAGGGTTAGCGTGGCCAGGTTCAATAATAAAATTAGTAGTGCCAATATAAGGGAGGCTGCGAAACGAACCTCGAACCGCATTAGCTGTAGATTGCTGACCATCTTTTTGGGCGGAATAAGTATCATACAGAAAGCCTTGCAGAATACCGTTTTTTATTATTACATTCCTGCGGGCAGGTACACCCTCACCATCAAACGGGAAACTCCCTATTCCATCTTTGTAGGTGGCATCATCTACCAGATTGAAGACACTAGCAGCAACCGGATCACCGACTTTACCGGCAAACATTGATTTGCCCTTTTGGACGGACTCTGCATCAACCATCTGTGCCAGCAGACCCATAAACCTGGTCGTTACATATGGTTCAAGTATACACGGTATGCGAGCAGATTTGATTTTACGGGCTTGTAAACTTCTGACTGCCCGGTAACCTGCCTCTTTACCCACCAAACTGGGGTTTAAATCCTTAATTTTTTTATTTATCATCATTGAGAACCCGTTCTGGGCATCTGCATTTTCTTCTGCCACCAGGAAAATATATAGTCCACAAGAGTTACCACGTTCGCAAGCATATAAACCATTAGTATTCATAATTAGCGCAGTATACTCATTATCATCATATCCAGATCTTTCAATAATGCTAACCCGTTTGTCATACGCTCTGGCTATGTGTTCAACCTCACGCGCCATTTCTATTTTTTCTTCTAAAGTCATCTGACTAATATCATTATCAATAATATTCATTTTCGGATAACTCGCAGCTGCGGTGGGAAAGATATTAAACTCATCACTATCAGTATAGGCAGATATCTTTATAGCATCATTAACCGTCTCCTGTACAGCCTGATCAGATAAATCACTACTGTAGGCAAAACCCAAGCGACCATTATTAATTATACGGACTCCTAGTCCCATTTCCCCTGCCTGCTTAAGAGTCTCCACCTGACCGTTAATAACTTCGATACTTAACTCCTTTTCATGTAACAGAAAGGCTTCTGCTGCTACTCCTTTCGCCTGGGCCGCTTGCAGTACCTTTTCCCCTACTGGCTTAAGGATGTCTTCCATTCCGGCCACCTACTTTCTTCTAATGCGCTTAACTTGTGGGGAATCTCCCATAAGTGTACCCCCAACAGTAAGCTCCCTGATACGAATAGTGGGCTGAGCATCAGATACCGGCACTCCTTGGCCGTCTTTTCCACAAACACCTATAGAAAAGCCTAGATCATTACCTACCCGGTCAATATTTCTAAGTACTTCAGGGCCATTTCCAGTAAGAGTTGCTCCTCTTACCGGGTACTTAATTTCACCATCTTCAATTATGTAACCTTCCTGTACATCAAAAACAAAATCCCCATTAGTAGTATTAACCTGGCCTCCTCCCATTTTTTTAACTAGCAGGCCAGCTTTAGTAGATTTAATTACCTCCTCCGGATCATCATTACCAGGTACAATAAAAGTATTACTCATACGAGTGATAGGTTTTTCCTGGTAAGATTCCCTGCGGCCATTGCCAGTAGATTTAGTGCCATCTTTGCTGGCAGTCAGCCGGTCATACATATATTGCTGCAGTTCCCCTTTATTAATTAAGACGGTTCTCTGTCCATAATTTCCTTCATCATCAAAGCAAAAACTTCCGTATTTGCCATCAATAGTAGCATCATCTATAACACTTACACCATCCGCCGCTACCTGCTGCCCTTTTTTATGCTTATAAACTGATAACCCTTTCTGAACCAGATCAGCCTCTAAGCCATGTCCACAGGCCTCATGCACCATAGTTCCTCCAGCCGAAGAAGACATAACAACCGGCATGCGTCCGGCAGGAGCAGAACGTGCAGACAACATTTTTATAGAAAGATCGGCAGCCTTTTCAGCTAAATCCTCAAACGAAACTTTATCCAACAGTTCCCATCCGCAAACACCACCGGCAGATTCATAACCCGTCTGAATAATGCCCTCTCTTGCCGCTACGGTATTCACAATCATTCTTACCCGGCAGCGCTCCTCTTCAGCCAGCTCCCCATCACTATTGGCGATTTGGACTTTTTTATTCATATCCCCTATCGCTACTGTGACTTGACGAATTTCATCGCTTAAATTACGGGCAGCACGATTTGCTGCAAGTACATGCTTAATTTTTTCATCAAAAGCTACCTCATTAGGCAAACGTTTACACTCGATATTAAAAGTAGGTTGTTTTAAAGAGAAAGCAATTTCTTCAGGCTGCCGGTTGGTCTTAGACCCTGCTGCATGGTTAGCTATTGCTGCTGCTTCGCAGAGACCCCGGGAAGATAAATCATTCGTATAAACGTAAGCAGTATTACCATCTTTGACAACTCGAATACCTGCACCTTTTTCTCTGCCACTGTTAATTTTTTCGATGCGATTATCTTCGCAGAATATATTGTTTCCCTGCTTTTCTTCAATATAAATTTCCGCAAAGTCTCCGCCTTTTTTCAAGGCTTCATCTAGCACCCTGGCTAGTGTCCTCTTATTTAACATTGCATTACCTCCCGGTGAAATTATAATCAGCCTGTTAATAAGTTTCCCTGAAAAACAAATAACATAACACGTTCTATAATTCAGGAAAATTCCCTGCTATCCCTCTCATCGCTCTTCACGGTCATAAGGTGTGGCGAGTGCTGTCGGAGCTCCAGCTTCCTGGCGAAGGCGTATGGTAACGATAACTAGCACTAGTACGGTTAAAATATATGGAAACATGGAAAGGAAAAACGGCGAAATAGTAACTCCGGTCGCCTGTAATCTAAATGTAAGCGCCTCAACGCCTCCAAACAGGTAAGAACCTAATATTGCTCGCAGCGGATTCCACAGAGCAAAAATAACTAGTGCTACTGCAATCCATCCTCGGCCTGCGGTCATATTTTCCTGCCACGAAGGGGCATAAGCAAGCGAAAGGTAGGCACCAGCCAGACCAGCCAGTATACCTCCAGTGATAGTGCATAAATATCTTACCCGGGAAACACTAATGCCGACAGCATCTGCAGCAGCTGGATTTTCCCCCACTGATCTTATGGTAAGACCCCATCTGGTTCTATAAAGTATATACCACAAAACTAGTGCGATAAGGATACTAGCATAGACCAGAATATTATGGCTAAAAAATACTGGCCCTAAAACAGGTATTTTACTCAGTACCGGAATGTTAATTATATCAAAGGGCATGGATATATTTACTCCCTGGTAAGGCTTACCCATAAAACCACTGACACCGGTACCAAAAATAGTTAAAGCCAAGCCACTGACGACCTGATTGCCGCGTAGGGTAACTGAAATAAAAGCATGGATAGCTGCCATCATGCCCCCGCCAAACATAGCCGCTAAAATACCATACCAGTAATTGCCTGTATTAACTGTTATCATAAAGCCAAGTACGGCTCCAACCAGCATCATACCTTCAACACCAAGGTTAAGAATTCCTGAGCGTTCAGTTAAGAGCTCTCCCATGGCCGCATAGAGCAGTGGAGTCCCAACGACTACAGCGGCTGTAAGTAATGCAACAATTGCTGCTGAATCCATTATTGGTCCTCCTTTCTAACTACAGATAAGCGGTATTTCATGAAAATCTCCCCGGCCAGTAAGAAAAACAATACGGCTCCCTGCAGAATAAGCACGATAGAAAACGGCACCGCATAACTTTGTAAATTAAATCCTCCGATTAATAGAGCTCCGAACAGGAATGCTACTACGATGATAGCAAACGGATCAAGCCTTCCCAGCCAAGCAACTATTATAGCTGTATAGCCATAACCAGGTGAAATTCCAGGCTGCAAGCGATGAGTTATCCCCGACACTTCTATCATTCCAGCCAGACCTGCAATGCCTCCACTTATGGCCATAACCAGCAGTATGTTCTTGATAACATCCATCCCGGCATAATGTGCCGCTGCCCGGCTTTCTCCAATTACCCTTATCTCATATCCCCAGCGGGTATATTTAATAAGCAGAAAAAATAATACCGCAATAGCAATAGCTATTAATAGTCCCATGTGAACTCTGGTATCACCTAACGCTGGAAGATATGCATTAGGTGAAAAACGAGGTGTTAGTGGAAATCCAAGACTTTCCGGGTCCTTCCAGGGCCCAAAAACAAGAAAATCTACCCAAAAAATCGCTATATAATTTAACATTAAAGTTATTATAGTCTCATTTACTTCCCAGAATGCCCGCAAAGCTCCTGGAATTAGCCCCCATATTCCCCCAGCAGTAAATCCAGCCAGCATCATAAGAGGTAATAAGAACCAGGGACTAAGATTGCCAAAGCTTAGAGCCAGACCACTGGCAGCAAAGGCCCCCATATAAATTTGCCCTTCTGCACCAATATTCCACAGTTTCATCCTGAACGCCAGTGAAACTGCCAGCCCCGCCAACATTAAAGGTATAGCTTTGACTATAGTTTCTGCTAGGGCATAAGTGCTGCCAAAAGCACCGGTAAACATCTTAATGTAAGTTTCACCAGGGTTAAAACCTGAAATTGATAAAAAAATTGCTCCCGATAAAAACGCTAATATTATAGCTAATAATGGCACCAGTATTTTAGGTAAAATTGATTCGTTTTCGCGTTTTATTAGTTTTAAGCCAGGCATGCTTGTTTCTTCACTTCCGTTCCTAGCATTAATGCTCCTATTTTATCTATATCCGCTTGTTCAACGGGGAAAATTCCGACTATTCCACCATCGTACATTACTGCCACACGGTCAGCCAGGCGGAAAATGTCATCCAGGTCTTCAAGTACTAGTAAAACAGCCGTGCCCCGAGCCCGTTCCTGCAGGATTAAGTTGTATACAGCCTCTGCAGCAGCTATGTCTAATCCTCTTACCGGATATGCAGCTATAAGTACCTCAGGCTCCTGGCTTATTTCCCGTCCCAGCAGTAATTTCTGCAGATTACCACCAGACAGGTAGTTGACCGGATGACCAACATCAGAGACAAATATATTAAAATCATCAGCTAATTTTTTAGCATATGATGCTATTTTACGATAATTAAGAAACAATCCTTTATGGAAGTCCTTTTTATAGTAACTACGGAGAATACTATTATCCATAATGCTAGTATTAGGTACGAGTCCCATCCCCAACCGGTCCTCCGGGATCATGCTAATCCCTAATTCCATACGCTTACGTACACTCTGCATACTAATATTAGCATCGTGGAGCTTAATACCTCCCGAATGTACCGGCCTTAACCCGGCAATTGCTTCAATTAATTCTTTTTGTCCATTTCCTGATACACCAGCAATACAGACTATTTCTCCCCGGCGCAGGTCCAAATTAGCACCATCTACAGCCAGGTAATCAGTATCACCTTTAACTTTAAGGTTTTGTACTTCTAGTACACATTCTCCCGGTTGGGACTGCCGATCAGCCTGACTATGCTCAACTGAATGAGCCACCATCATAGATGTTAAGGTTTTCTCATCTACTTCGTTTATATTACGAGTCCCAACTACTTCGCCTTTGCGCAATACTGTAACCCGATCAGCTATTTCCAACACTTCATTAAGCTTATGGGTTATTACAATAATGGCTTTTCCTTCTTCAGCCATACTTCTTAAAATAACAAATAATTCTCTAACTTCGGCAGGGGTTAAGACCGTGGTAGGTTCGTCCATTATAAGTACATCACAGCCGCGGTAAAGCATTTTGAGTATTTCAACTCTTTGCTGTTCTCCGATCGAAAGCTGCCTAACTCTAGAAGATGGGGTAATCTCTAATTTAAACTTTTCAGCCAGGTTTAGTGTCTCTATTTCAATCTGAGCCCGGTTATAACGTATATTCTTCGCATTCGCACCCAGCACAATATTCTCAGCTACGGTAAAGTTGTTTATCAATCTGAAATGTTGGTAAATCATGCCAATACCCATTTCCAGAGCTATGCGCGGTGAACGCAGCTTAACTGGTTGGCCTTTAATTTTTATGGTACCAGTATCAGGCCGGTAAAGACCGGCTAATATACTCATAAGAGTAGACTTACCTGCTCCATTTTCGCCTAACAAGGCATGTATTTCCCCAGCACTAATATTTAAGTTCACATCTTTATTAGCTATTACCCCGGGGAAAACTTTGGTTATCCCACTCATCTCAATCATTGGAATTTGTTGCAAAATCTTCTCCTCCAACGCAAAAGGCGGCAATAAGCCGCCTTAAAGGTTTGTTGAATAAATATGCTTATTTGTTAAGCTGTCCTTCTACACCGGCGACAAACCAATCGAAATTAAGCATTTCTTCATCAGTCATTACTTTTCCTTCAGGCACTTTCAGAGTTCCGTCTTGTGCCTTTATAGGTCCAGCAAATATCTTAAAACTACCATCTTTTATAGCTTGTTCTTTATCTTTAACCATCTGTTTGACATCAGCAGGTACCTTATCAGATATGGGAGCCAGGCCTACAATGCCGTCTTCCATCCCACCCCAATAAGGTTCATTCTTCCAGGTACCATCCAGAACTGATTTAACTGTTTTTACATAGTATTCATTCCAATTCCACACTACAGATGTAAGACAGGCATCAGGAGCAAATTTGCTCATATCACTATGATAGCCAATAGAATAAACACCAGCTTCCTGAGCTGCCTGTTGTGGTGCGTAAGTATCCTGGTGCTGGGCGATTACATCACAGCCCTGCTCAATAAGAGTCTTGGCTGCTTCTTTTTCCTTAGTAGGATCAAACCAGGTAGTTGTCCAGACAACTTTTACCTTAACATCAGGATTTACTGCTTGAGCTCCTAGTGTGAAGGCATTAATTCCCCGTACCACCTCGGGAATAGGATAGGCTGCTACATAACCTAGTGTATTGCTTTGAGTCATTTTACCGGCAATCATGCCACTTAAATAACGGGGCTGATAAATACGACCAAAGAACGTACCTACATTTTCTTCTGTTTTAACTCCGGATGCATGCATAAAGACTACCTCCGGATGTTTGGCTGCTACTTCTAAAACGGCATCACCATAACCAAAACTATTAGCAAATATTACCTTACAGCCTTCCTGGACCAGCTGGTTAATATTGGCCTCTGCATCTGCACCTTCAGGTACATTTTCACGATAGGTAGTAGTGACTTCGGGAACCTGGCTCTCCAGATATTGACGAGCCTGGTCATGAGAGTAAGTCCATCCCGCATCACCAGGAGCACCAATAAATATGAAACCAACTTTCGCCTTATCGGCATTTTCTGTCTTCCCATCGGAATCCTGCTGTGAATTTCCGCAACCAACAGCAAATACTGTAAGCATCATCACCGCCAGAACAACTACAGCAATCTTTCTTCTCTTCATTGGCCTACAAAACCTCCTCATTTTTCTCTCCCTTGTAAAGGGTAAGTGTTAAAGGTATGATTCGATAACCTTCGATATTATACCATTAATTTCAATTAAAATCTTCTTTAATCGTTAAGATTTTTCCTATTTTAGTCCAATCAATGCTATTTCATTGCCCTCTCTCTTTTGCCACTGCACCTTCGCAGAAGAATCATCTTTTAAAAGGATTATCCACTCCCTGGCCTGGTTCTACTTGCTCATCGATGCCACTAATGCCTTTAATATTCCTATTATCGTAATAAGCTTTAAACTTAACATCCATTAAAATATGGTCAGGGTTATAGCCGACTGTAATGGTAGTAGCTGGTAAGACAAGTTTGTGGGGAATTTCTCCTTCCTCCAGTATTCCCGACTGGAAGTTTTCTGTTTTTCTTTTTGAAAGCTTAATTTTAGTATTTTCCAGTGCATATATACGATCAGCTTTTTCTATTTTGTTTAGAAATAATATTAATCCTGGATAACTACCACTAACAGTAGCCTGCAATTCTAAACACCATGGATCATGCACTCCCCCGGCATTATTTCCTTTCTGTTTGATATTTTCCCTACTTAGCTCTTTATAATGCACCGCCAGTAAATTTATATCAGCATCCCGGGCACTTTTATTCAGGTAAGCAATCATTTCTGGTAGGAAAGGAGCTTCCGGAACTTTTGCCGCCAGGAGCTTATAATCATGGTTTTGTTTTTCTTCATCAAGCTGCATAAATGCATTTATAGTTTCCTCTTCTGCCTTAATAGTCTTTTCTAAACCGGAATTTTCTAGTATCAGTTTATCGATTTCTTCTCGTAACGGCACATAAGTATAAGTATGAAAAGCATATCCGGTAGCAATAATTATTAATATAACGAGTAAGAAAATTTCCCGCGTTGATAATTTCATTGGCTACCTTCACCCCAGTCCATTTCGATGTTAAAAAGTATTTCATCTGTTCCTTCCTCATATCTGGAGGATACCTCTATTACACTTTTAAAACAGGAGCTGATCCTTAAGCCGGACAATAACCGGGCTATTTCATTGTGATCTGGGGCATATCCTTTTAGTATAGCCTTACTCGTTTCTACCTCCAACTCCGTAAGCAAAATCCCGGCAGGAACTGATTTCTCAATCTCCCCAAGTACCTCCAGATGAGAAACGAGAAATGGTTGCAGCTGGTTTATTGAGTCTTGTTTAGCCAGCATATTTTGTTCCAGGCTTTGCTGAGTTTCTACTGTAACTGACTTCACCTTATAATCTTCCAGGCTGGCTTGTAATCTGGCATTAATATTTTCCTGCCTCGCCAGCTCAGCCAGTGCAGATTTGTAAATATAACCTGTAAATAACAGCAAAATAAGGACTATAATACATGAACCTGCCAGTAAACTATACCTGGTCGGAGAAATTCCTGGTTTTTTCCCCAGAAGATTAATCATTATGCCTTTTGAATTCTTCATTAGATAAACCCCCTGGATGCCAGTCCTAAAGCTACAAGGAAATCATGGTCTAAAGCATGTTTATCACTACCATTAGCACCACCAGGTAAAATAAAGCGTTTTAAAACATCCGCTACTTTTACCTGGCAATTAGTTTTGGTGGCAATAGCCTCGGCGAGTCCTTCAAGCTTGGCGCCTCCACCGCATAATAAAATCTCCTCAATCCTGTCATCATTTTCTAAGGTGTAGTATTGGGTTGACCTGGAAACCTCGGCTATAATATCTTTAGTAAAAAGGTTATGTTTCTCATTGTTGCTGTTTTCTCGGGGTTTAAGAGCAGATGGCTCCTCAAAAGTTCCTCCCGGGTAAAAAGCCGAAGAACCACAAGCAAGGTAGCGGTGATAAATTAGAACTTGGTTACAAAATACCGAAAAATATGAGCGTGCAGCCCCAATATATAAGTAAGCTTTTGTTTCGGCTTTATAATCTTCTTGTAAGACCCGATTTAAAGCCAGAGGTTCTATCTCGACTGTTACCAGTTTAAGCCGGGCAATTCTACAAACTTTGTGCAGATTTTCTACCTGCTGACGGCGCACGGCAACAAAAAATATCTCTACCTTTTTGCCTTCACCATCCTCGAAACTACGTAAAGGAAAGACATCTATAGCTGCTTGTGCAACTGGAATAGGGAGAAATGTAGTAGCCTCATACGTTACAGCTGCTTTTAATTCTTTTAGTTTCATCCTGGGCATGATAAGATTACGCGTATATACCTGTGGTCCGGAAACGGCTGAGATTACCCGTTTCCCTTGCAAATTCAACTTATCAACTAGCGCCGCAAGGGTTTCGCCAACTTGTTCTACCTCTAAAATATTGCCTGTTTCTACTGCACCGTATGGTGTAGCTAAACTACCATAGGTGACTACCTGCAAGCCACCCTTTGTCTGTTTGACCTGGACCAGTTTTATTTTTTTGCTGCCTATATCCAGACCAATGCCTGACATATTTTTAAACAAAACTTCCCCCCCTGTAAGCCATTAGTCTATATACTTATATGAAACTAGAGGGCCCAAACCCAGATAAGCCCAGGGCCCGGGAAACTTGTTAGCAATACCAGGATCTTTGATAATATTTATATTTTTTTCTATCTCCCTATTTGGTTCTAACCCTTCTTCATGTTCTGTAAAATAATCGATTAATAAAGTAATCCCTTCACCTGCACTTAAAATACCTTTGATAGTCATTACCTGGGGGGTTGAAGTTATGTAAATATCTTTACCAGCCATTAAGAATGCTTGCATTTCCCGATCAGCCCCAGCATTTGCCCATATCCGGTTAATACCATTAAATGCAGCTGGTTCAATAGTTAAAGAGATATTTTGTTCCGAAATAAGAAAAATGGCTGGTTTTAGCGCCCGAAAATCATCAACCCCAGCAAACATAAAGCTATCCAGCCCGACATCCAGGCTGGCAGGAGAAATAACAATTATATTGTCTAGTTCATGGCTAAAGCGGTTAAAAAATGTTCCTGGCTGGTTTTGGATGTGATTGATCACTCCACTTAAACTCTCTGGAGCCCAGCTAAAGATCGGTTGGGTATAGTGCGCAACTGTTGTGAAATCGAGTATTACGGTAGAATCTTTATTAATATCTATAAAAATTTTGCTTTTTTTAAGTTCTGGATCATCTACTAATAAATTATAATAACCTGGTTTATCGGCAAGTTCTAATAAGTGTGAATCCTGGTTAATATACTGCCAGTCACGGGTATTCATAGCCAATTGTCTGAACTTGTCCAACTGCTCTTCCTTCAAACTAATTGTAGCCCCGGAATTAATTCCAGTTAATTTACCCACAAAATCTTCGCAGCTAAATTCTGTTTCTGGCCAGTAAATCCTGGCTGAATCTAAATTTTCTTTTAAACAGATCAGCGGATAATCTGCCGGTTCCGGATTAGTTAATTTACCATCAAAAATATGGCTAACTTCTGTCAGGTCATTATCCCAACCCGAGGCAGCAACTACCTTAGCAGGAGGATTGTTAAAGGAGTCAGCATCGTTATCATCTTCGCAAATATTAACAATGCCAGTAGGCTTCCAAATAGGAGCAACATATAATCTACTATTAGGAATATCATTATCTACTTTTTCGCCTGTTTGAGAATAGGTATACTCATACTCTACCCACCAGGTATAATTTCTGGTAGGGTCGGGATTATTGGGATTAAATGCTACAAAATTGGGATGGGAAACATAAGAAAAACCTTGATCACCATAAGGCGGTCCATGCACAGGATAACCAAACATGTCCCATCCTCTAGTATCCCAGTCCTGAACATTCACTAATTCGGTTGCCAATGTGCCTTCTAGATAGGCCGGCTTATTCGCTATGGTAGCAAAGTATTTGCCCATAACTTTTAACCATTTACAACGTAGAGGATAGACGGGTAGTCCGTTTACCAGCATTCGAGCTTCAGCAGTTTTATCAGCCAGAACTTTACCCTCCGTACTTTTTACAACACCAGTTGCAATAATAGTGATAATGGCATCAGTATCGATTCTGGTAGTATCAATATTTACACTAGCACTTACGCCTTCACCTAGATTAATTTGGGGGATTAAAGGCAGGGCCTCTCCTACTACTAGATAATTCATTATTATATTCCGGGCAATTTGTATACCAGCATCAGCTGCCTGACGAGCCTGTTCAGTATGGGCATCATTAGCAGTTATCATCTTTTCTATGCTGGCTATACTAATAAGCATAGTAGTCATAATACTTAATATAAGAAAAAGCATTAATGCCATTACCGTGGTATTACCTGCCTGAGGTCGTACCGGGGCTCTCATACCCTAAAAAGCCTCCCTTAGTTTACTCAATCCTGCCCGTACAGGCCGCACTAAGCATGAACTCGCACTCGTCTATCATTGATGTAATAGTTATCTCCAGAAATCCTGGCGTAGAACTATAAAAGCATATCCCTTTAATATTGCAGGCTACAGGTGAAGGTGGAGATTTATCATCATCCCGATAAAGCTGCTCGTTTCTTACATAATAATGGACTTTCGTATCCGTCTTTATGAGACGGAGTTCCGTGCCTCCATCTGGTATAGAAAATGATTTACTTTCCCGTACATCATTAAAAATCTTATCTTTTGCCTGCCGGGCTGAATACTGTATATCTGCCCGACAATATTCCCGCTCAAAAGCATAGCTGGCAAACCAGTAAACTGACATAAACCCGGCAAAAATCACACTCGTAAGCGCCAGCGCTACTAGCATTTCTACCAGCGTCATTCCTGTTTCATCACTGCATAACCTGAACATAAGCTATTACCTCGCCTCAATAACTGTATCTATTGTAAAAGGACTATCTATCTTTTCATCCCCCGTAATCGTAACGTTTACATGAAAAAGATTATGAGGAAAATATATTTCTTTACCATTAACTTCAGGAATACCATTATTATTACTATCGCCATGGTAATACTGGGTATCATCATGTGGGGAAATATTTAGAGTAGCTTTCATATGCGCTGGAGCATGAACAGACACTATTTTTTTACCAAGTAAAAAGGAAAAATCATTATCTGTAATATCAGAATCTTCAAATGTATATACTGGTTGAGAAGAAAAATCTAGTGCAGTAAGTTCGGCAGAATGTGCTCGAACACCCTCCATAATAGCGGCAGCATAACTACTAACCTGAGTTTTTTGCCCCGCCCCCATTATCCAGATGCCCGAAGTACTAAAAAAGCTTAATATATTCATAGCAATCAGGGCTAAAATTACTAGTGCTACTATTACTTCAATCAGTGTTAACCCCTGCTCGTTTTTTATAAAAAAGTTTTTTAAAAACATATTTTCACCTGTTGTCAGCTAAAAACTTGCCAATATAAAGTAATAATAGCAAACTCATAATTATAAGCCAGCCATCCTCCCATGGCCATAAATGGTCCGAATTTTACTCTGGTTTTACGGCCAGCTTTCCCTATTAAAAGCAAACTAATGGCCCAGATTCCTCCCAGAAGGGAAACCAGAATAAAAGCCAGCACAGCACCCTGTAACCCCACAAAGGCTCCGATAAGTGCTCCCAATTTGACATCTCCTCCACCCATTCCGCCCTCGTAAAGTACCGCAACCAGGAAAAGAATGCCCCCGAAAAACAGAGCTCCATAAAGAGCTGGCCTAAAACCTATCGTAAAGAAAGATATAGCCAGAGCCATAATAATCCCGGGTAAAGTTATGCGATCAGGTATGATACCCTTATCAATATCAATAAAAGCACAACTTATTAATATTGCAGCTAATAGCCATCCAGCACCAGTCTCCACACTTATCCCCCACTGCAGGTATATAAGGAGAAATGCAGCTGCAGTCA
>JAQWBP010000005.1:97197-112624 GCA_028706315.1 Syntrophomonadaceae bacterium
GCCTCTTCAATCATGCGAATATTAGCATTATTAGCTTTTTCTTCCGCCTCACCTACGATATTCCCCACCTTCGGCACCGCCAGCCCGGCCAAGATTCCTAAAATAGCTATAACAATAATTAACTCCACCAGGGTAAAACCCTGCTGGTCGCCTTTTTCCTTCATCCTTTCCCTAATACTCATTAACATCACACTCCCCCCAATTTGATATTAACCTCAAACCACCATGATCAAGATGCTGAATAATTAAAGGCTAAAACCCTACTGCATTAACTAGGTCAAATACAGGCAGCAGGGTTGCGATAACTATGCCTCCGACAAGTAATGCCACCATAAATATCATCACCGGTTCAATAACTGCCATCATACTATCCACCATATACATCACTTCTTTTTCAAAATAATCAGCCATACGGATGAGCATTTCATCAAGTGAGCCACTCTCCTCTCCCACGGCTATCATATTAGTTACCATCGGTTCAAATACACCAGTAGCTTTTAAGGGAACTGTTATAGATTCCCCTTTACTAATATTAGCTCTAGCTCCTTTAATCGCATCTGCTATAACCTTATTACCCACTGTCCCTTCAACTATTTCCATAGCCTGCAGCACTGGTATCCCTGACCGTAAAAGGGTCCCCAGGGTGCGAGAGAACCGGGCTACTATGAGCCGGGATAAAGTCTTACCTATAACGGGCAAATGAAGATATAAGTAGTCAATAACTAGTCTGCCCTGGCGGGTTTTGCTCCAGAGTTTAAAAGCAATGATCAGCATAATCGTGCCCAGTATGAGAAAAACCCATCTTTGCCTGATAAAGAAACTAATAGCCAGCAAGACCCTAGTAGGCCCAGGCAGCTCAGCTCCTGAACTCTGGTACATGGTTACAAAAGTAGGCATTACAAATACGGTAATGAAAAATACCATGAGGATTGCAAATATAGTAATGATAGTGGGATAAATCGATGCTGCTTTTATGCGGGAGTTAATTTCCTGCTCTTTTTCCAGGTAATCAGCTAGTTTTTCCAGTACTGGTTCTAATATACCCCCAGTCTCTCCTGCCCGGAGCATGTTTATATATATCGGTGAAAAAATACGTGGGTGCTTGGCTACTGCAGCCCACATAGTCATACCTTGTTCAATATCATCTCTTATTTTATAAATAGCTTGCTTTAACCGCGGGTTATCAGACTGATCCCCTAGAATAATTAAAGCATTGAGTAGTGGTAACCCTGCTGCTATCATAGTCGCCAGTTGCCGAGTTGCTATAATCATGTCCCTGGTCCTTACCGGCCTAAAGTTTAATTCCAGGTTAATCTCCCGGCTGGAAAGTTTTTCTTCCTCCAGGGATAAAATATAGTAATCTTGTCTTAAGAGACTATCTATTACCAGGCTTTTGTCCTCCGCCTTCAACTGACCCCTGATTATTTTCCCCTGCCGGTCTTTAATCCGGTATTTAAAATTCAGTTTTTTCCCCCCATTTTTTAATTAGTAGGTGACTCCACTGCAAAAGTTATCTGGCATTATTCAGAGGGACTCGCAATAAAATCGCATTTAGACATCTTTGCCTGCTCTCCTGGTGGCCTCTTCTAAGGAAATTATCCCCCTCTGATACAGTAGCTTGATTGATTTTTCCATAGTAACCATACCTGCTGCACTACCCGTTTGCATCGCCGAGTATATCTGGTGAACTTTATTTTCCCTGATGAGATTTTTCACCGCTGCTGTAGCTAGCAAGATTTCTGCAGCTACGATTCTACCCTTGCCATCTGCCCGGGGAAGTAATTGCTGGGTAATGATACCCTCAAGGCAGTTAGCCAGTTGTAATCTGATCTGCGCCTGCTGGTAAGGTGGAAATACGTCTACTATCCGTTCAATAGTTTGAGCAGCGCTACCCGAATGTAGGGTAGCAAAAATCAGATGCCCGGTTTCTGCAGCAGTAAGTGCAGTGGAAATAGTCTCCAGGTCGCGCATCTCACCTACCAGTATTACATCCGGATCCTGCCGCAGAGCTGATCTTAAAGCCCCGGCAAAGGACATCGTATCAATGCCTATTTCCCTCTGATTTATGATACATTTACCATGGCAGTGCCAATACTCAATAGGATCTTCTAAGGTTAATATGTGGTAGTTTTTGGTGTGGTTCAAAAGGTTTATCATAGCTGCCAGGGTAGTTGATTTACCACTACCGGTAACTCCAGTTACCAGCACCATCCCATTCCTTGCAGTAGCTAGTTCAGCTACTGCCGGTGGCAGATTTAAACTATCTAGATCGGGAACTTGTACAGGAAACAGACGAATAGCCACCGCCCAGGAACCTCGCTGGATATAAAGATTTACCCTGAACCTGCCCACGCCAGAGAAAGAGTTAGAAAAATCAGCCTGTCCATTCTCTTTAAGCGTTTGCCTGATTTTATCATTCAGGATTATTTCTTCACCTAGTCTCCTGGTATCCTGAGCATTTAAAGTCTGCTCACCCGATATTAATTCACCGTTTACGCGGTAAGTAGGCGGCCGGTGTACAGTTATATGAACGTCTGAAGCCCCTATCTCCATACCTTTTCGTATGATATCAAAAGCACTAATCTGCGCCATCCCCATACTAGTTCTCAAGCTGTCCTAAAACGCAATAGTTGAAAACTAGTCCCCCCTTCCTATTCATTATCTTAGTGATTACTAGTACATGCGTATAGCTTTCATAACTTCCTCCAGCGAAGTTATCCCCCTCCTGGCCTTCATGACTCCATCATTCTTAATAGTTATCATTCCTGCGGAGACAGCCACATTTTCATAAAAATCCTCCAGGTTTTCCCCCCGGCTAATTAGGGTACGTATTTCTGGCCCGGCTACCATAATTTCGTGTAAAGCTATCCGCCCTAGATAACCTAGCTGCCGACACATGTTACAACCAGTCGCATGGAAAAATTCCTGATTAGTTTCTTCCGGTATTCCCAGACGTATCGCATTTTCTTCAGCAAGTTTATAAGGTTGGGCACAATTAGGACAAATTTTTCTCACCAGTCGCTGGGAAATAACTCCGGCCAGTGCAGCAGCAAGTAGGAAATTTTCGATACCAATATTACTTAACCGCGCTATAGTGCCTGCCGCACTATTAGTATGCAAGGTAGAGAGTACTAGATGACCAGTCAGAGCAGCCTGGACAGCAAGACCCGCCGTCTCTTTATCACGTATTTCACCCACCATAATGATATCCGGATCTTGTCTTAATATAGAGCGCAGGCCACTGGCGAATGTTAGTCCTGCTTTAGGATTAATTTGCACCTGATTAATCCCTGCCAGGGAATATTCGATGGGATCTTCGAGGGTTATAATGTTTTTATCTACGGAATTAATTTCATTCAGAACTGAATAAAGGCTAGTAGTTTTACCTGAACCAGTAGGACCAGTAACAAGTATTATCCCATGAGGCCGGCGTGATAGAGAGATTAATTTTTCCTGGTTACCCGGGCTTAGACCCAGCTGATCAATCCGAGTAAGGGAATTAGCCCGATCTAGGATACGTAATACTATTTTTTCACCATAATTGGTCGGCAGGGTGGAAACCCGAAAATCAATATCCCGTTTTTCAATCTGCAGATGAAAACTCCCATCCTGGGGAATACGCTTTTCAGCAATATCCATACCTGCCATTATTTTCAACCGTGATACTAAAGCAGACAGTACGAAATCTGGCAGGGTAAAGACTTCATATAGCTCTCCATCTATACGAAAACGCACCCGGGCATCTTCTTCCCGTGGTTCAATATGAATATCACTTGATCTTCCCTGGACAGCCTGCCGTAAAATCGCATTTACTATGCGAATAACAGGAGCATTTTGATCTATTTTTATGGACGGTAAATTTTTCTTTACCGTTACGGAGTTTTGGTATTCCTGATTAAGATCTTCTAATATTTTCTCTACACCCGGATCGGGACTAAAAGCGAGAAATTGCCGAATAGCTATATCTAGCTCTTTTTCACTAGCCAGGACAGGTATTACATCAAACCCGCTGGCCATCCTGACATCATTAATAGCCTGCTGATTAGTAGGATCAGACATCGCCAAGGTCAGACTATTGTTACTTTTTAAAATAGGAAGAGCCTTATGCATACGGATTAAATCTGGGGATATAATTTTTACTACTTCCGGGTCTATGTATATCTTACTTATCTGTACCCGGGGGATACCTGTGATTAATTCCAGTGTCTCCATCAGCCGTTGTTCAGTAAGAACCCCCCGGCTCACGAGTATGCGGCCCAGTTTCTCTCCGCTTTCCTGCTGTTCCTCCAGAGCTGCAGCTAGTTGTTCTGCGGTTACTGCCCCCATCTCTTGCAGCATTTCGCCCATCAACTGACGACGCACCGGCATAGAATCCCCCTCCATTTCGAGTATCTATTACCATATAATCCTTTTTATGTATTTGATTTATTATTATACATTTTACTTGTAATTCCACCAATAAGCTACCTAAATTTAAGATTAAAGAGCAACATAGACATAACGAAGGGATAAAGTGCCTGTTTTTGAGCATATACGACACTCATCCCTTAATTATTTAGAATTTTATTAAATATTATAAAGTTCAACTAAGCAAAATGTTGATTTTCTTTGCGAGGTATCTATTTAAAGTAGATTCTCTACAATATAGTCATCAAATTTTTCTAAACTTTGCGAGAAATTTTTCCTGCCGAATCCTACCCGAAAATGGCAGGTATCATAATCATAGCAACTGGCAGGCAGAATCAGTACCCCTTTTTTATTGACTAGATCTTCACAAATGTCATCTGCATCCCTGGTAGTTTTAAAAGCCGGAAAAGCTATGGGGCCTGCATCAGGTCTGTACCAGTCGAATAGTTCGTTATATTTTTTAAAAAACGCATCAAGCAGCGCTAAATTATTTTCGATAATCTGAAGATTACGTTTCAGTATTCTCCCCCGGTTTTTTAATGCTATTCGGGCTAAATACTCTGATGGAGCACTATTGCAAATAGATGTATAGTCTTTAAATGAGGCCATAGCTGCATATATCTGCGGATTCTTTGTTCCTATCCAGCCAATCCGCAGGCCGGGTAGCCCCAATGATTTAGACATCACTCCTAGAGAAACTGCATTTTCGTATAAGTCAGCCACCCATGGGGTCCGCTTAGTTTGGTCATATTCCAGATATTTGTAAACCTCATCAGCCAAGATAATAATATTGTTATCCCTGGCAATTTCAATAATTCGTTCTAGCTTTTCCTGGGATAATGAATAACCGGTAGGATTATGAGGGCTATTTATGATAATAGCTCGAGTATTTACCTTCAAGCATTTTTCTAGCTCATCCAGATTAAGATCCCACCCATGCTGCCCGGGTTTAAGTTCCCATTTACTCACTTCACAGCCGAGTGTATATGGTAATTCATATAGCGACTGATAAGCGGGAAACTGGACAATAACATGGTCACCCGGATTGAGGATAGCATTCATAAAACTAAAAATAGCCTCTTCTGCCCCTGAGTGAACTAGTATTTGATCGACATTGAGCGTATTAAACAGGGTAGCTATTTCCTCTCTTAATTTAATACCTCCCTGTGATTCAGTATATCCCAGCCATAAATCGTGCATTTTTTGCTCGGTGCCAGGTTCAAGCGCCATTAGCTCGCCAATACTTAAAGATTCACAATCAGAACAACACATTAAATGGGGAGCAGAAAATTCGTACTGAGCAAAAAACCTTTCCAGTTTGAAACTACCTGGTCGCATAACAGAAAAACCTTCTTTCCTAAATATTACGGCGAAAAATTCCTGGTCAATTACTTCGTAAAGCCATATGTTTGGGACAAAATATTAACGTCAAAATTACCAGAATTACTGAGCATAAAACAGTTGCCGCTCCTACAGGTATCTCGAAGATAACTGCGGCAGTTAATCCTGATAATGTACTTACTATGCCAAAAATCATTGCTAGTAGAAACATTGTTTTCAATTTATAAGTAATTAAAGCGACAATTGAAGTTCAGTTCTATACCCTGGCAGTTTACCGTAAAATATTTCCCCCACTGAATTGTAAAAAATATAATGGCTCATAATACAATATAACATTTACAATAACCGCTAAACGCTGCAAATAAAATTTAACGGAGGAAATGATGTGAACGAAGGGTTAGTAGTACTAGTAAGAAGTTTGATCGGTTTTTTTACACTCCTGATTTTTGCCCGACTGCTGGGCAAACAACAGATTAGCCAGTTGACATTTTTCGATTACGTTCTGGGGATTACGATCGGGTCAATAGCTGCTAGCCTCTCAGTAGATCTAACTACCCGGGCGTGGCCTCACTGGGTAGGGCTAATAACTTGGGCAGTTACTGTTTTGGCATTGCAGTTCATAACTATCAGGTGGAAGAAAGCTGATACTATCCTCACCGGGGAACCTGTAGTAGTTATAATGAACGGTATGGTTATGGAAGAAAGCATGAAAAAGACGCGTTATACACTATCTGATCTATTGGAACAGCTACGAGATAAGGGAGTCTTCGATTTAACCCGGGTGCAGTTTGCTGTGCTTGAAACTAACGGTCAGCTTTCTGTACTACTAAAACCTGAATATGCCCCGGCAACGCCTTCAGATTTAAACTTAACCGTACAAAGCAGCGGTTTGAGCACTGAGCTGATTTATAACGGAATTATTATAGATGAAAATCTCCAGAAAGCAGGGGTAGACCGTTTCTGGCTAATTAAGCAACTTAATACCCAGGGGATAAGTAATCCTTCCGAAGTGTTTATAGCAGCCTATAACCCGGCATCTAGTACTTTATTTATCGATAAATATAAAGACTATTCCGTATAATTGGAATACTGCGGATAAATAGAACTATTACTTTTTGGGCAATAAATTGGAGGTATATAGATGGGTAAAATCAGTTATTACTCGGCCATAATTTTAATTCTGGTATTTTTTATTGTAGTCATGAACGCTGGTGATTATTCTAAAAAACCGCGGAGTGAGTCAGATGACGTTGTCTTATATATGGAACAGCTCCAGCAGAACATTCTCCTGGAACAATGGGAAGAGGCAGAAGTGAATAATAAAAAATTGCATAAAGCCTGGCAGAAAATTATTCCCCGTATTCAGTTTAGTGTAGAAAAAGACGAAATAAATGCTATTAGTGTCAACTTTTCGCGACTAAGTGCTTATATTACTTCCCGGGAAAACGAGGACGCACTAGCCGAGTTGTATGAATCCCGAGAACACTGGGATAATCTAAATAAGTAGCTAAAGAACTCAGTTATTAACCTTCTTGCGCTTTCTCGATAGCTTTAATTATCTGATTTTCATTTATTTCAGCAGTTATAAAGTAATTTCCTATGCCATGCGGTAGTACCAGATAAAGCTTGTTGTTTTTGACTTTCTTATCATTTAACATTCCAGCGTATATATCAGCTGGATCCAGACGGGCAAACTTCATTGGCAACCCTAGTTTACCGTAAAGACTTCTTATCCTTACTATTTCCTGCTCATCCATCAACCCTTTTTCAAGTGCCAAATAAGCTGCAGCCATAGTTCCCATAGCTACCGCTTCGCCATGCCGATAAGTATGATACTCACCTAATTTTTCTATCGAATGTCCGAAGGTATGCCCCAGATTTAACACCGCACGTAAACCTGATTCCTTTTCATCTCTGGCTACTATATCACCTTTAATCCTGCAAGCATGATAGATTAAATTAGCAATACACTCTTCCTCTTTTTGCCTAATTTTATCTGCATTTTTTTCCAGGAAAGCAAAAAAATCTTTATCATAGATAATTCCGTATTTTACTACTTCTCCTAACCCGGCAATATAATTACGATCATCGAGCGTATGTAATGTCCTGGTATCAATAATTACCATGCGCGGCTGGTGAAAAGCTCCGATAAGGTTTTTACCCTGGGAATGGTTTACGGCTACCTTGCCGCCTACGCTGCTATCTACCTGAGCCAGAAGTGTAGTTGGGATCTGAATAAAATCTATTCCACGCTGATAAATGGAAGCCACAAACCCGGCCAAATCACCTGTAACCCCTCCTCCAAGAGCTACTAGCATACTGCCACGTTCTAGTTGGGCATCTACTGCCTTATCAAATATTTTCATAGCTTCCGCAATATTCTTATATGTTTCGCCATCAGGCATTAGAGCAACCGTAACTGAAAATCCTGCTTTTTCTATGGACTCTACTGTTTTTGCTCCATATAGATTATAAACAGTCGGGTTACTCACCAGAAATATCTTGCTTGTACGAGTAATCTTTTCGACCAGGTTTCCTGCTTTATCCAGAATTTCCGCACCGATAAAAATCGGATAAGAACGTTCCCCTAATTCCACGTTTAGTTGACCCATAAAATTTCAGCCTTTCCGTAAATGGTTAGCAATTTTTATTTCTTAACGGGTGCACAATTCCTACAATTTCCCGGACAATTTCATTAAGTTCTCTATCACTCGTATTTACCCGAAAATCTGCACACGCATAATAAGGTTCCCGCTGCTGCAGCATATCTGCGATATCTTTAACCACAAGGTTCTTTTTAAGCAGTGGACGAGTTCCCTTTTTACGACTTACCCTCTTATATATGTCTTCCGGGTTTGCCTCCAGGAGTATTAATATCCCGTTTTTTCTAAGAGTTTGCACATTTTCGCTTTTTAATACTACTCCGCCTCCGCTAGCAATAACCAGATTCGCTTGTTGACCAAGTTTTTTTACCATCAACCCTTCTTCAGAACGAAATCTAATCTCACCGTGTCGCCGGAATAAGTCATTAATAGTTAAACCTGTAAGGTTCTCAATTTCACGGTCCATATCCACAAAATTCATACCCAGTTTTTCAGCCAACTTACTACCAACCGTACTCTTACCGGTACCCATAAAACCTATTAAAACTATATTTTTTCCCATTTCCACACCTTTTTCATATAATCCCTGTAACACGTATACGCTTCCTGCATTTGGCTAAAGGTATCACTGCCAAATTTTTCGACTATTGCCCCTGCCAAGCCATAGGCCAGCATAGCTTCACCAACAACTGCTGCAGCAGGCACTGCACATATATCGGACCTTTCAATAACAGCAGTTTCTTCTTCCCAGTCCAAAGTATTTACACTGGTAAGTGGTTTGTAAAGCGTAGGTATCGGCTTCATATACCCACGTGTCCAAACAGTCTCGCCATTACTTATACCGCCTTCTATTCCTCCTGCACGATTAGTCTTCCGGTATATGCCCTGTTTTACATCATAAAATATCTCATCGTGAACCATTGAACCCGGAACAGTCGTATTATTAATACCTGCACCGATTTCAACTGCTTTAATAGCTGGTATACTCATCATTAGCCCGGCTATCTGGCTATCAAGCCGGCGATCCCAACTAACATAACTACCCAGCCCCGGCGGAACCCCTATCGCTCCAACCTCGAAACTACCACCTAATGACTCGCCGTTCGCCCTGGCCATATCTATTAATTCAACCATTTCTTTTTCCGCTGCGCTGTCACAGCAGCGTACCTGTGAAACTTCGATGGCCTCGCGAATCTGATTAATATTACCAGGGTTAACTTCTGTGTAGATAGCTCTAACATTCCCGATAGAAATAACCTGACTATAAATATATATGTTAAAACCCTCTAATAATTTCTTAAAAAACGTTCCTGCGGCAACTCGGGCTGCTGTTTCCCGAGCACTGGCCCTCTCCAGTATATTACGCATATCAGTCTGGTTATACTTTATAGCTCCGGACAAATCTGCATGCCCTGGTCGGGGTCTGTTAATTATCCTTTGATCCGCACGGCTACATTCACCAGCACCCATTATATCCTGCCAGTTTGCAAAATCCCGGTTATTTATTAAGAAACTAATCGGACTTCCTAGAGTGATGCCATTTCTTACCCCAGCAAAAATTTCTACCTGATCTGATTCAATTGACATTCGGCCTCCGCGCCCATAACCTTTCTGGCGCCTCTGCAACTCTTGATTAACATCTTGCTCGTCAATTTTTATTCCTGCTGGCATTCCTTCTATAATACCAATTAAGCCTCTGCCATGTGATTCTCCAGAAGTAAGAAATCGCAACATTCTAAAAACCCCCTATTTCTCTTTAATTATCTACCCCTGAATTGCTAGCAAAACTCCAAGCAATAGGAGCTTTTTGATAAATACAGGTGCGACCATACGGCTTATGGTGGAGGTATATCAGATATTCTAATTCTGCCTGCTACTGCACTGACTATTACATATATTTTATCCCCGTTTTTATTTTTCAGGGCAACGGTACCGCCCCCTCCAGGTATGCCAGAAGAGTTGAAACTGCAGCCGCGACAACACGTATCGCCAATATAATTGAAAGTAACCCGTTCATACCTAATCCCGGGACTCAGACGATAGATAGAGCCTTTATCCATTTTATATAATGTATCATATTCATAGAAAAAAATGATCCGGCCTTCGTTGCCTGCTATAGCGTTATACCGGGCTTTTTTAAGTACCCAGGCTATCTGCCTGGCATCGGATTTAAGTTTAACACTTTCCATTATTCCGGTAAACCGAGGCATAACAATTAATGCTGCAATTAGGAGCAGGCTGGTAACCATGATAAGTTCAACTAGAGTGAATCCCTGCCCATTTTTCCAGTTGAAGGCGCACCACTTCTTTCATGAAACCTGCCGGAGGCTTTATCCCCAGCATAATTTCCAGAGTAAGAATACCCTGATACACAAACATAGATAGCCCATTAACCGTTCTAACCCCCCGGGCTTGAGCCATATGTAAAAATTTGGTTAACAGAGGGTTATAAATAACATCACATAAAACTGCCTCTGGTGCTACCCGGCTTAAATCGTCTACGGGCGATAACTCAACATGGGGATGCATGCCCACCGGTGAGCAGTTAACTATCAGATCAGCTTTTTTACTATAAATTCTAAATTTATCTTGATCCATAATTTCTGCATAAGTATCACATAACTTTCTCGATGCAATAAACTTCGCCAGTTCTGCCCCTTTATCATAATCTACGTCCATGAATATTATCTCAGATATCCCCTCCCGGGCCAGCTCGTAAGCAAGAGCGCGCGCCGCACCACCAGCACCGATAAAAACTGCCCGGCCTTTTATCGCCACATTCTCTTCTTTTAAAGCTCGTATAAAGCCTTTCCCATCAGTATTGTACCCGACTAAACTTCCGTTCTTATTACATATAACATTTACTGCCTGGCAAGCAAGCGCTTCCTCGGATAGTTCATCCAGATAAGGTATAACTTTTTCCTTAAATGGAATGGTAACATTAACACCTTTTAAACTAAGCCCGCGAATAGAAGTAACTGCCTCTTTAAGCTGTTCTTCCTGTACCTGAAAAGGCAGGTATGCATAATTTAAGCCCATTTCTGCAAATACGGCATTATGCATCAGGGGAGAAAGGCTGTGTTTTATGGGATTACCTAGCAAACCTAAAACACGAGTGTCAGTATCTATATTGATTGGCATATTAAACTACCTCCATAAATGGTAAATAATTAGCTATATTCGTGGGATTTTGCCATCTTTTATATGCTTTTTCAAGCGCCTCAATACCAGATACTCTAGACTGCGAGAAAATTTTGTTCCTACAAATTCTTTTCTGGCTATAGGAACAACTAGAATAGTAAGTAATCCGGCCCGGTTACCCCCCAGTACATCAGTAAATATCTGATCTCCTATGACTGCCGTTTCTCTGGGACTAACCTGCATAATAGACATAGCTTTATAGTATCCCCCACGGCGGGGTTTTTGTGCCCGGTATACATAAGGTATGTTCAGGCTTTCTGCTACTTTTAATACTCTTTGTTCGTTGTTATTAGATAATATACAGGCCTGAAAACCTTCCTGCTTTATAAGCTCAAACCAGCTGGTAATCTCCTGTGTTATTTCATTACTATTCCATTCAGTAATAGTATTATCTAGATCAAGGATGAAAGCCTTTATCCTTAATTTCTTAAGCTCATCAACGGGTATATCGAGTATGGAATTTACATATATCCTGGGATAAAGCATATTTAGCATGTTTATACCTCTTATCATTTCTAATAACATATTACATGTAGCGCTGCTAATCTTTCTACTTATTCTCTACTCCCGATTTTCTTCATTTTTTCCCTTATGATTTGAGCTGAAATCTCCGGTGATACAGGATTCATATAATAACCGCTGGATAACTCCGCCGCATTAGCAATTAATAAGCGTGGGGTTATTTCCA
Source organism: Syntrophomonadaceae bacterium (assembly GCA_028706315.1). Taxonomy (GTDB): domain Bacteria; phylum Bacillota; class Syntrophomonadia; order Syntrophomonadales; family Syntrophomonadaceae; genus STF2-222. The sequence goes on from JAQWBP010000005.1 coordinate 109,438, forward strand.
TATACCAATGGTATCCACCTTGATAAGGTACATTAACCGGCGCAGTATTTATCATAATATTATAAGAAGGATCATCCAAACTTGCCAGCATAGCAGTAAAAAACCCTTTTATAACATCAGCCAGATCTTCAATCTCCTCATCACTTATATCAGAAAAATGTTCAGTATGCCTTTTAGGTACAATCCAGGATTCATAGGAAAACCTTGACGCATAAGGACATAGCACCAAAAAATAATTACTTTCATAAATCACGCGCTCAGCTTTTTCTTTCTCCTGTTCAAGGATATCGCAAATCAAGCATTGCCCGGTTTTATTGAAATATTTAGGAATACCTTTATTCTGGTCAGGCACTACTGGAAATGCTAGTATTTGACTATGGCTATGTTGGAGAGAAGCACCCGCAAAAAGTCCTCTATTTTTATATATCTGAATATATTTAATTCTTGAATCACCTGCAAGTTCCCGGTAGCGTTGTTTTAACATACGGTATACTAATATTATTCTATCAACAGAGAAGTCATGGAACTCGACTCCATGTTCAGGAGTCTCTATTACAACTTCATGCTGACCAATCCCATTACAGGACTTGTATATACCGGTACTAACCATATCTAGTTCCCCTTGCAGCTGAAAGGCAGAAAATTTATTAGGTACAGTCCGTACTGTCCATCCCGGACCATCAGGTTTAGAATTATCTTTACGAAAAGCTGATAATTCGTTCGTTGTATACGCTTCATTCCCCTCACAAAAGGGACAAAACGTATTATTCCCACTAATATTTACTCCGTTTCTGTTAATCGGAAAATCGCTGGGTTTAAGCGCCCTGTCATTAGCAATAACAACCCAGTTGTCCCGTACCAGATCTTTTCTTAGTTCTGCCATTTATATACCCCCTATACATATAAAACTTGTCATATATTTGCCTGGCATCATAAACAAGTTAATTCATCGCCTGGATTTATAATATCTATGGCTTTAGCCTAAAATTATACATTTAGCTATAATACAAGATTAATTCAAGTATTGTATTTCGAAAGATCAGGTCTTATATCCTTTAAATATCAATATTTGGGTAAAATAAGCTTGATTCCCCTCAAAAGGTCGGTGTAAAATTACTCAAGCTAATGTATATATATTTAGTACTTTTTAAAGTACAATCACCCTTAAGATAAAAATTACCGCTGACATGTTTGCCGAAAGCACAAATTAGTTACAGGTAATTATGGTAAAAGTAGTATATTATTATATAGTAAGTGTTTCCTTATGATTATGCCAGAATAAAGTTAACCCTAACAGGCAGTCCTGAGTTAATTTATGTATTAATGGAGGATTTATTATGTTGGAAAATAAAATTGCGACTTTGCAAGGACGCCAGCCTGATATTCTAGACCATGAAAAAAGTTCTAGATCAGCAGTTCTACTTCCCCTGGTAAAAATCGCATCCGAACTATATGTACTTTTCGAAAAACGCTCTTATAAACTCGACTTTCAGCCGGGAGAAATATGTTTTCCCGGGGGGGGAATCGAAGAGTTTGACGGTAATCCAACTAATGCCGCAATCCGGGAAACCTGTGAAGAACTGGGGGTAAAGCCTGAACAAATAGAAGTTGTGACCCCACTAGACATAATGGTAAGTCCTTTTAATACCATAGTATATCCTTATCTGGCTTACATACATAATTGTCAGCATATAAGAATAAACCCTGCTGAAGTAGAAAATTTTTTTTACGTACCCTTAAGTTATTTATTAGAGCATAAACCACTTTATAAAACTATTCCAATTACTCCTTCTATCCCAGCAGACTTTCCTGTTGAACTAATCCCCCAGGGGGCAAATTATCCTTTTCGCCATGGTAGTCTACCTCAGTATTTTTATTTTTGGCAAGATGAGGTCATCTGGGGATTAACAGCCCGCATACTCCATCATTTTATCAACCTTTTATAAGAAGGAAATTAACATAATTTGTGACTGAGCGTTCGCGAAAGGAATGGTGATAAAAATGTTAAACTTCAACATTCAAATTCCTACCCGTATCCGTTTTGGACGGGGAAAGATTGAAGACCTGGGTAAAGAAATACTAAATTACGGAGATAAGGTACTGCTGGTCTACGGTGGAGGCAGCATCAAACGCAGTGGGCTTTATGACCAGGTGGTACAAATTTTTCAAGATAATGGTATTACTCATGTGGAACTCTCCGGAGTTCAGCCTAATCCGCGGATTAGCAGTGTGCGCCAAGGTGTTAAGCTTTGTAAAAAACACGAAGTGCATCTGGTGCTAGCAGTTGGAGGAGGAAGCACCATCGATTGTGCCAAAATCATTGCTGCCGGTGCTGGCTATGATGGTGATCCCTGGGACTTCTTTACCCGCAAAGCTAAAATAAAATATGCTTTGCCGGTAGGCACCGTACTGACTTTGGCTGCTACTGGTTCTGAGATGAACCCCAGCGCAGTTATTAGCAATGATGACACTAAACAGAAACTTGGGACTGGTAGTCCCGTACTAATTCCCCGTTTTTCTATTCTTGACCCTGAATACAGCTTTACCGTTCCCCCTACACAAACGGCAGCAGGAACAGTTGATATTATGAGCCACATATTTGAACAGTATTTCAGCCCTACCCCAGGAACCTTTATTCAGGAGCGCCTGGCGGAAGCCATGCTAAAGACCTGTATTCACTTTGGCCCCATTGCCATAGCCCAGCCGGGCAACTACGAAGCCCGCGCTAATTTGATGTGGACATCAAGCCTGGCTTTGAATGGATTGCTGAGTGCTGGCAAGCTTACCGATTGGGCCACCCACGATATAGAACACGAAATTAGTGCCATTTATGATGTGACCCATGGTCTGGGTCTGGCTATCCTTATCCCTTATTGGATGCAATATATTCTGGATGAGCAAACTGCCCCCCGGCTGGCAGAATATGCTCGCAATGTATGGGAAATAGAAGAAAGTGAAGATATTATTGCAGCCCAAGCTGGCATTAAGAAAACGGCCGAATTTTTTAAATCAATGAATCTAGCTAGTAGTCTAAGCGAAATCGGAGTGGAATCAAAGCACCTGGCAGAAATAGCCCAAAGAGCAACAGCTAAAAGAACACTAGGCGCTTTTAAAAAACTGGAATACCAAGATGTTTTAAATATTTTACAGACAGCCTATGGTGTTGTAGCTCCCTGATGGTTCAAGG
>JAQWBP010000055.1 GCA_028706315.1 Syntrophomonadaceae bacterium
CTTCCAGAAAAAATAAAAATGCAGTTTCCTCCCCAGAAAGGAAAACTGCACAAAGTTACATTCCTAAACTTGGATTGCATTCCTTTCCAAAATACGGGAGGCATGTCTGTTTCCGCACACACCCTAGCGGGCCAGAAACCATACCATAATGTAATGGCTGCAGGTTTAAGGCCTCGGAACCATCCAGCAATCTATAAAGTAGAAAAATCGCTTGTATTTATATAGACTCATATAGATATAAATATATTTTATAGACAATTCAATTCTTCGACATTACTTTTATATATTCCTCCTCAAAGCCTAAAAAACTTGTTAAAGTGGCGAATAGCCGCAAAAAAAAGCCCGGTTTCCCGGGCTGGTGGATCTATTGTTTACTCTACTTTTTGTAATGCGTTAAACCATTTTTCATTGTGATGGGAAGTAATTTCGGCATCCACATATCCATCAAGCATCATGGAGGCAAATTCTATTCTTGATTTGGGATGAATTGCTGCCAGAAAGAAATGCCCGCATATCAGAAGAATCATAATTATAGCAGTCCAAAAATGGATATTGTAACACATAGCTAAGAAAGCTGCCGGCAGAGTATGGCGCCAGAGCCACATGGGAAAGCCAGTTAAGATAACTAACAGGCAGCCAACGATTATAAGTCCACCCAAAATTTTCTGCCCGGCATTATATTTATCCTGAGGGGGAGCTTTATCAACCTTTATAAAAGGAATATAGCCCCCCATAGTCTTTAACCAGGCAAAATCATCTTTGGTAAAATGTGAAATAGTATCAATAAATTTGGCAAATCTCTCAAAGTTTAATAGAATATAAATGGTGGGGCCGGCTGTAAAAATAACCCCCGCCCACCGGTGCACAAGTGAGGCGTTAGCTGGCCCACCAAAAATATTACTTATACCGATTAAATCCCAGTAAAAAGCAATGCCTGTCAGGGCAAGAATCAAAAAACCTATAAGGTGTACCCAGTGCATTGACCTTGTCTGGGTATCATGTTTCAATACTTTTCCACTAATTTCACTCATCTAGTTCCCTCCCTGTTACGCTGCATCATGGTGCGTTGCTAGTTCTTCAATAAGCCCGGGTATATCTTTACCATATCTGGTGTGAAGCAGGTGATGTGCCTTTTCACTTACGGGCTTAATTTCGCCGGGGGAAAGGAAATCTTTATATATTTGTAAAATTTCCGGGTTTTCATGGGATTTTCTGATAGCCATTTGTTCATCTAGGGTATATAATCCTTCAGCCCTTTTTTGTATATAGTCATCGCTAGCAGCGAAGACATCAACTCCAACTTTAGCAAAAACTCCAGCAACTACAGCAGTAAACGCTAACATACCTGCGCCTTTAAAAAACTGGCGCCTGGTAATTCCATCTTTTTCCGTAAAAATACTCACTTCATTCCCCCCTTTTAGTAAGTATCGCGCCTAATAGGCTGCCCGCCGCCATTGATACAACCGCCAGGGCAATTCATTACTTCGATAAAATGATAGTTACTTCTACCTGCCAGTACATCTTCAATAACGGTATCAACATGTTTAAGACCAGTTACTATGCAGACATTTACAGGTAGAGCTTTTCCGAGTGCTTTCACTGGAATTTCCACGGTTGCTTCTCTGACTGGGGCAAGTCCACGAACAGCTTTAAAATCAACCTTATCAAGGGTCTGACCACTTAATAACTCATAAGCAGTCCTTAAAGCTGCTTCCATCACTCCTCCAGTTGCTCCAAAGATAGTAGCAGCGCCGGTTGAAAGACCGATTAATTTGTCTGCCTTTTCATCAGAAAGATTTAGAAAGTCTATTCCGGCATCTTTTATCATCTGAGCCAGTTCCCGGGTAGTAACAACATAGTCAACGTCCTTGAAACCACTGGACATGAACTCAGGCCGGTCGCATTCATACTTTTTGGCAGTACATGGCATCACCGAAACTACAGTAATATCGGCGGGATTAATATTCAGCTTTTCGGGAAGATAAGTTTTTGCTACCGGGCCAAACATTTGCTGAGGTGATTTAGCTGATGATATGTGTGGTAAGACATGGGGGTATTTATCTTCTGCATATTTTATCCATGCCGGGCAGCAAGAAGTAAATTGGGGAAGAGGCCCCGAGTTTTCAAAACCTTCAACACCCAGAGCGTTGAAAACACGGTGTATAAGTTCTGTGCCTTCTTCCATAATGGTTAGGTCAGCAGTAAACTCAGTATCATAGACTTTATCAAAGCCTAGTTTCCTTAAGGCTGCATACATCTTGTTTTTTACATTAGTTCCGGGAGCAAGGCCAAATTCTTCGCCAAGTGCGACTCTGACAGCTGGTGCCTCCTGAACAACTACAAATTTTTTAGGATCAGCCAGAGCTGCTTTAACTTCATTTACCATACTATAATCTTCAATTGCACCAAAAGGGCAATTAATGAGGCATTGTCCGCAATTAATACATTTTTTAAGCTCAATGTGGTGCTTTTCACCGAGTTTTCCTGAAATAGCACCAGTCGGACAAATAAATGTACAGTGATCACAGGCCTTACATTCATTAGACACTGTAATGATCCCTGTAGTACTTACAGTACTCAAACAATTTCCCTCCCCTGTTATATAGTTGTTAATTTATGATGTGAAATTTTCCACCCCCCTCTGTGCGGCCATAGACGCATCTTCTTTACAACCTTCACCTATATATCATCCTTATAAAAGGATAATTTTTAAAAGCGACCCGCTTACGAATCGTAAGCGGGAAGAAAAAGATTGGGATTGTATACAAAAGCTTTACAGCTTTTATCCTATGTAATTTTTATTAAGCCTCTTAAAACAACAAGTCGTGCCCGGTTTAAAGGACACGACTAAATCACCCAGAAAAAGTCCAGGTTTTTTAAAACGTATCCTTTCCACAATATGGGGAGGCATAAGCGTTTCCGCTTACACCCAGGCTCAGGACCCATAGCAATTACCTTAGGGCCAGGAGCTCGGATAGTGATTATTTTCACTTAATTATTTAAAACAAAAAGGACAGGAGACTGTCAAAAAGAGCACAATACAACTGTCCTTACATTATCAGGAATTTTAAATACTCCTTTCCACAATACGGGGAGGCATAAGCGTTTCCACTTATACCCAGGCCCAGGGCTCATAGCTGTTGCCTTAGAACCAGAGGCTCGGAATAATATTTCATTTGATTTCAGATTATCATACCATTAGCATAAAATCAATAAGGATAATTAATAAAGTGTAAATTTATGTGAATATAAACTTATTATACATTTTAATCATTAATTTAGCAGGAAAAATTTATTTAATACAGAATTACCTTTATATATAAGGAAAAGTTTGACTGCAAAAATAAAGATGTAACGATTACGTAAATTTAATACAAAATCTCCGAGCCTGCAGACCTAAGGGTAAAGCTATGGTTGACTGGCCTGGGTGTAGATGGAAACGTCTGTGCCTTCCCATATTGTGAAAAGGAGACAGTAACTACTTGTTTTTAGGACAGGGGTATTGTGTCTTTTTGCCAGTACTACTGTCTTATTTAATTTCTGACAAATAAATAAATTAATCTCCGAGCCTGCAGACCTAAGGGTAAAGCTATGGTTGACTGGCCTGGGTGTAGATGGAAACGTCTGTGCCTTCCCATATTGTGAAAAGGAGACAGTAACTACTTGTTTTTAGGACAGGGGTATTGTGTCTTTTTGCCAGTACTACTGTCTTATTTAATTTCTGACAAATAAATAAATTAATCTCCGAGCCTGCCGACCTAAGGCTAAAGCTATGGCTGACTGGCCCGGGTATAGATGGAAACGTCTGTGCCTTCCCATATTGTGAAAAGGAGACAGTAACTGCTTGTTTTAGGACAGGTGTATTGTGTCTTTTTGCCAATACATCTGTCCTTATTTTATTTGAGGTAAAGACCTAGATCTAGTACGTAGCAATGAACATCAAAGTCTACTGAGTATAGTTATGCCAGCTAAATTAGTTTTAGCTTATATATACAGGGTAAAAAAGGGAGGTGAAGGTTAAATAATAAAATACAAATAACTCCGAGCTTTTCTATCCTAAAACTGTAAGTCACGGTAGAAAGCCGCAGGGTAAACTTGGAAACGGGTTTGCCTCCCGTTTTTGGAAAGGAGTCACTGGTCGGAGGTATTTTTTTATTTAGTAGAGGGGTGTATTTTTCGATTTAAATTTGAGGAAGGAGAGATGGGAGTGGAGATGGTAAAGCTTATCATCGACGGAAGGGAGGTTGAAGTCCCGGTTGGTACTACTATTATGGAAGCTGCCGACCAGGCCGGCATTAATATTCCCAGGCTTTGTTATGACCCTGATCTGAGCGCCTTGGGAGCATGTCGCCTGTGCGTGGTTGAAGTTGAAGGAAACCGGCTTTTACCTGCTTCCTGTGTAACACCTGTTTATCAGGGGATGGTTGTAAAAACTGAATCTGACGATGTAGTTGAAGCACGACGTACTATACTAGAACTGTTAGTCGCCAATCACCCGCTGGATTGTATGACCTGCGACAAAATGGGTGATTGCAAGCTGGCTGAGTACTGTTATAGATACGGTGTCAAAGGGAGTTCTTTTACCGGGGAAAAACACAACTACCCTGTTGATAACAGTAATCCGTTTATTATCCGGGACCTCAACAAATGTATTTTATGTGGAGCATGTGTTAGAGCCTGTAACGAAATGACGGGTCAGGATAACCTGAGCTTTTTATATCGGGGCTTTAATCGCAAGGCAACAACTGCTGCTGACGTACCGTATATAGAATCTGACTGTGTATTCTGTGGTCAGTGTGTAGCCGTATGTCCGACTGGAGCTTTAACTGAAAAAAGTATGGCTGGCGCAGCGCGTCGCTGGGAGGTAGAAAGGGTTAGGACTACCTGTCCGTTTTGCGGTACTGGTTGCAACTTTGACCTGGCTGTAAAAAATGGGAAAGTTCTGGGGGTACTATCGAACCCGGATAGCCCGGTTAACCAGCGTTCATTATGTGTAAAAGGACGTTTCGGCTGGGATTTTATTTATAATGAAAAACGTCTAAAAACTCCTTTAATCAAGAAAGATGGTGAATTTGTATCTGCTACCTGGGATGAAGCACTTGACTTAATTGCTGCTCGTTTTAAGGAAGTAAAGGATAAATATGGGGTGGATGCATTTGCCTCCTTAAGTTCCGCACGCTGTACTAATGAAGAAAATTACCTGGTCCAAAAATTCACCCGTGCCGTTATGGGAACTAATAGTACAGACCATTGCGCCCGTACGTGACATGCACCTACTGTGGCCGGTCTGGCCAGCACATTTGGCAGTGGTGCGATGACTAACTCTATCAATGAGATAACTACTGATGCTGAATTAATGTTTCTGATAGGAACTAATACTACTGAAGCCCATCCTGTAATTGGGTATAAAATGAGGCAGGCAGCGAGAAATGGTTGTAAACTAATTGTCTGTGATCCTAGGCATATTGATTTAGTAGATGAAGCTGATTACTGGCTTCGCCAAAAGCCAGGTACTGATATTCCCTTGCTTAATGGTTTAATGCATATAATTATTAAAGAAGGACTGGAAGACAAGAAGTTTATTGAAGAACGTACTGAGAATTATGAAGAACTAAAAACAATAGTAGAAACTTATACTCCCGAACATGTTTCTGAATTAACTGGACTATCAGTAGAAGACTTATATGCAGTAGCCCGTCTATATGCTACTACTGACAAAGCCATGCTTTTCTATACCCTAGGTATTACTGAGCATATCTGCGGTACCCGCAATGTTATGAGTTGTGCAAACCTGGCTATGTTAACTGGACACATGGGCCGTCCTGGCACCGGGGTTAACCCCATAAGAGGGCAGAACAATGTACAGGGAGCCTGTGACATGGGGGCATTACCTAATGTTTACCCTGCTTACCAGAATGTAACCGTTCCAGCCAATAAAGAAAAATTCGAAAAGGCTTGGGGTGTTTCCTTACCTGATAAAATGGGTCTGAAAATTCCTGAGATGTTCGAGAAAGCTAATGAAGGCGAAATAAAGGCCATGTATATACTGGGAGAAAACCCGGTTTTAACTGATCCGAACAGCAATCATATTAGATCCGGTTTGGAAAATCTCGAATTTCTAGTGGTACATGAACTTTTCCTAACCGAAACTGCCGAATATGCGGATGTAATTTTACCGGCAGCTAGTTTTGCGGAGACTGATGGTACTTTTACTAGCACCGAACGGCGTGTTCAGAGGGTCCGTAAGGCTATTGAACCTTTACCTGGCCAAGCCAACTGGCAAACAATTTGTGCCATGAGTAATGCCATGGGTTATCCGATGAATTACAAATCTCCTGAGGAAATATGGGATGAGATGGCATCACTGTCTCCTTCTATGGCTGGTATTACGTATCCAAGGCTGGAAGCAAAAGGAATGCAATGGCCTTGCCCAACTGCCGATCACCCTGGTACAGGATTCATGCATAAAGGAAAATTTACTCGTGGGTTGGGGCTCTTCCAGCCATCCGATCACATTCCTCCTGGAGAAATGCCGGATGAGGAGTATCCCTTCCTGTTATCTACCGGTCGGATTCTATATCACTATAATGTTACGACTCCTTATTCTATGGGTATTCAGAGTGTATGGGATCGCGAATGGGCAGAAGTTAATCCGGAAGATGCTGCTAAGATGCGGCTAGAAACTGGTAGCCAGGTGAAGGTAACTTCCCGCCGTGGTGAGGTTGTTACTAGTGTTAAGGTTACTGATAGAGTAATGCCAGGCATTGTATGGATGTCATTCCATTATAAAGAAACCCCTACTAATGCTCTAACTAGCCATCACTTAGATCCGATTACCGGAACAGGTGAGTATAAAGTGTGTGCAGTTAAGCTGGAAAAAGTCTAGGAGGATATCAGATGCGCAAGGTACCTGTAAATGAGTCAGTTGGTTTAGTGCTCGGACACGACATTACTAAGATAGTTCCAGGACGTGAAAAATACGCAGCTTTTAAGAAAGGTCAGCTTATTACACCAGGTGATATACCAATACTTCGTACCATTGGCAAAGAACATATTTATGTATGGGAACCTACAACTGAATTAATACACGAAGATGAGGCTGCACTTCGCCTGGCCCAGCATGCGGCCGGACCAGGGTTAAGCTGGACTAAGCCTGGTGAAGGAAGGGTCAACCTTAAAGCTGAATATGATGGACTGTTAAAAGTACAAGTTGAACAGCTAAATTGGATTAATAACCTGGACGATATTATTTTTTCTACCTTGCATAATAATAGAACTGTAGTTAAGGAACAGTTGGTAGCAGGAACCAGGATAGTACCAATAAGTATTAAAGCTCAATACCTGGAAGAGGCAGAAAAACTTTGCTGCCAGCCGCTGCCATTAATTTCAATAAAGCCATTTAGACCTTTATGGGTAGGTATAGTAACTACCGGAACCGAAGTTTACGAAGGTCTTATCCGTGATGGTTTTGGTAAAGTTATACGCCAGAAAACGGCACCCTTTGGGGGCCGACTCATGGGACAAGTTATTGTTCCCGATGATCCAGATATTATTGCCCAAGAAATTCTTAACCTGATCGCACAGGGAGCTGAGCTGGTGCTAGTTACAGGTGGCATGTCGGTAGACCCTGATGATGTTACCCCTGCAGGTATACGAGCAACAGGGGCGGATATAGTATTTTATGGATCACCAGTTTTGCCTGGGTCACAGTTTATGTTGGCTTACCGGGGACACGTACCAATTTGTGGAGTACCTGGTGGAGCCCTGTATAATCGCAATACTATGTTTGATCTCATTTTGCCGCGGATTTTTGCCGAGGACCGGATAAATCGCTCTGAAATAGTAGCGCTGGGGCACGGTGGATTTTGCGAACAGTGTAAAGTCTGTCATTTTCCGACTTGTCCTTTTGGTAAATCTCCCGGGTAAAAAACCGGAGGTATTGAGCAGGTGTTAACTAATATAGAGCTTGAAGAAGCACAGAAACTATTACTGAATAAGGTAGCCTGTTTGTCTGCTGAAACAGTTCCTATCTTGCGGGCACTAGGACGTGTTAATGCTGATGATATATTAGCGCAGCAGAATCTACCATCCTGCATGCAAGCAGCTCGGGACGGTTTTGCTGTTCATCAGGATGACATAGGTAACGTTCAGCCTGTGATAATCAAAGAATGGCTGCAGGTAGGCGATATTCCGACTAGTCCTGTCAAAAGAGGCGAGGCAGTTGGAGTAGTTACAGGAGGTATCTTACCTGAGAAAACTGCTGCCGTCATTCCCTGCGAAAAAGTTCAGGCTAACGGGCAGCAACTAGTTTTATCAGGTTATAAAGCAGCTAGCAGTTTCATCAAATTGCCCGGGGAAGATTTTAAAATTGGGGAAGTAATCGCTCCAAAGGGTATCCGGTTTACACCTGGATTAATCGGGTTGCTCGCAGCCATGGGGACTAAACAGGTTTCGGTTTACCGCCGCCCACGGGTGGCTATCTTAAGCCTGGCAAAACAGGTAGTTTCCTACCAGAAAGATCCTGCATTAGGACAGATACGGGATAGTAACGGACCACTGCTGGCTACTCTGGTGATACGTGATGGCGGCGAAGTAATCGCAGTAAATACTTGTACAGGTATTATGGATAGGGATCTTAAAATTTATATATTAGAGCTCTTGAAACAGGCTGACCTAGTATTGACTACTGGTGGAACTTTTGCTTTTCAGGATAGTGAATCCTGCCAGATATTCAAAGCCATAGGCTCTAATTTACTTGTCCAGGGTATTCCTATGCAGCCTGGTGGACATAATACTGCATTTAGCTGGGAATCGCATCTGATTATTTCTCATTCGGGAAATCCAGCCGCCTGCCTGATTGGGTATGAGCTTCTTTCTGCACCACTAATACGTGCTATGCAAGGTATTTCACCATATGCGGCTCGAAATTGTGCCATATGTCTGGATGACTTACCAGCCAAAAAAGGAGCAAGACGTTTTGTAAGGGGATATGCCAAATGTAGTAATAACCAGTGGCAGGTAAGAGTCCTACCGGGACAAAAACCGGGTATGTTTAGATCGCTAGTTAATTATAATGCGTTAATTGATATACCAGTTGGAAATCCACCTGTAAAAACCGGGGATAAAGTTTCTATTATATTAGTTAATTCATCTGGTACCGGTAATGAGTATTTCCAGCCTTAAATTAATTAAGCAATAAACCGAGTAAAGATAAGGGAGGTGAATAGGTGATGGCAGACTTTAATCAAATCATAGATGAGTACAAAAAATTACCCGGAGGGATAATCGAAGCCTACCATGCTATTCAACGTGACTATAGTTATATACCGGAAGAGGCGGTAAGTGCTGCGGCTAAAGCATTCGACATGCCACTTGCCGAAGCCTATGGAGTAGCTACGTTTTATTCATATCTGAAAGTAGGACCCAGGGGACGTAATGTTATACG
>JAQWBP010000056.1 GCA_028706315.1 Syntrophomonadaceae bacterium
TTACCAGCAATGGAAGGTCGGAAAGCCTCTTTCGTAAAGGAGGAATACTCACTCTGACAACATTTAGTCGATAATAGAGATCTTCACGGAATTCCCCGTTTCTTACCATTTGTTCTAAATCCCTGTTGGTAGCAGCTATGACTCGTACATCAATGCTAATCGGGTTAATTCCACCTACGCGTTCGATTACTCTTTCCTGTAGTACCGAAAGTAATTTTGTCTGCATAGTCAAGGGCATATCGCCTATTTCATCAAGTAAAATGGTTCCCCCTTTGGCCAGTTCAAACTTACCTGGTTTACCACCTTTCCTCGCTCCAGTAAAGGCCCCTTCTTCATAACCAAATAATTCTGATTCTAGTAAATTCTCCGGTAAAGCTACACAGTTTATCCTTACAAAAGGTCCTGATTCTCGCCGGCTGGCATGATGTATAGCTTGAGCAAATAATTCTTTCCCGGTTCCACTTTCACCAGTAATAAGAATGGTTGAAGTAGTATTAGATAGCTGTTGAGCCATTGATTTAACCATAGCGAATTCACTACTCTCCCCAATCAGATCTTTAAACTGCCATTTAGCCTGGTATATTTGGCGAACTTCTTCTTTATAGATATTTAGTTCTTTCTCGGTCTGTAGTAATTTCGAAACAAGCATCTTAGCACCAGACATATCCATAAAAATACTTCTACCTACTGCTCCAGTGATTTTACCATCCTTTACAACTGGGGCTCTGGTTATTATGGTATCACGCCCATTTATGGTCCACGTATCAACTTCTTGTACTTCGCCGGTTCTTAATACTTCCGGCAACTGGGAATGAGGGGTTATTTCTAGAACATGTTTGCCCACCACATCTTCTTTCTTCATATCAAGTAAATCTAAGTAGGTCTGATTAATAAAGGTTATAATACCTTTTTCATTAACGATAACGTAAACCATATAGGGACTTTGAACAAGTGCTTCGGAAACAGTTTTAAAATCCTTTTCTTCTTCTTGCAATTTTTTCATAAAAATTTTTGCCCCGGCTACGTCTAGAAAAAGGCTCTGGGCGATTGCCCCCACAACTTTACCGTCTTTTATGGTAGGCATCCGGCATACTATAGTATCTCGTCCATTAATTGACCATAGGCTTGCTGTGTCCATCTTCCCAGTTTTAAGTACTTCTGGGAGCTTTGAATTAGGTACGATATCAAGAATATACTTTCCGATTACATCTTCCAACTTCTGCTCCAGCAAATTAAGGTAAGTCTGATTTACAGCCGTAATAATACCGGCCTTATCCACAACGACATATGCAATGTATCGACTATGTATCAAAGCTTCAAATATAGTGGTAATTTCGTGACTTTTTATATCCTTCACGGAAGCATACACCTCTATGTTATATTTTTACACGTATACTGGTAATAGTACCCAGGCTATTCCAAAACGCATATATCTTAATATAACATAAGTAAAATTTGTTAGACTAGCCCTTATATGTAATCTTAATCCATGGTTATATAATTTTGAATGGCGAATTGTCCACTGCGTGTGAGCGTAAGCAAACCCGCGTTATTAATAATGGTATAAAGAAAAATAGCTACTAATAAAAGAAAACGGTAGTTTTCCTACCGTCTGCAAAATTTTAAATTTAAAATTAATGCTGGCAGTATATACTGCCAGCATTTCTAGAAATCGGCAGCACTTGATTGGAAACCCTGCCCATAAACCTCAATAGTTTCATTAATGATAATAAACGCTTTGGGATCAACTTCAAAAACAATCTCTTTTAGCCGGGGCAGCTGAGTTTTCCCCACTGTAACCATGATAATATTTTTATCATCACCAGAGTAAGCTCCTCTGGCCAACAAGTATGTACAACCACGGTGAAGATTATTTAGTATGGTATTAGCAATATCACTACATTCTTCGGATATGATCATAGCTGTCCTGGTAACATGCAGTCCTGCTTCAACTTTATCGACCACCCGTGCACTAATAAATATAGATATAGCCGAAAATAACGCTAATTCAATATTAAACATTAATAAAGACAAGGCCAGAACAATAATATTGCTTACGAAAATTGTTTGGCCAATTTCATAACCCTTATACCGCTTAAAGATTACTGCTATAATATCAGTACCACCTGATGAGCCCTTGCTGCTAAATATTATCCCTGCTCCTAAACCTACTAGTACTCCCCCAAGAACTGCAGACAATAGAAGATTATCAATATGAAAATCCAAGGAACTGAGTAAGGCCAATAGTATAGACTGAACGACTACACCTAAAAGACTATACAAAGCAAACCGCCGGCTTACAAACTTATACCCGGCAACAAATAGCGGTATATTTAGGCCCAGGAACCATATCCACAAATCTATTTCAGTAAAATAATTTAATATAATAGCAATTCCGGTTACTCCACCAGTTATCATATTAGCCGGTACTAAAACTGCCTGGATACCAAGTATCATGATCACCGACCCTACCAATATTCCGATAATATCCTTAATATGAATCTTTTCCTTAAACTCTAGTGCTTTCACTTTTTTACCTCCTTACTATATCGTTAACTCTAACTATGCGAAATCTCCTTTGCTGCCAAATAAGCGGTGATATTCCACGCAGCGGCTGTTATTAATATATTACTATTATTCCCATTTGTATAAATAATCGCCAACCAACTGATTGCTAATAGGTGGTGCCAGCAGTGGCAAAGATTATCTTTTAAGGGTCACCCCTAACTGGAGTGTAATATCTTAACAACCTAAAATGCAACAAAAAATACTGCCATACAAAACCTAACTCCCTACTTATGAAATATTTCCGGCTTTAAGGCTAATAACTATTATAGTAGTATTGCATAAATGTATTCTAAATCACAGGTAAAACTTGCAATCACTTGTAACTGAAAACAATAATGCGTATATTTAAATGAGTTGCCAAAAGTAACAACTAGTCTTTTGGAAGAGTTACTAACTCATAATATATCATACAGCTTAGGAGTGTTTATGGATAAATTAGAATTAATTGCTACTAGTGCATTTGGCCTGGAATCTATAGTGGCAAATGAGCTTAAAAATCTCGGTTATGAGAATTTGATAGTAGAAAACGGTAAAGTAACTTTTAAAGCTGATCAAAATGCTATTGCCCGCTGTAATCTCTGGCTCCGATCTGCTGACAGGTTACTAGTAAAAATTGGTGAATTCGATGCACTAACTTTTGAGGATCTCTTTGAAAAGACTCGCAAGCTTCCGTGGATAGATTGGCTACCGGAAAATGCCGAGTTCCCGGTGGAAGGCAAATCGATTCGCTCGCGGCTTTTTAGTGTACCAGACTGCCAGGCTATAACTAAAAAAGCTATCGTCGAAAAAATGAAAGAAAAATATCATCGTAACTGGTTTGATGAGACTGGACCCCGCTACAGAATAGAAGTATCATTACTTTCTGATGTAGCAACTCTAACTATCGATACAAGTGGCGCCGGGCTGCACAAACGCGGATACCGTAAATTATCAGCTGAAGCCCCCTTAAAAGAGACCCTAGCAGCAGCCATGATAAGCCTTAGCCGTTGGAAACCGGATAGAGCTTTAATCGATCCCTTTTGCGGTTCTGGCACCATTCCTATAGAAGCCGCTCTGATAGGAAGAAATATTGCACCTGGTCTAGGTCGAGAATTTATGGCCGAGAAGTGGCCCAACCTGAAACGGGACATCTGGCAAAAAGCCCGTAGCGAAGCTAAAGATTTGATCGATAATACACAGCCTCTGGGTATAACAAGTTTTGATATTAACCCGGCAGTTTTAGAACTAGCCCGCTATCATGCTAAACAAGCTGGATTAAGGAATATTTTACAGTTTCAGTGCCAGGATGTTAGGGACTTGAGGTCAAAATATAACTACGGATACCTGGTATGTAATCCTCCATATGGTGAACGCCTCTCCGAAAAAAAAGAAGTAGAACAACTTTATCGGGAGATGAGTAAAGCCTTTGATAGGCTGAATACCTGGTCGTTTTATATACTAACATCACATCCTGCTTTAGAAAAACTTGTACAGCGTAAAGCTGATAAAAGACGCAAGTTATACAATGGGCGTATTAAATGCACCTATTACCAGTACTTCGGCCCACGTCCAGAAAAATTGGAAGGACCATTTAGTAAATAACTAGTATTGAGAGGCTAATTCAAACGATTAGTCTTCGTAAGCAAGCCCCTAAAAAGTATCCCGTATCCCTGAAAATGATATGCTCCCCTTGACAGATAAAAAAATTAATCTGTACTGGAAGGAGAGCATATCAAAAGTGGTGCGGGATTACTCATTTCTATAGATATTTTTGCCAAGTAGGTGAATAATATGGTTTTTTACTATATAATTACAATTACTGCTACTGTTACGATTAAATTTCTAATTAATAGGACAAAATGTAAGGAGAATAATTACCGGGGAATATTCATAATCTCATCAGCATAAAAATAACTTGTCAGTTAAAATGGAGGTTTACATATGGTAGCAGTTGTTTTAGCAGGTGGTAAAGGGCTTCGTTTGTGGCCAGAAAGCCGCAGAGAACGCCCAAAACAATTATGCAAATTTATAGATAATAAATCTATGCTTGATCATACCCTTGATCGTTTAACCGCATCCGGGTATAAGCAAATTATTATCATTACCAGTGATGATCTGGCTTCCAGTATTACTTCACTCGTCAATAAACGACCAGATGCCCATTTGATAGAAATTTTAAGCGAACCCGAGGGGAAAAATACTGCACCAGCAGTTGGGCTAGTACTATCAAGATACTCTGACAGCAATAAAGATGATATTATTGGTATTTTCCCCGCTGATCACCATGTTTTGGACACCAACGCATTTGGTGAAAGTATCTACCGGGCAACCCGGGCGGCAGAAAATAATCATCTAGCTACCATCGGTATTACACCAGATCGCCCAGAAACTGGATACGGCTATATTGAAAAAACTAAGTGGGAAATAGGCGAATTAAAGGATATCTATGGTGTTCATTCTTTTCGAGAAAAGCCGGATTTCCCAACAGCTCAAACTTATCTAACCACAGGAAGACATATGTGGAATGCAGGAATATATGTAGGAAAAGCTAGCATATTTATCGAAGAATTTCGCAGGCATCTTCCCAAAATTCACCAGAAACTGGTTTCCGGATTTGATGCTTACCTCAACTCTTACTCTGAACTTCCCGAAGTTAGTCTTGATTATGGCATAGCCGAAAAATCAGAACGCATGGCCGTTGTACCAGCCGATTTTGGTTGGTGTGACCTGGGCAGTTGGAATGCACTGGCAGAACTATACCAGCATGATGACAGCAAGAATGTTTGCCATGGTAAAGACGTAATAGTACTTGATAGTAAAAACTGTGTCGTAAAGCAAGCCCATAAATCGGTAGTACTTTTTGGAGTTGATAATTTACTAGTTATTGAAACTGATGATGTCATATTAGTATCAGATCGTAATAAGTCCCAAAATGTAAAAGCAATAGTTAATGCCTTACAAGAGCAGCAACGTCATGACCTTTTATAAAACAATTAGGCAAAAGTACTAGCAATTTCGTCAGGTTATTTTAAAAAAGGAGGGGATATTTATACAGAATATATTTCGGAAATACGATATAAGAGGCGTTGTGGATGAGGAACTGACCGATGAGATTATGTATGATATCGGGCAAGCTTTTGCCGCTCTGGCTAAAAGGCAAAGCTATAATACTATTTTGCTGGGCAGGGATAACCGCCTTTCCTCACCAAAGTTACGCGATATTACGGTAAAAGCTTTAGTTAACTCTGGATGTGATGTTATTGATCTTGGTATGGTGATAACTCCTATGTTTTATTTTGCGTCCCACCATCTAAATGTTAAGGCCGGTATAATGATAACTGCAAGCCATAATCCTCCCGAATACAATGGCTGCAAGCTCCTATTGGGAGATTCCACTATCTATGGAGAACAAATTCAGGAACTGCGCCAGATGATTAATAAAGAAACTTTTATTTCTGAAACGCCCGGAACTGTAGAGCAATACGATATTAGTCAGGAGTATGCCCATATGATTAAAGAGAAGATTAATATGGGCCCCTATAAACCTGAAATAGTTATTGATTGCGGTAACGGAGCAGCTTCCCCTTTTGCACCCGAAATTTTCCGTAGTCTAGGCTGTAAAGTAACAGAACTATACTGTGAACTTGATCCAACCTTCCCCAACCACCAGCCTGACCCGGTAAAGCCTGAAAATATGCAAGATCTAATTGCCCGGGTTAAAGAAACCGGAGCAGATATCGGTATTGGCTTTGATGGTGATGGAGATCGCCTCGGGGTGGTGGATATTGAGGGTAACTTGATCTGGGGAGATATGTTGATGATCTTATTCTGGCGAGATATTCTGCCCCGCTACCCCGGAGCTAAATGTATTGTTGAAGTTAAATGCTCTCAGGCACTTATAGATGAGATAGAACGGCTCGGAGGTAAACCGATAATATATAAGACTGGTCACTCGCTAATCAAAGCCAAAATGAAAGATATCGGCGCTGTATTCACCGGAGAAATGTCTGGCCATATGTTTTTTGCTGATGAATATTACGGCTATGACGATGCTATCTATGCCGGTGCCCGCCTTCTGTCTCTATTATCCTACAGCAGCAAAAGTATAAGTGAGTTACTATCAGATGTTCCCCGCTATTACTCTACTCCTGAAATACGACTGCCTAGCACTGATGAAGAGAAGTTTACCCTAGTTAATAAAGTTTTACAGTACTTCAAAAGCCAATATAACGTTATTGATATTGACGGAGCCCGTATCCTATTTCCGGAAGGCTGGGGCCTAGTTCGAGCCTCTAACACCGGCCCGGAAATTATAGTACGGTGTGAGGGCAATTCACCACAAGCTCTGAAGAAAATTAAAAGCGAATTATTCTCCTACCTACATTCAATTGGCTTAACTGATGATTAGCAAAATGAACAGATAATGTATAATACTGCAACTTATATGCAAAAATATTAGTTAAGGGCTTTTTTGCACTAAAGCTCTTAACTTAAAACAAGTTGTAGCGCCAAACATTTCCAGAAACTATAAAGTGTGGCCTTCTCGATATGCGTCAATCACTAAAGATGCAATCTAGAATTACTAAATACTAGTGCTTAAAAGGAGTGAAATCATGACCATACTTAACGTGGGAACTTATCCACCCAAACAGTGTGGCATTGCAACCTTCTCTATGGACTTTCGCAATAGCCTTACCATAAATAATAACGATGTTAAGATTATGGCTATATCGGATGAAGACTATGACTACCAGTATCCAGATGAAGTAATATTTAACTTGAACCAAAACCAAAAACAAGATTATTTAAGGGCAGCAGCATTTGTAAATTCCGCCCCTGCTATAAATCTGCTGGTTATACAGCATGAATATGGAATTTATGGTGGTAAAGATGGGGAATATATTACCGAAATGGTTAAACTATTGCATAAACCATATGTGCTCATAACCCATACGGTACTTCCCCACCCTTCTAAACACCAAAAACAGGTCCTTAATAACTTATGTCACCGAGCTGCTGGTATTGCGTGTATGACACAGAGATCTGCTGATTTGCTGACTAACCTCTATGAGGCACCTCCAGAAATAATCAAAATAATTCCCCACGGGGTCCCTGAATTTAAGAAACAGCCGACTGATTTATTAAAGCGAAAATATAATCTTGAGAGCAAGGATATTATAAGCACTTTTGGTCTGATAGGACCAGGTAAAGGCCTTGAACTGGGGATACAGGCTATGGCTGATATCGTCCCAGATTACCCCGAGGCTATTTTTATGATCCTGGGACAGACTCACCCTATGCTGCAGAAAAAGGAAGGGGAAAAGTATCGCCAGATGTTAGAAAACCTGGTTTATGAACTTAAGCTAGAGAAAAATGTCCTTTTCGTGAATAAGTTTTTAAGTGATGAAGAACTCGGTGAATACCTTTATATGACTGATATTTTCCTCAGTCCCTACCCTAATAAGGATCAGGCAGTAAGCGGTACGCTTAGTTTCGCTATAGGCTGCGGCCGGGCTATTGTTTCAACTTCTTATGCCTTTGCCAGTGAAATGCTTGAGGGGGGAAAAGGTTTACTGGCCGAGGATGCTAGCCCTGCTGAGCTAGCATCACTTGTTAGAAAAATTCTTGCCGATAATGAGTTGAAGTCTAGTTTGCAGGAAAAAGCTCTTAAACTAGGGCAAAGCTGGAGCTGGCCTAATATCGGCAAGCAATATACTACTCTATTCAACCAGTTGCTGGACACTAATATTACCGAAGAAAGTAGCTATCATTATGCCAGACTTTAGACATCTACGAGCAATGACTGACGAAACTGGCCTTTTGCAATTTTCCCATAAATCGATTCCCGACCCATTAAGCGGATATACCCTGGATGATAATGCCCGGGCTCTAATCATATCACTATCCATGGATAGTGATATGAAATATGCGCGCAAGTATGCAACCTGGCTTTATAATGCCCAGCAAAATGATGGAAGCTGGTCTAATTTCCAGCTTAACAACGAGTACTTTTCTAGCTATGATTCAGAAGATAGTATCGGACGCGCTTTGCTTGCCTGCAGCCTAGGCTTATCCTCCGATTGTGAAGAAGTACAAAAAATGTGCCATACAATGCTATTAAGTAATATTCATCAGGTTTATAAGTTTCGTTCACCACGGGCCATCGCCTATTCATTAGTGGGGATATGTAAAAACGAGTCAACCCAGCTTAATGTAGAAAAACTATACCTGGTTTCGCGATTAAGTGAATGTCTCATTAACCTTTACCAGACCGCCCATACTAAAAAATGGCTCTGGTTCGAAGACTACCTGACTTACTGCAACGGAATACTCCCTCAGGCAATGTTTGCTGTATATGCATTAAATGGGAATAAAAAGGCTCTGAAAATAGGCCATGATTCATTAGGCTTTTTGAATAACATCTTATTCAGAAAAGCTTACCTTAATATCGTTGGTAACCAGGGTTGGCATCAAAAAGATGGTAATCCTAATCCGCCCTTGTTTGACCAACAACCAGTCGATGCAGCTTCAATAGCTTTGGCCTGTTGGGAAGCTTATAAAGCTATAGGTGGAAAAGAGTACTTGCAGCTTGCCACACTAGCATGCCGGTGGTACCATGGTTTAAATATTCATGGGCTATCTTTATATGATGAAAAAACAGGTGGTTGTTATGATGCCCTTACTATAGATGGAGTGAATAAAAATCAGGGCGCTGAAGCAATTATCTCACTATTGCTCTGTGAAATTATCGCCGAAAAGTCCCTTAAAGAAAGAGAAACCGCTATTGAAAAACTTCCTAAAATCATTTAGCCTCCCGCGCCGCTGACTTTTGACGCAGACTGCCACAGACTTTAGTGACTTACGCAGACT
>JAQWBP010000057.1 GCA_028706315.1 Syntrophomonadaceae bacterium
TTTTAGTATATAAAATTAATTTTCATAGGAGGGAAAAACATGGCACTTAAACGAACACCTTTATATCCTATGCATGTGAAGTACAAGGGGAAAATTATCGACTTTGGTGGTTGGGAATTACCGGTACAATACGAAGGTATGGGCATTATAAAGGAACACCAGATGGTGCGGGAAAAAGCTGGACTATTTGATGTTTCTCACATGGGAGAAATAACCATAAAAGGGCCAAAAGCCGAGGACTTTATCCAAAAGCTGGTAACTAATAATATTAAGACTATAAGTGAATCCCAGATTATGTATTCTCCTATGTGCTACCCTGATGGCGGCGTTGTTGATGATTTGCTGATCTACAAGTATTCAACAATTGATTACTTGCTGGTAGTAAATGCATCCAATGCGGATAAAGACTTTGCCTGGATTAAAGAGAATGTTATTGATGGTATCGAAATAGCTAATGTGTCCGATCAATTTGCACAGCTGGCTATTCAGGGACCAATGGCTCAAGAAATACTGCAAAAAATAGCAGATGTTGATTTAAGTACAATAAAATTCTTCTGGTTTAATCCGACAGTTAAAATTGCCGGAGCCGAGTGTATAGTATCAAGAACTGGTTATACAGGAGAAGATGGTTTTGAAATATATTTAAAACCTGATAAGGCTATAAATGTATGGGAGGCAATCCTTACAGCCGGTGGAGATAATATCAGCCCGATTGGACTTGGTGCCAGAGACTCATTAAGGTTCGAAGCCAAGTTACCTCTATATGGACAAGAAATTGATAAAGACATAACTCCGCTGGAAGCTAAGCTGGGCTTTTTTGTAAAACTTGATAATGATGATTTTATTGGTAAATCAGTCCTAGTTAAACAAAAAGAAGATGGCTTAGCAAGAGTACAAGTTGAATTTGAACTAGTAGGTAAAGGTATACCGCGCCCGCATTATGAGGTGCAGAAAGATGGCGTGAATATAGGTGTTGTAACTACTGGTATGCAAGCACCCTTTTTAAAGAAAAATATTGGATTAGCTTTAATCAAAAAGGAATATGCTAATCCTGAAGAAGAGATTGACATAATTATTCGTAACAAACCAGTTAAGGCAGTAGTTTCTAAGGGAATTTTCTACAAGAAAAATACCAAAAAGAAATAATTGTTTAATACCAGGTAGAGAATAAAAAAATACTACCTGAGTTATAAAATAAAAATGGAGGGATAACGATGAATATACCTAAAGAGTTACTTTATACAAATGATCATGAATGGCTGAAAGTTGATGGGGATAAAGCTTATATTGGCATTACAGATTATGCTCAACATAGCATGGGAGACATTGTTTTTGTGGAGCTTCCTGAGGTAGATACCGAAATAGCGGTTGGTGAGTCCTTAGTAGTTATTGAGTCCGTAAAGGCTGTTTCCTCTGTATTTAGCCCTATTAGTGGAACTATTCTTGAGGCTAATGAAGAGCTAGAAGAATCTCCAGAATCATTAAACGAAGATCCTTATACCAACTATATTGTTGCCATTACTATAAGCAATAAAGAGGAATTGAAAGAATTATTATCAGCTGACGAATATGAAAAAATATGTAAAGAAGAGGAGTAAGGAGGCGTAAGCTATGAAATACACTCCTAACCCACCGGCTGTAGTAGAAGATATGCTACATAGCTTAGGGCTAAATACCATTGATGGGCTTTATACAGATATACCGGAAGAATTAAAAATTAATGGTTTAAATCTTCCTTCTGGCTTAAGCGAAATAGAA
Organism: Syntrophomonadaceae bacterium; assembly: GCA_028706315.1. Taxonomy (GTDB): domain Bacteria; phylum Bacillota; class Syntrophomonadia; order Syntrophomonadales; family Syntrophomonadaceae; genus STF2-222. The sequence continues at coordinate 1,759 of JAQWBP010000057.1, forward strand.
CTTAGAAAAGAAATAAAGCGTCTGGCTGGGGAAAATCTAAGCACCGAAGATTATCCCTGTTTTCTTGGCGCCGGGGCTTATGATCATTATATACCGGCTGCTCTTACTGAATTATTGGGAAGGTCAGAATTTTATACAGCGTATACCCCGTACCAGCCGGAAATTAGTCAAGGTATATTACAGTCTATTTTCGAGTATCAAACATTAATATGCAGGTTAACCGGAATGGATGTTGTTAATGCGTCCATGTATGATGGTGCCAGTGCTCTGGCAGAAGCTGCTAAATTAGCAGCGCTATCTACTAAAAGGGAAAAAATACTTGTCCCGGATACAGTTCACCCTGAGTATCTACAAGTGTTAAAAACCTATTCCCTGTCCGGGGCGATGGAAATTGTTGTTGTACCGGGTAAGAATGGTGTAGCTGATACTGAGGCCATGGTTGCGCAGATAGATAAATCGGTTGCCGGTGTAATAATCCAACAGCCAAACTTTTATGGCAATCTAGAGGCGCCCGAAGAAATTGTGCAGGCTGTCCACAGTAATAAAGGTCTTTTCGTTATGTGTGCTGACCCTATTTCAATGGCTATATTTAAAACACCTGCTAAATGGGGAGCAGACATTGTAGTTGGCGAAGGTCAACCGCTAGGAAATAGCTTAAATTTTGGCGGCCCCTATTTAGGTTTCTTTGCTAGTACCAGTAAATTACTACGTAGAATACCTGGCCGTATAGTGGGACAAACTGCAGATGAGGACGGCAAAAGAGCCTTTGTACTTACTCTGCAGGCTCGTGAACAGCATATTCGCAGAGAAAAAGCCCTTTCCAATATATGTTCTAATCAGGCTTTATGTGCCTTGGCAGCCACTATTTACCTCACTCTGGTTGGTCCTGAAGGCCTGAAAGAGATAGCGGTACGTTCTCACCAACTAGCTGTTTATGCACAGAATCAGTTAGAAAAAGCAGGTTTTGCATTAAAATATCAGGCTCCCTATTTTAGAGAGTTTGCTATCAAATTGGACGACCCTGCTGGAGCTAATAAACGGTTACTTGAAAATGGAATTATTGGCGGTTACGAATTAGAAGACGGAATGCTTCTAGCGTTCACTGAAAAGAGAACAAAAGAAGAAATTGATAAGCTGGTAGCTGTGTTAGGAGGGGAAAAGCATGAGTAAACTTATATTCGAAAAAGATATAAAAGGGAGTAATAAATTCTCACTCCCACCATGTGACGTTCCCCAGGTGGAAATCTCACAGCATATACCTGAAAAATATTTAAGACAAGAAGAGCTTAATCTACCCGAACTTAGCGAAATCGAAACTGTACGTCATTTTACGGAACTTTCTCATCAGGCTTATGGTGTAGATGATGGTTTCTACCCACTGGGATCTTGTACTATGAAATATAATCCTAAAATAAACGAGTGGGCTGCAAGTCTGCCTGGGTTTACAGGTTTACATCCGTATCAGCCGGTTGATACTGTCCAGGGTGCCATGGAACTTATGTATAATACGCAAGAAATGCTCTGTGAGATAACTGGCATGGATGCTATGACACTCCAACCTGCTGCCGGTGCCCATGGAGAAATGACTGGTGTTATGACTATAAAGGCATATCATCAGCGGAATAAAGATGTTAAAAGAACCAAAATAATTGTTCCAGACTCAGCTCACGGAACTAATCCGGCCAGTGCCCATGTAGTAGGCTATGAAGTTGTAGAAGTAAAATCAGATGACAGAGGCCTGGTTGACATTGATGATCTGCGGGAAAAAATGAATGATGAAGTAGCCGGGTTTATGCTTACTAATCCTAATACATTGGGATTGTTTGAAGAACATATAAAAGATATTGCTGCCATAGTTCATAATGCCGGTGGATTACTATATTATGATGGCGCTAACTTAAATGCCGTAATGGGTGTTTCTCGACCTGGAGATATGGGCTTTGATATCGTTCATCTTAACTTGCATAAGACATTCTCAACCCCACACGGTGGAGGAGGTCCTGGTTCTGGACCTGTTGGTGTCAAAGCTTTCCTGGCAGACTTTTTACCTATACCAGTAGTAGTAAAGGAAGCTGACAAATACATATTTGATTACGATAGGCCTTTATCAATAGGCAAAATAAAAGAATTTTACGGCAACTTTGGCGTTGTAATTAAGACTTATGCCTATCTTAGGAGCCTGGGTGCGGAAGGGATAAGAGAAGCAAGTCAGAACGCAGTGCTTAATGCCAACTATATTAGAAACAAACTAAAAGATTATTACTATATTCCTTTTGATCGGCTCTGTAAGCATGAATTTGTTGCATCATCCAGAAATCAGGTGAAAGAAAACGGGGTTACTACCCTGGATGTTGCCAAAAGATTAATGGATTTTGGCTATCATCCGCCAACAGTTTACTTCCCGTTAATCGTTGAAGAAGCACTCATGATAGAGCCCACTGAAACGGAAAGTAAAGAACGTTTGGATACTTTTATTGATGCTCTGGTGGAAATTGCACGGGAAGCTAAAGAAAAGCCTGAGCTAGTAAAAAGTGCTCCTCATACTACAATTATTAAGCGAGTAGATGAAGTAACTGCTGCACGTAAGCCTGTAGTTAAATGGGAAGACTAAATATTCTTAAACTTTCGCAAGGTTTTCTGTATTGTGATAAGCAGTTTAGAGTTATTGATACAATTGTTTGATTACCAGGAGTAAGGAGTGCAGGATGTATAATTCCTCATTTCTTACCCCTGACTTATCCTGACTTATAACGAACTGAATCAAAATAAAATGATAGGGGTAATAAATATGAAAGACCTTGTTGTTATAGGAGGAGGACCAGGGGGATATATTGCTGCAATCAGGGCACGCCAATTAGGTTTGGATGTTACCCTTATTGAAAAGGATGCGGTGGGCGGAACATGCTTAAACCGCGGTTGTATTCCCACCAAAGCCTATTTTAAAAACGCAGGGGTTATAAAAACCATCACGGAAAGCCAGGAATATGGTGTAGAAGTTAGCCAATTGAACTTTGATATGGCCACGGCTAAAGCCAGAAAAGATAAAGTTGTATCTTCTCTTGTATCCGGGATTAAGCAGCTGTTATTAGCTAATGGAGTAGAAATCATTAAAGGTGAGGCCTCACTAGTTGATAAAAACACTATCTTAGTCGATGGTCAGGAGCTAAAAACGGAAAAGATTTTGCTGGCCACCGGTTCGGTACCGTCACTGCTTCCTATAAAAGGTATAGAACTCGAAGGTGTTATGACTAGTGACGATATTCTTGAACTAAGTGAGGTGCCGAAGAGACTAGTTATAATTGGCGGGGGCGTAATAGGCCTTGAATTTGCCTGCATTTTCAAAGCGTTTGGCAGTGAAGTAACCGTTATAGAGTATCAGCCCTCAGTTTTGAATATCCTCGATAAAGAAATCGGTAAACGTATGGGCGTTTTCCTGAAAAAACAGAAAATTACTGTTCATACAAGTGCTGCAGTTCAGTCTATCGAAAAAACAAATGATGGCCTGGAAGTACAAGTCGAGGGTAAAAAAGGCCAATTAGTCTGCACCGGTGATATGGTGCTTGTTGCGGGAGGCAGAAAACCATATATTGCCGGGCTAAAACTGGAAAAAGTTGGGATAGAAACTGATAAACGCGGGTTTATCACCGTAGATGATAACTATCAGACTAATGTGGAAGGTATATATGCTATTGGCGATGTAATCGGAGGTCAAATGCTGGCTCATGTTGCTTCTGAAGAAGGGATAGCTGCGGTAGAAAAAATAGCCGGCAGCAATGGGGAAAAGCTGCATTATAATGCGGTTCCCAGCTGTATTTTTACCTTCCCAGAAATTGCTACAGTAGGTATGACTGAAGAGGCTCTTAAAGAAAGCGGAATTAATTATAAAACAGGTAAATTCCTCTTCGCTGCCAATGGAAAAGCCATGACTATGGGGGAGACTGACGGATTTGTTAAAATAATTGCTGATGAAAACGATCAAATAATTGGCGTTCATATTATTGGCCCCCATGCCAGTGATTTAATACTGGAAGGCACTATGTTAGTTAAAAATCAAATGAAAACTTCACAAGTTATCGGTACTATACATCCACATCCAACTCTGGGTGAGGCGATGATGGAAGCTATTCTGGATGTTAACCAGCAGGCTATACATGTGGCCCCTCGGAAAAAGTAGCAATATAGTAGTAATAGGGGAATTGAATAAAATATATTTAAGACCGGAAAATTATGTTTTCCGGTCTGTTATTAAAAAGTTAATAAATGACGGGGGAGTTATAAAGCATGCTTGAAATAATAAATCGCTCTACAGATCCTTATTTTAACCTCGCACTAGAAGAATATGTTATTAAAAATATGAATACAAAAGAAGAATTTTTTATTTTATGGCAGAACCAGCCTGTAGTCGTAGTCGGCAAAAATCAGAATACCATAGAGGAAATTAATCAGGAGTATATTAATAACCATGATGTTAAAGTGGTACGCAGGTTATCTGGTGGGGGAGCAGTTTATCATGACCTGGATAACTTAAATTTTACTTTTATTGTGAACGATAACAAAAACTATTCGTTTGACTTTAGTGCATTTACTCGCCCGGTTATTAAAGCTCTGGCTGCTATTGGTATTAAGGCCGAAAATAATGGTAGAAATGATATTACTATTGATGGCAAAAAATTCTCGGGTAATTCACAATTCAGATATCACGATAGACTTTTACATCATGGAACAATTTTATTTAATTCTAATCTGGAAAATGTAGGGAAAGCGCTTAATGTTAAGGAAGAAAAAATAGTATCTAAAGGGGTAAAATCAGTTCGCAGTCGGGTAACTAATATTACTGACTATTTGACGACACCAATTACAATTAATGAGTTTAAAACCATATTAAATGAGGCGATCAAAGATGAATATAAAGATTTAGTACAATATGAATTGTCGCCCGAGGAGCAGGCAGCCGTCCAGGATCTTAGAGATAATAAATATTCTACATGGGAATGGGTTTATGGCGGCTCACCGCAATTTAATGTCAAGCACGCGGCAAAGTTTGACTGGGGTTATTTAGATATTCGGCTTAATGTAAAACATGGTTTAATTACCAACTGTAAAATATATGGAGACTTTTTTGCGAATCAGGATATTGCAGATATGGAAAGAAAATTCGAGCAGGTTAAGTATCATTCGGAAGCGCTTAGTAATATGATTCGACAACTAAACATCAAACAGTACCTGCCCTCCGCTAATGAGGAGGAAATTATTAATTTGTTATTGAAATAAGAATTTCATAGGGGCGCAAAAGAGCTTTCAATTTTAATGAAAGCTCTTTTGTTAGCAGTAGTGAAAGGGGAATACCTGGTGGAGTTTCGACATATAGCAGGTCACACATATATCATAGAGACCTCGGCGATAGTATTAGGGGTATACATTTTTTCTGATAACAGTTGCCTCTTAATTGATAGTGGGGGAGGTAAAAAGTTTGCCCACTCGGTGGTAGAAAAGCTACGAGAAAAAGGTCTGAGTATCTATGGTATACTCAACACTCATGCACATGCCGACCACTGTGGGGGTAATAACTATATTCAGGCTATTTCTGATTGTGGGATTTACGCTTCCGCACTGGAAAGACCCTTTATTGAAAATCCTATTTTAACACCATTATGCTATTATTCCGCATATCCGGTTAAGGCTTTACGGAACAAGTTCCTTATGCCCTCACCTTCACAGGTAACTGCTGTAATAGAGCCAGGTAAAAACGAAATAAATGGAGTGGAATTCAACATAATTGATTTGGCCGGGCATAGTATTGGTCAGGTAGGAGTAGAAACACCTGATAAAGTTACCTTTCTTGGTGATGCTCTAATTGGTCAGAGTATATTAGAAATGTTTCCATTTATTTATGCAACTAATCTAGAAAACCATCTGCAGAGCTTTAGAAGGATTGCCAAACCTCCATTGCAGGAAAGTTTTCTATCTCATGGAGGCAGGATTAACGATATCTCAGCTCTTATCCGCCAAAACAATCAGATTATCGATAGAATTCTGGAGACTATTAAAAAGCTAATCGAAATCCCAAAAAGCCGGGAAGAAATAGTTAGTCATTTTATTTCCCTGCTGGGGATACATGTCAGCCGCACCCAGTACTTTTTAATATCAGAGAGTATATCGGCTTATTTAACTTACTTATGTGATACTCAGCAGGCTAGTGTATATATAACCGACGGCCTTTTACTTTTCAAAATTAAAGACTCATGTTTTTAAGGTAGGCAAGCAGTTATTTTTGGATAAGTCCCAGCTTTTGAAATGCATAGGTTAGTGATTGTTTATTAGTTAAAACTGGAGCAAATAAGTCGCCTACTGTTTGCAGCCGGGGAAATATTGTTTTAATAGTAAAATCGGTTGGCATTACATGAGAAACTTCATTCCAGTTCAGAGGGGTGGATACAGTAGCACCATGTTCAGCGCGTAGGCTGTAAACTGAGCATAAAGTCTTACCTTTTACATTTTGTAAGTAATCAATGTATATCTTATCACCCCGGTTATCTACAGTTCTTTCAATAGTAGCGATAGCAGGTAAAAGCCGGACGATTAGGGAGGCAACCGTATTAGTAAATTGCCGGATGTCAGCATAAGTATAAGTATTGTCAATCGGAATATAAATATGTAGACCTTTTGCTCCTGAAGTTTTTAAAAAACTTATTAAATTTAGCTCATCTAATAAATCTTTTATTACCAGAGAGATTTTAATCACATCAGTATAAAGACTTCCCGGAGAAGGGTCAATATCTAAAATAGCAAAATCAGGATATTCCAGGTTGCTGGTAGTTGATAACCAGGGATGCATTACTATACATGCCTGGTTAGCAAGCCATGCCAGAGTAGCCTTTTCCTCTGCTAATATAAACTTAATATTACGCATGGATTCCTGGGAATACCAGTTAAAAGTATTAATCCAATCAGGCAGATAGCGGGGAGCATTCTTCTGATAAAAGTGCTTACCCTCAATACCATCAGGGTAGCGTGTAAACACCATAGGACGATTTTGTAAGTGTTTGAGGATAAAAGGTGCAATCTCGGTATAGTATTTAATCATATCGCCTTTAGTATAGCCTTCCTGAGGCCAAATGATCTTATCAAGATTAGACAGCTCAAAGCTGTAGTCATCAATTTTTACTTTCTGATTACTCATCACTTCAACCCCCCATAATTCAACGCGGGTTCGCTAACGCTCACACACGGATTTTAAAGGATTAACGCGGATTATTAGACGCAGACTAACGCAGACTCTCATGACTTCCACAGTAAGTCCGGCCGCCAGCAATCTTAACCCTTAAGCTTCTTTCTAACAAAGTACGGGAAATACAGCCACAAAAGAAAAAGCAAGTCTGCGTAAGTCATAAATGTCTGCGGCAGTCTGCGTTAAAAAAATCTGCGGTAATCATAAAAATCAGCGAAAATCTGCGTCTATTCTTGTTGCGCAGCAGTATACTAAATTCGGCACTGGTCAGGGCTGACATTGGCAAAGTGTTTTATGACGGGTGACCTTAAATGCAGATTATCAGTCCACTCGGCGAATTCGATTTTGACCGTCAATAAAGGTTCAATATAATA
>JAQWBP010000022.1 GCA_028706315.1 Syntrophomonadaceae bacterium
TCAGTTTACATCCAAACCTCCTCTTTACGAGGAGGTTTGTTTTTTTCAGCCTAATTTCTATAATCTAATCTTCCACGCCTTTCTTACGGCCCACAGCCCCAAAATTAAGCGCGATTCGCACACAGATGTATTGACGCAGACTAATATGACTAACGCAGAATTTTTTAGACGCAGATTAACGCTGATTTATATGATCGAAGCAGATCTTTTTTTTATATTTTTGAAAAGTGCAAAGCACTTTTCAATAGAAGAATAAAATCAGCGATAATCATAATGATCAGCGTAAATCTGCGTCCAATTAACTTTCTTAATAAATAGCCGTTTTATTGCATATATAATAACTAGATTTTAATAAAACGGGTGATATTATTGAAACCTATATTTATTCCCAGAAAAAAAGCTAGTGTAGCAGTGGCGATGGTACTGTTATCATTTTTATGCTTGGTGGTGGTCATTACCGGAAACGAACAAGAAGAATATGTTTTGTCGTATATGCTAGCTAACAAGGTAATAGTCATAGATCCTGGGCATGGCGGGCTTGACCAGGGTGCAACCCGGGGTGACATTATTGAAAAAGATATTACCCTCGAGATAGGGAAAAAGCTAACCCAGAACCTCAGTCAGGCAGGAGCGATGGTAATTCTTCTGCGGGAAAATGAAAGCGACCTGGCGGGAGATGAATTTACCGGAACTATTGGCGAGCATAAAAAAGCTGATATGAAAAAGCGGGTTGATAAGGCTAATAAGGCTGGTGGCGAGCTGTTTGTCAGTATACATGCTAATGCTGTTCTTAACAATACCTGGTCAGGTTCTCAAGTCTTTTATCAGGAGGGCAGCGAGGAAAGCAAAATTGTGGCTGAATCTATTCAGGAGGAATTAAGCAGGATACTGGGGAATACTAAGCGTAAGCCTAAAGCCGGAAATTTTTATGTACTCCGTAATTCTAAAATGTCTGGAGTATTAGTAGAAGTAGGGTTTATATCTAATCCCAGAGAAGGCCGGCTCTTAATGAACGATGAATACCAGGCAAAAATTGCCTACGCTATAATGTCCGGCATAGCCAAAGCCCAACTAAATGAATAAATACAGAGCCTTTTTAGACGCAGAATTACGCAGACTTATATGACTAACGCAGACTTTTTAGACGCAGATTTACGCTGATTTATATGATTTACGCAGATCGTTTTATTCAACGCGGGTTCGCTAACGCTCACACGCGGATTTTTTTATTAATTATGTATATGAAAGTGCAAAGCACTTTCATATACTATTTAAAATATTAAGGAAAAATCAGCGGTAATCATATAAATCAGTGAAAATCAGTGTCCGAAATCCCTATGATTCACGTAAAGGCTATCAAACTAGTCTGCGTAAGTCATAATAGTCTGCGATAGTCTGCGTCTAATATAATTACGAATACAGGAAAAGGAGATGATTTGATGATAACGTATGCGGCTCTTTCTCCACATCCGCCCATAATTGTGCCTTATATTGGCGGCGAACGGCTTAAGGATTGTGAGCAAACGGTGAAGGGTATAAAACAAATGGCTCGGGAACTGCTGGCAACTTCACCAGATACTATAGTTTTCTTGACCCCGCATGGCAATGTTTTTGCTGACTGTATTAGCTATTTAAGCGACCCAGTACTTGAAGGGGATTTTTCTAATTTCGGCAGCCGTGTAGAGGGGACAAGCATGAGTAATGATATAGCTCTTCTGGCCGAAATAGAAAAACAGGCTCGCCGCTCTGCGCTTAACTTTATTGGACTAGACAGAGCTACTGCCCGAGAACATCACCTTAACCCGCATTTAGACCACGGGATTCTCGTACCTTTGCATTATTTGCAGGAAGCAGGTATGGGAAGTATTGATATCGCTGCCATAAGTATCGGCTACTTATCAATATTAGAATTATATACTTTGGGTCGCCTAATTAGTGGGGCAGCTGAGCAATTGGGTAAAAAAGTAGCTATAGTAGCTTCCGGGGATATGTCGCACCGCTTGAAAGACGAAGGCCCTTATGATTACCATCCTGATGGTCCCCGATTTGATGCAACAGTTAAAGAATTAATCGCAGCAGGGGATGCAGTTTCAATACTTAATATTCCGGAAGATTTACGGGATAATGCTGGCGAGTGCGGCTACCGCTCAATAGTTATTATGCTCGGAGCGCTGGATGGAAAGGCCTTTAAAGCTACGGTGTTTAGTTATGAAGGACCTTTTGGGGTAGGTTACCTGATTGCCGGGTTTATCCCCGGAAAAAAGAATGATAGCCTCCTAGAAAAACTCCAGCAGATAAAAAAGAGTGAAATGGAGCAAAACCGCAGGGAGGAGAGCCTGCCAGTAAAATGGGCACGTAGGATACTCGAAGATTACGTTAAAACCGGGAAACTACCAGAGCTGCCTCTAGAAATGGCGGAACTAAAAGAGCAAAAAGCCGGGGCTTTTGTTTCCTTGAAGAAAAATGGTCAACTCCGAGGATGTATAGGAACAATTATGCCGGCTTATGGGGACTTATCAGAAGAAATAGCAGGTAATGCAGTAAGTGCAGGAACCCGCGATCCTCGTTTTGCGCCGGTAACTGAGAATGAACTTAATGAGCTAGTTTATTCGGTAGATATTATGGGTGAGCCAGAGCCTTGTACCCTAGAAGATCTTGATCCCTGTAAATATGGTGTGATTGTCAGTCGTGGAAACCGAAGAGGATTACTCCTGCCAGATTTGGAAGGAGTAGATACGGTGGATGAGCAAATATCCATAGCTTTACAAAAAGCAGGAATTTCACCGGGGGAAAAATATAGCTTAGAGCGTTTTGAGGTAACCAGATATAAATAACTGAAAAAAGTCATAGGGCGTTAGTTTGAATGCACAAATATTCCGGCTCCAATCTCCGCATGGGAAACACCAACTGCTTGTCTTGCGGCTACAGGGGTACCGGGCAAATTCACATCCGTGTTCACTGCCCGCTCGCGACGTCCGTGTCGCTCGCCCCCTTCCGCCACTGCGCCTTCGCAGGGTGTTTCTACCATGCTCCGCTAACGTCGCTCTCCATATTTATGCATTCAAACAGGATAGTCTAGGTTTGCAGGGAAACCATTGTTAAAATATTCTAATAGGTTGTGATATTATGCCTAGAGTAGAAGCACGTTTTTATGAAAAAATGGATGACAATCGGGTAAGATGTGTTTTATGTCCTCACCATTGTCTGCTGAAAGAAGATCAAAGAGGATTATGCCGGGTAAGAGTTAACCAAGAAGGCAGGCTATATAGTCTAAATTATGCGGAACTGGCTTCTCTGGCGCTAGATCCCATCGAGAAAAAACCTTTGTTTCATTTTTTCCCTGGGAGCCTCATATTATCTACCGGGACTTTTGGCTGCAACCTGGCCTGTGCTTTTTGCCAGAACTATGCTCTGGCGCACGAAGAGCCGGTGACACGAAGGGTTGATGTTTCTGGACTGGTAGATGCGGCTTTGCAGTGTAAACCGCAAGGTTCAGTAGGAGTGGCTTTTACTTACAACGAACCTTCTATATGGTATGAATATGTGCGTGATGCAGCCGTAAAGTTAAAGGAAAATGATTTAAAAGTAGTTCTAGTTACCAACGGCTATATTGAGAAACAGCCTCTGGAAGAGCTTTTACCTTATATTGATGCAATGAATATAGATGTTAAAGCTTTTACTGACGAGTTTTACCGGAGAAACTGCCGGGGAAAATTAGACGCGGTTAAGGCTACAGTAGAAACTGCAGTAGGGAAAACTCATGTGGAAATTACTAATCTGGTAATTCCGGGTGAAAATGACGCTCCAGGTGAAATCGAAGGATTAGCGCGCTGGCTGGCGTCCTTAGATCCTGATATACCATTACATTTATCGAGATACCACCCAGCTTACCAGTTTCAAAAGGAAGCTACACCAGAAGAGACCCTGGAAGTAGCTCGGGATACAGCTGGGCAGTATTTAAACTTTGTCTACCTGGGTAATCTGGGCGGGGAGAATAATAATACCTTTTGCCGCGCATGCGGAAAACTTTTAATCAGTCGAAATGTATATCATACGCATATTACTGGATTAGAAAGAGGAAACTGTACTAATTGTGGCAGCAAAATTGCATATATTATCAGCTAATGGGGAACTAAATTTCAGAAAGAACAGAAGGGGAAGGAGCAAAAGCTCTCTCCCCTTCTTTATATGAAAGCTACCGGGAAGTCCCGGCCAGCTGTTCAAGCTAGTACCTATATATTACCCATAATCTAGGTTATGAATACATCATATTTAATGTTACTAGGGCGGATACTTTTTCGGTTGTATTTCTTATTTTTATTCTTGTAAAATTATACACTAGGATGTATAATTATTAATGTTTACTACAACAGTATTGCTTGCCGGCACAAATTAGTTAGTGCCCTTGATTAAAGGAGGATTACGCTAATGTTTAAAGTAGGAATAGTTGGCGATGGATATACGGCAGCAGAGTTACTTAGGCTTTTAGCCGGTCACGATGAATTAGAACCAGTTTGTATATTATCTACCGATAATGTAGGTAAAAGAATAGATGATATTTATCCCCAGCTTACCGGGTTTAGCAGTTTAACTTGTGAAGAGAGTAAGATTGAAAATATAATAGGCCGCTGTGATGCGGTATTTCTTGCTTTGCCCCACGGGCTATCAGTTACCATGGCTATGGAGCTGCTGCCTGCCGGCATTAAATGTGTTGATCTGGGGGCAGATTTCCGCTTGAAAGATGCCGCCCTTTATGAGAAATACTATGAGAAAGTGCATGAAGCACCAGAGATGTTAAAAGAGGCAGTTTACGGCCTGCCCGAATTATACCGGGAACAGGTTAAAAAAACGGATTTGGTTGCTAACCCCGGATGTTTTCCCACCAGCGCTATCTTACCACTGGCGCCGCTTTTAGGGGCAGGTATAGTAGAACCTGCTGGGATAGTGATAGATTCAAAGAGTGGAGTAACTGGTGCCGGGCGGACAGCTAAAGCCAGCAATCATTTTTGCGAGGTTAATGAAGGTATCAAAGCATACGGAGTAGGGACACACCGGCATGGACCGGAAATAGCTCAGGAGTTAAGTTTTGCCGCTGGTAGTCAGGTAGAAATGATATTTACCCCGCATCTGGTGCCTATGAACCGGGGTATACTGACTACAACTTATGCCCGGCTATGTTCTGGAGCGAAGGCAGAACAAGTTAGAGAAGTCCTGGAAGGTAAATACGGCAAAGAAGACTTTATTCGGGTGCTGCCTGATGGTCGCATACCGCACACCAAATGGGTATATGGCAGCAATCTTGTGGATATTGGTATTTATGCTGATGATGCCAGCGGTCGGGTGGTATTAATATCGGCCATTGATAATCTTACTAAAGGTGCGTCCGGTCAGGCCATACAAAACTTGAACCTGATGTTAGGCATTGCCGAAGATAAGGGCCTAAAATTCCCGGGTGTGCACCCATAAACGCTAAAATTGGAGGCAAAAGGAATGAAAGTAGTCGATGGCAGCATAACTACTCCGCGGGGATTTCTCGCTCAGGGAGTATGTGCAGCAATTAAAAAAAAGGATAAAAAAGATGTAGCTATTATTTTTTCACCGGTAAAATGCACGGCTGCCGGGGTATATACAACCAACAAAGTAAGGGCAGCATGTATTGATATTAGTGTAAATCACCTAAAAGATGGGCTAGCCCAGGCAATTGTAGCTAATAGTGGCAATGCTAATGCTTGCACTGGTGAGCAAGGATTTGAAGATGCCATTACTATGGCGAACCTAACGGCTGAACTTTTGCATATTGAACCATCTGAGGTATTAGTCGCCTCTACGGGTGTAATTGGCGTTTTTATGCCGATGGATAGAATTGAAGCTGGCATAAGCCAGGCAGCCCGGAGTCTTGCTCCTGATGGAGCCCATAACGCAGCTCTGGCTCTTCTGACTACCGACCTGGCTACTAAAGAGATAGCGGTAGAAATAGAACTGCAGGGTAAAACTGTGTATATCGGGGCGATAGCCAAAGGTTCAGGTATGATACATCCGAACATGGCAACTATGCTGGCTTTTATTACTACTGATGCTGCTATTAGCAGTCAGTGTTTACAAAAACTTTTAAAAGAATCGGCAGCTAAGTCTTATAACATGATAAGTGTTGATCGTGATACTTCGACTAATGATATGGCTATTATCATGGCGAACGGATTAGCAGGTAATCCTTGTATAGATGATGTTACATCAGAAGATTATCAGATACTTAAACAGGCCATTGATTTTATAAATATCTCTTTGGCTAAAATGATTGCCCGTGATGGTGAGGGTGCTACTCATCTAATCGAAGTAAGGGCTATAAATGCTCCTGATTACGAAACAGCCCGCCTGATAGCTCGTTCTATTACTGGCTCTAATCTTACTAAGGCAGCAGTTTTCGGCGCTGATGCTAACTGGGGCAGAATCCTGGCTGCAGCGGGTTATTCAGGAGCTGATTTTGATCCTTACCAGACTGATATTTATCTGGGGGAAGAAAAGATGGCTGAAAATGGCATGGGGCTGAATTTTGACGAAGATAATGCCCGCCAGGAATTAGAGAAGGAAAATGTAATTATAACCGTTGACCTCAAGTCAGGAGATTGCCATGCTACTGCCTGGGGTTGTGACTTAACTTATGACTACGTAAAAATAAATGCCGACTACAGGACTTAACCAAATTTTGAATTTTGAATTAATGTGGAAATGCTGCGCATTTCTTATATTTCGGTAATTCAACGCGGATTGACGCGGATTTAATATGATTTACGCAGATCTTTCTTCTTTAATAAAAAGTGCTTTGCACTTTTTTTAGATCAGCGGTAATCAGCGTCTTAAAATCTGCGTGTGAGCGTTAGCGAACCCGCGTTTAATTTAAAAATTGCCCAACGGGGCGCGAGGGGGGATTTAGATGGTTTTATCAGCTCTGGAAAAAGCGGAAATACTAGTAGAAGCGCTGCCTTACATAAAACAGTTTTACGGTAAACGGGTAGTTATTAAGTATGGCGGGGCAGCTATGAAAGACTGTCAACTAAAGAAAAAGGTTATGCAGGATATCGTTTTGATGAAATACGTGGGCATGCACCCTATAGTAGTGCATGGTGGCGGCCCGGAAATAAACCGTATGTTAGAAAGGCTTAATATAAACAGCCACTTTGTCAACGGGCTAAGGGTAACTGACCGGCAGACTATGGAAATTGTAGAAATGGTCTTAGGGGGAAAGGTTAATAAAGAAATAGTTGCCGGTTTAAATGCCAGTGGTGGCAAAGCTATAGGCTTATCTGGAAAAGATGGCAGCCTGATACAGGCACGTCCAGTTGATGATAAGGAAGAACTAGGTTTTGTTGGTGACGTACAGCAGATAAACCCAGAAGTAATAGAAACAGTAATAGAAAATGGTTATATTCCAGTTATAGCTCCTATAGGGATTGATGATAAACATGAAAGCTACAATATTAATGCTGACCTGGCGGCTGCAGCTATCGCGGTAGCGCTAAAAGCAGATAAGCTAGTTTTGCTTACTGACGTGCCCGGGCTTTTAATGGATGCGGATGATAGTGACAGCCTGATTTCGGTACTAAAATTAAGTCAGATTGACGGGTATACTGCAGAAGGCATTATAGCCGGAGGCATGGTACCAAAGATTGATTGCTGTAAAGAATCAGTACTGGGAGGAGTAGGACGGACCCATATTATTGACGGACGAGTGCCGCACTCGATACTTTTAGAGATATTCACTAATGAAGGTATAGGGACTATGGTGGTTGATGAATAAAATTAATTGTTGGCCGAAGGGAGACTTTTTTATGACTGAAAAAGATGTTATTAGTCGGGGACAGCAGTATATTATGAATACTTACGGACGTTTTCCCCTGGTTCCTGTTAAAGGTAAAGGGTCATATATTTGGGACATTAATGGTAAACAGTACCTGGATTTTGTAGGCGGAATTGCCGTATGTATCTTAGGCCATAGTAATAATGAACTTAACCAGGTGCTTAAGGAACAGGCCCAGACTCTCTGGCATGTTTCCAACTTGTACTGGATAGAGCCCCAGGTAGCAGCTGCAGAGAAATTAGCCACTGCCACCGGTATGGATAAAGTGTTCTTCTGTAACAGTGGAGCTGAGGCTAACGAAGCAGCTATAAAACTGGCACGGAAATATTTTTACCGTCAGAATGAAAATAAATACGAAATAATTACTTTTAAAAAGTCTTTTCATGGTCGCACTATGGCAGCAGTGACTGCTACCGGCCAGGATAAATATCATGAAGGTTTTGCTCCGTTGCCGGGAGGTTTTAGTTATGCAGAATTTAATAACCTGGATTCAGTAAAAGAGGTTATTAATGAAAATACTTGTGCTATTATGGTAGAGCCGATACAGGGCGAAGGTGGTATACAGCCTGCTGACCCGGTTTTCTTAAATGGGTTAAGAAAGCTATGTGACCAGGAAGGGATATTCCTAATCTTTGATGAAGTACAATGCGGCATGGGCAGAACTGGCCAGCTTTTTGCCTGGCAGGATTATGTAGTGAAGCCGGATATTTTTACCACCGCCAAAGGCCTGGGGGGAGGAATTCCCATCGGAGCTATGATAGCTACCGAGAAGGCTGCCAGCGGTTTTGCTCCCGGAGATCATGCGTCAACTTTTGGTGGCAACCCGCTAGCTACTGCAGTAGCTAGCAAGGTACTAGATATTGTTAGTGATAATACTTTTCTGGATAATGTAAAAGCGATGGGAGAATATCTCTATCAAGCTCTGAAAAAAATCGGTGATAGACGTATAGTAGATGTGCGCGGTAAAGGCTTAATGTTGGGCATGGAGTTTAACACACCAGTTAAAGAACTAATTGAAATTTGTATCCAAAAAGGACTTCTGCTAGTTGGTGCCGGGACTAATGTAGTACGTTTTGTTCCTCCGTTGACTATCAATGAGACCGAGGTAAACCAGGCAGTAAATATCCTTAAAGAGGCCCTTAGGGAATGGAAGAACGGACTATCCTAAACATGCTTTACCGTCCCTGGTCCCTTTATTTAACTAAAATAAAACCTGAAAAGGAGTGGGAATGATGTTTGCTATAAATGATAGTTTACGCGGCCGGGATTTTATAAGTATTCATGATTTCAGCCGGGAAGAAATAGCTTATATGTTGGAAGTAGGTGCTGAGTTAAAGCGTATGCAGAAAAAAGGCATTCCCCATCAGTGCCTGGCCGGCAAAACCCTAGGAATGATATTTCAGAAATCTTCTACCCGTACCCGAGTCGCCTTTGAAGTGGGCATGTATCAACTGGGAGGACATGCGTTGTTTTTAAGTCCGCGTGATATCCAAATAGGGCGCGGTGAGAGTGTACCAGATACTGCTCGGGTATTATCACGGATGCTGGATGGAATCATGATTAGGACTTTTGCCCATGAAGAAGTCTTAGAATTGGCTAAATGGGCTGATATTCCTGTTATCAACGGGTTAACTGATCTTTTACATCCTACTCAGGTAATTGGCGATTTAATGACTATAAAAGAGCATAAAGGTGAGTTAAAAGGTTTAAAATGTGCTTATATAGGTGATGGAAATAATATGGCTCATTCCCTGCTTTTTGGGGGAGCTAAAGTAGGTATGGATGTTGTTATTGCGGCACCGCAAGGGTATGAACCAGATGAGAAGGTAATGCAGCTAGCTTTAGAAGATGCTAAAGAGACTGGTGCCAACTTATGGGTGGTAAAAGATCCACTTGCAGCTGCAAAAGATGCTGATATAATTTATACTGATGTCTGGGCTAGTATGGGCCAAGAAGAAGAAGCTGCCGAAAAAGAGCAGCAGTTCTTACAGTACCAGGTTAACAGCCAGCTGATGAGCGTGGCTAAAAAAGATGCCATAGTTTTACACTGCCTGCCGGCCAAGCGGGGTAAAGAAATTACCGATGAAGTTATGGACGGCCCGCAGTCAAAAGTTTTTGATGAAGCAGAAAACCGTTTGCATGCCCACAAAGCAATAATGGCAGTAACAATGTAATACACGGGGTCAATCATTAACTTGGCTATAAGGTTAATAATCCGCCCCGATAAAGGAGAGAAAAATCATGGAAAAAGTAGTACTAGCATATTCTGGAGGATTGGATACATCAATAATTATTCCCTGGCTGAAAGAAAACTATGGGTATGAGGTTATTGCCTACTGTGCCGATGTAGGACAAGGAGAGGAATTAGACCCCGTCAAAGAAAAAGCGCTCAAATCCGGGGCATCAAAAATATATATTGATGACCTTACTGAGGAGTTTGTAACTGATTATGTTTTCCCCGGCGTAAAAGCGGGAGCTATTTATGAGAAAAAATATCTCCTGGGAACTTCTTTTGCCCGCCCGCTGATTGCTAAAAGGCTGGTAGAAGTAGCGGAAAAAGAAGGCGCTATTGCTATCTGCCATGGTGCTACTGGTAAAGGTAATGACCAGGTACGCTTTGAGCTGGGTATTAAGGCTATTAATCCTGATATAAAGATTATTGCGCCCTGGCGCGAATGGGATATAAAATCACGTGAAGATGCGATTGACTATGCTAAAGCACATGGCATAGAAGTACCAGTAAGCAAAGAAAAAATCTACAGCCGTGATAGGAATATCTGGCATATTTCTCATGAAGGCGGAGACCTGGAAGACCCGGCTAATGAACCCCAGGATAATCTGTATGTTCTGACAGTACCCCCGGAGAAGGCTCCAGACAAACCGACTTATGTAGAAATAAGTTTTGAAAAGGGAATACCCGTAGCTTTAGATGGCAAGAAATTGGGACCAGTAGAGCTATTAACTGAGCTAAACCGCCTGGGTGGCGAAAATGGTGTTGGCATTACCAGTATGGTAGAAAACCGTCTGGTAGGCATGAAGTCCCGTGGTGTTTATGAAACTCCTGGTGGTACTATACTTTACCGCGCCCATGAAGAACTGGAAAGGCTGACTCTGGACCGGCGCACCCTGGAGTTCAAAGAAGTGTTAGCACTTAAATATGCGGACCTTGTTTATGATGGTAACTGGTTCTGCAAATTAAGAGACGCTATGGATGCTTTTGTAGATGAAACTCAAAAAACTGTAACTGGTACCGTTAAAGTAAAACTTTACAAAGGCAGCTGTGAAGCAGTAGCTTCAAGTTCTCCTTATTCACTCTACAGTGAAGAACTAGCTACTTTTAGCCAGGATGAGATTTATAGCCACAAAGATTCTGAAGGCTTTATTAATCTTTTCGGCTTACCGCTTAAAGTCCAGGCCCTGTTAAACCGGAAAATAAAAGAATAACCCTTGGCTATAATTGGGATAACGGAAATATGCCGCAACAGATGCCGATAAAATTAGAAATAAGGCATTAATTAAATATTGACATATCACGAGGGTATATTATACTCTTATTAAGAGTATTAATAAAATTTGTATTGTTATATGCTGGTGGATTGCGGAGAAACCATACGGTGGCTCCTTAAGAGACCAATATTCATATCAGAATACCTACTATAGGGGTTCAGTGGATATTGGTTTTTGTTTTATAGATAAAGTGAAACATTTCACTAAGTACTCTTCTTGTCTTAAAAAGAGGAGGGAATGAGTTTGTGAGCAAGAGTGAAGAAAGCTTAACAGTCAACAATAATGTAACTGCATTTAAAAAAATTAAATTAAATGATCAGCAAAGACGACAGATGCAGCACGAATTTAAAATTTACATGGAAAAGTATTTTAAGCGTACCTTGGGTAAAGGTGTGGATCATACCAAAATAATCATATGGGAAGATATGTTAGTTGTCAGGGGAGAAGGTTTTTTAACTGAGCCGGAGAAATTCATAGTTGCTACTGATTCTGGTAAGGATGTGGTAAATGCAGCTCGTATGCAAGTGGCCAGACAGCATTCCATTGATAATCTGACTTACTTTGAGGAAAGGCTGGGAGCTAAGGCAATTCATCAGGTTTATGTTATAGAGGCGGATAAAGATTTTTGGATGCATGTAGTAATTTTTGACCGGGTTATAACCGAATAAATATTAAAAAAACTTAATATAAAGGTGGATTGAGGAGAAACCCCTAAGGGTGGCTCCGAAGCAGACCAATATTTTTATGAAGAAACTCAAGGGTGAAGCATAAAGATATCGGTCATTTTTTTTGTCAGGGGAGGTGTGTAATAAAAAGATATACCTGGATATGAATTTTTATGTAACAAGTAAGTATTTGGAGAGATAAGAAGGAGAGGGGAACTTTAAATGAGTGATACTATGAAAGCGCTGGTTTATAATGGTCCTGAGAAAATTGCTTTACAAGACGTGCCAGTACCAAAAATAATTGAGCCGGATGATGCTATCGTCAGAGTTACTACCTCCACAATTTGCGGCACTGACATACACATATGGCATGGAGGGATGCCAGAAACAGAAGCACCACGGATTCTGGGTCATGAATTTGTAGGGGAAGTAGTAGAAATAGGTCCGGCAGTAAGAAATGTTAAAGTAGGAGATAAAGTAGCTGTTTCTTGCGTTACCCAGTGTGGAGAGTGTTTCTACTGCCGCCGGGGCATCTATTCCCACTGTACTACTGGAAGCTGGATTTTTGGCTATATGATTGATGGATGCCAGGCAGAATTTGTCCGGGTTCCTCATGCTAATCTGGGTATGTTCCATATTCCGGAAGGATTAACAGAAGAAGATGTCTTATTTGTTGGTGATATTCTTTCTACCGGATACCTGGGCGCAGAAAATGCCAAGATCGAACCTGGTGAAACTGTAGTTGTAACTGGTTGTGGGCCAGTTGGCATGTGTGCTATGACAAGTGCCAGACTATGGGGACCATCCCAGGTTATTGCCGTTGATTTAAACCAGGAAAGACTCGACTTTGCCGTGGAAAAAGGAATTGCTGATATAGGGCTTAATCCGCTTAATGTAAATGTTCCGGAAAGAGTTAGAGAATTAACTGAAGGCCGTGGTGCAGACAGAACTATAGAAGCTTGTGGAGCTAAAGGAACTTATGAACTGGCGCTTGATGCAGTAAGGCCGGGCGGCAATGTATCATTAATCGGTGTTTTTGAGGACCCGCAAATATTGGCACTAAACGAATTATGGATTAAAAATATTAACTTGAGTATGGGATTAGTTAATGCTAACCGTATCCCGGAATTAATAAAACTTATCCAAACAGGAAAAATTAATACTAATCATCTAATAACTCATCGTGCCCCTTTGAATGATTTATTAACCGGCTACGATGTGTTTGGCAATAAGAAAGATAATTGTATCAAATGGGTAGTTACCCCTTATGAAAAGTAAAAGTAATACCTAACCTAACATCTCCATCTCATTGTAAAGCCAGATGGTGGTGAGCAGCAAATAGCTTATTTAGTGGACTAATCTAGCTCACCACAATTTGGCCGTTTAGTTTGGCGGCAGGTAAAAATTAATTTAGCTGGAGTTATGGTGAATAGCCATATTTACTACAGGATTCATGCTCAAAGACAGGAGGCCTTCTTCTTATACGGGAGAAGGTCTCTCGTCTTTTCTGAGGGGCTTAATCCTTACAATTCTCATTCCTGTATATAAAAAATTATTTAAAATATTTTCTTATTTGGCAAAAAAGATGCTAAGCGAGTAATATTTATTATATTCTATGCTAAGTGCAATTTTTGTCACTGACAACTTGTTTGCTGTAAGTGAAACAAAACTATATAATAATCATACTGAATATAGTATTATGACAATTATATACCACTACATATTGTGGTTACTTGAGGAGGATATATTTTAGATGGTTACTAAGATACAAAAAAGAGATGGCAGAACTGTTCCCTTTGAAAGGGAAAAAATTGTTAAAGCAATTTATAAAGCAGCGAGAGCAGTAGGGGGAAGAGATTACGCTACGGCGGAAAAGCTGGCTGATAAAGTTGTGGAATTGCTCGAATACCAGTACCTGGATGATTATGAGGTAGCTAATGTTGAAGAGATTCAGGATCTGGTGGAAAAAGTATTAGTAAAAAACGACCACTACAAAACTGCTAAAGCCTATATATTATATAGAAAACAGCACGAAAATATCCGGTCAGGGCGCCAGCTGATTGAAAATAACGAGATTATAACTAACTATCTGGATAAAAGCGACTGGCGGGTTAAAGAGAATTCTAACATGAACTACAGCCTGCAGGGCATGAATTTCCATATATCCTCCATTGTAACTAGTCAATACTGGTTAAATCAAATATATACGCCCCAGATTAAAGCAGCTCAGGAAAGTGGTGACTTCCATATACATGACCTGGGAATTCTGGCTGTCTATTGTGTAGGCTGGGACTTGCAAGATCTTATCCGGGAAGGCTTTAAAGGCGCCCGGGGCAAAGTAGTCAGCAAGCCGGCCCGCCACTTTAGAACTATCCTGGGCCAGATCGTAAACTTTTTCTATACCCTACAGGGTGAAGCAGCGGGTGCCCAGGCATTTTCTAATTTTGATACCCTCTTAGCCCCTTTTATTTATTACGATAAGCTGGACTATAATCAGGTTAAACAGAGTCTGCAGGAATTTATATTTAATGTAAATGTACCTACTAGGGTAGGATTTCAAACCCCATTTACAAATATTACCATGGACCTTAAAGTACCTAACCATATGAAAAATGAGTCGGTTATCATAGGTGGAGAAATACTGGATAAAACTTATGGTGAGTTTCAGGCTCAGATGGACATGTTTAACCAGGCCTTTACCGAAGTTATGATGGAAGGGGATGCAGAAGAAAGAGTCTTTACTTTTCCTATTCCCACCTACAACATAACGAAAGAATTTGACTGGGAAAATCCCGCTTACGATAGAATATGGGAAATGACAGCTAAATACGGTATCCCTGGTTTTGCTAATTACATTAATTCTGATATGGATCCGGAAGATGCCCGTAGTATGTGCTGCCGCCTACGTCTGGATAACCGGGAACTGAGAAAACGCGGGGGTGGGCTGTTTGGCTCTAATCCCTTAACTGGTTCTATTGGGGTTGTAACTATAAATATGCCGCGTATTGGCTACCTGGCTAAGGATAAAGAAGATTACTTTAACCGGCTGGCTGATGTTATGGATCTGGCTAAAGACAGCCTAGAGATAAAACGTAAAGTACTGGAAAGCCTTACTGAGTCCGGGCTTTATCCTTATTCACAATTCTACTTACGCGGAGTAAGAGAAGCCATGGGTAGATTTTGGGTTAACCATTTCTCTACTATTGGGTTGATAGGCATGAATGAATCCTGCCTTAATTTCGTGGGGAAAGATATCGGAAGTGATGAAGGGCATGCCTTTGCTATGGAAGTACTAGAGTATATGAATAACCGGATTCGCACTTATCAGGAAGAAAGTGGCGACCTTTATAATCTGGAAGCAACTCCGGCAGAAGGGGTAAGCTATAGCATACCTAAGAAAGATAGAGTTAGATATCCCGGTATAATTTTTGCTAATAATGATGATGTTACCAATAATGGTGCTGAACCATTTTACACTAACTCTACCCACCTGCCAGTTGGCTATACGGATGATTTATTTAAGGCCATGCAGTTGCAGGATCCGCTGCAGAGCATTTATACCGGAGGGACTACCTTCCATATATTCCTGGGCGAGGCCGTGCCTAATTTTGAATCAGTTAAACGCCTGGTCAAAAAATCTTGTGAAATGTTTAAAATGCCCTATTTTTACGTAACTCCAACGTTCAGTATTTGTCCGCAGCACGGGTATTTAACTGGTGAACACCATGCTTGTCCGACCTGTGCAGATAATGGGGTGGACACCCATTGTGAAGTATATTCTCGCGTAGTAGGGTATCTCAGGCCAGTTGACCAGTGGAATGAAGGTAAACAGCAGGAATTTAAGAACCGCAAAACTTATAGAGTTGGTTAATAAAATTAACTGGACAAAGGTGCCGAGCACTTTTGTCCAGCTATTATAGAGGAGACATTAGATGAAAATTGCCGGCCTAATTAAACAGAGCTTGGTCGATTACCCCGGGAGGATAGCTGCTGTGCTGTTTACCCGGGGCTGTAATTTTCGGTGCCCTTTTTGCCATAATGGGCATCTAGTTTATCGGCCGGGTAGTGCAGAAAAATCGCTTACAATGGAAGAAATTTTGCCATTCTTACAAGAAAGGCAGGGCTTTCTCGATGCTGTTGTTATCAGCGGCGGGGAGCCTACTCTTAACGAGAGCCTGCCTGATGCCTGTCGGTCCATCAAAGACCTGGGCTACCTGGTTAAACTCGATACTAACGGGACTAACCCCGCCATGCTGGAAAAACTTTTAGCTCAGGGACTTCTCGATTATGTCGCTATGGATATAAAAGCGCCGCTAGACTACCGGAAATACCTGCGGGTTTGTGGTAAACTGAGCTCGGAGGACTTTTTTAATGTCAGGAATGCGATTCATTTACTAAAGAACTCTAGCATAAAAGTAGAATTCAGGACTACGGTTGTGCCGTCTTTGCATACTGAAACAGATATTATAAATATCGCCTGCTCCATAGAAGGAGCTGAGCTTTATTCGCTACAACAATTCCGGCCAGAAAACACCCTGGATCCTGAATTAGGCAAAGTAGCACCTTACACTAAAGAAGAGATCGAGAGCATGGCTCAACAGTGCAGGTCTTATATTAAAAAGGTGCAGGTATTAAACGTGTAATATCCTCTGAAAAGTAGTAACTATGCAACTAGCTTAATTAAACGCGGAACCCGCGGAGTTTTTAAGGAACAACGCGGCTCTGTTTAAAAATTGTTATAGCAAATTCCAGTATATATTCATTAGTTTGCATTAGAATAAGGTTTTCGTAGGAGAATTATTTAAAAATAGTTTTATGGAGGGCAGCAGTGAAGGAAAAGGTAGAACTCGTATTAAAAAAATATTTTGGCTATGATGCATTTAAACCTGGACAAGACAAAATAATCTCTAACATTCTTGACCAGCGCGATACTCTGGGAATTATGCCTACCGGTGGCGGCAAATCGCTTTGTTACCAAATACCAGCCTTAGTTTTACCGGGAACCAGCATTATAATCTCCCCCCTGATCGCCTTAATGAAAGACCAGGTAGATGCTCTGACTAGCCAGGGGATAGCTGCTGCCTATATTAGCAGCATATTGACCCCTAAAGAAGTACAGGAGACCTTAATAAATGCTGCCCACGGCCAGTATAAACTACTATATATAGCTCCGGAAAGACTCGCTTCCGAGAGCTGCAGTAACTTGCTGCTTAACTTACAAGTGCCTCTCATTGCTATTGATGAAGCCCACTGTGTTTCCCAGTGGGGACATGATTTCCGCCCTAGCTATGAGGCTATTGCCCCCTGGATAAAGCAGATGCCCCGGCGCCCCGTTGTGGCTGCATTTACTGCTACTGCTACTCCTCGGGTGCAGGAAGATATTGTCAAACTGCTGCACCTGGAAAAGGGCACCACCTTTATTACTGGTTTCGACCGAAAAAGCCTGCATTTTTCAGTACTTAAAGGCGTAGATAAAAAACAATATATTGACCAGTATGTAAAGGGGCATGCCGAACAGGCGGGAATAATATATGCTGCCACCCGCAAAGAGGTGGATGATCTTTATAAATACTTAAGTTCGCAGGGCTATAAAGCGGGCCGCTACCATGCCGGCTTAAGCAATGAAGAGAGAAACTACAGCCAGGATGCCTTTATTTATGATGAACTTCGGGTAATCGTAGCAACTAATGCTTTTGGTCTCGGTATTGATAAATCTAACATACGTTATGTAATTCATCATAATATGCCCCGCAGCCTGGAGTCTTACTACCAGGAAGCAGGCCGCGCCGGACGCGATGGCGATGCGGGCGAGTGTATCCTCCTATTTAGCCCGGCAGATGTACATATTCAGAAATTTTTAATTGAACAAACAGTAATGGCAGAAGAACGAGAGCAGGAAGAATACAGGAAACTGCAGGATATGATTGATTACTGTCATACTACCCGCTGCCTGCGCCAGTATATTCTGGAATATTTTGGGGAGAAAAATATTGCGGACAACTGTGAAAATTGTGGTAACTGTACCGGTAAATATGAGCTAAAAGATATTACCATAGAAGCGCAGAAGATATTTTCCTGTATGATGAGAATGAACCAACAATATGGCAGTACTATGGTATCCTCAGTTCTTAAAGGCTCCCGGGCTAAAAGAGTCAGAGAAATGGGCTTTGACAAACTATCTACTTATGGAATTATGAGTGATTTAACCTTGGCTGCCATCGTTGATCTTATCAATCTACTAGCAGCGGAAGACTATATCCATATTACCGAAGGGAAATACCCGATACTACGCTTGACTCGCAAAGCAGTACCAGTTTTAAAAAGCCAGGCCGAGGTTACGATAAGGATTCAAAAAGAACCAGAGGCTGCTGTGATTGACAGCCAATTATTCCTGAGGTTGCGGGATCTACGGCATGAAATTGCCGAAAAAGAACAGGTGCCGCCTTATGTAATTTTCCACGATAGTACTTTAAAAGAAATGAGTGCCCGTTTACCAGCTGATTTAAATCAGATGTCATCGATTCCCGGGGTAGGAGAAATAAAACTAGCCAAATACGGCCAGCAATTTCTCGACGTTATCATTAACTTTGCCAGTGAAAACGAGCTGACAGCTAGTTTGACTGGTGGAGAAAAACCTCCGGGTCGAGTGGCAGCAGCTAAGCAACCGGTTAGTAAAGAAAAAAATAAAATACCCAGTTATATAATAACGTGGGAAATGTATAATGAAGGCAAATCTATCGAGGATATAGTTAACGAGCGGGAGCTAAAAGAAATTACCATACAAGACCACTTCCTGCGCTGTGCCCGGGAAGGGCTTAAAATTGAATGGGATGATTTTCTTAGTGAAGAAGAAGAGGCAGAGATACTTGCCGTTATTAATGAAGTAGGTACGGAAAAATTAGCTCCGATTAAAGCGGCCCTGCCTGAGGAAATAGGCTATATGGCCATCAAGGCAGTAATATGTAAAAATAAACTGGCATAAAGATGTAGCATTGTGCCAAAATAACATTAGAACTAGCCAACTAGTAATAAGATATGAATTAAATCTAGTAAGAGGTGTAACAAATGAAATTATGGAGTGGAAGGTTTACTAAAGCAACTGATAGACTTACTGAGGATTTTAACGCTTCGATAGCTTTTGATGCCCGCATGTACCGGCAGGATATAGCCGGCAGCATTGCTCACGCTAAAATGCTGGCCCGGCAGGGAATTATAAAAGCAACCGAAAAAGATATGATAGTAAAAGCACTGGAGGAAATAAGAGAGGAACTAGAAGAAGGCCAGCTGGAATTTACTGTTGAAGCCGAAGATGTACATATGAACATCGAGACCTTCCTGATAAATAAAATTGGCGAAGTAGGGAAAAAACTGCATACTGCTCGCAGTCGTAACGACCAGGTAGCCCTCGATATCCGTCTCTACTTAAGAGATGAAATTCACGAAATACGGGAGCTAATTTTAACCCTGCAGGAAACCCTGCTCGACCTGGCGAAAGAACATCTAACCACGATTATGCCTGGCTATACTCATATGCAAAAAGCACAGCCCATTAGCCTGGCTCACCATTTGATGGCTTACTTTGAGATGTTACGCCGTGACTTAGAAAGGCTGGATGATACTTTTAAACGGCTTAACTATATGCCGCTTGGTTCCTGCGCGCTGGCAGGCACCGGATTTAACCTGGACCGCGAATTTGTCAAACAGGAACTTAATTTTGACTACATAACCCGTAACAGTCTGGATGGAGTTAGTGATAGAGATTTTGCCTTGGAATTCTGTAGCTTTGCCAGCATTCTGATGATGCATTTATCCAGGTTTTCCGAAGAAATTATCCTCTGGTCAAGTGAAGAATTTTCCTTTATTGACTTAGATGATGCCTTTTCTACCGGTTCCAGCATTATGCCGCAGAAAAAGAATCCGGACTTAGCCGAACTAGTCCGGGGAAAAACTGGCAGAGTTTATGGCGACTTAATTACCCTCTTAACTCTGATGAAATCTCTGCCTTTGGCATATAATAAAGATATGCAGGAGGACAAAGAGGCTCTTTTCGATGCAGTAGACACAGTCAAAAAATCATTACTAGTCTTTGCTCCCATGTTAAGAACCGCGAAATTTAACCAGGAGCGGATGGCCAAGGCAGCCCGGGGAGGTTTCACTAATGCAACTGACCTGGCCGATTATCTGGTCAATAAAGGCATGGCATTTCGCGATGCTCATGCGGTAGTAGGACAGGCAGTACTATATTGTATCGAAAATAAATTAGTCTTAGAAGAACTTGATATAAGTACATACCAAGAATTCTCCCCCCTTATTACCGAAGATGTCTATAAATATCTGGATGTCTTAGAGTGTGTCAACCGGAGAAAAGTACCTGGAGGACCAGCTCCGGAAGTAGTAACCAGGGCACTGGAAGCAGCTGGTGCCTGGATAAGGAGTGTGAAGGATGTACAGCGTAAGTAGGTTCAAATGTATTGATGGCAAACCAGATGAAATGGAAATTGAAACCTGGGCCGAAGCTTATTTTGGCAGTATGATGAACATATTTAATGGTTTCTTCTGCCACGTTGATATTAATGATGCTTTATCCAGGATGGTTAAAATCCCTTTTGAAAAACTAGTCCAGGAGCAGCTAGATGGTGAAAGCCAGGAAGTCATAGATATTGCCGTTGCCAAAGTAAAAGACCTGGCCGATATTGAAATCGAACATATAAAGGCCTATGCAGAATAGGGGACCATTAACTCAGAAAAAAATAGTGCAATAGGTAGATAGCCGGTAATAATATACCGGCTTTTATCTTGCCCAATATTAGGGCTATGTTACCCGGACCTATAGTGATAGAATAACCCTGTACTTTAAATAAAGCTAGAAATCGGGAGGGTAACGATAATGGATAAATGCAGCACCTGTGGCCAGCAGTTCCCTGAAACTATTTTAAAGAAAATGATACAGATAATAGATCGAAAAGCCTACTTAAATAAAATCTGCCCCTCATGCCAATCAATAGTACTTAATAATCCTAATTACTATTATTTCATCGAGCCCAAAGAACCAATAAACCTACAAAAAAGCTGATTGCAATAATCGGCTTTATTTTTTTATCCCCCTAACCACTTGATTCTTTCCCCAGACAACTTTATAATTTATGAGTATCGACATAAACTAAAATAGTACTAATATGACATTATCCTAACAATCACGCCGATGTGGCTCAGTGGCAGAGCAGCTGATTCGTAATCAGCAGGTCCGCGGTTCGAATCCGCGCATCGGCTCCAGTGTGAAACAAGTAACCGCGCGGGTTTGCGCGGTTTGTTATTTTTCTGGCAAATCCAATTTTCGCCCTGTCGTCGCCAAATCGCCGCCATAATTTGAAACTAGTAGTTCTTCGATATGGCCTGTGATATCAAAAACTTTTCTCTGAGACACATTATAAGTATGTTAAAATACCTAAAAGTCAACGAAAAGGTGCTAGCAAAAAATGATAAATCAAATAATTATAAAACCTACTGCAAGTGGCTTTGGACAATATGTATACTGTGGTTTTAAGTTTTTTATACAGAACAATCCGAAACTAGATGGTTTTAGAAGACTCGTACGTAATAGCTACGAAGAAAGTCAAAAAGCCCAATCGCTGAAAATCGGCAAACAGAACGAACATAAATGTATTGAGTGGATTATGGGTAGACATAAGAAAGGAAGCATCCTTCTTGATGGCACTGGGCAAGACAACTATCAGACATTACGGCGAACATTCAACCGTTAAAGACCGCTCTCCAATGCAGACCTGATCTACTTATAAAACATGAGTATAAAACGATTTTATATGAGTTCAAAGCTGTCGGGGAAAAGCATTATTTAACATACCCAGAATATGATTCTACGCATGCACAAGTCTGGTGCTATCGTTTTATTGAAGACTTCAAAATAGATAAGTATTATTTATTTCGGTATTATAAAGATCCTTCTATGTATGGTGCATTTCGCCGGATTACTGAATTACAAAATACTGAATTGAGCGATTAAAAATTCATACCTCTCTTTAAACAATATATAGATGCAATTAAAATAATAAACAGAATAAGAACAGCACCAATGAGGCCTTACTCCAACAGTATTTTATCCAAATTCAACAAGCCTATTAATGAGCCGGAAAAATGTAATAATTGTATATACTCGAGGTATGAATACTGTGACCCCAAATATCGACCAAGATGATTTTTAGATATTATCTCGAATGTTATTGATCAACGTTGGGTTCCTATACTGAAAATTTATAGATATTCCGCCTCTATTCAATCAAAAGCTTAACCGTTTTATGAAATTCATAGGGTTCTAGCAAAGGCAGGTTAGATTTTGCAAGGCCTAGGCCCCATTCTGGTTTGTTATCAGGCCAGGGACGTTCCCAGCGGGAAGGGACCGGAGCCAGTGGCGTCCGCTGGTTTCTGGAATATTGATAATGTAGGTACTTAACTACCGAACAGCTAGTATAGGGTGCATGATTGCCCGATATACCCTTTCTTCGTAAGCTATAGTCCAATCCCAGTTAGCAAAGGGAACCGCAAAATAGAGGTGCCCGTAAGCTAGGGCGCAGCTTAAACAGAGCGGTAGGCTACGGGAATATTTCTTTCCCGAAATAACCTGCTTAGATGACGTTTGCATCATCGGCATTAATGAGCTCCTTTCCACCATCCGACCAATTACAATACTACTCTGGCCATACTGCCATAATTGTAAAAAGTATAAAAGAAGGTATTAATACGGGAGGAATGCACAGTATCTGATAAAGGATATGTAGAAATTTAAGGAAGTATAGTTAAAATAAAGAAGGTTTAAGTGATTTTAAGTAGAATCATTAGTTAAAAGAAGGCAAAATAAACTGCCACTGGGAGAGGGCAAAAAAGTCAACCTCCTTAGAGAACTAATGTTCTTATAAGTATGCGGTACGTGGGGAACGTGTGGAGCGGAGCGAAACAGGTTCCCTTTGCCTACGCCAAGCTCATAGATTCGTCAAAGGTCGTGTTATCCACCAATATTAAAGGTATAAGACGACCGTACCTGTAATCTTCGGTGGAGGTTTGCGTAAACCACTAACCTATCGCCGGGGACACGCTGCGATTTGGAACTTAGGGTAGGGTATTCCACGACCACGGAGCGAAGGGGGATGTCCGGAGCAATTATGCGCAGCAGTTTGCGCAGGACATAACCCGTAGCGGGGTTGCCCCGATGCAACGGGGGACACAGCACTCACTAACCTTTCACCCGGGAGCCATCCTGTCAGAGTGAGTGAGTAATGTCGAGCGCATGGAGCGAAGCCAGTAAAGCGAGAAGAAACCGAGCGCTCGAAGCAGGAGGGCGGGCGGCCACGGAGCGGAAGGCGATGCCCGGGAACCGGCTGGCCCACATCCATCCCCGGTGCCAGCCAACAGGGTACCGGTGAACGGGCATGGCCTGGAGCGGGGTAGTCACCTTCAGATAATAGAGATTATGTAGGCGTAGCGAACCCGAAGGGCTACATAATCCTCTGTTATCGAACGGTGGCGGTGGGGAGGAAGTATTTATTGGACCTTTAGAATTTATGCAGAGACAATAGTTTATTGTATTAAGTTCAAGGATTTTGTAATGGAAGTAGAGAAGCAATATGGATAACTGAACTCTAACGAGGTGGTTTTGCCCATGCATAATGATTTAACCTTTTTCACAAATGAACCCGGAAGGACACTTTTAAATCGGTTTACTATTAGTCTCGAAAACAATACACAGTTTTTTGATGTCCTAGTTGGATATTTTAGAACCAGTGGCTTTTATAAACTATATGCATCTTTGGAAGATGTGGACAAAATACGCATTCTAGTTGGCATCAGCACCGATAATAAGGTTATTGAGCTTATAGATTCAGCTCGAATAGAACAAATTGAATTGCAGTTTTCTTCCAAAGAGATAAAAGACCAGTTTCAAAGCCTAATTAACAATGAATATGATAGCTCTGATGACAGCTATGAAGTGGAGCAGGGAGCTAGAAAGTTTGTTGAATTCATTCGTAATGGAAAACTGGAAGTACGAGCCTATCCGCATGGGAAAATACATGCCAAGGTATATATTATTCGTAAACGCAGTCAGGAGGATTTCGGTAAGGTCATTACTGGATCCAGCAATTTTACTGAAGCCGGGCTTAAGGATAATTTGGAGTTTAACGTAGAACTAAAAGATGCTCGAGATGTACGCTATGCTTTGGAAAAATTTGGGGAACTTTGGGATGAAAGCATAGAAATAACCCGCGAATATGTGGATACTGTTAGTAATACTTGGGTTAGGGATGATATAACTCCATATGAGCTCTACTTAAAGTTCCTTTACGAATACTTTAAAGAAGAGATTAACCATGATAAAAGCATGATTAAAAATCGCTACCTTCCACCTGGATTTAAGAAGCTTCAATACCAGGAGGAAGCGGTTATTGATGCTAAAAAGAAGCTGGAAGCGTACGGTGGAGTTTTCCTGGCTGATGTCGTTGGCCTGGGTAAAACCTATATCTCCGCCATGTTGGCTCAACAGCTGGAGGGCCGTAAGCTAGTTGTTTGTCCACCGGTTTTGGTTGATTACTGGGATGACACATTTAAAGACTTTAATCAGGTGGCTACCGTCGTATCGATGGGTAAACTGGATCAAATCATTGAAAAAGACTATACCCGCTATGATTATATTTTTATTGATGAAGCCCATCGTTTCCGTAATGAGAATACCCAGAGCTATGAAATGATTCATCAGATCTGCGCGGGTAAAAAAGTTATATTAATATCTGCAACCCCTTTAAACAATTACCCCAAAGATATCGCCAGCCAACTATATTTGTTTCAAAAACGCAATGATAGTTCTCTGGCGGTCAAACATCTGGATTCATTCTTCGCAAAAATAAACACTCGTTTAAGGAAACATGAAAAAGGAACCAATGCCTATAATAAAGAGTTGAAAGCAGCCTCAAAAGAGCTGCGTGAACGGGTGCTTCAGGATGTAATGGTACGGCGGACTAGATGCGATATTATTGAAAACTACGCTGAAGATCTTGAGGCCCAAAATATCACTTTCCCTGAGCTGGAAATACCTTGTAAGCTGGTCTATGAAATGGATACTAGGACTGAACGCCTTTTTAATAATATTTTAACGGGAATTAAAAGTCTGACCTATGCTCGTTATAAATCGCTGGTTTATCTGAAAAATCCCTCTAATATTCAGGCTACGTTGATGGTTGGGCAGATGAATATGGGTGGCTTTATGAAGTCCATATTGATTAAACGCTTAGAAAGCAGCTTTTATGCCTTTAGTAAGACCCTGGATCGTTTTGTTACCTCGCATGAGCACTTTATCAGAATGTATGAAGAAGGAACGATTTGGATTTCTAAAAACCCAAACATCTACGACTATATCGATAGTGGTGATGATGAAGCACTGCTGGATCTTCTGGAGCAGGAAAAGGCACATAAATTTAATAGCAAAGAGTTTAAAGATGAATTTATAACTGATTTAATCAGTGATTACAATATACTATGTGATTTACAGAAACAAGCCGCTAAAATCACACAAGATCCGAAATTTGAAAAATTTCAATTAGAATTAAGTAAGGACCAGGTTTTAAAAGATAATAAAATTATTATATTTACTGAAGCTGCTGATACAGCCGAATATTTAAGTAAGAAATTCAAAGCAATCTACGGCGATAAAGTTCTTCATTATAGCTCTTCATCCGGCAAAGCACTTAAAAAGCGAATCCAAGCTAACTTTGATCCCGGAGAAAAGAAGCAAAAGGATGACATCAAGATTTTAATAACTACTGATGTTCTGGCAGAAGGTGTGAACTTGCATCGCTCAAATGTGATAGTAAACTATGATTTGCCCTGGAATCCTACCCGGGTTATGCAACGCCTGGGACGAATAAACCGTATTGGTAGCCCGTTTGATAAAATCTATGTTTACAATTTCTTCCCATCCAGCCAGGGGGAAAGCGCGATAAACCTCGAGGCCAATATCGTGTCTAAGATTCAGGCCTTTCGTGAGACCTTGGGTGATGATATCAAGTATCTTAGTGATAATGAAGAGATAACTTCATATGGACTTTACCAGGCCTTAAATGATAAGGCTGTTTTAGAAGGCAGTGAAGAAGAAATCCGTTCTCCTCTGCATTATCTATCTATTATTAGAAAAGTTCGTGATGAAGATCCGGATCTATTTGAAAAAATCAAAAAACTACCCAAGAAATCGCGAACCGGAAGAAATACTACTTTAGTTAATGGTACCCGGACGCTGAGCTTTTTTAAGAAGGGACTATTACGCAAATTTTATATATCCGGTGATTACGGACCCGAGGAAATGAGCTTCTTCCAGGCAGCAGACTTATTCGAAGCAGATCCACAGGCCATATCCCAAAAAATCAATCGGGAGTTTTATGAGCAACTAAACCAGAATAAGAAGAGTTTTTTCCAGGGTATAGTGCAGGAAGAGGAAGAAAAGCCGGAACTTAGTGGGAAAAGTGCTAGCCTGGTCAAGTATTTAAAAGCCTTATATACCGAAAAATGTTTTGCGGATTTTGAAGTGGAATATTTACGTTCAATTGAAACAGCGGTTCGAGAAGGGGTAGTAGCCAAAAGCCTTGTAAATCAGTTACTAAAGAAGATTAACGGTAAAAAGCCTATTGAAATACTTAATATTTTACAGGAAGATTTACCAGATGTTTACCTACAAGTACAGCCGGATGACAAGAAAGACAATGTTCGGGCCGAAATAATTCTATCCGAATATCTAATTGGAGGCTAAGAAATGGACAGAGCCAAAAGAAAACTATTGGAAACTACCATACAAAGCCGTTTTGATTTGCAAAAGTTTATTCTGTTAACCAGGGAACTATTGAAAAGTCCTAAAATTAAAAGCAACCCTGTATTTACGGACAAAGTAAAGGCCCAGTTTAGAGATAGTGTTAAGCAATTTACAGACTTTGGGCGTTATCGGGATAGTGAAAACAAGGTTCTACTCTTGGTGGCAGTTGAATTAAAATCATACAAATCTGTTGCCCGCAGCCGGGCCATGCAAAGAAACTTTATTAAGGACCTGTTACAACGAGAAAGTGCTGATGCAGCCCTGGTAGCTTTTTATGAAGAAGACCATAGCGACTGGCGGATTTCCTTTGTAAAGATAGACTATAATTTTGTCGGCAGCACCTTGGAAGAAGATCTCACTCCAGCCCGGAGGTATTCCTTCTTGGTGGGTAAAAACGAAAAAAGCCACACAGCTATGCAGCAGCTTGCAATTATCATGTTTGATGACACAATCAGTCCAACTGTTTCCCAGATTGAAGAGATTTTTAATATAGAAAAGGTAACCAATGAATTCTTCCTGATATATAAGGATAAATACCTGGAACTAAAAGAGTGCCTGGAAAGCCAAGCGGAATTTCTTAGCATGGCCGAAAAGCTCAATTTTACTGCAGAAGAATTTGCTAAGAAGTTAATGGGACAGCTTAGCTTCTTATATTTTCTGCAGCGCAAAGGCTGGCTAGGGGTTACCGCTAATCCTAGATTCATCCCGGCTGCAGTAGCAGAAGAACTGCTGGTAAACAAACCCTCTAACCTACGAGATTTATTCAAGAAAGTTTATACCTTAAATAAAGACCAATATGTACGTAGTACTATAGCCTTAAGAGATTTGACCGATCAGCAGATCATGACGCTAAATTTTATTTTTACTAATACCCCTTATGAAGGGAAATGGGGTACCGGCGATAAGAACTTTATCAGGAGAATTTTTACGAATGCTGATAGGAACGGCAAAAATTTCTACAGCGATTATCTGGAACCACTGTTTTATAATGCGCTAAACGAAGAACGCGGGGGAAATACCTACTATCGGCCGTTTAATTGTATGATTCCATTCCTAAACGGTGGTCTTTTTCAGCCCATCGTAGAAGAATATGATATGGACCAGGTTACCTTCGAGATACCGAATGAGCTCTTCTCCAATGAAAACCTTACCAAAGAAGGAGATAAAGGTGATGGCATCCTTGATATCTTTGATCGCTATGCCTTTACAGTAAAAGAAGATGAACCGCTTGAAAAAGAAGTTGCGGTGGACCCGGAAATGTTGGGTAAGGTTTTTGAAAACTTATTGGAAGTAAAGGACCGCAAATCCAAAGGAGCCTTTTATACTCCCCGCGAAATCGTACACTACATGTGCCAGGAAAGCTTGATCAATTATTTAATGACTGAGACAGGAATTAGCTATGAAGATATCAATATATTAATCCGTTATGGTGATATTATTGCTGATGCCGATAATAGTAAAGCTGCAGCCCAGAGCGGAAAATTCCTAATGCCGGAAAGTATCCGTAAAAACGCCAAAAAAGTAGATGATGCCCTGGATGACATACGTATTGCTGATCCGGCTGTAGGGAGTGGAGCCTTCCCACTGGGGATGATTAATGAAATTGTACGAGCCAGGATGAATCTTACCCTGTATCTCTTGCCAGACGAGTATGTGCTTAACCGGAATTATGCCCTACCGGAGCAACGTAAGCCCTATAATTTGAAGCTACGGACCATTCGCCACTCTATTCATGCTGTGGATATAGAGAGAAGTGCTGTAGAAATTACCAAGCTGCGTCTTTGGTTATCTCTTATAGTTGATGAAGACAATTTCAGTAATATACGCCCTCTGCCAAACTTGGAATATAACATTATGTGTGGTAATAGCCTGTTGGAAGAGTTTGAAGGAATTAAACTTTTTAACGAAACGCTTCTGGAGAAACATATAGAAATAGCAGCTACAAGAGAACCTAATATTGAGCAAATGGATATCTTTACTCCGCAGTCACAGAACATTTTGGATGAAATATATGCTTTGCAAGAGAAAGTTTTCGCGACCAGCGATATTAAACAAAAGATTGCTCTAAAGAAACAGATTGATGAGTATGAGTGGGATTTGATTGAGAAAAGCCTGATAGAAAACGGTAAGGCACGTGAAATCCCTAAAATAAGGGAAATTAAGCGATTGAATTCAAAACCATACTTCTTGTGGAAATTAAATTTTGCCAAAGTATTTCGGGATAAGGGTGGTTTTGATGTAGTTATTGGGAATCCGCCTTATATCTTTTCTAGAGAAAAGATTAGTTCGAAAGAAAAGGAGCTTTATTACAAGTTTGAAACTGCCGAATATCAGTTAAATACCTTTGTTCTTTTTATTGAAAAAGGTATCAAACTATTGAAACAGAATGGTGTATTATCATTTATCGTCCCCAATTCCATTCTTAAGGTTACTTCAATGTCTAAATCGAGGAGGTTTATGCTTGAGCAAGGTGAATTGTTAAATATCTTACAAATCTTTGGCTATTCCTTTGAAAATGTGAATGTTGAAGCAGTTGTTTTGGTTTTTCAGAAGCACTTAACTGGTAATAAACAGGTTAAAATAATCAGTGTAAATGAGCCGCGTAATTTTTATGAGCGAAACAATTTAATTATAGATTATAGTAAATGGCTTGCTGATGAGGAATGTCGTTTTCAAGTAAGTATCGATGCAAAAACTGATCAACTGCTTGATAAACTGAGGGAAAACGCCAAACCACTGGAAGATATGTTTGACGTTAAAGCAGGGCTTCAAGCCTATGAGACCGGTAAAGGGAATCCAAAACAAACAGCTGAAGATGTAAAAAGTCGGCCTTACGACGCTACTTTTAAGGTGAATAGTCATACTTATCCTTATTTAGAGGGAAGGGACGTTCAAAGGTATTCATATATTTGGTCAGATAGTTGGTTACAATATGGTGAAATGTTAGCTGCTCCTAGAGAGTTTTCTATTTTCTCAGTACCACGATTGTTAATTAGGGAAATTACATCTACTCATCCAAAATCTATTTTGTGTTGCTATTTTGAAGATGTTTATTTAAATAATCGGAGCATAATCAATGTCTTGAGTAAAAAGCATGATAGTGATGAATTGAAATGTTTACTTGTTTTATTAAACAGTAAGTTAATATCATATTATTTCAATAAGACAACACCTAAATCAGAAAGGAAAATGTTCCCAAAGTTAATACTAAAGGATCTTAGAAAATTCCCTATTATTATTCCAGGGGATAAAACTAAAATGGTAAAACTTGCAGATGAAATAATGAGTTTATACAAACAGGGATATGAATCATCTATTGAAGAATTGGAATACCAGGCGAATCAAATGGTATATCAATTATACGGACTTAACCATGAAGAAATAGAGATTATTGAGAATTTGAATAAATAGAGGAGTGAGTTTTATGGCTGAAATTAAATTCGAAGTTACCGAAAGTTTGGGTGTTCTCTCGGAAGGCTCCAAAGGCTGGCAAAAGGAAATCAACCTAATTAGCTGGAATGACCGTAAACCTAAAGTAGATATCCGCGATTGGGCACCGGAGCATGAAAAAATGGGTAAAGGGGTTACCCTGAATAAAGAAGAATTAAAGAAGTTAAAAGAGCTGCTAGAAGGTGTAGACCTGGAGGCTTTGGAGATGGAATAGAGGCCTTAAATAATTCAAATTTACGTAAGCAGAGCAGGGCATTTTATGAGTCAAAGTGTTTATAATATCGTAATCCATACTAACGAAGGAATCTATGATCCAACTGAATTAGAAACAAATCCACCGGTAGAATCAAAGATTTTAATAGTTCCTGATATATGGATTGAAAAATTGAATACTAGCGAAGCTCAGAAAATAATGGATGCATGTGAACCTAAAGGATTCAATTATTCGGAAAAACGTCAGTATGCACAGATGTATTCTATTGTTAGGTGTATTTCAGATGATCAAGAATGGGATTCAGATGGTATTTTGCAGACAGTTATAACCCTTTCCCACATAATTCATCCTACTACTATTTCATATAAATATTCCGCAATTGTTACCAGGGATTCTCAAGAAAATATAATTCGGGTTGTTCCAGGGCCGGTTTCCGGACCGGGAGCGGAAGCATTCATTGCGGATAATACGCGCAACTGGTTAACTGAGAGTGAAGTAAATGAATTAAAGAAGTTATTTGCCGATTATCAAAGGAACAGTCTCTTACGGCCTGTTAGTACATGTTTATGGTATTACGAATATTGTTGTTGGCAGAAATATATTGATATTAGATGGATGCTGGTTTCTACTGCTCTGGAGTCTATAGTACATACAGATAGGCATCATTCTACAAAGCAGTTTACTGTGAGAATACCTAAGCTGGCCGAAACAGTAGGTATGATTATTCTGGAAAAGGAAGCTGAGCAGTTCTATGACTTACGCTCAAGCCTGGTTCATAGTGGCCTGGGAGACCTAAGCACCGATAACAAACAACTATATTGTTTAATGGAGGAACTGTTGCGCCGGGTAATCAAATATTCTATTATCAACCCTAAATTTTCAGCTTTTCTGGCTGATAGTAACCAGATACAAAACGCCTGGCCTCTCCGAAGTGCAACTAAATAAGGTGAAAATCGATGGTTATCTTTAAAAATAACTTACGGAGTTGGTTCATTAGTTGTGGGTTTTTTAGTGGGAGGGTTAATACATATGGAGAATGACGAGATAAAATTACCGAGCAAGCCACCTCTCGTGTTTCCTGAGCCACGGGTTCTGGCAGGTGTGGCTGGATATAATAATAAAATCCCCTATGCTGGTCTATTATCTTCAGCTAAATGTATTTTTGGCGCCGTATACGGGGTCGATGATGATGGGGCCGCCTGGTTGGAAAAACAATTATCTGATAATCCTGCAATACAGTGCCGCATAATATTAATGGTTTATCCTGCCTGTCCCACCCGAGAAACTACATTGATGAAACTATTAGAACTACAAAATACTATGGGAGATAGGATTCGTCTTGCTATTCATCCAGTCCGGTTTTTTGCAGGTCACCCGGTTAATGCCCTATTAATTGCCTGTGCTGAAGGGAAGAATTAAACAGAAAAAGTGCACGAAATAGTAGAAGGTGAAATGAATAACCAGGACAAGTGCCAGGCCTTGTTGGATATAATACACGGCAAGAGCTGGGAGTAAAAAGTAAGCGACTAGATTAAGCGGGAGTTACAAGATGAAGTTAGGGGATGAACCCATGTTTATGCTAGACAAAGAATCCAATAAAATAACCAAAGTAGAAAGTAAAACCTTTCATGATTTTGGTTTTAAGGAACGTGTAGAGATTAAAGGGTATGGTCAATTAGTCTATGTTGCCGAGAATATGATAATAATAATGAATATTACTAAAAAATGACGGGAAAAGCATAGATTTGGCTTCATTTGACACAAGGAAATTATATGCCATAAAACGAAACTAACAGGTAAAACATCCAAGAAAGAAGGGTTAACGTGAATGATTTAGAATTAGAGAGGTTGCTTGATGAGTTGAGAGCTTTGCCACATGAAACGGAATGGGTAGAGTTCAAACAAGATAGATATGATCCGCAGGAGATTGGGGAATATATTTCTGCTCTCTCTAATTCGGCCTGTTTACACGGAAAGGATCTGGCCTATCTTATTTTTGGGATTGATGATGAGGATCATTATATAAAAGGGACAACGTTTAATCCTCTGATAGCCAAGAAGGGTAATCAGGAGCTGGAAAACTGGTGGGCAACCCAGCTAAGTCCTAGGGTGGATTTTAAGATATTAACGCTTAATGTTCAGAACAAGAATGTAGTTATTGTTGTCATTGATTCGGCCAAAGAACGTCCAGTAGCCTTTAGAGGAATCGAGTATATACGAGTGGGATCGAATAAGCATAAGTTAAAAAATTTCCCGGAGAAAGAACGGAAAATCTGGAGACAGGATAGACAGTACGACTGGTCTGCCCAAGTTTGTGTAGGAGCCACGATTGATGATCTTGATATGAAGGCAATCGCTCGGGCCAGGATTGAATATAAGAATAAAAATCTACGATTAGCAAGTGATGTTGACGCATGGGATAATCGGACCTTTTTAAACAAAGCCAGGCTCACGATCCAGGGCCAGATTACTCGCAGCGCAATTATTCTGCTGGGCAAAGAAGAGTCAGAACATTTTATTAGTCCGGCTGTGGCCAAAATTACCTGGGTACTAAAAGATGATCAGGGCATTGAGAAGGATTATCAGCATTTTGGGCCACCCTTCCTGCTAAAAACGGATGAAGTATATTCTAAGATTCGGAATCTTAATTATCGCTATTTACCGGATAATTCATTGTTTCCCACTGAGATCAAGCAGTACGAGCCCTATCTGATAAGAGAGACTTTACATAACTGTATTGCTCATCAAGATTATGAACTAGGAGGCCGAATCAATGTCGTTGAACGATCTGATGAATTACTCTTTACTAACCTGGGCAATTTCCTCCCGGGATCAGTTGAAAATGTGATTGCCACCGATGCGCCTCCTGAAAAATATCGTAATTCTTTTTTAGCTAATGCGATGGTAAATTTGAACATGATTGATACCATTGGTAGCGGTATAAGAAAGATGTTTAATTTACAACGCCAAAGATATTTTCCTTTGCCTGATTATGATTTAAGTGAAACAAATCGGGTTAAAGTGAGGATTCTAGGTAAAATTATTGATGAAAACTATACCCGTTTGCTTATTAAAAGGCCTGACCTGGACTTACAAACGATAATGGACCTTGACAAGGTACAGAAGGGGATTCCATTGGCTGTGCAGGATATTAAGAAACTACGTTCCTTAAAACTCATTGAGGGAAGCAAACCTAAAATATATATATCTGCCCAAATTGCTTCTCTTACCGATAGCAAATCAGATTATATAAAAAATAGAGCCTTCAATGACGAGTACTATAAGGATCTAATTATTTCCTATCTCAAAAAATACGAAAGGGCTAGTCGAAAAGATATCGATGAGTTGTTGCTGGATAAGTTATCGTCGGCTCTAGATCAAAAACAAAAAAGAAACAAGGTTAGAAACCTTTTGTACGCAATGTCAAAGAAAGAGGGTACTATTCAAAACAACGGTACTTCTCGCAATCCAATTTGGGTTTTGAAAGAAAGATAATCGAATTTTTTAGATAAACTTAGATGAATTTAGATGAACTTAAGATGAACTAGAAAAACAAATAGTTACCTAAAAGGCTGATATATTGGGATTAGAGCCTTAAAAGATAATCATCTAAGAAAGTTCAAATTCGATGTTCTACGTTGACTTTTAAGATAAACTAGATCAACTTTGGAAGTTGGTTAAAAATGAATTGATTTAGTTTTCCTTTTTTATACGTCGCCAAAACATCGCCATAATTAAAAAAAAGGTAGTATTTTAGATGAACAAGGCCTCCGGAGCTAAACACAAAAACCCCTTAATATAGGGATTTTCTGGTACTACACCACCCCCAAAAAACACCCCATGATGAAATTCGTAATCAGCAGGTCCGCGGTTCGAATCCGCGCATCGGCTCCAGAAAAAATAGCCGCGTGGTTAAGCCGTTTTTGGCCGCCACGCGTTTTTTACTTTCTGAATTAATTTGTCTAAAAGCGGCCTGGCTGCGTGCCAATGAATTCACCAACATATATATCGGCTTATCCATAATGTCTTCTACTAGATCACTATGGCAGCCGTTATTATCAATTAGTTCCTTTTTGGCCTGTTCATATTTCCTCATATATTTGCTGATTGTTTTCCTGGATATCCCTGTATCTCTATGGATTTTTCGTTGGGACTCTCCATTATGATAATGACGTAGGATTATTTGCTGCTTTTCCAACAGGCTGATCATTTCCCCAGAACCTCCTATATATCATGCCGGCAACCTTTGCTATGTCATGCTGAGGCTTAAATGAATTTCTGATATATTCAAGTTATTGTTTATATCATAAAGGGTATAATTGATAATAACTAAACCCAGAGGTGAGAGAAATGACTAACGCCCAAAAAATCAAAATGGCTCTTGCATTCAAGGGAAAAAGCGAGGCATGGCTAACTAGGGAGGTAGGAAAGACACCGCAGGCTTTTAACCAGCGGATGAAAATAGATAAGTTTTCGACATCAGAGCTTGAAACTATCGCCGCTGTACTGGGAGCTGTTTACTCAGCGGTTTTCGAATTCCCAGATGGCACGAAAATTTAGAGAGGAGGCGAGCAAGTGAACATATACGAG
>JAQWBP010000058.1:0-6127 GCA_028706315.1 Syntrophomonadaceae bacterium
CAGTTAAATCGGTATGAACATAACCAGGGTGTACCGAATTAATTCTGATTGAATAACCCTTTTCACCGCACATAATTGCAGCTGATTTGGTTAGTATAGTTACGGCACCTTTAGAAGCACAGTAAGCGAATAATCCAGATTCTCCTATTTGTCCGTCAATTGATGACCGGTTT
This sequence comes from Syntrophomonadaceae bacterium, assembly GCA_028706315.1. Taxonomy (GTDB): domain Bacteria; phylum Bacillota; class Syntrophomonadia; order Syntrophomonadales; family Syntrophomonadaceae; genus STF2-222. The sequence goes on from JAQWBP010000058.1 coordinate 174, forward strand.
ACAATGGAACACTTTTCGCCATTATCTTTCATAGCCTGAATGCCGTATTTAGTTCCCAGGAAAACACCAGTGGCATTAATACCCATTAACCAGTTCCAGTCTTTCAGGGTAGTAGCCTCAATATCTGCACCTAGTGAAACACCAGCATTATTTACTAGGATATTAAGCTTACCAAATTTATCCAAAGTAGCTTTCATAGCATTTATCCAGTCTTCTTCTTTGGAGATATCCAGCTTTACGAATAAGGCCTCTCCACCGGCTTTATTAATTTCGTCAGCTAATTTTTGGCCTTTTTCAACTTGGATATCACCGATTACTACCTTAGCTCCTTCTTTGACAAATAACTGGCTGTCAGCGCCACCAATACCTACAGCTCCTCCTGCAATCAGTGCAACTTTTCCATCTAGTCTACCCATGTTACAAAACTCCCTTCAAAATATATTAGTATATACCTCGGATACAGTACTAAGTCCGTATTCCGATAATAAACAGCCGATGTTACGGTATAGCTTTGTTATAGGGCTTTTTTAAAGTTATGGTGCTAATTTTTCATTATGTTTAATCACTACCCTTATTAATGCAATAAGCGTGCCAATTGGTTGCAAAAAATAAATATCCCCGAGACCATCGAGAAGATTCGCACTTACAGCATTTGTTAAATATATCACAATATGTAGTATTGCCGTGTAATTATGTTCTAACAACACTACAATACACTACACTATACTACAAATTTACAAAATTTAACTGGATGTATGGCTATTCTTGTCTTATATGTATAATACGTTTTATAATTAGATTAATTATAATAATGATTCCCCTACAAGAAGTTATATGTCTAGGGGTTTCGCAGTAGAATCAATAATCAATTTTATTTTTATGTAGAACTAGATATGCAAATTTTATGTCACTAGGAAGTTTTGCTTAGATCCACGCTTTTGATAGGGGGCCATAATGTGGATAAAGTATATGGGGATTTAATTAAGGACAAGCTGAATTTAAACCAGAATAGATTTCATTCCATGATTGAGGATATGACCGAGATTGTTGAGATTGAATCGCTGGATAATACCTTAATTTTTGTTAACGATGCTTATTGCAGGTATTTTGGTAAAGTGCGCGATAAACTAGTAGGGTCAAATGCCATGGACCTTATTTATCCAGAAGACAGGCAAAAGGTGCAGGATAGACTGAATGGCTTGACCCCGGAAAAGCCAAGTGCAGAGTCTATTGAGGCCCGGATTATTAAGGCAAATGGAGAAATAGGCTGGATGAGCTGGACGGCGCGGGGGTTTTTTAATGAATCAGGGGAAATTATCGGGCACCAGTCAGTTGGGCGTGATGTGACTGATATTAAAAAATACCAGGAGCAGCTTAAGCTGAGCGAAGCCCGTTACCGGGGTATTGTTGAAGATCAAACTGAACTAATTGTGCGTATTACACCTGATGATATAATTCTATTTGCCAATGATGTCTATTGTAGGTTTTTTAACGGAAAACTGGATGATTTAATTGGTACCCTTATTGCCTATGACATAATTGATATTGAACCAGGGAAAAACTATCCGTATTTATCCCCGGATAGTCCGGTTAATGTGTGCCAGGAGAAAATAAGGACTCCCGAAGGGCAGATTGCGTGGATTGAATGGACCGCCAGAGGGATTTTTAATCAGTATCATGAGTTGATTGAAATACAAAAAGTAGGCCGTAATATTACTGACCGTAAGGAAGCTGAGGCAGCACTGCATAAAGCGAAAGAGGAACTAGAAATACGAGTACAGGAAAGAACGGTGGAATTAAGCAAGGCTAATCGTGGGCTTACCATACTTAATAATAATATGAAAAATATCTTTTCCAACATACCTGCCGGAGTAATAGTCGCAGATGAAACAGGCAAAGTTAGTAATTTGAATAATTACCTAAAACGTTTCTGGGGAGATGTCACTGAGGAGATTAATGATATTATCAGCCGCTATATTATAGAAAAGAAAAAACCTTATCTTACCAGGCTGTTTAATGAACACAAGTCTTTTCAGGATATAGAGTTTGTTTTTCCTTTCAAGAGCGGGGATATACATTGCCTGATGTCGGGTATTTATATGGAAAACCAGGGGAGTGGGCCGAAATCAGGTGTTATTTTAATCCGAACCATAAAAGAGATACACAAACTGGTCAACCGTTTCAGCGGTGCTACAGCCAGGGTACATTTTAATGATATTGTATCGGTGAACGAGGAGATGTGCCTGGCTATTAAAAATGCCAAGCAGGCTGCAGCAGGTACAGGTAATATTTTGATTACCGGCGAAAGTGGTACCGGAAAAGAGATGTTTGCTCAGGCAATTCATAATCAAAGCGAACGGGCCCGAGGGCCTTTCGTAGCGGTGAATTGTGGCGCTATACCTAGAGAATTATTAGGTAGTGAGTTGTTTGGCTATGCTGAAGGAGCCTTTACTGGCGCCAAAAAAGGAGGTAATCCTGGTAAATTTGAACTGGCCTCAGGAGGAACCATTTTTCTTGACGAAATTGGTGATATGCCTATAGACCAGCAGGTGGCGCTGTTAAGGGTTGTACAGGAAAAATGTTTCATCCGTATTGGTGGAACAGAAGTGATACCAACAGACGTACGCATTATTTGTGCTACTAATCAAGACTTATTAATGGAAATCGAAAAAGGTGATTTCCGTGCTGACCTGTATTACCGTTTAAATGTCATTAACGTTAATATCCCCCCACTCCGGGAAAGGCCTGAAGATGTTCCAGTATTATTTAAATATTTTATGACCAAGTCGGAAGCCCGGTGGAAGTATGATATCAAAGATATGGATCCACAAATCATGTATTATCTACAGCGATATGACTGGCCTGGCAATGTGAGGGAATTGCATAACATAGTGGAAAGATTACTTCATCATGCAGAGGGCGCCCCTTTATCTATAAAACATTTACCAGTAGATATTTATTCTACCCCTGTTTCCTCGACCACCATGGCGAGAACCTGGGTAAGAAGTCTATCAAAGGATAGGCAGGGTAGGACAATTAAAGAGATAAGGGAGGAGAATAAAAAACTCCAGGAAACTCAGGAGAGTAAGGAGATTATAAAACTTTTGAATCAGTACCGGGGTAATATTAGTAAAGTTGCACGCGAACTGGGGATTGCCCGCAGTACACTTTATGCTAAAATGGAAAAATTCCAAATTAGATAAATGCTTGACCATATTCATCCCCTGCGATGCTTAAAATAAGGTGAGGAATAGATTTGAAAGAGGGTAAAAGGTATAATGGGAAAATTGCAACCATGGGATAGGAGTGAGGTGAGCGGCAAAAACTACTCCGACTCACTCCCATATATTAGCGTGCCATTAATACTTTACTTAAAAAGGCTATAGTTCGTTCGTGTTGGGGGTTAACGATTACATCTTCTGCAGAACCCTGTTCAATTATTATCCCATCATCCATGAAAATAACTTGGTCAGCTACTTCGCGGGCAAAGCCGATTTCGTGAGTTACCACAATCATAGTCATATTCTCGACAGCCAAGCCTTTCATAACTTGTAAAACCTCCCCAGTAAGTTCTGGATCAAGTGCTGAGGTAGGTTCATCAAAACACATAATATCAGGATTCATGGCCAGGGCTCTGGCGATAGCCACCCGCTGCTGCTGACCACCAGATAGTTCAAAAGGAAAATTATTAGCTTTTTCGGAAAGACCCACCTTCTCCAGCAGTACTCGGGCTGTTTCTTTCGCCCGGGCAGGTTCAACTTTATTAACCATAACCGGGGCAAGGATTAAATTATCTAGTACTGATTTATGGGGAAAAAGGTTAAAATTCTGAAAAACCATCCCCATTTTTTGTCTCAGGCGAAAAATAGTATCTTCGCTGCGGTATACTGCTTTACCACCTGGACCATTCTGGACCATTATCTCGCCTTCGATCTCAATAGTTCCACTATCAATAGTCTCCAGGCGATTTAGACAGCGTAAAAAAGTGCTTTTACCGGAACCAGATGGGCCGATTATGGCTATAACCTGGCCTTTTTCGACTTGCAGGGATACCCCTTTTAATACCTCTAGTTCATCGAATTTTTTATATATGTCTAATGCTTGTACCATATACATAGTTCTTCGCTCCTAATGGTAATAATTATATTTGGTTTCCAACCATTTAAAGAATTGCTGGAATACTGCAGTCATAAATAAATAGAAGACCGCAGCAACAATAAAAGGAATAAAAGTCTCGTCTCGCATTACTGCGTTTTTTGCTACCCTGAGCAACTCACTAATAGCTAAAACATAAATAAGGGCCGAATCTTTGACCAGATTGATAACTTCGTTACCTATAGGGGGTAAAACTCTCTTAAATACCTGGGGCAAAACTATTTTTGTCATAGTTTGAAAGCGGGTTAAACCCAGGACATCGGCAGCTTCATACTGTCCTTTTTCAATAGACTGAATCCCAGAACGAAAAATCTCCGCCAGGTAGGCAGAGTAATTCAGGACAAAAGCTAGAGCGGCTGCATTAAAGCGTTCCATTCTTAACCCAACCGTCATAAGACCAAAATATACAAATAGTAATTGTAGTAGCAGAGGAGTGCCGCGGAATATCCAGACATAAAATTCCATAAACCATTTAAGAGGTTTTAACCTGGATACCCTGGCAATACCCATAGCAATACCTATAGGTAAGGCTACACACAATGTAAGAAAAAATAGCTGTAGGGTAACCGTCCAGCCTTTAATCATGGGCGGTAACAGCATCATAATGTAATCCATACGAATCCCCTTTATCTATCCGAAAAATACGTAATACAGGCTAACAGCATTATGCTGTTAGCCTGCCTGTGCTCAATTATAGCAAATTCTTTAACTAGAGAAAAAGCTATTTTACGATATTTTCTCCAAACCATTTTTCGGAAATCTGGGCAGCAGTGCCATCTTCTTTCATGGCATTAAATGCTTTATTCAGCTCAGTAAGAAAAGCCTTATCGCCTTTTCTAAGACCAACGCCAAACTCTTCTACACCAAAGTTATCTTCTAAAACTTTATAATCCTCAGGATGTTTGACAATGTAGTATCTTCCGACTACCTCATCGACTACAACAGCGTCTACTCCACCGCCCTTTAAGTCTCTTAAGGCTAAGTCATTACTTTCAAACTCCAGCAGATTGTCTTGAATTACTTCATATGTAGCTGTATCTTTTTCGACAGCTTCAATGGCGCTGCTGGCTGCCTGAATACCTATATTCTTGCCGGCCAGGTCTGCTTTTGATTTAATATCAGAATCAGGGGTTACAACTATAATCTGCTTATCTTTAATGTAAGGCTCGCTAAAAGCAAACTCTTTTTGTCTTTCGGGAGTAATCGTAAACCCATTCCAGATTACATCGATGTTACCATTGTTTAATTCTGCTGCTTTAGTGTCCCATACGATAGGTTGAAACTGAACTTCTACTCCCATCCGTTTGGCAGCCTCTTTAGCCAGGTCAATATCGAACCCAACTAGTTCATTTTTTTCGTCGCGAAATCCCATCGGTGGAAAAGCATCATCAAGACCCATAATAAAGTAACCCCGGTCTTGTATTTTCTGCCAGGATTCGTCTGCCTGAGCAGTATCAGGTGTCTTAGCATCATTGTCTGATGCATCGGAGCCACAGCCGACCAACAGTACAGTAAGGGAAAAACATAACAAAAGAATAAGTGCTACTTTCCGCTTCAATGTGACAACCTCCTCATAAATTTCATTATCGGTTACATTCTACGTTAATTTGTTAAATAAGTAAACGGCTAAACAAGTAAAAAGCACCACGCTATTTCCTTGGCTATACTCCTTTAGAGCATCCCTGATGTTCGCTTTCGCTCACTATTAAGGTAGCACCCTCCGGGCACTACTGATGTTCGCGTTCGCTCACCATTAGGGTGGCACCCTTCGGGCACTACTGATGTTCGCTTTCGCTCAC
>JAQWBP010000058.1:6227-8595 GCA_028706315.1 Syntrophomonadaceae bacterium
TTCGCTCACCATTAAGGTGGCATTAAAATTTTTTATAGACAAATTTGCAGACATATTACATAATCATAGTATCGAATAAAGGCGAATTTTGTCTAAAACTCAAAGGAGGAGTGATGCTTTTTCAACCCTGCGCGCTAGCAACACCAGGGTATGAGAAAGAAATTACATGCAAAAAGCTTGTAAGAGGTAGGTCTGAAGAGTTTTCTCTTTTTTTAAACTACATGTGAAGATTATAACATTCACAAACAAAAAAATTATACCTTCAGCGATAGCACTAAATGTAGAACTATTTAATGTTGCACCTAAAAAAGGAGGAAGAAAATGAGTAGCAGTAACACTTTAAATTATTCCTGCAATCAAAAATTAGGTGAAGTAATTGACAATTATAAAGATACTCGAGGTAACTTAATCCCTGTTTTGCAGGCCGCTCAGGATATTTTTGGTTATATACCTAAAGAGGCTATGGTTACGATCTCGCGAGAGCTTAAAATTCCCTGTACTGAGATTTATGGAGTAGCAACATTTTATGGTCAGTTTCATCTTGAACCCCGGGGCAAAAATATCGTCCGTGTTTGTGAAGGAACAGCATGTCATGTACGTGGAGGCACTAAAGTAATAGATGAAGTCAAAGATTATCTGGGCTTAAAAGATGGCCAGATGACTACAGTTGATGGAGCCTTTACACTTGAAACTGTAGCCTGTATCGGAGCCTGTGGCATATCACCGGCTATGATGGTTAATGACAAGGTTTACGGAAAGCTTAGTCCGGATGATATACACACCATACTAGACTTATACCGGGAGAAAGAGGGAGAAACTGAATGTATAGCTTAGCAGAAGTAAGAGATGAATGCCAGCAACTACTTCAGGAACAACGGGGAAAAGTACGAATTGTTATTGGTTTAGGTACGTGTGGCATTGCAGCTGGGGGAGAAAAGATCTGGACAACTGTAGAGGAAGAACTGGACAACCTGGGGTTAGATGTAGAGATGGTAGCAACAGGCTGTATTGGTATGTGCTATGCGGAGCCAATTATGGAAGTTCAGATTCCGGGTAAACCCAGGATATTATACGGTTATCTTAATACGGAAAAGGCGATAAAAATTGTCAGAGAGCATGTGGCCCGGGGCGATGTTTGTGTTGGGGATGCACTGGCCCAGGATCCCGCGGGATATGAGCCAGAGCCAGGTATTGTTAAATTAAATAAATTACCGTTTTACCGTAAGCAGGTAAAAACTGTTCTGGGCAGGTGCGGGATAATCGACCCTGACAGATGGCAAGATTATATTGCTTACGATGGTTACAAAGCCCTGGAGAAGGTAGTCTTAAGTATGAGCTCTCAGGAGGTTATTGATATTATCAAAGCCTCAGGGCTTAGGGGACGCGGGGGAGGAGGTTTCTCCACTGGTCTTAAATGGCAATTTGTCCATGATGCTGCCGGTGATAAGAAATATGTTATATGTAATGCAGATGAAGGAGATCCAGGTGCATTTATGGACCGAAGTGTACTGGAGGGCGACCCGCATTCTATTCTTGAAGGTATGCTTATATGTGCTTATGCTATCGGAGCAGATGAAGGATATATTTATGTAAGGGCTGAGTATCCACTAGCTATTAAACGATTAAGAAAAGCTATTAATGACGCTGAAAGTCTGGGAGTTCTGGGTCAGAATATTCTGGGCACTGACTTTAATTTTTCAGTGCATATAGCCGCTGGTGCAGGAGCTTTTGTCTGTGGTGAAGAAACCGCTTTAATTCATTCAGTTGAAGGACAGCGGGGCATGCCTAGTACTAAACCACCTTATCCAGCCGAATCCGGCTTATGGAATATGCCAACTAATATAAATAATGTAGAAACGTATGCCAATATTACTGGCATTATTAATAATGGTCCTGAATGGTTTGCCAGCATGGGTACGGAAAATAGCAAAGGTTCAAAAGTCTTTGCTTTAACAGGTAAAGTTAACCGGACCGGCCTGGTTGAGGTACCTGTTGGGATTCCACTGCGGGAAATAGTATTTGATATAGCCGGGGGAGTGCAAAACGAAAAAAATTTCAAAGCAGTACAAATTGGTGGACCTTCAGGGGGATGTATACCTGCTCACCTGTTGGATACATCAGTTGACTATGATTCACTGCTTGAGTTAGGCGCTATGATGGGGTCGGGTGGCCTGGTAGTAATGGATGAAAGTACCTGTATGGTTGATCTGGCCCGTTTTTTCTTAAAATTTACTCAGGCAGAGTCCTGTGGAAAATGTACACCCTGCCGTGAAGGTACTAAAAAAATGCTTGATATTTTAACTAAGATTTGCAGCGGAAATGGTGTTGATGGTGATATAGAAAAGCTGGAGCGCCTGGCCAGAGTAAT
>JAQWBP010000059.1:0-4521 GCA_028706315.1 Syntrophomonadaceae bacterium
TAAAAAGAGTAAAATATAGTACAATAATTGTATAAGAATCAGAATTTTACCTTAATTTATTCCGGATAATACTGCAAGAACGCAATATTCCTCAACCGGGGGTTATTAGATAAGGAAATTTAGGACTGAAGAAAGTACATGGGGAAAAGCGAGGTGCCATATGAACGAGGAAAATATTAAAGATAGCTGCAAAATTCTGGTGTCAGGAGATTCAATCTCTAAAGGCGTAATATATGATGAAACGAAAAATAAATATATTGTGCTGCAAGAGAATTATGTAAACATAATCAGCCGTAAATTGAAAGGTTCGATTAAGAATATTTCGAAGTTTGGCAGTACTATAACTAGAGGAATTAATAAACTAGAAAAGCAGATATCTAAAGAGAATCCGGATATAGTTCTAATTGAATACGGCGGAAATGATTGTGCTTTCAATTGGGATGAAGTGGCAAATAATCCAGATGCTAAGCACCTGCCCCAAACAGAAGTCGGGATATTTGAGATATCACTTCGCGAGACGATAGAGTTACTAAAAAATATTAAAATTACTCCTGTGCTTATGACCTTACCTCCGCTTAATGCCGATATGTATTTTGAATGGGTTAGTAAAAATAATCCTCTTACCCAAAGTAATATTCTTGAATGGCTTGGAGGCATTCCAACGATTTATTCCTGGCAGGAAAGATATAGTTCTATCATTACAAAAGTTGCAGAAGAAACTCATACAAAATTTATCGATGTTAGAAGTGCATTTCTGCAATACCCTGATTTCGCAAATTTTATTTGCAGAGATGGGATGCACCCTAATAGGGAAGGGCATAAGGTAATTGCTGACAAAATTATTGATTATATTAAAACAGGCTACGATTATTTACTAATAGAGAAACCTGCTACAACATAGCTTTTAAATTTTTCGAATTACCGAGGTGAATGAAATGATGAAAGTAGAACCATTCGATATCAGCAATACCATTTTAGAAACGATGGGAATAAAGATAACTGAATTTACTCCGGAAAGGGTAGTGGCCACTATGCCTGTAACTCCAAAAGTTCATCAGCCGTATGGCATTATGCATGGTGGTGCTTCAGTGGTGCTGGCTGAGAGCGTGGCATCCGGCGGAAGTTATCAATTTATTGACCCCAGCACTCAGCGGGCAGTGGGACTAGAGATTAATGCTAACCATATCCGCAGCAAGAGTGATGGTGTTATTAAGGCCGTGGGCACACCTGTACATGTGGGGCGCAGAACTATTGTCTGGGATATCCGCCTGCTGGATGAGGATGAACGCTTAATCTGCATTTCCCGATGTACCATAGCTATAATCGACAAAGAGGACAAGTAGTGTCATGGGGATGGCAGATGTTCCACAAGCTGTATAAACAACAAGTCAGGGGGAAACTGGAGCTCCCCCTGACTTCCATCGACTCTTTAGTTGTTACATGAACAACGTATAGATGAGCCTCAGCTAGTTCAGCCAAATATATTGCTTGCTATGTTTCTAAAAATAATTCACATTTTATACCGGTACGTCGAGATCATATATTTATAATAATTCTACTGTTTCCACCAAACTCATAAAAGCAACTTGCAGATTTTGCTGACTTAATTCCCAAACCGTACATCTTTCTAGTTGCAAATCGTGAATTCTCTCACAATAAGGGATAGGGTCAGATATTCTTTCATAACCGAAATAATCCGCCAGCGCAAATAATTGCTGGCTGTTATGCTCCCATTCCTTAGTATTGATTTTATTGAATACAAGCAGACTAATACGGTTTGCTCGCCCTACTGAGTCATGCAAATAGTTCTCCAGGGATATTATATCTGCTACGTCATTGCTGTGACTTAGATCGGTACACGTAATTACATAAACAGACAGTTCATTAAGTAAGTAGCAATCTGATTTGGAAGTAGGAAGGACCAGCAGATAATCGTAATCAAGTTGCTTAATGTCGGGTGAAAACAATGCAGCACCAGTAGCAATATCAATGCTTACAGTCATGTTTAGCAAATCTATTCCCATTCGAGAAACACGGATAGATTTGCTATCTTCTGCGGGCTTAATTCCTAACCAATGATAAAGCTTTTCGTTATAACCCATATCAGCGATTAGTACTCGACATCCTTTGTGGGCTAAGCCGCTGGCCAGATTAACTGTGATTGTTGTCTGCCCCGATCCAGGGTGTACGGAAACTATAGAAATAATCTTCACTAAAATCACTCCCTCCCTTGAAACCCAACTACAGTCATTGTACATGCTAATATTTTACCATCCGATAAGCGGCGTAAGTTGGTGTTTGGTTCCCGATGTATTATAGCTATATTATACCGTAAATTTCCAGAAGGCGATTAATTCGGCACTAAAAATCCTTGCAATCTTGGGTGCAAACGAGTACTTTAACATAGTTGCGGAATACCAAAAAAAAGTACCTCATCTGAGATACTTTTTTCGGTAATTTATATTGCTTTTTTTATTGTGGTTGTGCCTTTTTCATTTTTTGTCTCATCTTTTGATAGGAACCATCCTGCTACAGCAATAAGTATCAAAACTAACCAGAAGGTTATTTTCCAAGCTGGTGATTGCGGTATATTAGCGGATAGAATATGTAATGCTGGGTGGGCAAGTGAATGAATTGCTAATTTAACTCCAACCCATCCCACAATTAGATATGCGGTAGTTTCTAATCCTGGTTTTTGCTTTAGCAGGTGAATAATATATGTAGCTGCAAATCTTACACAAATAAGACCTATAAACCCACCTATAAAGGCAACTAAGAATTGAGCAGCATCCATACCTCCAATGTTAGGTAAACTGGTGGCAGGAAGACTAACAACTAATGCTATAGCAGCTAAAATAGAATCTACAGCAAAAGCTATATCAGCTAGTTCAACTCGCAGTACAGTTCCCCATAACCCGGGTCCTGTTTTAGTTTCACAGCTTGTTTCTTCCTTATTATTATCATCCGGTTTATTTTCTTTAATAAAGTTTTTATAAATATGATTAAAAGCGATAAACAATAAGTAAGCTGCTCCTATAGCTTGGATTTCCCACAAGTCAACCAGATATGAGATAACAAAAAGAGAGCTAAACCGGAATACAAATGCCCCAGCTAATCCATAGAATAATGCTTTTTTAGCTGTTTTATCAGGTAAATGCTTAACCATAACAGCCATTACTAAAGCATTATCAGCTGCTAATAACCCTTCTAAAGCAATAATTATTAATAATGTCCAACCATATTGTAATATTAACGCCGACTCCATCATAATTCCTCCTCATAAATAGCCAAAATTCCTATAAAATGTAATCTATATGCTATGGGAAAAAAGCAACCTCCCATTCTATAAAAAATAAAAAGACCTATGGCACCACATAAAAATGTGCCATAGGTCTCGTTTAGCAAAATAATAAAAACTTTGCCCGATAATACCAGACATAAACTGACGAGATTGTTGATATTATCCGATGAAACTACTCCCCTACGATTAATATATATTAAACTAAGTTAATACTATTTTCAATAGGGTCTTACCTCACCCGGGATATAACCAGGACAATTTTCAAAGGTTTCAAATGCGTAGCCCCAGCAGGAAAATGGCTGCTGATATATGTAGGGATAGAAGAAATTGAAACTAGATAGAAGGTGGTTGTAATATATGAATATTCAAATTTTTGGTGTAAAAAAGTGTTTTGACACCCAGAAGGCTGAGCGTTATTTTAAAGAGCGAAAGATTAAATATCAGTATATAGACCTAAAGGAAAAAGCGCTCAGCAAAGGTGAACTAAATAGTGTAAAAGCCTCGGTAGGTTTGGATAACTTGATTAATAGTAACGCCAAAGACTACGCTAAACTTAATCTGGATAAAATTGGTGGTAGCAGTATGAGAGCAGACATTCTCTTGAATAATCCATCGCTCTACAAAACACCTATTGTACGAAATGGTAAGACGGCGACGGTAGGGTATCATCCCGAAATATGGAAGGAATGGGACTGAGGTAGTCGTTGTTGACATTAAGGGAAGTGCATCACACTGAACTACTGATGAACGAGCAAAAAACACCAGGGATTATAATGAAATAAATTCCCTGGTGTTTTTTCTTATTCAGCCGATGAATTTACCACCAAGCTGTTATTCTAATTACTAACCGGCATTACCGCTAAACGTGTGACACAAGTAGCCAGATCATTCCATGTAACTGCTTGCTGTGGATTAATATTACCATTTTCATCCGGTTTTATTAGCCCCAATCCATAAGCTAGGCCGATATAGTTTTGTTTCCCCAGACTAATTTTATCGGCATCATTAACGGGAACTGCAATCAGATTTTTCATCTGACCGACTTCATCTAATCCTAAGGTATTTATTGACCAGATGGCTAGTTCTTCACGACTAATTGTCGCTAGGGGATTAAATTTACCCTGATTAGGGATAATTTTGCTAGCTATTGCCTGTTTGTATAATCTAATATCCTGAGTATTAGCTTCTACATCCTCCAAATGTAATTGGATCTTATCTAA
>JAQWBP010000059.1:4621-8460 GCA_028706315.1 Syntrophomonadaceae bacterium
CTTGGGGCTAAAATACCAGAACTCATCTCGATATCCGAAACTACTCCCGCCCCCGGAGCCACTCTGACGTATTTCCCCATTATAACCTAGTTCTGCAAAGAACTGCTGTGCCTTATCCATGGCTTCCTTAATGGATATCTTTTCCCTAATAACCGTTTCTTTTACGGTAAGGCTAGCGTTAACAGGAGAAAAGCTTTGCTTAAAAAGCGTGAGCTTTTCATCAATAACAGGTTTCCCACGGCTATCAAGTAAAGTCCCGTTAATCGCATCAACAAAATATGCAGTGGTGTTTAAACTGTAAACTGGAGTTAACTCCAGTCCTGAAGAGGCATTGTCAGGATTGCGCCTATAACTTAAATATAGCCCTTGTTCTTGCAATAGTTGATCCATTACTTTTTTAGTGTCTATAATACTATTCGCTTTTGGCAGCTCCATATCATGCCATGTGTAATTATATTGAGTAATTATTCCACTGTAAGCATCTATGCCTATAGTTATACTATCCCAATCAACTGGCAGCCCTTCCGACACTCGTTTCCACGTAAAACTATAGCCGTTTTGGAAATTATTAAACAGATATGATTTAGTCTGCAGGTCATCAAGTTTTAATTGGCTGATTTTATCAGGATGCATCTTTTTCAATAGCTCTGTTGCAATCGGAAGTGCCTGTTCGCGATTTAAGGATAGATTACGGTCCCGGTAATATTCAATAGATGGTCGGTAAGTTAGTTCTAGTGCCTCACCTGTAATCCCATCTACCAAACCGCCTACATAAACCTGTTGGCGATTATTCCTATGTTCCATACCAGAATCATAACCTTTAATTCGAATTTTCCAACTCGGATGCCCATTTCTTTGCCAATCTTGATATTCACATTCTAGATCAAGCCCCTTAGTCTGATTAGGGAAGGCAGTACGAAATGACTCTAAGGCTTTTTCCTCAGTAATCAGCGAAGTGTTGTTAGCATTAAGGTTGTTAGTAAGAACTGTTGTATAGCCTACTGATTCAGCACTGATTGGGACGTTAGTACGAACTTCCCTATAGCCTGCTAATTCCGCATTAGCCGGGAGAGCAGGAATAAGTAAGCCCAAGGTTAACAAGATAACCAAAACCTTTTTAAACAATATCGATTCCTCCTTTTTTGCAAGATTAGATTATCTTCTATATATTCTAATAGCCCGCTGGGAATTCCTGCTAAAACATGGTTTTCACTGCGAGTTGCAAAATACAGCCTTAGCTTTTTCTACTATAACCCATAAATATGGTATTATAGACAAAAGATTCTTCGAAGTACGAGGTGAAGGAAATGTTACCATTTGATATTAGCAATACCATCCTAGAAACGCTGGGAATAGAAATAACGGAATTTACTCCGGAAAGGGTAGTAGCTACCATGCCTGTAACTCCAAAAGTCCATCAGCCGTATGGCCTTATGCATGGTGGAGCTTCGGTGGTGCTGGCAGAGAGCGTAGCATCCGGCGGGAGTTATCAATTTATTGACCCTGCCACTCAGCGGGCAGTGGGACTAGAGATTAATGCTAACCATATCCGCAGCAAGAGTGATGGTTTAGTTAAAGCCGTGGGCACACCTATACATGTGGGGCGCAGAACTATTGTCTGGGATATCCGCCTGTTGGATGAGGAAGAACGCTTAATCTGCATTTCCCGATGTACCATAGCTATAATCGACAAAGAGGACAAGTAGTGTCATGGGGACGGCAGATGTTCCACAAGCTGCATAAACAACAAGTCAGGGGAAACTGGAGTTCCCCCTGACTTGTTGTTGCTTTTATCTACACCTCGTTGTGAAAACGATTAATTTGAATCTCTTAAATCTCTCCCCATGCTGGTCTACAAAAAATGACTTTACACGGACCTTGTAGGTTACTCCACCACGCAGCGGATTTATAGGTATAATTTTAATGACGCGATGCCCGTCACATTTGTCTATGCCCCGTTTAATCCGAATGGGGACCTTATTGCTTCCTTGCCACATATCAAACTCGTTACAGACATTAACCCAGCCCCGGTCATTGTCAAAATCCCTGCCGAATATTAACTTAATCGCTTTAATGTTCGGAGAAACATCGGTTTGCCCATTGCGGGGAATGCTGCTAATCAAAACTAACGGTCTTTTAAGGTCAGGACAGTGATCGTGGTCTCTGTGATGATCACAGGGACGGGGTCGACGATGGCGATGCCTACGATCTTTAATACATCTCTTCATATTCAACCCTCCTTATAATGAAATCTAATGTATACTATTCAAACGATACTGCAATTGTCACAAAAATTTCCAGCGGACACAGGCAGACGTTGTCATTGTGTCACTTTTTTCGAGGGTAAAATGAAAGAGAGGAAAACCATGCCCTACTTCATGAATGGAACTGTAATCGCTAAGGATTTTGAAACCCTGGTATCTTTGGGTTTATTTCAAGCCTTCATAGCAAAGACCGAAAGGTTTTCCTTTAATAAATTGGCCTTGTCCCTTTTGCCCAATAAATTTACCTTCATCAACTATAAGTTTTCCACGTAGGAATACTTTGTCAGCCCGTCCGCTCTGTTCCATGCCTTCATACGCATTATAATCCACACCTTGCAGACTGGTTTTAGCACTAATTGTTCCGCGCCATTTTGGATCGAACAGGACTATGTCAGCATCATAGCCTACGCCAATATGTCCTTTTCTATCAGACAGTCCATTTATTTTAGCAGGTGTAGTAGCAAAAACATCAACCAATTTCTGACGGCTGATTTTTCCTGTTTCTACTCCAGCAGTCCATAAAACGCCCAGACGGTTTTCAATTCCTGGAGCTCCGTTAGGAATTTGGGTAAAATCGTCAAATCCCATATGTTTATGTTCTTTCCAGTCAAAACCGCAGTGGTCAGAGCTAACTGCATTCAGCCATCCTTTTCTCAATGCTTCCCATAGGGCTTCATGATGTTCTGGTGTACGAAGAGCTGGTGAACAGACATATTTTGCTCCTTCAAAATCAGGTTTGGACAGGTTTTCTTTGCCTAGTGTTAGATAGTGGGTGCATGTTTCTCCATATACCGGCACGCCTTTAATATATGAATTACGCACAACTTCCATCGACTCTTTAGTTGTTACATGAACGACGTATAGAGGAGCCTCAGCTAGTTCAGCCAAATATATTGCTCGCTGAGTTGCTTCAACCTCTACCAGAGGAGGTCTTGATACAGCATGATACATAGGAGCGGTTTTTCCTGCTGCCAGGCATTGCTTTTGAAGTACGTCAATTAAATCCGCGTTTTCGGCGTGTACCATTATTGTAACACCTGCATCCTTTGACGCCTGAAGTGCTCTGAAAATTGCCGAATCATCACTATGATAGCAGGCGCCTTTGTAAGCCATAAACAGCTTTATTGTGGGTATACCTTGTTTTGGAAGGGTTGGAATCTCTTCGAACAGTTCGTCGGTAGGGTCAGTTACTACTCCATGAAATGAGTAGTCAACCATGGCAATTCCAGATACCTTTTCCTGCTCAAATTTTCTAACTGATTCGGTGATGCTTTTTCCCGTTAACTGGTTAATAAATTCAATACATGTAGTAGTTCCACCTACTGCTGCGGCATTGGATGTTTCAAAGCCCCGGACTACTGCGTCGCCATATTTAAAAGAAAAGTGAGTATGCTGGTCAACACCACCGGGAAGTACATACATGCCCTTGGCATCCACAATTTCAGCTGCTTTATAATCCAGGTTTTTTCCTATGGTTGTAATTTGCTCTCCTTCGACAAGAATGTCTGCCTGGTATTCATCAACAGCCGTTACAATTGTTCCGTTTTTAATTAAAAGACTCATAGTATATCCTCC
>JAQWBP010000023.1 GCA_028706315.1 Syntrophomonadaceae bacterium
CCCGTTAGCGCTTATCCAGCAAATGCTGGGGCATAAAAACATCAGTACAACTGCACGTTACAGCCATATGACATCTAAAAGTCTGATGGGGGTAAAAAGCCCACTTGATACAGGTGCTGAGCGGTCTAATGAGTAGTGTGCAGGATATTTTAAACCAATTCTATCCCGATTTCAGAAAGCAATATACTCCTTCCCCACAGCAGGGCAAAGCTGTTTCAGCTATCATGCGCTGTAAGACATCAGCATTGGGGGCTCATGTTACCAAATGTGCAGAATGCGGTCATGAAATGGTCTTTTACAATTCATGACGCAACCGGCATTGCCCTTCGTGTCAGGGGCTTAATAATGCTGTTTGGGTAGATGAAAGAAGTCGGGATGTTTTAGATGCACCCTATTTTCATCTTGTTTTTACAATGCCCAAGGAGCTTCATCCACTTATTTATCAAAACCAGAAGCTGCTATATGATTTGATGTACAAGGCTGTTGCTGAAACAATTTTTGAACTTTCCCAGGATAAAAAATATCTGAGAGCACAACCCGGTTTTTTTTCTATCTTGCACACCTGGGGTCAGGATCTGCATTTTCATCCGCATATTCATACGGTAGTATTAGCGGGTGGTTTAACCAGGACTAATGAATGGCGCAGCAGTGGTAAAAAGTTCTTCATTCCCATAAAGGTGCTGGCCAAAAAATTTCGCGGTAAGTTTTTGTATCATCTAAAGCACTACTATCGAGAAAACTGCCTTAGTTTTTATGGTGATGCCAGACAGTATCAGGATAAAGTTTTGTTTCAAAAATTACTGGATCTTTGTTATGAGAAAGACTGGTACACCTATGCTAAGGAACCTTTTTCAGGACCGCTGGCAGTTTTAAAATACCTGGGGCGATACACTCATAGGATTGCTATTTCGAATCGACGAATTGTTTCGGTGAATAACAACACTGTAACTATTGCCGTAAAAGACTACAAAAATAAAAGCCAGAAGAAAACTGTAACTCTTACAGGTCTTGAATTTGTAAGGCGATTTTTAATGCATATCCTGCCGAAAGGCTTTGTTAAAATCAGGCATTATGGGATACTGGCGAACCGGAACAAAAAAACTAAGCTGAGCCGATGCCGTATGCTTACAAACAGCTCTGTTTACAAACCTAAATTTGAAGGATTAACTACCGCTGAAATAATTTCATTGCTGGTGGGTAGAGACGTAACGCTTTGTCCTGCTTGTAAGAAGGGTAGATTGCAACAATTATCTTGCTTCTATCATGGAACAGTTCCTTGATAAAAAGGAAGTTAATATTTTACAAAATACCCTTAACTGGGGAGGGGAGAGGTATGCCCAAATGGAGGCTTTTTTACTTATTTTTAACCAGCACAATAGGAGAAAGGCAAAAAGCCAGCAATATTTTACCTTAAAAGAGAAAATCCAAAAGATTGAATCCCCATAGGTTTGCCTGACGATTTCCTTCTTCTAGGGCAATCAAAAATTTTGCTCTTACTAACTTAAACCCAAAATCACACAAAAAAGCTCAAATTCCTGCATTTAGCAAGTTTTTGAGCTTTTTAGTTCGCAAAACTTCCGATTGGACCCTTCAAGAACCGTCCCCACTTGATTCGTAATGATATCTATGTAGCTAACGAGTTTACAACCCCCATCTCAGTTTTTGCACAACCATATTAGTAGGTTCTGGTTTTGAGAAGCTTTAGCGGCAGCGAGCATTATTTCTTAGAGTATAATGATTTGTTAAAATTACTGGGGAAAAAACAAAAATAGAGCTATGTATCCCGTATCACTCAAAAGTGAAGTGGTACGGGATTACTTATTTTGTGGTGAAATATCTTTTATAGACTTTTGGGACAGCCTCAGTCATTTAAAATATATAATATATAAAATTATTACAAAGAAATGAACTTTTCAGGGTACTGGTGACTCTAAGGTAAAAGAGAGGTGCGGAAATGGAAACAGCACTAATGATAAAAAAGGCCAGGCAAGGAGATCGGGAAATACTAGTGCAGCTCATCATGAAGCAGAAAGAGGACTATTATAAACTGGCTTATGTGTATATGAAGAACCCGGATGATGCTATGGATGCCCTGGAAGAGATGATTGTAATTGTCTACGACAATATCCACCGCTTAAGAAAGGAGGAGGCTTTTTACAGCTGGAGTAAAACTATATTAGTTAATTGCTGCAAAAAGATGCTCCGTAAAAAGAAAAAACTGGTTTCTATGGAGGGGGTTCGCGAACAGGTGGACACCAGCCCTTTTGCTCACAAGGAGGCTCAGATTGTATTAGAACAGTATTTGTCACATTTAAACCCCAAACAGAAGGAAGCTATTATTTTACGTTACTATCTGGATTTAGATTATCAGGGTATTGCTGATATCCTTAAAATTCCGGTAGGGACAGTAAAATCTCGTATCTCCATTGGACTGAGAAATCTAAAAAAGAGCATGGGAGGTGCGCAGTTTGAATAATATCGAAGAAATCCTTGGCCAAAAGAAAAATGAAATCGAGCAAATACCGGTACCAGATGAAATGGAAGTGCGGCTGCGCAGTGCCTTGGAAAAAAGAGGAACTAACCCACGTATCCGCCAGGCGAACTGGAAAGTAAAAGTAGCAGTTTTATGTATTTTGGCTCTGGTAATAGGCTGGCAGGCTGATACCCTGGCCTATTACGGCAAGAAGTTATTAGGTTACGATTCTATCATGAATGGGACTTTGCAGGAGCTTAATGAATCTGGTAAAGGGCAGAGTATTAATAAAACCTATACCTATAAAGATGGGACGATCCTTACCCTGGATGGGATTATGCTGGATGATAATCAGCTTCTGGCTTACTATACTATTAAAAATTCGCATGGAAAGTTGGACTTTGACAAAATAAGTCTGGCACCTGTCATGAAAGGAATTGTAAAGGAGTACATGATGAACTCATCCCAGGGGATAATTAATGAAAAAGAAACCGAAGTAAAGTATATAGCCAGTTTTGATTCTCCGTATTTCTTTGAAAAGCATTTGCAACTAGTTTGCAGTCTGGGAAAAAATGGCGCAGACGAAACAAGAAGTATTTCCTTTAAATTAGACCGTAACCAGGCTATGGGTCATACTTTGAAACAGAAACTGCATAAGTCAGCACAAATCGATGAGACTGAAATTTATTTTGATACTATTATGGCTACCCCGACTACCACGATTATTAAAGGAACCTTACAGAGCCCTCTGGAGCTGGCTAGGGACCAAATCCTGGATAAGCGTTTCAGACCTAATGAATTAACAGTGGAACTGATAGCTAATGGGAAGAAGCTGGACTGGCAAGGGGCTGGCCTGAGTACTAATGTAGATGGGATGACTTTTGAACAGAGATTTGATGCGCTTCCTTCTAATTTAAATGACTTAAAACTGAATTTAGTTAGCTTTAGCTCTGAGCATGATGTTCATCAGGTTTTTGCCCTGGCCAAAGGAGACATGAAGCAATCTAATCAAATTAAAGGTCAACAGATTGACTTTAAGAAATTATACACCTCAGAAGGTAATACTTATTTAACTATCAGCAGTGAGGAAAGTGTAATCCTTACTAAGGTGTACCTGATCATAGATGGAGAAAAGGTTAGTTTAGAAGAGACTATACAAAATGAGTATGACAAGCAACCGGATGGTACTATCATCCATACCCGCACCCTTCGTTTCACCGGAACCGGGCAGGAATACCAGCTGGATATCCGGCGGATGAGCTATAGTAAAACTTATAACAAAATAATAGATATACCGATTAAGTAGCTGGATCTACTAGCGGTAAGATTAATTTTAAGAGGCTGTTCACTCAAATTGAACAGCCTTCTGTATTTTTATAGAGTAAAAAATCACCTTTTTGTTTAGGCGACCCCTTTTTTTGTGGTTGATAATACGCATTAACTAATAAAGAGATATGCAGCGCTGTTGGTATGATAAAAGAATAGATAAACGGGACTACTACTTTACGGTAGCTCCCTTATAACTGATAATAGGAATTACTAGAATATACTAGAATATATCTGGTAATTTATATGGCTCAGGAGGACATCAGGATGCCTGTGTCTGCCGCTAAGGATCTTGAAAATCGTATATACCGTGCATGGGAAGTTTATACAGATGGTGACAACTCTGTTATAGATGATGTTTATGATATTATTTTTCCTTTTTGCCTGCGGGTATGCTCTAAAACTTGTGGTCAATTTATTGATTCAGGTGATGAGGAGACTAGTGTTGCTCGCCTCGCTCTTCTCGAGGCTTTTGAAGGATATAATCCCGAGCGGGGAAGGTTTTTAGTCTATTTAGCTCAGGTCATAAAAAATCGGCTGATTGACTATAAACGGTCGGAAAAGAAACATTTTAGTATTCCCTTAAGTTTTCTGCAAAAAGGGCATGAGGGTGCTTCCGAGTATATTGATGAGGATTATATTGAAAATATTATTGATGGACTAGCCCGACAGGACGAAATTGTGCAGCTAAAAAACATTCTCCGCGAGTATGATATTGAGTTTAGCGAACTGGTAGATTCTAGCCCTCGCCAGGCAAAGACTAGAGCTAAAGCTAGGGAAATCGCCTGGAGTATAGCAAATAACGATGTAACAATCGACTACTTTTTAAAGAAGAAGAAGCTACCCGTTAAGATGCTGGAAAACAATTTTGGCTTTAACCGCAAGCTTATAGATAGATATAGAAAATTTATTGTTACTAGTACAATTATTATTCTTTCTGATTTTCAGTGTTTAAAAGCATATGTTATTCCAGAAAAAAGGGAGGAATCTTGATGGCCAGGCGTAGGGGAGTAGTCATGGAAAATGGACATGGATGGGCCATTATCATGACATCTGATGGAGAATTAAAGAAAATAAAAACCGGGGAACCATTACTAGTTGGTGATATTTATGAGCAACCTGTATCTTATAACAGATATGTTGCGGCGGCAGCAATTTTTTTGCTGCTCCTGGTAGGTACAGTTGATTTTTGTGCTGTAAAAGCGTATGCCAAAGTATCTAATGGCGTGGAGTTAGGTTTAAATCGCTGGGATAGAATAGTATCGGTACAGGCTACTAGTGCAGCAGGTGAGCAAGTGGTAAACAGGCTTAGTTTAAAAGGCCAGAAAATTGACACTGCCGTACAGGCGGTGGTTCAAGAAGCAGTCGAGATTAATAGTAATGAACAAGTTTCTATTAGCTTAAAATCTATTCATGGGAAAAATGATAAGAATGAGGAAAAAGTATTAACAGCTATAAGCAATAAACTTTCTAATCAAAGTAATGAATCTGATAGTAAGAAGATAATAAAGAGTAGCAACAAAATAATAATAAATCCTGAATCAGCTAATTCCAACTCAGCGAAAAAGCCGAAAAAAGATAAATCTGAGCAGGGTAATAATTTAGATAAAGGGACTACAAATAAGCCTGATTCATCTTCAGGGAAAAGCAATCAGCAGCCGCCCGGAAAAATTAAAAACGAGAATCAGATAAAGGTACCGGCTGCAGATAAAAAGCCTCAGTTTATTAATAAGGAGCCCCCGGGGCAAAGTATAAAAAAGGAAACCAGCAATAAAGGAAATCAACAAAAAGTAATAAAAGAAAAGAAAAATTCCCCTTCAGCCAACAGTGAGAAAAAAATAAAATCTCAGAAAACAAATAATAACAAACCGGCCAAGGGAAAATCTAATTCAAGTGGGGACGGTTCTTGACTTGAATTTCCATGAAATTCAAGTCAAGAACCGTCCCCACTTGAATTTAGTTGCCGAAAGAGGATATCAGCTATGCCTAATGACTTAGTTTGGCTGATTTCTTGGGCATATTCTTGAAAGAGCATAGATTCAAAAGTTTCCGTGGCAAAACCCCGGTTAACAAAGTCGCTGTAGGGGATGGTGTTTTTCATTGATTCCAGTACTTTGTTAATGAATACACCTTCCAGGTCCTGGCATGCTTTATAAAGTTTCTGCTCGTTTTTTTCTTTAACAGCAGAGTCAAGTACTCGATCAAAATGCTCTTTGGTGTTTTGAGGTTCGAGGAGATTTTGATTTTTTGTTATGGCGTTCATAGATAAAAGATTACCATCTATTTTCATAGTTAATGCTCCCTATTTTAAGTTATTAGCTATTACCTGCGCAGGTTAGCAGCTGTCTGTAGCATTTCATCAGATGACTGTATAACTTTAGAGTTAACTTCATATGCACGCTGGGCAGTAATCAGGTTTACCATCTCCTCGACCACCTTTACATTAGACATTTCTAGGTAGCATGCTTCCAAGGAGATAGTATGGTCTTCTTCTGGGTCCCAGTCGAGAGCTTCCCCAGAATTTGGTGTAGCCTGGTAGAGATTGTTTCCTAATTTTTGCAGGCCAACAGGGTTGATAAAGGTAACTAGCTCCAGTTGTCCCATTTCCTCGTTTTCATCACTGCCTGGTAGCATGCAAGTTACTTGCCCGTCTTTTTCTATAGTAATATCATAAGCCCCCTCTTCCAAGGGCTCTACCCCCACCAGCAGATGGCCGTCTGAGGTTACTAGCTGACCTTCTGAATCAATTTTAAAGGCACCATCTTTGGTGTATAGATAATCGTCATAGCCAGGAACTTCGAGCCGGAAAAAGGCCGGACCATTTATGGCTACGTCAAGGGGATTTTCGGTAGGCTGGAGATTACCTTGAGAAAATATAGTAGAAATGGCACTAGGCTTTACTCCTAGACCTACAGAAAGACCGACAGGTTCATTTATATCCATACCAGAAGCTGGTCGTCTGATTACCTGGTAAAGGAGATCTTTAAATTCGACCCGTTCTTTTTTAAAGCCGGTGGTATTTACGTTAGACATATTGTGAGCCAGGGTATCTACATTTAACTGCTGTGCATACATACCAGTACTAGCAGTATAGAGAGACCTCATCATGATAAGTTCCTCCTCGTCTTATGTGTGAACACAAATAAATGCGGTACATCAGTCGTTCAGTACCGCTACGGGCCTCTCTAGTGAGTCCAGCCCGTTTACACTATCTTTATATATTATCGGTAATTTTCAAAATAAGTTTAATAAAAAATGGAGAAGAAATTAATTTTCCGCTTTTATATATGCTTGACTGGCTATTAAAGCCATATAGAATGCAGGTATCCTTAGAGTAAATTATTCTGCGCTTTGTTCTGCAGGTAGGTTACTAATTAGAAAGGGAAACTTTTTTCACTCTTTCTCATATATTAAAAGTGTACACGTAGTAATAGTAAAGGGGTGAAAAAAATGATTAAGGTCTCAGACCTTCGTGCCCGGGATGTAATTAATATTCTCGACGGAAAAAAGCTAGGGAATATACTGGATATCGATCTTGACCTGGAGCAGGGCAAGGTACTGTCGCTAGTTTTACCAGGGCGTGCTCGGGGGTTTAGTTTCTTTTCCCGCAGAGATGAAGTCATTGTACCCTGGAACAAAATTATCAGGATAGGCAGAGATGTAATTCTAGTCGAAGTACCAGTTGCTAATGAAATTGAAGAATATCGGCGCGATTATTTGCTCGATGAAGAGAATTATTAATCGAATTAGTTGAATTACATGGTTCTTTTGTTCATAATAAGTGCAGAAGAGCGAAAACAGTGTAACTAGCCGATACAGGAGTGATTGATTATGCGCTGTCCTTATTGCCAGGAATTAGAAAGCCGTGTTTTGGACTCCCGGTCCTGTGAAGATGGTTCAGCAATCAGGCGCAGGCGGGAGTGCAATGCTTGTAAAAGAAGGTTTACCACCTATGAAAGGTTGGAAGAGAGGCCACTGCTGGTAATAAAAAGAGGAGGGAACCGTGAACAATTTAATCGTGATAAATTGTTTAACGGGATTACTCGGGCCTGTGAAAAACGCCCGGTTAGCATGGATACGATAGAAAACCTGGTAGCTAGTATTGAAAAAGATTTACGCGATAATTACGACCGGGAAGTAAGCAGTATGAGTATTGGTGAAATGGTAATGGACAGGCTGCAGAGCCTGGATGAAGTGGCATACGTACGCTTTGCATCCGTATACCGGCAGTTTAAGGATGTTAATAGTTTTATAAATGCTATTGAACAGTTGAAAAATAAATAAACGATAATTACACTCGATTAAACGTAGGTAACATCATATCTTCCTGTTTCCCGAATGCTCTGGGACATACATAATCTATGTCTTTCATCTGTCGACTGGCGGATATTTTATTCTACTATAAATTCCGCTTCGTCAAGAAAGGCTTTGGCCTCTTTGACAGCAAATTCTGGGACTGCTATAGCAACCTCGGCGAGAGGGCCAATAGCTACAGGCATTTGGGAGATTTCCTTGCGGATAGTCTTTACCGGAATACCAAACGATGTTAAGAGACTTTCTACTATCATATCATTAGGAGGGTATACTTTAGTTATTACTACCCATGAAGATTTACGTGGATCAAAGCCGCAAATGGGACAAGTTTTACTAGTATCAAATGGTTGTTCACAAGAAGGACAATTCATCATGCTAACCTCCTAGAGCTATTTTAAGCTAAAAAGGAAGGAAGTACAAATGCAGAACTGGATATGGAAACAAACAAATGGAATCGATTACATAACACTACCCACCTGGGAGGATATGGGCGTTACAGTTGCCTTTTCGGGTCGTAATGGAGGAACTAGTGAAGTCCCATATCAATCACTTAATCTGGGACTGCATGTTGGAGATAAGACAGAGAATGTTATTCATAATAGGAACAGATTTTTAAGTGCACTAGGGCAGAAATTAGATTCCGTTACCTGCTGCCAGCAAGTGCACGGGACACGTGTTGCAGTAGTTAATAAGAAGGATGCCGGGAAAGGAGCTTATGACTATGCAACTTCTCTGGCCGACTATGATGCAATGGTTTCTAATATACCTGGTATTATGCTGACCACCTTTTATGCTGACTGTATTCCACTATTCTTTTTTGACCCGGTCCATAAGGTCGTTGCTCTTGCTCACAGTGGGTGGAAAGGCACCATGGGTAAAATAG
Organism: Syntrophomonadaceae bacterium; assembly: GCA_028706315.1. Lineage (GTDB taxonomy): Bacteria > Bacillota > Syntrophomonadia > Syntrophomonadales > Syntrophomonadaceae > STF2-222. The sequence goes on from JAQWBP010000023.1 coordinate 8,997, forward strand.
CATGTAAAACAGTAGAAACTATGCAACAGCAATACGGTAGCCTCTACAGCGAGATCTATGCCTTTATAGGTCCTGGGATTGATAGCTGCTGTTTTAACATTCAGGAGGATCTTGCCAAAAAAGTTACTAAAGAGTTTGCCGGATTAAGTGATATAATTAATATGGGTAAGAATGGATATAGGTGGGACTTAAAAGAGACAAACTATCAAATACTTATACAAATAGGATTTAGACCTGAAAATATTACCTGTTGTGATTTATGCACCTCTTGTTGTCTGGACAAATTTTATTCTTACCGCCAAGAAAAGGGCCTGACAGGCAGAATGGGGGCTGTTATCGGGCTAAAATATTGAGGTGATAATATGCCTAATAACAAGATTTTGGTGGTAGATGATGAAACTTACATAGTCGAATTAGTTAAGTTTAATCTTGAAAAAGAAGGATATAGGGTAGTAGTTGCATTTGACGGGGTTAGTGCTTTAAAAATCGTTCAAAATGAACCCCCTGAGTTAATAATATTAGATATCATGTTGCCTAAAATGGATGGACTTGAGGTCTGCAGAACTCTAAAACAAGATCCTAACTACAACAGTATTCCCATAATTATGCTAACTGCTAAAGGGGAAGAAATTGATACTGTTCTGGGACTAGAAATGGGTGCAGATGATTACATTAAGAAACCTTTTAGCCCACGAGAAATGGTAGCCAGGGTAAAGGCCAGGCTCAGGGCCGTAAGAATTCTGGAGGCCGAAAAAGCGATGGGAGAAAAGGTCTATGTGTTTAAAGATTTAATTATTGTTCCCGATAAATATGAGGCATTTATGGATGAAGAAAAACTGGAACTAACCCCAAAAGAATTTGAACTGCTATGCCTGATGGTTTCTAACCAGGGTAAGGTATTTACTCGTGAAACCCTGTTGGAAAAAGTGTGGGGATATGAATATTCGGGTGATACGCGTACCGTAGATGTACATATAAGACACTTGCGCCAGAAACTAAATGATGATTCCAGCTACCCCAATTATATCGAAACTGTTAGGGGTGTTGGCTATAAGTTCCTAGAAGGAAGGGTAGGCAGGTAGAAGGTGTTTGCGATGTTATCAAGTATTAATAAAGACAGTAAAACAATGCAAGCTATTCTAGCTACTATGATTGATGGAGTTATAGTAGTTGATTATAACGAACAGATAACACTGGCTAATAAAGCTGCCGAAAATCTTTTCCTGGTACGTTCAGGAGTAATACAGGGACGCAAATTGAGTGAAATCAGCAATGATAGTAAAATTAGCAAAATGATATTCGAGGTTTTACATACCGGGAAAGAAGTATTTAAGGAAACGGTAATAAACCCCAACAACCAGGTTTTTAGGGTGCATGTAGTTCCAATTAAAAGCGAAGATGATAATATTGAAGGGGCTGTAGCTGTATTCCACGATGTTACCGATGCTCGGGATTTTGCTCAAATAAGATCTGATTTTGCCGGGAATGTATCTCATGAGTTAAGAACCCCTTTAACTTCTATAAAAGGATTTGTAGAAACACTGCTGGATGGAGCTATGGAGAATAGCGCTACATGCCGAAGATTTCTTTCTATCATAGATACTGAGGCAGATCGGTTGAGCCGGTTAATTGAAGATCTTTTAACATTATCATCGATAGAATCAAAGGAGCGTATGATTCAGCCCAAACCAGTCTGTCTTATAAGATCTATACGCAGCGTGATGAATATAATGGGACCGCAAATTAGTGAGGAAAACTTACATGTAGAATTAATTCACCCACAAAACATGCCTCCGGTCCATGCTGATGAAGATTTATTAGGACAAGTGCTCATTAATTTGCTTGATAATGCTGTGAAATACTCTCCGCGAAATGGTAAGATTATTATTCGCTGTAGGCAACAAGATAGTCGCATCATAACTACCTTTACTGACGGTGGTATTGGTATTCCCTATGACAGCCTTCCCCGAGTATTTGAAAGGTTTTACCGGGTTGATAAAGCTCGTTCCAGGAGCCAGGGGGGAACAGGTCTGGGACTGGCTATAGTCAAGCATATTGTTGAATCACATGGGGGAGAAGTATTTGTTGAAAGTGAAGTTGGCCAGGGTTCGACCTTTGGAGTTAGTTTTCTGGTAGTCTAAATGGTGTCATAGTGATAAAATAAATAATATTTGATACACCTGCGAAAATAAAAGCGAAATAAAGGATTAATACTGCTTAGAAGCGAATAGCATAAAGTTAATTCTTAGTAAGTTAGTATATTTCCTATAGATAAATACAGATCAAGGTGGTAAAAGTTGGATAAAGTTAAAGCGAATCTTTTAAAGGTACAACAGAATATTGAAAAAGCCGCATATAAGAGCGGTAGAAAGCCAGCTGATATTATTCTTGTGGCGGTTACGAAAACTGTCGAGAGCGATACTATTGCTTTTACCCATGAACAGGGTATTAGCAATTTTGGGGAAAACCGGGTTCAGCAACTGAAAAGAAAAATGGAGAGTCTTCCTGAAGCAAACTGGCACTTAATTGGCAGGTTGCAGACTAACAAGGTTAAAGACGTAGTAGGTAAAGTATCCCTTATACATTCGCTGGATAGGTGGAATCTGGCTGAAGAGTTAAACCGTAGAGGAGAATTTTTAGGGGTGAAAGTCCCGACATTATTACAGGTAAACATTTCAGGTGAAGAGCAAAAAGCTGGGATTACAGCAGGCGAAGCAGAAGTTTTCCTTGATTCTCTAGGTCAGTTGAAAAATCTCAGAATTTATGGGTTTATGACTATGGCTCCTTGGCTTGACAATGTAGAAGAGGCAAGGCCTATATTTAAGGAGTTATTTCAATTAAAAGAGAAATTGAAACATCAAAAACATAGTAATGTTGAATTGAAATATTTGTCAATGGGCATGTCACAAGATTATGAAATTGCTATCGAAGAAGGAGCTAATATTGTTCGTGTCGGTTCGGCAATTTTTAGCGGCGAATAATTTAACCAGGAATTTCCTTGTACTAAACTTTATAGGAAATCAGAGGAGGTTTTGCAGTGGGCGTTATGAACAAATTATGGACCTGGCTGGGAATTGAGCGGGAAGATGATGTAAGGGAAGAGATTATCGAGATTCCAGCAAATTTAGATGATAATGCCAGAACCCAACCTAATGTAGTTAGCATTCATACGAACAAAACCATGAAGGTAGTAGTTTGTGAACCAGAAAGCTTTGATGAAGTACAAGTTCTAGCTGATCATCTAAAAAATCGTAAACAGGTAATACTTAATTTTGAGAATACACAGCCAGAAGTATCACAGAAAATTATTGATTTTCTTAGTGGTACCACCTATTCTTTAGATGGCAACAGCCAGCAATTAGGCAACAATATATTTATTTTTACTCCCAGCAATGTAGAAATTTCCAAAGACCATCGTTCGCTTATGCGTAAGAGTAGTTTCACCAACCCATTTGGGGGTGAGAAATAGTGACTCAATCCCTCGGCATAATTGGATGTGGTAAAATGGGTTATGCCCTCGTAAAAGGCATAACTAGTGATCCAACCAACAGCTTTACGAGTATATTTTGTAACGACATAAATAGGGAACGAACTGATCTTTTCGCCAGGGAGTTTAATGGTGTAGCTGTTAACCTAACGGAATTGCTGCAAAATTCAAGTATCATTATATTGGCCATAAAACCGCAGCAGATAGGGCAGGTATTCAGTGAAACCCATGGTTTGTGGAAACTAGAACAACTATTAATATCAATTGTAGCTGGCATAACCACAGCTGCTATAGAAAAAGAAGTCCAGGCAAAAGTCCCTGTGGTCAGGGTAATGCCCAATACCCCGTGCCTGGTTGCCGAAGGAGTATCAGCTATTGCAGCTGGACGGTATGCAGGCGAAATACATCAAGTTGCAGTAAAAAAAATGCTGGATAACCTAGGAATAGCTATTTTATTAGATGAAAAATATATGGATGCTATCACAGCTGTTTCCGGCAGTGGCCCGGGTTATGTTTTTCTAGTTGTAGAAGCTATGATGAACGCGGCAGTCAGCATAGGGCTTGATCATGTTTTGGCACGCGATTTAGTATTAAACACAATAAAAGGCAGCATTAAAATGCTGGAAGAGACTGGTGAGCATCCGGCTATTTTACGCGACCAGGTATGTTCTCCGGGCGGCACAACTATTGCGGGTATCAGGGAGCTGGAGGAGAATGGAATTCGCGGCGCATTTTTTGCTGCCATTGAAAAGGCTTTCCTGAAATCGATAGAACTGGGTAAGACCAGGTAACCAGGGAGGATTGTATTAGTGATAGGTTATCAGATAATACAAATTGTAAATGCAGCGTTTACCGTTTTAATTTATTTAATTATAGGGCGCTGTCTGCTTTCTTTTATAAAGCATAACCCTTATCAGCCGATATTTAAGTTTGTTTATGATGTAACTGAACCGATTATGGCCCCATTCCGAAAACTGCTTCCGTCTGCGGGGGGTATGGATTTTTCACCTATTTTAGCCGTATTAGCTTTATCTTTAGTGCAAAAACTGGTGATTGGCATATTGCAGGGGATTTTCTAAAGGAGTTTTAAATAATGACAGACCATAAAGTGGAACTGCTCGCTCCAGCAGGTAAGTGGGATGTGCTGGAGAGGGTAGTTACAGCTGGTGCAGATGCTGTTTATTTGGGCGGAAAACGCTTTAATATGCGCGCGCTCCGCTCTGATTTTAATTTCAGTGAACAGGAACTCAAAGATGCGGTAAATTACTTGCACCAGAGGGATAAAAAACTATATGTAACAGTTAATAATTCATATTATGATGATGAAATTGGGGATATTAAAAATTACCTGGTATTTTTGCAGGAAATTGGGGTCGATGCGCTTATAGTGCAAGATTTCGGGATAGTTAATCTTCATCATCAATTAGGCTTAAGTATTCCTTTGCATGCTAGTGTCCAGATGGGAGTTGCCAGTTCTAAAGCAGTTAATTTCCTGGCCGGCCATGGTTTTACCAGAGTTATACTATCGAAAAATGTATCTCTGGTAGAGATTAAAGATATTTATCAGACTTCAAACCTTTGTATTGAATATTTTGCCCATGGTGATTTATGTATTTCTCATGCGGGCCAGTGTTATATGAGTAGTTTTGCTGCTGGTGAAAGTGGTAACCGGGGAAGGTGTATTAAACCTTGCCGCTGGCAGTATAGCTTACAGGGTGTAGAAGGTAAATTTGATTCTCCCGCGTATCTACTTGCGCATAATGACCTTTGTCTGTATTCCTATCTGGAAGAACTCATAGATGCTGGTGTCTATTCTTTTAAAATCGAAGGCAGAATGCGCAGTGGCGAATATCTATCTCGTATTATCAGGGCATATCGTAAGGCTCTAGACGAAATTACGGCAAATCCAACTTCTTACACAACTGATCAGGAACAGCTTATCGAATTACAGGAGCACCGGGTGAGAGATTTTACGACGGGTAATTTATTTACCAGGCCGGGAATTGAATCAATAGGTTTAACCGGCGAAAGAGAACCATTTTTTCCTACCACCGCTTTTAAATTATCACGTCTTAATACTGATGATTATGTGGATTCATCTTTAGTTAGTGGAGAAATTAGTGAGTTAACTGTAAAAGTCGGCAACCCGGAATCTTTTAAAAGAATCTATACTTCCGGAGTCGACAATATAATAATTGGGTGTGAAAGTATACGCCAAATTAATGGTGGGTGGAATAAAAAGTCGCTGGCCGAGGCAATTGATATTGCTGCTGACAGCCAGGTAAATATTTTTCTAGAAACCCCCAGGATTGTAACCCAGCAAGATATGCAGAACCTACCAGAGATTTTGCACCTAAAAAACCGGGAAAAATTAGACGGAATAATTGTCAACGATATCGGTAGTCTCAATCTAGTAAAACAGAGCGGAATTACTGTTCGGACCGGATATGGACTTAATATAAATAACTTTGCAGCTGCAGAGTTTTTCCAGGAAAATGGAGTAGACCGAATTACCACCTCTCTGGAACTGGAAAATAGTAACTTGCGTTCAATACTCGCTTGTGGTTTGGAAGTTGAGGTAATGGTTCATGGGCCTTTATGCGGTATGATTTCAGATTATTGTCTGGCTCGCAGTAAAAGTGAAGAACAAAAGTGTACTGTCTATTGTCGGGATGGTAAGTATGCACTTAAAGATGCTTATGAACAAATTTATCTAATCCGAACTGATACTAATTGCAGAAATTATATTTTTTATCCATATGACTTGTGTCTTTTTGCTCAAATTCCACAATTGGCAGCGGCAGGATTAAAATATATAAGAATAGATGCTCAGTATTATGATCCCGACGTAGTTTTAGACCTGATACTGATATATCAAAATGCATTACACGATTTAAAGAATGGTCAATGGAACCAGAAAGACAATTTTTGTAAATTGCTGGAGATCTTCCCCCGGGGCCTGACTTCAGCGCCATTAATACGAAAGCAAGATCAATAAAGTACTCCCAGGTTATCGAAGGGGTAATTACTAGACAGGCATTAATTCGTAAGCATTTTAATATATGGGAGGGTTCGTTCTATGATAACACCAATGGAAATTCGTAATCAGCAGTTTAATAAATCAGTTCGCGGCTATAAAGAGATAGAAGTAAAAAGCTTTCTGAGCCAGATGGCTATGGATTACGAAAACCTCTACAGCGAAAATGCTAAATTAAAAGAAAATATTCAGCGGCTTGAGTATGAGCTAGATAAATATCACAAACTGGAAGAAACTATGAACAACAGTCTCATACTAGCCCAGCAGACTGCTGAAGAAGTGAAGACTAACGCCCGTAAAGAAGCTGAACTATTTATGCAACAGGCTAAAAAAAGGATTACGGATATTTTAATGATTTACCAGGAAATCATTAAACGGATGGGAGTTTTCAGTGCTGAATTAAAAGGTCAATTAACCGGGGAATTAGAAATGCTGGAGAAAAACCAGGGTAAAATCGATGAACTTTCGAATTTCTTTTATTCCTCCGACTTAAAACAGTTAGTTGAACAGCTAGAAAAGATTACTCTGGAGGAAGGTTAGGGTGTTAAACGTAAAGGAACAGGGTAATAATATCGTCCTGGAAGTAAAGGTACAGCCTCGATCTTCGCGCAATCAAATTGTGGGAGAACAGGAAGGTGCTTTAAAAGTTAAGCTAACTGCTCCACCGGTAGACGGCGAGGCAAACCAGGCGCTAATAAATTTCCTGGCCCGGCTTTTAGGTATACCAAAGAGAGATATAATTATTCTTAAAGGTGAAACTTCCCGCCATAAATATATTGAACTGAAAAACATTAACTACCAGAGCTTTCTGAAAAAAACCGGTCTATCTTGACCGGTTTTAAATTTCCCTCGGATTATCAGAACAATGATGTAGTCGCTTAATATTACCCGTCTGTAAATCCTCTTTTTTTCCGGCTAATATGGAAAAAAGCATAGCAACTAAAATGAAGGCCGCCCCTACCATGGCTCTTGCGGAAAGCATCTCATCAGCCCATAGAAAACCTGCCAGAGCGGCAAAAACCGGTTCCATAGTCAAAATAAGAGCAAAACGAATAGGTGTGCTATGTTTTTGCATGCTATTTTGCAGGAGAAAAGCTAGTGCTGTCGCAAAAACAGCAGTTATTAAAATGGCGCTTACAGCATTAGTAGTAAAATGCTCAGGCCATGGCTCAACAAACAAGCCGATAACCATACATAATAATCCGACAAATAAAATTTGCACTCCCGTGATAGCAACAGCATTATACTGATGGGAAAGGCGATCGACAAAGACGATATGAAAAGCAAATGCAAAAGCACAAAATAGTACTAAAAAATCTCCATAAGCCAAATGCAAAGAATTACTTTGAAATGATAATAAAAAGAGACCAAATGCCGCTATAATAACTGTGATTATAGTTTTTATTTCCGGCCAGGTTTTTGCAAACACTGCATAAATAATAGGTACAAGTACTACACTTAAACCAGTTATAAATCCGGCATTAGAAGAAGTAGTATACTGCAATCCTATGGTTTGAAAAATATAGCCGAAAAATAAAAATAGCCCTAATAAACTGCCGGCCAAAATAGTAGGCAAATTAATTTGTTTCATATCACGATATGCCAAAATACCTAATATGGCAAAGGCGATAAGAAAGCGCAACCCCAGGAATGTAAAAGGGCTTATATCAGCCAGAGCGTTTTTTACCAGTACAAAAGTTGTACCCCAGATAAATGCCACAAATAGCATACCAAATTCAGCTTGAGAACGTTTACTAATTCGCATTATAATTATCTCCAGATATGTATTAGCCTGCTTTAATAGAAATTTTCGCAGCATAGTGCAAGCAGACTCATTAAACAATAATATCATACATGAATAAGCGAATATAGTTCATAAATATAATTTTCTTGTCGCCTTGTTTCTTATACTGAAATGTTATTAAGATAAATATATCATTCCTTATATGTTGCACTATCAGGGTCTACATGTGGGACAGGTGGCTTTAGGCAAATAGTTCTCGAAACAGTCTGACACTTGGGATATTTTTATTAATATTGTCCATTCATGCATTAAGCTGTATAATTATTGAAGATTATTTGTACGTACTTATTAAGGAGTGATTGTAAAAAATGAAAAGAGTAATCAGGGTCTTACTTGTAAGCATGCTGGTGATGGGGTTAATCTTCACAGCAGTTGGTTGTGGTGGTGGACAATCTAGTGATCAGACTGGCGATGATCAGGTTCAAAAAATAGTCGTTGGCACTAATGCAGCATTTCCACCGTTTGAATCCCAGGATAAGGGTGAACTAATAGGTTTTGATATGGACTTAATCCGGGCTATAGGTGAGGCTCAGGGCATAGAAGTCGAGATTAAGCACATGGATTTCAAAGCTTTAGTTCCCGCTGTACAGCAAGGTAAAATTGACGCTGCTATTGCAGGTATGTCAATAACTCCGGCAAGACTAGAAACCGTTGATTTTTGTGATTCATATTTTGATGCTGGCTTAATTGTAGCAGTCAGGAATGATAATGAAAGCATTAAAAGCAAGGATGATTTAAAAGGCAAAAAACTGGCAGCTCAGACCGGAACCATCGGTGCTGATTACTGTCAGAAAGTAGCTAAAGAAGATCCTTCTACCGAGGTAAGGGTGTTTGAAGATGTTGGAGTAGCTTTTATGGAAATGAAAAAAGGTGGAGTAGATGCAGTAGTTAATGACCACCCGGTTACTCTGAACTATATTCTTACTACTGAAGATGCTGGCATAAAAATGGTTGGAGATATTTTCTCTGCTGATGACAAATATGGCATAGCAGTTAAAAAAGGAAATTCTGATTTACAGCAACTCCTGAATGAGGGGCTGGAGAAAATAAAAGCAGACGGCACTTATGACCAGCTCTATAAAAAATGGATTGAAGAATAATATTAATTAAGGTAAACTTAAATTCTGGGAAGCGCGAGCGCGGTAACTCGCGCTTTCACTTGTTTAGATAGGGAGGAAATCCGTTTTATGTCCATAGAACTAATCCAAGCGGTATTTGGGATTAATTTCATAGAAAATATTACACAGATAAAAGGATTTCAGGTGGTATGGGAGAGCTTACCTTATTTCTTAAAGGGAGGAATCGTTACCCTGGAAGTAACTGCTTTGTCTGTGGCCATGGGTATGGTACTAGGCTTGTTTGCTGGCCTATTTAAATTATCAAAATCAAAAATTATTTACGCAATAGCTACTATTTATATAGACTTTTTCCGGGGAACACCTTTGTTCGTGCAGATTTTATTACTTTATTTCGGAATCCTTCCTTTCATAGGTATACAAGATCCGTTTTCATCTGCAGTTATCGCATGTGGTCTAAATAGTGGAGCATATATAGGAGAAATTGTAAGAGCTGGTATACAAGCGGTAGATAGGGGGCAGATGGAGGCTGCAAGGTCTCTGGGCATGAGTCACCAATTGGCTATGGTATATGTAATTCTACCCCAGGCTTACAAGATAGTAATACCTCCGTTAATTAATGAATTTATTGCTTTATTAAAAGATACCTCACTCGTATCAATAATCGCTGTATCAGAAATGACTTATCGTGGTAATCTGGTTTATGCAAATACCTACCAGGCTGCCTGGGTATGGGGATCAATTGCTATATTGTATTTTATAATTACCAAAACCTTATCTATATTTGGTGACTATGTAGAAAGGAGGCTGGCGACCGAATGATTCAAGTCAAAGGTTTGCATAAGAAATTTGGTAGTCTCGAAGTATTAAGGGGCATAGACTGTAGCGTAGCACCGCGGGAAGTAGTATGCATAATTGGTCCCAGCGGTTCCGGGAAGAGTACTCTTTTACGCTGTGTAAATCAGCTGGAAAAGGCTAATGAAGGCCAGATATTCATTGATGGTGTTGAAGTAACCTCCCCTAAAGTCGATATTAATAAAATACGGCAAAAAGTCGGGATGGTTTTTCAGCATTTCAATTTATTTCCCCACAAAACAACCCTAGAAAATGTAACGCTCGCGCCGTCAAAAATTAAAGGGATAAAGCAGCACGAAGCACGTGAACTAGGTATGGAGTTGTTAACGAAAGTAGGACTGGTAGATAAAGCTGATGTTTATCCGGCTAATCTTTCCGGTGGACAGAAACAAAGGGTTGCTATTGCTAGAGCCCTGGCTATGCAGCCTAAGATAATGCTTTTTGATGAACCTACTTCAGCATTAGACCCGGAAATGGTGGGTGAAGTTCTGGCTGTAATGAAGGACTTGGCTTTAGAAGGTATGACTATGATGGTTGTAACTCATGAAATGGGCTTTGCCCGCGAGGTTGGTGACCGGGTAATATTTATGGACGAGGGGATAATTTTAGAGGAAGGGCTGCCTAACAACATATTTAGCAACCCGCAAAATATACGGACACAATCATTTTTAAGCAAAGTGTTATAATTATTAAAGGCTTACCGAATTGTAATGTATTTCTGGTAAGTCTTTTTTATAAAATCAGTCACAGGAGATTTTGATGAACAAAGAAGAACAGGCTAGTCAGATATTAAACTTGCTCGAAGAGCTTTATCCTGATGCCGGCACCATGCTTAAATTCGGCAGTAAGTTTGAACTGCTGATAGCTATAGTATTATCGGCACAGACTACTGATGAACAAGTTAATAAAGTAACCCGCGAGTTATTTAAAAATTATAAACAGCCGACTGATTTTGCATCAATGGAGCAGACGCATCTGGAAGAACTAATAAGGGGTGTGGGTTTATATCGGAATAAAGCCAGAAACATTATCCAATTATCCAGGGTATTATGTGAGAAGTATGCTTGTGGGATACCAGATGATTTTAATGAGTTATTACAACTACCCGGAGTAGGGCGTAAAACAGCTAATGTGATGTTGGCAGTAGGATTTGGTAAGCCCGGCTTAGGGGTTGACACGCATGTTCATAGGGTGGCGAATAGAATCGGTCTGGTAGAGACTAACCATCCGGAAAAGACGGAAAAAGCGCTTAAACAAATCATTCCGGAAGCTCGCTGGAATAAGGCGCACCATTTATTTATATTTCATGGACGTCAGGTATGTAAAGCCCGCAAACCTAATTGCGATAACTGTAAGCTAGCAAAACTTTGTGCCCAGAATATAAATTAATGTACAGAACTTTAGGGTTAATTACACTGTGAAAACCCTTAAAACAACCTGTTTGAATGCATAAATATGGAGAGCGACGTTAACGGAGCATGGTAGAAACACCCTGCGAAGGCGTAGCGGCGGAAGGGGGCGAACGACATGGACGTCGTGAGCGGGTACTGAACACGGATGTGAATTTACCCGGTACCCCTGAAGCCGCAAGACAAGCAGTTGGTGTTTCCCATGCGGAGAGTAGTCGCCGGAATATTTATGCATTCAAACTAACGCCGTATATCATTAATAGAGAATCAGGGTTAAAAAAATAAAAACATGGCCATACTTGAGTTGAATAGTTGTCTTGTATAAGGCTATGTGCTACAATATAATACGATTTTTATGATATAATCGAGATTTATAATAAGTAATGCTATGAACGGGATAGTAAACGAATGTGAGCAGTTTACAGCGAGTTCGGACTGGTGGGAGCCGAGCAACTGTAGTTTCGTCTGAAGATCACCCGGGAGCATTTCAATTCGAAAGCACGAGTGAGTAGAATTGAACGCAGCTTGCGTTACAAAGCATTAAGCAGCATTAGCAAAAATGCTAGTAGGGTGGTACCGCGGAAGAAGACCTTTCGTCCCTTGGGATGAAAGGTCTTTGTAGTTTATTAAACAATTTTAAATATATTCGTGAGGTGGTTAAAAGAAATGGCCAAAGGAAAATACGACAGTACCCTTAATCTCCCCAACACAGAATTTCCCATGCGCGCCAATCTGCCTAAAAAAGAACCTGAGATTCTCAATTTCTGGGAAAATATCGATATATATAGAAAGGTTCAAGAAAAAACTGCAGGACGGCCGCACTTTATATTACATGATGGGCCTCCTTATGCTAACGGGAATATTCATCTGGGTCATACTTTAAATAAAGTAATAAAAGATATTATAATCAAATATCATTCTATGGCAGGGTATGACTGTCCCTATGTACCAGGCTGGGATACCCACGGTCTGCCTATTGAGCAGCAGGCTATTAAAGATATGGGAATAGACAGGCATAAAATAGATGTAGTGGAATTCAGAAAGCACTGCAAAGACTATGCCTTAAAATTCGTAGATCTCCAGCGGGAGCAATTTAAACGGCTGGGAGTACGCGGCGATTGGGACAACCCTTATATAACCTTACGTCCTGAATTTGAAGCTATTCAAATCAAAGTATTTGGTGAGATGGCTAAAAAAGGTTATATTTACAAAGGTTTGAAACCAGTTTACTGGTGTGGGGATTGTGAAACTGCCCTGGCAGAAGCCGAAGTAGAATACGGTGATAAAACCTCGCCTTCTATTTATGTAAAATTCCCGGTAAAAGACGGTAAAGGAGTTATGCCGGAAGATGCATTTGTAATCATCTGGACTACTACCCCCTGGACCCTGCCGGCTAATACCGGTATATCAGTCCATCCCGAATATGAATATGTGGTAGTTAAAGTTTTAGAGGAAAAATATATAATTGCTAAAGGCCTCTTAGAAAGCGTAGCTTCCAGTTTGGGCTGGGATGCTTACACTATTTTAGATGAATTTAAAGGCCGGCAAATCGAAAGAGCCGTTTGTCAGCATCCTTTTATAGACCGGGATTCACTCGTAGTTCTGGGCACCCATGTAACTCTAGATGCTGGAACTGGGTGTGTTCATACTGCCCCTGGACATGGTGAAGATGACTTTTATGTTGGTAAACAATATGGTCTGGAAGTTCTTTCTCCGGTAGATGATAGTGGTCACTTTACCGAGGAAGCAGGCAAGTTTAAAGGATTATATGTGCACGATGCTAACAAAGCAGTTATAGAAGAACTTCAGAACTTGGGAATGCTTATGAAGGTTTCCAGCCTCGAGCATCAGTATCCATATTGCTGGAGATGTAAACATCCTATTATTTATCGGGCCACAGAACAATGGTTTGCCTCTATTGAAGATTTCCGCCAGGATGCATTAGATGCTATTGATGGCGTGCAGTGGATACCATCCTGGGGACATGACCGGATTTACAACATGGTTAAAGATCGTGGTGACTGGTGTATTTCCCGGCAGCGGACCTGGGGAGTACCTATACCCATTTTCTACTGCGAAACCTGCGGCGAACCTATAATTAATGATGAGACTATCGAAAAAATTAGCCGCCTGTTTGGTGAATATGGTTCTGACATCTGGTTTATGAAAGAAGCAGCCGAGCTTTTACCTGACGGCTATAAATGTGAAAAATGCGGTGGCGAAAAATTCACCAAAGAAAGTGACATTATGGACGTATGGTTTGATTCAGGTTCAAGCCATATGGCAGTTATGGAGCCTCGTGAAGATTTGCAGTGGCCTGCTGATATGTACCTGGAAGGCAGCGATCAGCATCGCGGTTGGTTTAATTCCTCCCTTTCCACTGCTATTGCAGTTAAAGGTAGCGCACCATATAAAAGCGTACTTACCCATGGTTTTGTAGTAGATGAGCAGGGCCGCAAAATGTCAAAATCGCTGGGTAATGTAGTTGATCCAGTTAAGTTAACTGAGCAGATGGGTGCGGATATATTAAGGCTCTGGGTTTCATCAGCCGACTATCGGGCCGATGTATCTGTTTCCGACAATATTATAAAACAGAGTGCCGAGGCTTATCGCAAAATAAGAAATACTTGCAGATTTATCTTGGGCAATCTATTTGACTTCGATCCCCAAACTGATGTAGTAGAATATGATAAGCTGGGCGAACTAGATAAATGGGCTTTACTAAAATTGCACAAACTAATTCAAAGGGTTACCAGAGCTTATGATGAATATGAGTTCCATGTAGTTTTCCATTCAATTCATAATTTCTGTACCGTTGATTTAAGTAACATTTACTTTGATATTCTCAAAGACAAGTTATACTGTTCCACCCCAGATGATTCGGAGAGAAAAGCGGCTCAGACAGTACTTTATGAGATAATTAATACCCTGATGCTCATGCTTACTCCGATACTGGCCTATACTAGTGAGGAAATCTGGAGTCATCTGAGACAGGATGGACAGCCTGAAAGCGTACAACTTTTAGAATGGCCTAAAGCCAAAGAAGAATACTTTAACAGTGAACTAGAAAATAAAATGGCTAAAATGCTAGCAGTAAGGGAAGTAGTTACAAAAGCGCTGGAAGAAGCCAGGACTAGCAAAGTTATTGGACATTCACTAGGTGCTGGAGTTACATTATATTTGACTGATGAATGGCTGGAGCTGTTAAAGACAACTGCAGCACTGGAGAAAACATTTATTGTTTCCAGTGTAGAACTTCGCAAAGATAGTGAACGCCCCGCAGATGCACTAGCACTAGAAGAAGTCGAAGGTGTATGGGTTGCGGTTAAAGCTGCTGCCGGAGAGAAATGCGAACGCTGCTGGATTATCGATCCTTCTGTTGGTCAGAGTAGCGACCATCCGACTTTATGCAGGAGATGTTCCGCAGTAGTAGAGTAAAAAGGCGGAAATAGCCGTAAAGCAGGAAGATATATTTAAAATTATGCATAGAATATAGTTAACAAGGGGACGAGCTTTGCTTTTCCCCTTGTTTTTTAAGATAATAAAACCTCGCACATTTATTACCTTAGGTAAAAAAATAAAAATTTATGATAAGTAAGATAGTATCTTACGCCAGGGATCTGGTAAAAGTAGGTGCGGATATTTAGAAAGAATTTGGAATATCTATTACTAATAAGCGTATTGCAGTGGTACTAGTTGCGATGGTAGCCACGGGCCCTTTTCTCCAAAGAAATTTATTAATCGAAAAGGAAGGATAGCAGCCACAATACATGCGCTGAATAATTAATAGCAGGAAATATTGGCATACTATATCTAACCGGGGGTATGCGAATGAAATTCCGACCAGAACAGATTAGTGAAGAAAAATCCGTGATTTCCAGATTATCTGATAAGGTTGATGAACTATCACAAAACATGGAGAGAATGCGTCTGGCAGAGTATGTCGAAATGATGGGCAATCGCCGCCGCCTTTTATACATTAATTTTTTGATCGGATTAGCCCGGGGTTTCGGTACCGCCATTGGGTTTACTATACTTGCTGCACTTGTATTATATATTTTGCAAAAGGTAATACTACTTAATATACCAGTGATGGGAGAATTTATTGCTGACCTGGTAACTATAGTTCAGGCCCAACTGCAAGTAAGATAAACGCTAGTGGTGTAATAAACTCTGAATATGAGGTGGAAGTAATGGATTATCGGCAAAGATTACTGGCTAGAAAAGACGAAATAGAACAGCTAATTAAAAAAAAGCAAGATAACCTGATGATCCCCTTAGCAGAAACTACTGATGAATTATCCATGTATGACCAGCATCCGGCTGATATAGCATCTGAATTATATGAACGGGAAAAAGATAACGGATTGTTGGAATTATTAGAATTTGAATTAGAAAAGGTTAATGATGCTGTAGACAAACTAAATAACGGAACATATGGCATCTGCGAGATTTGCCAGCGCGAAATTGAACCTGACCGTCTGAAAAGGGTAGTTAATACTACTCTTTGTGCCTCGTGTGCCCAGAATAGTCAGGATAAATTTACCCGGCCTGCTGAGGAAGATATTACCAGAACAGGAGACATGGCCGATAGGGGAGAAACTTTTGATATTGCTGGATATGAGTTTTATGAATAATTAAATATTATAGCTTGTATCATAAGCTTTTGCATAAGTTGCAGAGGTAATGTTGTGTGGTTATTGAATTAACCGATGATAGAGGCTACAATATATCTTCGGAAAAGGCTATAATAGAAATAATACCAGTACTTTACAGCTTGTTAAACAATTATAGAAGGTAGATTAGATAATGAACAAATGTGAACTTAAGGAGGACTGCCGCAGTGAAAATAGGAATATTTACTGATAGCTATAAGCCTTATACAAGCGGTGTAGTTACTTCGATTGCAACTTTCAAGGAAGAGTTAACCAGATTAGGTCACAACATATATATTTTTGCTCCCAGCTATCCTAACTACGAGGAAAAAGAAGAAAACGTATACCGCTATTATTCACTTCCGGCGCCAACTAACCGTGATTATACTCTGGCTATTCCCGTATATCCGGGGATGAATATGCTTTTAAAAAAGCTTAACCTCGATATAATTCATGTCCAGTCACCTTTTACTATGGGCAGAGTAGGGATGCATTATGCCAGAAGGCATGATATTCCTATACTTTTTACTTATCATACTCTATATTCCCAGTATGCTCACTATTTTCCGGTTGCTCAAGATCTGGCCAAAGAAGTTGCTATTAAATATAGCAATAATTTTTGTAACCAATGTGACCATGTTATTGTTCCCAGTACTGAGGTAGAAGAAATCTTAACAAAATATAAAATAAAAACTCCTATATCAGTAATACCTACTGGGGTACCAATACAAAAATTCACAAAAGGTGATAGAAACTGGTTGCAGGAACATTTCCATATCCCAGCAGATCGTAAAGTACTTCTGTTTGTGGGCAGACTTACCAAAGAAAAGAACCTGGAATTCCTGATTAAGGCCTTTAATCAAGTTAAGGAAAGAAAACCTTTAACTACTCTGGTGATTACTGCCCAGGGTCCTATAGAAGGTGAGCTTAAGAAACTAACGACTGAACTTGGTTTATCACTTAAGGATGATGTAGTTTTTACCGGTGCACTCCCTTTTGAGACACTCGTAAATGTCTACTATTCTTCCGATTTATTTGTATTTTCTTCTATGACAGAGACCCAGGGGTTAGTTCTAATCGAAGCCATGGCGGCAGGACTGCCAGTTGTAGCAGTTCGGGCCTATGGGGTTCAGGACATGGTTGATAGTGGTAAAAATGGATTATTGACTGAATGTGAATTAGATGAATTCTCTGATGCTATTTGTCATGTATTAAATGACGAAGATTTATATAATAAATTCAAACTTAATGCTTTAAAAAAGGCAGAAAGCCTTTCATCTACGAATATGGCAAAAAAAGTAGAAAAGCTGTATCTAGGTTTATCCAAAACTAACACACGACATCGCTCTAAGATGGCAGATTTACTCTCCTGGTTTGGGTAATAGACAGGATAAAAGTGGCCTGTTAATCGACAGGTCATTTTTTTTGTATTACTATAATTATTATTTAACTCATAAAGTGATTATGTTAAATTAGTGTATATCTTATAGATAGGAGCTAGAAAATGAAGCTGCGTGTTATTTTAGCAATACTGGCAGGAAAGCTGGTCATATTTTTGAGCCGCATCCTCGGAAACCAGGGAACAGCCATGCCGGGGAAATTATCCCGGAAAATCTATCCGGGTATACTTAGTGCCCTGGCAAAAAATATCACTGATGAAATAATTATAGTTACTGGAACTAATGGCAAAACTACCACAACTAATATGATTGCAGAGATTATAAAAGAAAAAGGCTATACGGTGGTCCATAATAAAGCAGGGTCTAATATGATAATCGGCATCACGTCAGCATTTATACAGAACACTAACCTGACCGGAACCAAAAAATTCAACTATGCCTTACTGGAGACTGACGAAGCTAATGTACCTCTTTTACTTAAAGAAGTTAAGCCTCGGGTAGTACTTATCACAAATTTCTTTGCCGATCAATTGGACAGGTTTGGGGCCATAGATTATATCATAAACCTGATTAAAGATGCCGTGAGAAATACTGATATCGAGCTGGTGCTTAATGCTGATGATCCACTAGTTACACATTTTCATCATGAGACAGGCTTACATTGTTGGTACTTTGGTTTTAGTGACACTGAATACGACAACACCAGCAGCACGGAAAACCGAGAAGGGCGATACTGCGTTTTCTGTGGACATGAATTAAATTATGAGCGTTACCACTATGCCCAGCTGGGCAAATTCCATTGCTCGGCTTGCACTAATAAAAACCCTGATTATAATTTTATCGGGCATAATCTTAAAATGCGTCCATCTATAGATTTCCAGGTTAATAATATCAGGATAACTAGCCCTTACCAGGGCTTTTACAATGCCTATAACCTACTGGCAACTGTTTCCCTGGCTAAACTTATTGGTATCGAGGATGAGATTATTCAAACAGCTCTTGCTAAGTACCAGCCCCAGGCAGGTAGAATGGAAAAATTCACTATTAACGGTAAAGAAACCATATTGATACTAGTTAAAAACCCGGCCGGTCTTAATCAGACCATGGCAACTATGAAATATTATGCAACAAGTAAAAATCTGTTTCTTGCCCTAAATGATAATGCAGGTGATGGGCGTGATATATCATGGATATGGGATGCTGACGTGGAAATGATTAGTGATAAAAATATCGCTGTAAAAAAAGTAGTATGTTCGGGGTTGAGAAGTGGTGATTTTGCAGTACGAGCTAAATACGCAGGTATTAATCCCGATGATATAATAATCAAAACCCCTCTTCAAGAGGGTATAAAAGCAGTAGTAAACGGGCCAGGGGAAATCAATTACATTCTGAGTACTTATTCAGCTCTTTTTGAAACGCGCAAGATATTAACCGCTATGGAACGGGAAAATACCGAAACACCGAAACAATTAACTGCAGAAGCATAGTAATAAACAAACAACAGACCGAGAAGTCCCAAGGAGGTAGAAATGGCAGACTTTATTATTGCACATATGTATCCAGATTTGATGAACTTATATAGTGACAGAGGCAATCTGATTTGCCTGGAGAAACGCTTGAACTGGTATGGCTATAGTTGTGAAATAAAACTAGTTTCCCCCGGTGATAATAGCGATTACAAAAATATCGATATGCTTTTTATGGGTAGTGGTTCCGAGCGGGAACAGGGTCTGGTTTATCAGGAACTAATAAAAAAGGCTGACCAGTTAAAAGCAGCCATAGATGACGGCTTACCAGCGTTATTCATAGCAGGAGCTTATCAGCTGCTGGGTAATTCTTATATTGATAGTGATGGAACTAATTTAGGTGGACTAAGTTTTTTTGATTTCTACACCCGGAGCTCAAAAGAGCGGCTAACAGGTAACATTTTGATAAATACTGTATTAAACGAGCAAGAGCTAAGTGTGGTAGGCTTTGAAAACCACGGAGGGCGTACATATTTCGAGGACTCTAAGGTTAAGCCGTTCGGTACCGTCATTAGTGGATATGGTAACAATGGTGAAGATAAAACCGAAGGCATTTTCTATAACAACCTTATTGGTACTTATTTACATGGGCCATTACTTCCGAAAAACCCGAGTGTAGCAGACTTTTTTATCAACGCCATGGCTCTACGCAAGGGAATCGAAATTACCACTAAGCTCAATGATGATATAGAAAATTATGCCCATGAGCAGATAAAAGACAAGATTTTGCCATCATAAATAAACTATTAGAATTCGGCTAACAAGTTCGCTTTCCTCTAAATGGTATATTATGTACTCAGGTGGGTAGAATACTAGCAAATCTTAAATTAGCAAGGAGTGTTTTACCATCAACCCGGATACATTAATAGGCTTACAACACTTTCCCACAGCAGCAGTACAGGCCAGAATGAGGGAGATATTAATTACCGAGAACCCTGATATAGATAATATCCTTAATTATTTGCTTAAAAACCGAGGGAAAATGCTGCGGCCTAAAATGGTTTACCTTACTGCTTCACTACAACCCCATGATCCCGATGTTATCAGGGATATCGCTATTGCAGTAGAACTGATACATATGGCTTCTTTAGTACATGATGATGTTATTGATTATGCTGCTACCCGGCGTGGGCGGCCGAGTGTTAATAACCGCTGGGGCAATCAAATAAGTGTTTTAACTGGTGACTATCTTTTCGCA
Source organism: Syntrophomonadaceae bacterium (assembly GCA_028706315.1). GTDB lineage: Bacteria > Bacillota > Syntrophomonadia > Syntrophomonadales > Syntrophomonadaceae > STF2-222. The sequence goes on from JAQWBP010000023.1 coordinate 29,444, forward strand.
ACTGCCTTTAACCTGATCAACCAGCATAGCCTGCCTGCCGTAACCGATACACTCAGTCATACTATCAAAATAATGTGTTCTGGAGAAATAAAGCAGCTATTTATGCTCTATAACATAAATATAAGCGAAGAAGAGTACTACGATAAAACTTACCGCAAAACTGCCTGCCTTTTTGCCGCCAGTTGCAAAATTGGAGCCTTGGGCAGTAACCTACCTGAAGAACAAATGACTCTGCTGCAGCAGTATGGGCTATGTTTAGGATATGCTTACCAGATAATTGATGATGTCTTAGACTTCGTTTCTGACACTAGTACACTGGGAAAACCTGCGGGCAGTGACTTGCTGCAGGGTAACATAACCCTTCCAGTTATCCTGGGCTTAAAAGATGAGGAGAGCGGGCTAAAATTACGTTCCCTTTTACAAAATAAAGAGTTATCTTCTGATAAAATGCCTCGTATATTAGAAATCCTGCAAAAGACCGGAGCTATAAATGATTCTATCAAATACTCCCGCATGTTTCTCCAACTAGCTCTGGAACTAATTGATAAATTGCCGCCCTCTAATGGAGTAAAGGGGTTAAAAGAGTTAAGTACCTACCTATTAGAAGAATACTATCAAAAACTAAATGTACTTAATGGGGAAGACAGGAGGTCAACTAGTGGAACCTCATATTAAACTGGATAACCAGGAAGTTAGCTTAAATTATCAGCCGTTAGAAACTAGTCAGGTCGGCATATTAGTCAGGTATATCTTTATAACTATTCCCCGGGCAAAAAAGTTATTAGAAACCTGGGAAAAAAAGGCGCAAGCTATTCCTGATATCAACCTGCGCCAGCAAGCCTTGGCCAGTATCAAACATAAAGCGTTTCATTGCCAGGGAGGTGCAGTTTATGCAGTACCCTATCCCCAGAGTGAATCTCAACTACTCCAGTTAATTACCGCCTATCAGACTATTTGCGATTACCTGGATAACCTCTGTGACCGAGCAGGTTCTACAGATGGTGATGCCTTTTTACTACTTCACCAATCACTAATTGATGCATTAACCCCAGGCAATATACCAAAAGATTATTACGCCCGCTACTCCATACATGAAGACGGAGGATACCTCCAAGAACTAGTTAGAAAATGCCAGTCCTGTGTAGAAGTACTTCCATCTTATCAGGTAGTTTATCCCGATATTATGAGACTGGCAGATTTATACATCCAACTGCAGGTAAAAAAACATTTGGCCTTAGACATAAGAGAGCAAGAACTAAAACAATGGGTACAAGAAAATCTTCCTCAATATCCCGGGATACTATGGCAGGAATTCGCAGCTGCCAGCGGCTCCACCTTGGCATTATTTGCCTTATTTGGGCTGGCGACGTGTGAGAGCATAGATAAAAAACAATGTCAGCAGGTGGTTAAAGCCTATTTCCCCTGGATTTGCGGACTGCATATACTCCTCGATTACTTCATCGACCAGCAAGAAGACTGTGAAGGCGGCGACTTAAACTTTACCTTCTATTATGAAAGCACCGAACAAATGCTAGATAGATTAAAACTATTTATCCAAGAAGCACACCGCTGTGCCGACCTGCTGCCTTCCAGCACCTTTGATAAAACAATTGTGGAGGGACTTCTCGCCGCCTACCTCTCAGATAATAAAGTAAGTCAGCAAGGCTACCGCCCGATAGCCCATGACCTCCTGGATACATCAGGACCCTCTGCCGTGCGTACCTACCGATTATGCTCAGCGGTCAGGAAATTTTTATAAAGACAAACCCGGGGCTCAGCCCGGGTTTTTTTAAATTTAGCATAAAATAATTTTCTCTAATCCACATCATCCCTACCGTATTATATCTAACCCGTACATTACCTTCCATACAGCACCAATAGTGAAACTAACTGGAAAGTTCAACAAATAATGCATCCCTACAACAAAAAAGTAAAATATAGGTAGGAATGTCCATGCGCATGGAGAATATTGTAAGAAGTGAAGTCAACTATCAAAACGTAAAATCACTGGCTAAATATAAGGTTGTTTCGGAGGTGGGGATAAGAAAATGAGAATAGCTAACATGACAGCTAATATCGCAGCTCAAACAGGCATGCTTAGAAATTATCTAATTACTAATAAAGATGTAGATGAAGAGAAAATAATGATGGAACTAAATTTAAGTAGAGCAAGTCTATATAGTTTCCTGTATGGGCTGAGGAAAGATAACGCTATTTGCGTAAATAAGGAATTTTATATTAAACAGAATAATGCCCGGTTAAAACTTAAGGATGTAGAAAAGGTATTAGCTAAAAAAGCCAATACTACAAGGATACCAAAACCTTCCGAGCGTCTGCTTTATTTATATCATCGTCTGCATAGTGCTATACCGTATGGTGGGATTTCGATGGATGGATTACGAGATAGTTACAGCCAATTGATCGAGCTGAGCGGGGGAAAACCAGCAGCTAAAAATACTTTGACCCGTATGATTCAAAGGGATTTGGAAGAGATGGAGCGTATAGGTATAGCCATTGATCGTCCGGCTACCGGCAGTAAAAAGTACTGTCTTAAACAAAGCTACCTTCCTAAGCTATCGCGCGAGAGTGCGGCGGCAGTCTATGTTAGCATGCTGCTATTTAGCAATACTTTACTGGAACAGGCTACAACTGGTGCCAGGATAGAACTAGCGAAGGCTTTTTTTCGTCCTTCACCTAAAGTAGTAAATACTTTGCAAGATAGAATTTATGTACTCGGTGACACTCTAGCCAAACCGCAAGAATTTGGGGACTGCCTTACCAAACTAATCACATCTGTAGTAAAAAGCTATCGCATTAAAATCACCTACAAAAAAGTTACCGGAGAAGTTTCTGAGCGCTTACTCGAACCACTAGGAATGATTTGTAAGCGCAATGTCTGGTATGTGGTAGCCCGTATCCCCGACAGCGAAGATTTCCGTACCTTCAGGGTAGACCAGATCTTAGCCATCTATCCCCGGACAGATGAGAGGTTTACCTATCCAGAGAAATTTTCTATAAGTGACCATATAGGAAGTAGTTGGGGTGTATTTGACAATGATCCGGTACAGAAGGTAAAACTAAAATTTTCCCCCAGGGTAGCCAGAAGGGTGGAAAACCTGGTATATCACCGTACCCAGAATATTGAAGAAAAATGTCCAGATGGTTCGATTATTGTTAACTATGATGTTTGCGGATTAATAGAATTAACCAGCTGGATTTTACAATGGGGAAATGAAGTAGAAGTTCTGGAACCAGAATCTTTACGCCAACGAGTCCTGAAACACGCGCTAAGTGTGGTGGGGTTGTATAACAAGTAGATGAGTGAGGAGTTTCAATTTTGAACAGATAGCTATAGTTTGTCATACATATTGGTCGGAAATAACTACAAAAATTTACCTGTAGTGACAACTATATGTCACTCGGGTTTAGGATAATTGAAGTATGAAAGCTACTAGATACTTAATACAAAGCATTCCTGTAATCCATGAAATGGTCTTTGAAAATTAAAAAACCCCCTGATATGATTTGAGTGTGCCAAGCAAAACGCACAAAAATCATTAAATCAGGAGGGTTTTAAGCAAATGAAAGACCGTAATATTAAATTGGAAGCAGTAACACCAAACACATTGGTTGTTGGAGTTGACATTGCCAAAGAAATTCAATGGGCCAGGTTTGTTAATTATCGTGGTTTGGAATTAGGAAAAACCCTTAAATTCCGCAATAATAAAAACGGCTTTGACAGTATTCTAGCAAGCATTGAGGCCATTTGCAAGAACAAGCGATTTGACAATGTTATCGTAGGAATGGAACCCACAGGTCACTATTGGAAGCC
>JAQWBP010000060.1:0-5008 GCA_028706315.1 Syntrophomonadaceae bacterium
GGCCAAAACCAGGTCAGCTTAACTTACCCCTTTTCACTTATAATCACACCTTTTACGGGGAATTTGATAGCACTTTGCATATCAAATTCCCTCTTCTATAAGCTCTTCCTATTTGTTATCTAACTTTGATTCCCCTGCAAAAAGTTATACAGCGTTAGTTTGAATGCATAAATATTCCGGCGACTACTCTCCGCATGGGAAACACCATCTGCTTGTCTTGCAGCTCCAGGGGTACCGGGTATATTCACATCCGTGTTCAGTACCCGCTCGCGACGTCCTTGTCGCTCGCCCCCTTCCGCTGCGGCGCCTTCGCAGGGTGTTTCTACCATGCTCCGTTAACGTCGCTTTACATATTTATGCATTCAAACAGGCAGTTTAGGGGTTTCCGCAGTGGAATCAACTTTAAATTGCCGCGTATCGCCGCAACCGAATTTTAATTCTTTGTTAAACTTCAGTGATAAAGGTCATAATAAATAGTAACGATTATCAATTAATAGGCTTGACTAATTAGGAATAAATATCAATAATAAATAATACGGAAATAGCTCATAATCTGGGATAAGCAGTTTTAACAGAAAGTAGTAATCACTAGGTTAAAAAGTAGTCAGAAAGGAAGAGTTAAATGATACCAATATCCCGAAACCGGAAAGTATTAATTGTTACATTATGCCTGCTAGTATATATATCTACCCTTATCGGGTGTGCAAAGAGCCCGAGTGTAGAATCTTCCGCGGGCAATGATACTAAGCCGATTGTTGCTGTATCGGTTGTCCCTCAGGAGAGTTTTGTAAAGGCGGTAGCCGGTAATCTGGTCGATACAGTAGTTATGATACCTCCAGGCTATAGTCCGGCTAATTATGCTCCTTCTCCGCAGGAAATGCAGAAGTTAAGCAGGGCATCTCTGTATTTTTCTATTGGAGTACCGACTGAGACGGCTAATATAATGCCCGGACTAAAAGATATAAATAAAAAAGTAAAAGTAGTTGACCTGCCTGCAGAAGTAGCCAGTGTTTATCCTGACCGCGAGTTTGCTCCGGGTGAGCGTGACCCGCATATATGGATGTCGCCTAAAAGAGTCCAGGTTATGGTTAAGGTTATTGCCCGGGAACTTAGTGCCATTGACCCGGCGAATGAAAAAATATATAAGGAAAATGCCGATAAGTATATTAGCCAACTAGCGAATTTAGACCAGGAGCTTAACACTACTTTGAAGGACTTGCCAGTCAAGACCTTTATTATCTACCATCCGGCCATGGGCTATTTTGCTGATGATTATGGTCTGAAAATGGTTGCCATTGAAGAAGAAGGCAAAGAGGCAACAGTGACTAGTATTCAGAATATTATTGATACTGCCCGTCAGGAAAATATTAAGGTAATCTTTTACCAGGCATCTATCGCAAGTAAACAGGCAGATGCTATAGCAGAAGAAATTGGCGGACGTACTGAACAGGTAGATCCTCTGGCTCCTGATTATATAAATAATATGAAAAAAGTAGTCCAGGTTTTTGCCAGTGTTTTACAGTAGAGTCAGGGGTGGGTTTTATGCAGAATGTTATAGAAATTAGTAATGTTAGTGTTTATTTCGAAAATGTATGTGCTTTATCAGATATTAGTCTGCAGGTAAAGGAAAAGGATTTTCTTGGGATAATCGGACCTAATGGTGGAGGTAAAAGTACGCTTTTAAAAGTTATCCTGGGACTTTTAAATCCTTCAGCAGGCGAGGTGCGCATTCTGGGTCTTCCTCCCGGTAAAGCTGGGGGGAAATTAGCCTATGTACCGCAGTTTTCCAAATTTAATCGTCAGTTCCCTATTAATGTCCGGGATGTAGCATTAATGGGCTGTTTGCCGCGGAAATCTGGTTTTTTTCACCACTACAGTAGTGAAGATGTGCAGGTGGCCCGGGAAGTTATGCAGCAGTTGGATATTTACGAATTACGTGACCGCCAGATTGGTCAATTATCAGGTGGTCAAATGCAGCGGGTATTAATTGCTAGAGCTTTGGCGCTTAAACCGGAGATTATTTTGCTTGATGAGCCTACGGCCAGTCTGGATTCACGTTCTAAAAGTCAGATTTATGCCATACTCAAAGAATTAAATAAGGCTATAACTATCGTAATGGTGAGCCATGATATGGGCGTTATATCTTCCCATATTAAAAGTCTGGCCTGTCTGAATACCTCTTTACATTACCATGGGGAGCCTGAATTAAGCAGCGAAGTGCTGGGTCAGACTTATGGCTGTCCGGTAGAGTTAATCGCTCATGGTATTCCCCATCGAGTTGTAGGCGAGCATCTGGAGGATTAAATAATGATTAATGCTATATTACAGTATCAGTTTTTGCAGAATGCTGCACTAAGTGCAGCTCTTGCCAGTATTGCCTGTGGGATTATAGGCACTATTATCATAGAAAAGAAAATGGTAATGATGAGCGGAGGTATAGCACATACGGCTTTTGGCGGCATTGGGTTGGGATACTTTTTAGGGATTGAACCTATAACAGGCGCCCTGGGTTTTTCGGTTTTAGCCGCATGTATTATTGCTAAGATACAAAGAACTACTAAAATCAGCTCTGATGTTTTGATAGGTATGTTCTGGTCGCTGGGTATGGCTCTAGGCATACTTTTTATTGCTTTTACTCCAGGATATCCGCCCGATATGAATTCTTATTTATTTGGGGATATATTAACTGTATCGCAGCTGGATTTAAAGATTATAATTACTCTTAATTGTATTATTGTTTTCGTTATACTGGCTTTTTTCAATCTTTTTAAAGCGTACTTATTTGATGAGGAGTTTGCTACAGTAATCGGAATACCTACCATTATACTCGAATATACGCTGTATATTTTAATTGCTCTAACGGTAGTAGTCTTGATCCGGGTGGTGGGTATAATACTGATTATTGCGTTGTTAACGGCCCCGCCTTCAATTGCCAGACAATTTACTAACAATTTAAAAAAGGTTATGTCGATATCAGTTATCCTGGGTATTGTCTTTAGCCTTACAGGGCTCTGGCTTTCTTACACTTTTCAGGTCCCATCCGGGGCAACTATTATCATTGTCTCAGTAATGTCTTATCTGGCAGTGTCAGTATTTCAGAAGATAAGAAGGTTACCGATCTAGAGTAATAGGAGTTAGTTTGAATGTACCCCGGAGGGGTACATTCAAACAGTGTGACTGCTAATCTTTAAGCCATTTCTCTATGACTGCCATAGATTTTTCCCCTTGCCAGCCTACAAATTGCTGATCAATCTGGCTTTGTTCGTTGACTAGAATATCAGTGGGAATATACTGTACGCGGTATTGTTTGCTGGCAGTATATTCGCTGTCAAGTAGAACCTTCGCCTGGATGTTATTCTTTTGCATAAATTCTTTCATATCATCAGGTTTATCAGAGGTAATAATGATAAGCTCAAAGTTATGTTGTTTCCAGTCTTCTAGTACCGGCTGCAACTGCAGCACTTCGTCAACACAGGAGGGTCAACTCAGGGAAAAGAAGACCAGGGCAGTTTTTTTCCCGCTAAAGTCTGCGGGGAAATTAACTTCTTTTTCGGATTGTAGTTCAACCAGGGTGAATGATGGAGCACTTGTATCTTGCGGACTATCGCTGCTCTCGGGGGCAGGTGCTGATTGGCAACCAGTTACAAGAACAAGTAATGCAATTACTAGTAATGAGAGCATATAAGTTGGTTTTGGCTTAAACATATTCATTCCCCTTTCATGAATCGCTACGTTGGTTTAATAACATTATTGCCGGTTATCTCCTAGGGTATTATCTTCCAGGATGTTTTTAGGAGCAGGTTTGGTACTAAAATAGAGTGCACCTGTCGGACATACATTTTTACATTTTAAACAGCGAATACATTCCGGGTCATTAGGTTTTGATTCAACATCAATATCCATGGGGCAGGCCTGGCTGCATTTGCCACAGGCTATGCAACTAGTTGAGTTTGTTTCTAATCTTACCATGCTTATCGGATTAAAAAGTGCATAAAATGCACCTAGGGGACATATGGTCCGGCAGAATGGGCGAAAAGTAAAAATAGATGCTACTATAAAAATTATTAATAAAATCACTTTCCAGGTAAATATCTTGCCTAGCAATGGGCTAAGTTCTGGGTTGCCCAGTCCCAATGGTAAACCTGCTTCCAGGGTACCTGCCGGGCAGAGAAATTTACAGAAGTAGGGGCTGGCCAGACCTGCTTCATTAACCCAGATAACTGGTAATAAGAGAGTAAGTACTAATATAATATATTTAAGCTTTTTTAAAGCAGCCGGTATAGCGTATTTTTTATGGTTTAGTTTGGCCAGCAGTTCTTGAAAAAGGCCGAAGGGGCACAGCCAGCCGCATGCGAACCGACCTACCGCAGCTCCCGTTGCAGTCAGTAATCCCGCCACATAAAATGAAAACTGATGTGGCAAAGAGGCTAGTAGTGACTGCATAGCGCCTATGGGACAGGAACCAAGGGCTCCCGGACATGAGTAACAGTTTAAAAAGGGCACACAAGCTTTTTTAGCCGGTCCCTGATATATGCTAAGGGTAGTATAACCTTTATAATAGGCATTACTTATAATGGCAGAAATCCATTGCACTATACGTCTGATATCCATAAAGTTATCCTCTCTTACTCTATTAACCTCCATGCAGGGCACAACCACCTATGAAAATGGGCTGTTTGGTGGGGTGTAAGAGGTTATAATCCAATACCAATACATTCCAGGCATATACGGATGGCCTTGGTCATTACTGCGGTTGCTTCACCACGTTGTAGGCCATAAAACATAGCCAGGCCGCCGATTAGGATAAGTATAGCGGATATTTTCCTGCTTTTCATTCCAAATCTCCTCCACGCTACCTGCGAATACTAACTTTAGAAGGTTGCCGATAATAAGACTTTCTTCATTATAAACATAAAGTTTTAGCCAGTGGAAAGATAATATTGCCAATATACTAAATGTTTTGTGCGATCCAACATTTATCCTGAATAGAAAGTATTAGCCGTTACTG
>JAQWBP010000060.1:5108-8248 GCA_028706315.1 Syntrophomonadaceae bacterium
TTAGTGAGTTATCAGGCTATGAAAATACTTGTTCGGGAGGAAGATATGTATAACCTGTTAATTGTTGAAGATGAAGAACAGCTGCGCCAGATGTTGTGTGAGCAGTTTACCGGGGAGGGCTTTAATACTATCCCGGCCAGAGATGGCGATGAGGCTATAGAGTTGTGGAGTGAATATAAACCCGACCTGGTGGTGCTTGATATTATGCTTCCGGTTAGGTCAGGAATTGAAGTATTAAAAAAGATAAGAAGCGAAGATAATACGCCGGTTATTATGTTAACGGCCCGAGTTGATGAAATAGATAAATTACTGGGGTTAGAATTAGGTGCGGATGATTATGTTACTAAACCGTTTTCACCCCGGGAGTTAATAGCCCGGGTAAAGGCAGTGTTAAGACGCAGCAGCAATAATAGTAGTGAGCGACAAATAGTTTTACAAAATTTAAGAATAGATTTGAGCAGGTATGAAGCCTTTATTGGTGATGTACTGCTACCGCTTACAGGTACCGAGTTCAAAATACTAGTAATGCTAGCGGAAAATAGTGGGCAGGTATTTTCACGCCTGCAGCTTTTGGAGAGAATTTACGGTGATATCTACGCAGGCTACGAAAGGACTATTGATACTCATATTAATAACCTGCGCCGTAAACTGGAGCCTTTAGCCGCAGCATTTGAAATCAAAACAGTTTACGGGGTGGGCTATAAACTGATAGAGGCGGGTAACAATAATGGGTAAGGGCGGATTAACCAGGCGTGTAACTGCCATTATTATACTTGTAGCAGTCATTTCTGCAGCCTTTTCTGGTTTAACTATGTTGTATATCAGCAAAAAGCAGTTTAGCAGCTATCTTGACCGCAGCAGCCAGGTGTTGGCACAAAAGTATGCTCCGAATATTGAAAACTATTACCAGGAATATGGCACTTTAGAGGGACTGCAAAGCTTTATTATGGATACGGGTGTTGCGGGAAATAATTTCCGACATGGTCGCCGTTTTCAGGCAGTGCAGATGGGGCGGAGAATCATAATAGCTGATAAAGAGAGTATTATTGTAGCCGATTCAGCCGACCTTCTTACTGGCCAGAAGATGGAACTTTTGCGTAAAAATCTGCTGGCTTATCCTCTTTTTAGTGGGGGAAACCAGATTGGAACTCTTTATGTATCAAGCCCTTTGCAGGCCGGTATAGTTTCATTAGAAAACGACTTTCTTGCTAATATAAACAAGAATATTTCCATAAGTATAATTATCGTAGCTTTTCTAGCTTTCTTGCTGGGGCTTTTTTTATCCCGCAGTATTACCCGGCCGATGGCAGATTTATCTTCTGCTATTCACGAAGTAGCTCGGGGAAATCTGGGTACCAGGTTAGAACCACGCGGAGAGAGAGAGTTTGTTTCTTTAGCTACAGATTTTAATACCATGGCCCGGCAGTTAATGGAGCATGAGGAAAGCAGAGTGCGCCTGATCTCGAATATTGCCCACGAACTTAGAACCCCGCTTAGTATTATCCGGGGGCAGCTGGAGGCTATCCAGAGCGGCAAATTAGAAATAAATGAAGAGATTAGCAGTACCCTAGTTGATGAGACGATTAGGCTCACCCGGTTGGTCAGTGATTTGGAAACTATTGGGCTGGCCGAAAGCGGTGTACTTAAGTTAAATAAAACTGTTATCAAGATTAACGACCTGGTGGAAAGATTACTGCCACTGCGCCTTACTATGGAGGAAGATAACATTAAATTTCAGGTTCAAATTGAGGACGGATTGCAGGAAGTTAAAGCTGATTTTAATCGTTTGACCCAGGTCCTGATTAACTTGTTGACTAATGCTATGCATCATACTCCTTCCGGAGGGGAAGTAATACTTACCATAAAGCGCCAGGAAAACCGTATCGCTTTTTCCATTGCCGATAATGGGTCGGGGATAAGTGACAAAGATTTGCCTAATATATTTGAACGTTTTTACCGGATTGACGAAAGTCGCAACCGCAAGTCTGGTGGGACGGGCCTGGGCCTGGCCATTGCCCGGAGTTATGTAGAGGCCCATAAGGGACAGATATGGGTTGAGAGTAGTGTAGGGCAGGGCACAACATTTTATTTTACGCTGCCCTGCGCAGCAGAGTTGCTATGCTAAGGTTGCTTTCCATATTTATGCTTGGTATTCTGCGGGGGTTAGGATTTTCGCCTGGAAATCAGGCCGATAGATAGACAAAAAGGAACCCCGGGGGGGGGCCCCGAGGTTCATATATAGGAGAATTAAGCAAGTGCTTATCAAAATTAATAACGCTGCAGTGATGTACCTTACTGCCAATATTATTGCTACCTATTACTACTATAGCGGCGTAGTTATGTCTGAAAGGTACTTATGCTTTAGCTACAATAATTGTTATAAAAATTCTGCAATCTTTGCCATGAAATTTGTCCATATCCTTCGAGTGATGCAAACCAAAAAGTCGTAAAGAAAAATATCATCTAGCAAGAATCCTCCCATATATTATATCACAATGAATTAAGTTTGACACATAATGACGAAAAAAATCGATTATATAAGGCAAAAATACTTTAACAACCTGGCAATTCTTTTACTAATACAGGAAATAGCATTAGAGTAATAAGAATTCTGGATAGGTATGAACTCATCGTAAATTATTAATGGGAAATATGGTAGATTAATTCTGCTAGATTCTCCATTTTTGGTTTTATGGAAAAAAACAGGGATTGTAAGTATCACTTGCCTAACATTTTTTCAGCGGCTTATAATCTATGATAAAATTTATATGGAAAGCGCATTTATCTAGTAAAAACTACTACTGGGGAGGACGTATTTAATGCAGATTCCTGCTTTGTTTGTTACAGCATTTATTGTTGGACTATCAGGAGCTATGATGCCGGGCCCTTTATTGACTTTAACGATTACTGAAAGTGCCCGCCGTGGATTTATTGCCGGGCCTTTAATAGTGCTCGGGCATGCTATTCTTGAATTAATTCTGGTATTAGCTCTACTGGCTGGTGCGGCCGTGTATCTGAGCCAGCCTGGGGTTACCAGGATTATATCCATATTGGGAGGCGGGTTCCTGATATATCTTGGGATCATAACCGTCCGGGATATACTGGCAGGCCGTGTTCAACTTAATAATTTAGAGCAACCT